>CAZORE010000041.1:35945-54071 GCA_964581815.1 uncultured Streptosporangiaceae bacterium | reverse complement strand
AGAACGCTGGCTGCCTCGCGGCACCAGCGCAGCGCGTCCCGCGCCTGCTGCGGCGCTACCCCAGCCAGGCCGCAGGCCGGGGTGATCACCACTTGCGGTGCGCACTGAGCCGGCGGCAGGTCCATCTTCCGCCACAGGTCCCTGACGATCCGCGCAGTGTCAGACGGAACCGGCCGCTCGCGTTCATCGCGGCCGGAACGGCGAGCCGTCCCCGCGCTTCCAGTGGTGTTCTCCAGTGGCCCGGTGGTGGGCAGCGCTCCGATCAGCATTCCCAGGCCCGCCTCCGCCGCCTCGGCGAAGCCGTCGAAATCCGCGCGCCGCAGCAGGCTCGGGTCGAACGAGACACCGCCCGCTCCAGCGCTCATGATGAGCCCGAACGGAAGGTCGCGAGCACAACAGTGCACCACGGTGTACTGCGGCGTGGCGGCGAGTACCTGGTGGAGTCTCTCCCGCGCCACTTCATCCTCGACGGCCCGGACGCGCGACAGGCCGCTCGGCGTCGGCACCTCCCCGTGCAGCACGGCAGGCAGGGCGGGCTCGTCAAGTTGCACCAGGAGGGTGGCCTTAGGAACCCGCTTGGCCACCTCGGCGACGTGCGCGGCGGCCCCTTCGGCCAATGAGGAGGCGAGGTCGGAGACAAGGCCAGGGTCGGCGAGCGCCACCTTCAGCGAGTGCAGCTGCTCGATCGTCGCCGCGAGCGTCCAGGGCCCGGCCAGCTGGACCTTGAGCAGGCCCGCGTACCCGTCGAGCACCTCCTCCATCGCGTCCAGGTCCGCCGACATCATCGACCTGGCGCGACCCAGGTCACGCCCGGGCCGCTCCGAGATCCGCCAGCCGCGCGGCCCGGCGAGCTCGACCGGGATGTCGACAAGCAACGCGGCCGTACGGCCGATGACGTCCGCGCCGGGCCCGCGGCCCGGGAGCTCGGCCAGGTACGGCAGGTCAGGCAGTTCCCCCGCGACGACCCGTGCCGCCTCCATGGGGTTCTCGCCGGGCATCGACCCGACCCCGGTCGCGGTCCCCGGCGCCCACGGAAACGCTAGCTTTTCGGCCACGCTGTCGAGCTTAGCCGTCCTTACCTTTGAGGCCAGCGACGCGGCCGCTCGTGGTCTTCGCGGGGCGGCGACGGCTCCCGCCGGTCATCTCCGTCCATGTCACTGCAGCCGCCCTGTCTTGGCAGCACCGCGACGATGACGAAGCCCGCGACGATCCCCGCGACGAAGAAGTTGCCGATGACCCACGCAGCAAGCTCGAAGAAGTTCATGCTTTCTGCTCCCCGTCCCTGTTACCTGGGTGCTCACCGCTGTCCCTGGTGAGCACAGGTCCCCTATGCCCAAGCGGCCCCCGTGGGCATAGGGGACCTTTCTGCCCGGGTCCTAGCCGCCCCGTCCACGGCTAGGACCCGGTGCCGCCTGCCGGCCCCCGGTCGACGGCAGGCAGTCCCGATGAGGTTCCATGACTAGTCCCGCCTCGTGCCGTTGATGCCAACGAGAGCTCGCGCCGTCTGCGCGCTGAAGGTGGACGGCTTGGATCTCAGCGACCACTTCCGCCGGTCCTCCCGGCAGATCGCGAAGCAGATCCCGAGGTAGGCGCCGAGCACGACGGCGGCCACGGTCACGACCATCGCGATGATGATGAAGCTGGCCATGGCGACCTCCAACCACTGCTGCCGCGGTCTCCCGCGGCTTCTCGCAGGCCCCGGACTCGGGCAGGGCTGGCCGGATCAAGGAGAGCGGATGCGCTGGGAGGACGATCTCCCTGGTAGGTTTTATCCCAAGCAGTCGACTAGTCTGCCTTAGAGGTACCTACCTATCCGCTCAACCCCTTCCAATCATCCCAACCTTTGGGACCTACTTAGCTTGTACCACGGTCAGACGGGGGCAAAACCAGACAACCAGAAGAAGTTGGGTCTATTCCAGAGACCTGCCTCAACGGGATCGTCCTGCTAGGTGGGGAAGAACCAACATGCCTGTTCATACCGGCCATACCAACAATGGGTATAAGGTGATCGCCAGTGAGGGAGGGATGACATGGCTCAGCCGCTGTACCTGCAGATCGCCGACGATCTCGAAGAGCAGATCAGGTCCGGCGACCTGTCGCCAGGCAGTCAGCTGCCGACGGAGGATGACCTCCGCGACAAGTACCGCGCGTCACGGAACACCGTCAGGGACGCGATCAAGCGGCTTGTCGGCCAGGGCCTGGTAGAGACCAGGCCGGGACAGGGCACCTTTGTCACCACGAAGGTCGACCCGTTCGTCACCGTGCTCACTGGTAAGCCGGCTATCGCTGGCGGCGAAGGGCCCTTCTACCTGTCAGAGGTAAACGCCGAGCACCGGAAGCCGTTCAGGACCACGCCGAGGGTCGAGGTGCAGACCGCGCCGGGGATGATCACCAGACGGCTCCGGGTGCCGTCGGGCACGCATCTCGTCAGCAGGCATGAGCAGCGCTACATCGACGACCTTCCCTGGTCGCTGCAGACCTCTTTCTACCCCATGGAGTTCATCGCCAGAGGTGCCACCCGGCTGCTGATAGCGGAGGACATCACACAGGGAGCCGTGGACTACCTTGCCGAAGCGATCGGACTCGAGCAGATTGGCTACCGGGACTGGATCACCGCCCGCAGACCGGACAGCAACGAGCAGAGATTCTTTCGGATTTCACACGACTCCACGGTCTTCGAGATCTTCCGCACGGGCTTCGACCAGCACAGGAAGCCGATGCGGGTCACGGTGACAGTGTTCCCTGCCGACCGGAATCAGTTCATCGTCAACACAGGGGACGATCTCCCCGACCCCAGGTACGACGATCTCCCCGATGCCTAACAGAACGATGGCGAGATCCAGCAATGACCGAGGCGTGCGCTAGGCGCCACCATCGCCTGCACCGCGCTGCGGCCTTCCCTGACCGACGCTGACAATACAGAGCAATACGAAACAGGAGCTCCCGCTTGCCCATACAAGCGGGCGCAGGTCACAGGGCTGTCAGTCCTGTGACCTGAGCGTGTTATGGGGTATTTGAGATTCAGGAACCGCAGATAGCGTCCAGCCGAGGAGGTGCCATGGCTAAGTTCCACGCACGCCCTTCGTTGCAGTACCGGTACGAACACTACGACCCCTTCACGGGTTAGCACGCGGTGCCGCCGGCGTCGCCAGCACGACGCCGGCGGCATTTACATCATTGATCGCCTGGAACCTCGCGGCACCATCAGAAACCGATACTCACCACAGCACCCAACGAGAGTCCAATGTCGCCAAGATTCCGCTGGACCACTTTTGACCTGAATGACTGGCTCCCCTCCGGCTGGCAGCAGGGTGTGCTCGCCGCCGCGGAGACCGCTGACATCCGTGAATTCCCGCGGACGCCGGTCCTTTCGCGCGAGAGCCCGGATGTTCAGTACATTGCCCGCGGCCGGGTACACGCCGACCAGGTCCGGGACCACCTGCCCTGGCTTTACAAGGCTTACCAGAATGAAATACTCGAACTCGCCAGCGATGCTGCCGCCGAGCATGTCAGTGCCGCACAGGATCCCCGCTACGGCGTCGTCCTGAACGTCCAGCGCGGGACGAGCATGCGGTTCGAGTGCCACGTGGATTCCAATCCGCTGACCGGGCTGCTGTTCTGCACGGATCACGCCCGCGGCGGCGAACTCGTCGTCGCCCATGACACCGAGGCGGAGGGGCTCGCCGAAATCGACCGGAACTGCTCGGTCATCCGGCCGTACGCCGGTCAGCTCATCTTCTTCGACGCGCGGCGGCACCCGCACTACGCGCGACTGCTCGCCGAGGAGTCCGAGACGCGGATCGTCGCCGTCATGAACTTCTACACCGAGTCATGCCCGGAATCGAATCGGCCAACGGAGTTGAACAGGCACCTGTACGGAGACGGCGCCTAGTCATACCAGCCATACGACTGTAGTTATCGTCGGCGCCGCCTTGGGGCGGCGCCGACGTTGTTTCACCTGACTCACCGTGCGACGCGGCTGCCGACGCCTCGCGATGGCAGCCCCATACGGGCACATATGTGAGAAGATCGACGGATAACGATGTCAAGGCTCCGGATCGAGAGCCGGGCAATGGCGCCCGAGGTCCGGCCGAGCCGCACTCCTCGCTAACTCTGCGTTAGCGATTTCGGCAGCCGATCGTCATGCAGCCGGCGGCCAGAAACCTGAAAACGCAGCAAGGACGTCTAGTGTCGTCACGACCGATGGCATCACGTGCGCGTAAGTTCCAAGCGCGCGCAGCGGCTCACTTCGGTATTCAGCCTGCTGGCCACGCGGCCCAGAGTCCCTGGCATGTGCTGCGCGACCGCGGAGCCTTCCGCTGGTACTTCGCGGGCAGCGCAGTGTCCGATTTCGGGACGTGGCTGCAGAACACCGCCCAGGTCGTGCTCGCATACCAGCTGGCACACTCGGTCCTCCTGGTCGGCCTCGTCACATTCGCCCAGTTCACCAGTCCGCTACTGCTCGGTCCGTTCGCCGGCGTCTTGACCGACAGGTTCGGTGGTCGTCGTGTCCTGCTCGGCGCCCAGCTCATCTCGGCCATGGTGGCCGCCACGCTGGCCGCCCTCGACTTCGACCGGATGTTGAACGCGTGGGTCCTCGTTGCGGGCGCCATTCTCGGCGGGCTCGCGTTCACGCTCGCTCTGCCCGCACGCAACGTCACCGTGCAGCGACTGGTGCCACCCGGCCTGCTGCAGCCCGCCTATGCCATGGACACGGTTTCCTACAACCTCGGCCGGGCGGTGGCACCGGTGGTAACGATGACCATCGGCCTGGCCGGAGTCAACTTCGCGTGGGCGTTCGCGGCGAACGCGCTGTCATTTCTCGCCTTCAGCATGATCCTCTGGCGGGTCCTGATGCGCGCGGCCTCTGAGCCCGAGCGGCGCTCACGTATCAGGGACGGGTTCCAGATCGCCCGTAACGACGGCCGCATCATGGTCCTGTTGCTGATGGTCGCCGCGGTTACCGTCGCGGATGACCCGATTCTGGTGCTCGGCCCCGCCATCGCCAAGCATCTGGACGTCCCGCCGGTCTGGTCAGGGTGGTTCATCGCCGCCCTGGGTGCGGGCACCGTGGCCGGTTCCTTCCGCCGGTCGAGGCATCAGCACACGCTCCGGCTCGCGGCGACGGCGCTGGCGGCACTGGCGCTGTTTATGTTGATCTTCGTATTCGCGCCGTCGATGTGGCTGGCCATCGGTGCCGCGCTCGGGGCCGGCGCGTGCTGTCTGGTGGCTAACTCGGTGACGCGGGCAGTACTGGCGGAGCAAGCGGGCCCGGAGCGAACTGCCGCGGTGATGGCCGTGTGGGCGATCGCCTGGGCGGGCAGCAAGCCCTTCGCATCGCTGATCGACGGGGTGCTCGGCAACTGGATCGGACCGCAGTGGACAGGGATGATTCTCGCTGCGCCAGCGCTCGTCCCTGTTGTGGTCATTGCCTTGTTTCCCAAGGTCGGATTCTGGCTCACGAAGATGCGCGGCAAGGAATCAACCTCACCGGCCACGGCGAGCGCGGTGCTGCGGGGCTAGCGCGTGGTCGCGATGGTGGCGCTGCCGAGGACCCTGTCGCCGCTGTAGAGGACGGCCGCCTGGCCCGGCGCCACGCCGCGGGCCGGGCCGCGCAGGTCGATGCGAAGGTCGCCGCCGTCGAGGGCGGCCACGCAGTCGTGAACCTCGCCGTGGGCGCGGAGCTGGACTGAGCACTCGACCGGCGACACGGGCGGCTCACAGCCGGTCCACACTGGCCGGATTGCGGTGATCTCGCGGACGCCGAGGGCGTCGGCGGGGCCGACGGTCACGGTGTTGGAGACGGGTTCGATAGACAGCACGTAGCGGGGGTGCCCGTCCGGAGCCGGCCGGTCGAGGCGAAGGCCCTTGCGCTGGCCGATGGTGAAGCCGAAGGCACCCTCGTGCGTGCCGAGGACCGTGCCGTCGGTGTCGAGAATCTCACCCGGGGTTGCGCCTAGCTTCCTGGACAGGAAGCCGCGGGTGTCGCCGTCGGCGATGAAGCAGACGTCGTGGCTGTCCGGCTTGTCGGCGACGAGCAGGCCACGGGACTTGGCCTCCTCGCGGACTGCCGTCTTGGGCGTGTCGCCGAGGGGGAACAGCGCGTGCGCGATCTGGTCCTTGTTCAGGACCGCGAGCACGTAGGACTGGTCCTTGCCGGGGTCGACGGCCCGCTGCAGGGCGCCGGAATCGGAGATCCGCGCGTAGTGGCCAGTGCAGACCGCGTCGAAGCCGAGCGCGAGCGCCCGGTCGAGAACCGCCGCGAACTTGATCTTCTCATTGCAGCGCAGGCACGGGTTGGGAGTCCGGCCCGCCGCGTACTCGGCGACGAAATCGTCCACCACGTCGCGAGCAAAGCGCTCGGCCATGTCCCAGACGTAGAACGGGATGCCGATCACGTCGGCGGCCCGGCGGGCGTCCCGTGCGTCCTCGATCGTGCAGCAGCCGCGCGCCCCGGTCCGGTAGGACTGCGGGTTGGACGACAGCGCGAGATGGACGCCGGTCACCTCATGACCGGCGTCGACCGCGCGAGCCGCCGCGGTGGCGGAGTCAACACCGCCCGACATAGCGGCAAGCACCCGAAGCCCCATAGCTCTTTCAGGTTATCCGGACCAAGCCAGTCCCTTGGGCCGGCCAGAGCGGCGGAGGTCAGGTGGCGGCGGCGCGGCGGGCGCGGGTTACCGTGTCGCCGATGGCCGCGCCGAGGGCGTCCACGTCAGCCTGGGTGGTGGTATGGCCGAGGGAGAAGCGCAGCGAGCCGCGGGCCCGGTCCTCGTCGGCGCCCATGGCGAGCAGGACGTGGCTGGGCTCGGCCACGCCGGCGGTGCAGGCGGAGCCGGTGGAGCAGGCGATGCCGCGGGCATCGAGCAGCAGCAGCAGTGCGTCGCCCTCGCAGCCGGGGAAGGAGAAGTGCGCATTGCCCGGCAGCCGGTCCGGGCCGGGCGGGGGGCCGTTCAGCGCCGCGTCGGGCACCGCCAGGGTCACCTGACGGATCAGGTCATCACGCAGCGCCGCGATGCGCTTGGCCTCAAGCGAGCGCCGCTCCGCGCTGGCGACGGCGGCCACCGCGAAGGCCCTGATCGCCGGGGCGTCGAGCGTGCCGGACCTGATGTCGCGCTCCTGGCCGCCGCCGTGCAGGACCGGGACCGGGGTGAGGCTCTTGCCGAGGATGAGCGCGCCGACGCCGACCGGGCCGCCGAGCTTGTGCGCGGTGACGGTCATCGCGTCCGCACCGGACGCGGCGAAGTCCACCGGGAGCTGCGCTGCCGCCTGCACCGCGTCCGTGTGGAACGGCACGCCGTACTCGCGGGCCACGGCGGCGAGCGACGCCACCGGTTGCACGGCGCCCACCTCGTTGTTCGCCCACATCACGCTGACGACCGCGGCGCTGCCAGGGTCGGCGTCGAGCGCGGCGCGGAGCACGTCGGCGGGAACGAGGCCGAGTGAGTCCACCGCGAGCCAGTCGGCGCGGGCCCCGTGCGCGTCGCAGAGCCAGCGCACCGAGTCGAACACCGCGTGGTGCTCGACCGCCGTGGTGAGTATGCGGTTGCGCCGCTCGTCGGCGGCGCGCCGCGCCCAGAACAGTCCCTTGACCGCCAGGTTGTCCGCCTCGGTGCCGCCGCTGGTGAAGATCACCTCGCTGGCCCGCGCCCCGAACACCTCGGCGAGTTGCTCCCGCGACTCCTCGACGACGCGACGCGCGCGCCGGCCGACGGTGTGCAGTGAAGAAGGGTTGCCGAGCTGCGCCAGCTCCTCAGTCATCGCGGCGATGGCCTCGGGCAGCATCGGCGTCGTGGCGGCATGGTCGAGGTAAACGACCGGACTGGTACTCATGGCGTTGTTAAGCCTAACCGAGCATTCAGACGGCAACGCGGCGCCCGGGAAACCCGGCCGCCGCGTCGTCGGTGCGATGCCTTATCCCTTGTGCTTGTTGATCTCGCTGATGAGCTGGGGGACGACCTGGAAGAGGTCGCCGACCATGCCATAGTCGGCGATGTCGAAGATGGGGGCCTCGGCGTCCTTGTTGATGGCGACGATGGTCTTGGACGTCTGCATGCCGGCCCGGTGCTGGATCGCACCGGAGATCCCGACCGCGACGTACAGCTGGGGCGAGACGGTCTTGCCGGTCTGCCCGACCTGGAACTGGTGGGGGTACCAGCCCGCGTCGACGACCGCCCGGGACGCGCCGACCGCCGCGCCGAGGGCGTCGCCGAGCTCCTCGATGACCTTGAACCCGTCCGCGCCGCCGGTCCCGCGCCCGCCTGAGACGACGATCTGCGCCTCGGCCAGATCGGGGCGGCCGCCCTTCTCCGCCGGCGCCCGCTCGGTCACCCGGGCCAGCTTCGCCTCGTCCGACGCGGCGAACGACACCGTCTCGGGCGCCGCCGCCCCGGCCTGGGGCTCGGCGCTGACGGCACCGGGCCGCAGCGCGATCACCGGGGTACCCGTGCGAACGGTGGAGCGAACGGTGATAGAGCCGCCGAAGTTCGGCTGCTCTGCGACCGGGGTGCCGTCGTCTCCGGCGGTGACGTTGACCGCGTCGGTCAGCACCCCTGACCCGATCTTGACCGCCAGCCGCCCCGCGGTCTCCTTGCCTTCTGTCGTTCCGGCGACCAGCACCGCTACCGGGGACTTGGCGCGCACCAGCCCGGCCAGCAGCTCAGCCGCGGGCGCCACGATGTACCCGGCGAAGTCCGCGGAGTCGGCGACGTACACCTTGGCCGCGCCGTACTCCGCCAGCCGCGACTGGGCGGCGTCCGCACCCGGGCCGGTCCAGACGACCGCCGGCTCGCCGAGCCGCCGGGCAGCGGTCAGCAGTTCCAGGGTGACCTTCTTGACCTCTCCCGCGCTGTCATGCTCCGCGAGGACCAGTACCTCAGCCATTTGATGTCTCCCGGTCCTCTCTCAGATGAACTTCCGCTCGGCCAGGAATCCGGCGACCTTGCTGCCGCCGTCACCCTCGTCCTTCACCACGACGCCGGCCTGGCGAGGCGGGCGGGTGGTGAAGTCCTCCACCCAGGAGGCCGCGTTCTCCAGGCCGACCGCGTCCGCCGGAAGCGACAGGTCGCTCATGGTGAGGATCTGCACCGGCTTCTTCTTGGCCGCCATGATCCCCTTGAACGTCGGGTACCGCGGCTCGTTGATCTTCTCGTTCACCGATATCACGGCCGGCAGCGAACCCGTCACGGTCGCCACCCCGTCGTCGGTCACCCGCCGGATGGTTACCTCGGACCCCGCGACGTCCACCTTCCCCGCCAGGGTCAGTTGGGGCACGCCGAGCCGCTCGGCCACCATGGCCGGCACCACCCCGGTACGCGCGTCGGTCGACTCCGACCCGAACACCACCAGGTCGAACCCCACCACCTTGAGCGCCTCCGCCAGCGCCAGGGACGATGCCACCGCGTCCGACCCGGCGAGGGCGTCGTCGATTACGTGCACGGCCTTGTCCGCGCCCATCGACAGGGCCTTGCGGATCGAGTCGGCCGCCTTCTCCGGGCCCATGGTGAGGATCGTCACCTCGCCGCCCTGGGCCTCGGCGATCTTCAGGGCCTCCTCGATGGCGAACTCATCCAGGTAGTTGATAACCCCGTCGGCTCCGGCCCGGTCCACGGTGTTGTCGCCCGGCACCAGCGACCGCTCCATCTCGGTATCCGGCACCTGCTTCATGCAGACGACGATGTTCATGGGACGACGCTGCCTTTCTAGAGTGTTCGGCTCCTCATCCGGAGTCTATGTTACTCACGAGTAGCAACGTGTACGCGGGGCTACCCGACAGCGCGCTCGGCTGTCTCCACCACATTAGCGAGCAGCATGGCCCGGGTCATCGGCCCTACTCCGCCAGGGTTCGGCGCGACCCACCCGGCGACCGCGGCCACGTCCGGCGCCACGTCGCCGACCAGCCCGGCCTCGGTCCGCGTGATGCCCACGTCAAGCACCGCCGCACCCGGCTTGACCATGTCCGCGGTCAGCAGCCCGGCCCGCCCCGCGGCGACCACGACGATGTCGGCCGTACGTGTATGCGAAGCGAGATCCTTGGTACCTGTGTGGCACGAAGTCACCGTCGCGTTCTCCGACTTCCTCGTCAGCAGCAGCCCGAGCGCGCGCCCGACCGTGATGCCGCGCCCGATCACGGTCACCTCCGCCCCGGCGATCTCGACGCCGTACCGTCGCAGCAGCACCACGATGCCGTGCGGCGTGCACGGCAGCGGCGCCTTCTCGTTCAGTACGAGCTTGCCCAGGTTAACCGGGTGCAGGCCGTCCGCGTCCTTGGCCGGGTCGATCAGGTTGAGCACCGCCAGCTCGTCGAGCCCGGACGGCAGCGGAAGCTGCACGATGTACCCGGTGCAGGCCGGGTCCTCGTTCAGCTCGGCGACGGCCTCCTCGACCTGCGCCTGCGAGGCCGTGGCCGGCAGGTCACGGCGGATCGAGGCGATGCCCACCTGCGCGCAGTCCCGGTGCTTGCCCGCGACGTAGGAGTGCGACCCGGGGTCGTCGCCGACCAGGATCGTGCCGAGTCCGGGCACCACGCCGCGGCCGGCGAGCGCGGCCACCCGCTCCTTCAGGTCCGCCTTGACCGCGGCCGCGGTCGCCTTGCCATCCAGAATCTGCGCGCTCACGTATCAGAACCCCTCAGTGGTAGAAGTGCCGGACACCCGTGAAGTACAACGTGACCCCGGCCGCGCGTGCGGCCTCGATCACGAGCTCGTCCCGGATGGAGCCGCCCGGTTCGGCCACCGCGCGGACACCTGCCTCGGCCAGTATCTCGAACCCGTCGGGGAACGGGAAATACGCGTCTGACGCGGCCACAGATCCGGCGGCCCGATTTCCGGCTCTGGCCACAGCCAGCCGCGAGGAGTCGACCCGGTTCACCTGCCCCATGCCCACGCCGACCGACGCGCCGTCCTTCGCAAGCAGGACCGCGTTGGACTTGACCGCCCGCACCGCCCGCCACGCGAACGCCAGGTCCGCCAGGGTCGCGGCGTCCGCCGCCTCTCCCGTCTTGAGCTCCCACGCCGCCGTGTGGTCTCCCGGGGCGTCGATCCGGTCCCAGGTCTGCGCGAGCAGCCCTCCGGAAATCGGCCGGAATTCAAAGTCAGGCGATCCCGAACGGGGGCGGGTCGCACCAGGTCCGCCCGCTGCCCACGCTGGCGGGGCGCAGCGAAGGAGCCGGATGTTCTTCCACTTCCCGGTCAGGATCTCGATGGCCGCCGGGTCGAAGTCGGGCGCGATCACCACCTCAGCGAAGCTGGTCAGGATGTGCTCGGCCATCACGTCGGTCACCGCGCTGTTGGTCGCGATCACGCCGCCGTAGGCGGACAGCGGGTCGCACTCGAGCGCCTTGGCGTAGGCGGCGGCGATGTTGGGGCCGACGGCGATGCCGCATGGGTTGGAATGCTTGATGATCGCCGCGCACGGCTGGGCGAAGTCAAAGGCCGCCCGGCGCGCGGAGTCGGCGTCCACGTAGTTGTTGTAGGACATGGCCTTGCCGTGCAAAACCTCGGCGCTGGCAATGCCGGAGCCAGCCGCCTCCGTTCCGGATGCCGCGGTTGACTTCGACGTGTAGAGCGCCGCCCGCTGGTGCGGGTTCTCGCCGTAGCGGAGCGTGTCATCGCGGGTCCATACCTGGGCGATCAGGTCCGGCCAGCCGGTCTCCTTGGCGACTTCGTCCGGTGCGTAGCTTGCGGCGAACCAGGTGGAGACGGCCGCGTCGTAGGCGGCCGTGTGCGCGTAGGCCTGAGCCGCGAGGCGTCGGCGCTGCTCAAGCGTGAAGCCGCCGTCGGCGATGGCCTTGAGCACTTCGCCGTACTGGGCGATGTCGGTGATAACCGCGAGGGTGCCGTGGTTCTTCGCGGCGGCCCGGACCATCGCGGGGCCGCCGATGTCGATCTTCTCGATGATCGCCTCGTGGTCCGCGCCGGAAGCCACGGTCTGCTCGAACGGGTACAACGTGGACACCAGGAGCTGGAACGGCTCGATGCCGAGGTCGGTGAGCTGCTGGTTGTGGTCCGGGTTCGCCGTGTCGGCGAGCAGGCCCGCGTGAACACGCGGGTGCAGGGTCTTGACCCGGCCGTCGAGGCACTCCGGGAAGCCCGTGAGGTCCTCGACCCGGGTGACCGGGAGCCCGGCGGCCTCGATCGCCGTGGCGGTATTGCCGGTGGAGACCAGCTCCGCGCCGGCCTCGTGCAGCGCTCTGGCGAGCTCGGGCAGGCCCGTCTTGTCCCAGACGCTGAGCAGAGCGCGCCTGATCGGAATCGCAGTCACTGGCCGATCCTTACCTTCCTGTCCTCGTTCACGGACCAGCCCTCGCGGGCCATCCGCCCGACGGTGTCGACGAGCAGCGCGCGCTCGGCGACCTTGATCCGCTCGTGCAGCGTCGCCTCGTCGTCATCATCTCGTACCGTGACGGCCTGCTGCGCGAGGACCGGCCCGGCGTCGACGCCCTCGTCCACCAGGAACACCGTGCAACCCGTCACCTTCACACCGTAGGCGAGGGCGTCCCTGACCCCGTGCATGCCGGGAAAAGACGGTAGCAGCGCCGGGTGCGTGTTCAGGCAGCGGCCGCCGAAGCGGGCGAGGAAGGACTTGCCGACTAGCTTCATGAAGCCCGCGCAGACGACGAGGTCGGGCCGGTACTCCGCGCAAGCGCTGGCGAGCGCGTCGTCCCAGGCGCTCCGGCTGCCGAAGCTGCCCACCCGCACGGTGAAGGCGGGGATGCCGGCCATGCTGGCGCGGTCGAGCGCGGCGATGCCGTCGCGGTCGGCGCCGACAGCGACGACGGTCGCGCCGTACGCCGGGTCGGTGCTGGCGTCGATGAGGGCCTGCAGGTTCGTCCCGGCCCCGGAGACGAGGACGACCAGCCTCGCGTTCATGGCAGCCACCCTAAACCCCGCCTCCCGCTCTAGCCGTCCGCGGCCGGGGTCACCCGGCGAAAAAGCGACCTCAGTGCGGCAGAATAGGTCGCGACATGGCCAGATCCACAGACCGCCCCCCACGAGGCCCAGCCCGCCGGCCGGAGTCACCGTTCCTGCCGCCGGCGCCGCGCCCGCCCCTGCCGCCCGCCGACCCCAGCCTCCAGCAGCGCGGCCTGGCGGCGCTGGCTCTCGCGATACTTAGCCTGCTCGCGGTGCTGCTCATCGGCAACAAGCAGCGCGGCGCCGTCGTGGCCGCGGTCGCGCTCGTCGTCGCGGTCATCGCGCTCCTACTCGCCATCTCGGCCATGTCGGCGGCGAAGCGGGCCGGGGCCCGCCGGCCGCGCGGCGCCCTGGCGGGCGTATGGCTCGGCGTGGCCGGCCTCTTGTTCAGCGGCCTCACGCTGATCTACCTGATCTTCAGCACGCAGTTCGACCAGTACACCGCCTGCATGCACGCGGCGAGCACGGCCGCCGAGCAGCAGGCCTGCCAGACCCAGCTGGAGAAGTCGATCTCCAGCAGGATCGGCGCACTCGGCGGCAACTGACCGGTCGACGACGCGGACGGCATGCCGTCCGTCCGGCGATCAATCGCTCTTTACGGCGAACTCGACCGTATTCGCTTCGCAGGAACCGGCAGCCGGGGAGCGGGTGCCGGTTACCTGGCTCGCTTAGTCGGCGGGTTCTTCGGCCCACGGGTTGACGTGGATCCGGTGACCGCCCGCGTCGTCGGTCTCGTCCACGATCAGCGCGGGCAACGGGCTGCTGGCCCGGGCCAGCGGGCCGGCGGCCCCCCGTGGCCGGCCGCTCGCCGCGGCGGGGTCCCCGGGTTCACGGCCGGCCACGGCGGCCAGGCGCCGGACATGATGCCTGATGATCAGCCAGTTGGCCGCGCCCGCTACCAGCGCCGCGGTCACCCCGATCTCGAGGACGGCGACCAGGCCGACCTCTCCCGCGGCCGGCCCGACGGAGGCGAGCCGGCCCGCGCCGAGCGGCCCGCCGGAGATCTTCGCACAGAACCCGATGACCACCGCGGTCAGCGTGCCCGTGAGCAGCCCCCATAGCGGCGCCGCTTCAAGCGAGGGGGTCGGCGCGATCCGCACGGTCATCAGCCCGGCGAGCGCGCCGGCCAGGTACGGCGTGACGAGCACGAAGAAGCCCAGCCAGGCGGGAAACGCGGCCGCCGAGCCCACCGGCAGCGCGGCGAGCATGGGAAAGGCCGGGATCGCGCCGAGCGCCGACCCCGACGGCGAGACGGCGGTACCGATGCCGAAAGCGAAGCCGGGGCCGAGCATGTAGGCGATCGCCCAGATAACGGAGTTCGGCAGGTAGCACAGGCTGGCGAGCAACAGCAGCACCGACCCGACCGCGCCGGGGTTGAGCGCGGTGACCGCCGCCCGGTAGGCGCTCAGGTGGATCACCAGCGACGCGGCGCCGAGAACCGCGCCACACGCGGCGAGCACCGCGAGCGCGGCAAGCATCCCCAGGATCACCGACCTCGGCCGCGGCGGCACCCGGCCGGCGAGCCTGCGCCAGGGCGCGAGCCCGCGCGCCGCGCCGAACGCGCCGGCGAGCAGCGCGATGAGGAAGCCCATCATGGCTGCCTGCCACAGTGAGGGCACCGCGACCGGGGTACTGCTCGCCACCGCCACGGCGCCGGTGAACAGCGCGTAGGGCAGCGCGATCGACAACGCGGCCGGAACGACCTGGAGAAGGCTGGTCACGTGCCCCTCATGCGTCATCCAGCGCCCGGCCCGCTCGATCAGTACGGCGGGCAGCAGCACGAGGCCGAGCGGTAGCAGTCCGATCCGGCCGACGCCGCGGACCGTCACCTCGACGTGATGCGCGACGAGCCACAGCAGGCCCGCCGACCGCAGCGCGCCCGCGAGCCCGCCGCCGAGGCCTACATGGGGCGCGGTGATGAAGCCGAACAGGGTCAGCGTGGCGAGCACCGCGAGCCCGCCGCCCGCCGCGGCGATGGCGGCCACCCCGCCGGCCATGAGCATCGGCCGGGTAGGCACCAGTGCCCCGGCCGGCTGCGCGGGCTGCCCGGCGATACGTCGGGTTCGCGGGGAGTCGTTCTCCCTGGGCGGCACTACGCGCACAATGCCCATCGTGGCAACGGACCAGACAAAAGGCACGCAGCCACGCCGGTCCCGCCCAGCGGAACGACGTGATGAAGGTCCCATCGCAACTAGGGTCACATCAGGTCACCTGGGCGGCGCTGCCGGTTGTGCACGGGCTACGCTGCTTCTGAACGCCGCACGTCACTTGGCGGCGACCATACGCAAGCAACGGACCGAGATCGGACCCCCAGTGGACCTGTTCGAGTATCAGGCTAAGGAACTCTTCGCCGAGTACGGCGTTCCGGTGCCGAAAGACAAGGTCGCCAACACCGCCGAGGAGGCGCGGGAGATCGCCACCGCGTTCGCGGCGGAAGGCATACCGCAAGTAGTCGTCAAGGCACAAGTGAAGACCGGCGGACGCGGCAAGGCGGGCGGCGTGAAGCTCGCCGACGGCCCCGCCGACACGTACGAGAAGGCGCAGCGCATCATCGGTATGGACATCAAGGGCCACACCGTGCATAGGGTGCTCATCGCCGAGGCGACCGACATCACGTCGGAGTACTACCTGTCGTTCCTCCTTGACCGCGCGAACCGCACCTTCACGTCCATCTGCTCCGTTGACGGCGGGATGGAGATCGAGGAACTTGCGCATAGCAACCCCAACGCGATCGCCCGCGTCCCGGTCTCGCCGCTGACTGGCGTGGACCACGCCAAGGCGCTGGAGATTGTGCGCGCTGGCCGCATCCCCGCCGAGGCCGAGGAGGGCGCCGCCCTCGTAGCCGAGCGCCTGTGGGCCATGTTCACCGACGAGGACGCGACGCTCGCCGAAGTGAACCCCCTCGTGCTCACGCCGGACGGCCGGGTCCTCGCGCTGGACGGCAAGGTCACCATCGACGACAACGCATCCTTCCGCCAGGAGCACGAGCGGTTCGCCGACCTTGCCTCGACGGACCCCCTAGAGGCCAAGGCCAAGGAGAAGCACCTCAACTACGTCAAGCTCGACGGCGAGGTCGGTATCATCGGCAACGGCGCGGGCCTGGTCATGTCCACACTCGACGTGGTGGCGTACGCGGGCGAGCAGTTCGGCGGCGTCAAGCCGGCCAACTTCCTCGACATCGGCGGCGGCGCGTCCGCCGAGGTGATGGCTAACGGCCTGGAGATCGTGCTGTCCGACCCGGCGGTGCGGTCGGTGTTCGTCAACGTCTTCGGCGGCATCACCGCCTGCGACGCGGTCGCCAACGGCATCGTGTCCGCGGTCGCGCTGCTCAAGGAGCGCGGCGAGGTGGTGGACCGCCCGATCGTCGTCCGGCTCGACGGCAACAAGGCGGCCGAGGGCCGGCAGATCCTGGCCGACGCGGCGCTGCCTGTCGTCGAGCAGGTTGACACGATGGACGGCGCGGCGCGCCGCGCGGCCGAGCTGGCCGCCGCGAAGGGAGCATGACGGTGGCGATCTTCCTGACGTCCGAGAGCCGGGTCCTCATCCAGGGCATCACCGGTTCCGAGGGCCGCAAGCACGGCGCACGGATGCTCCGGGCCGGCACCAAGGTGGTCGGCGGTACCAACCCCAAGAAGGCCGGCACCACCATCGAGCTGAACGGCGCCGACGTCCCCGTGTTCGGCACGGTCGCCGAGACCATGGCGGCGACCGGGGCCGACGTATCGGTGATCTTCGTGCCGCCCGCCGGCGCCAAGGCCGCCGTCAAGGAGGCGATCGACGCGCAGATCCCGCTCGCCATCGTCATCACCGAGGGCATCCCGGTGCACGACACGGCCGAGTTCTGGGCGTATGCCGTCGAGAAGGGCAACATGACCCGGATCATCGGCCCCAACTGCCCTGGCCTCGCCTCGCCTGGCAAGTCGAACGCCGGCATCATCCCGGCCGACATCACCCCCGAGGGAAAGATCGGCCTGGTGTCGAAGTCCGGCACGCTGACCTACCAGATGATGTACGAGCTGCGTGACATCGGGTTCTCCACCGCCGTCGGCATCGGCGGCGACCCGATCATCGGCACCACGCACATCGACTGCCTCGCCGCGTTCCAGGACGACCCGGAGACCGCCGCGATCGTCATGATCGGCGAGATCGGCGGCGACGCTGAGGAACGCGCCGCCGCGTTCATCGAGCAGCACGTCAGCAAGCCCGTCGTCGGCTACGTCGCCGGGTTCACCGCCCCGGAAGGCAAGACCATGGGGCACGCGGGCGCCATCATCTCCGGATCGGCCGGCACGGCCCAGGCCAAGAAGGAAGCCCTGGAGAAGGCCGGCGTCCGCGTCGGCAAGACCCCCTCCGAGACCGCCGCGCTCGTCCGCGACATCATCAAGAGCCTCTAGGCTCGTCCGCTTGCGACATAGCGCCGCCCGGCAGTAAGGACCTGCCGGGCGGCGTCGGCATCGAGCATCCTGGGCAACACCGGCCGCACAGGTACCAGCGCCGCAGCTCGGCCATGCGGTTATCGGGGGGCGTCCCCCAGGGAGGTAACCGCGCGAGGACCTCGTTGACCCAGGCGACGATGTCGGTGGTGGACGCGCCGGGAGTGAAGATCTTGGCCACGCCCTGCGCGGCCAGTGCCGCGATGTCGGCGTCGGGAATGATCCCGCCGCCGAACACCACGATGTCGTCGGCCCCGTTTTCCTTGAGCAGCTCCACGACCCGGGGAAACAGGGTCAAGTGCGCGCCGGACAGCACTGACAGGCCGACCGCGTCCACGTCCTCCTGGATGGCGGCGGCGACGATCTGCTCCGGGGTCTGGTGCAGGCCGGTGTAGATGACCTCGACGCCTGCGTCACGCAGCGCGCGGGCCACCACCTTCGCGCCACGGTCGTGCCCGTCAAGGCCCGCCTTCGCCACGATGACGCGGATCTTTCCCGACGAACCCTTTTCGTCCCGCCCTTTGCCCTTGGGGTCCGGCCGGCCAGGGCCATCAGGAGGAGAAGGGTTCGCTGTCTCTGTCACTCCTTCAGGTTAACGACCCGCCCTGGTCAGTACACGCAAGGGATGCCGTAGGGCGCGTTCGGCGCCACCGTGACCGCGCCGCCCGTCCCGCTGCCGTCCGTACTCGCCGTGGAGGAGGGAGTCGGGGTCGCGGACGGGCTCGCGGCGCCCCCCGCGCCGATGACCTGCGCGCCGATGGACTGGGTGCTCGCGGACGGCG
>CAZORE010000041.1:32070-35845 GCA_964581815.1 uncultured Streptosporangiaceae bacterium | reverse complement strand
CCCGCGCCGATGACCTGCGCGCCGATGGACTGGGTGCTCGCGGACGGCGGGCTGCCCGGCGGGGCGATCCCGGCGGGGACCTGGATGACGGTGGAGCCGATGAGAACCTCGACGTGCCCGGGCGACAGCGTGCTCAGCGCTGTCGCCGCCGTGCCGAACTGGATCGCGATCTGCTGCGCGGCCGTCGACGCCCCGGTGCCGAGCGCGGCCGACGCGCTCGGGGTGGCCGCGCCCGACGCCGGCCCGACCGGCCCCGGGAAGAACGTGCTCTGCACCAGCTGCTGGATGACGGGCACGTCGATGATGTTGACGTCCTGCAGCGTCGGGTAACCAGGGACACTGACGTTGTTCTCCGGCGTGAACGGCAGCGTCTGGAAGGAAACGTTGCTACCGCTAAGCCCGCGCATGTCGGTGGCGAAGTCGAGCAGGTTGAAGGTCGAGTCGGTGATGAGGTACTGGCTCGCGGAACTGAGCAGCGAGTCGAGCTTCCCCGTCACGGTGAACACACCCTCGTGCTTGAGCTCGTAGATCAAGTAATCGAGCACGGCCTGCTGCCGTTTCGTGCGGCCCAGGTCAACGCCGGGCAGCGTGTCGCGGGACCGGACGAACGCCAGCGACTGCGCCGCGCCCAGGTTCATCGCGCCGACGGTCCCGGCGGTGCCGACGGCGGAGACGCCGGGGATGGAGATGCCCTTTTCCAGCATCGTGGTCAGTCCCACGACCTTGTGGGCGTACCCGGATACCACCAGCAGAACGGCCGCGAGCAGGCACACCAACCCGTAGAAGACCTTGCCCGCGATCTTCTTGCCCACCGCTGTCCTCCGGGTTAGTACACGCAGGGGATGCCGTACTTCGCCTGGGCTCCCACGGTGAGAGCGCCCCCGGCCGCTCCGTTGTTACCGGCGGTGCTCGCCGAGGCGGACGAGCTCGCTGAGGCGGCCGGCGACGGGGACAGGGTGGCAGGCACCACGGTGGCGCCGGTGCCGAGCAGCACCTCGACGTGCCCTGCGGGCAGCGACGCCAGCGCCGCCGCGGTCGCGCCGAAATAGTCCGCGATCTTCGCCGCGTTGGCGGAGGCGCCCATCCCGTAAAACACCTGGGTGCCCGCGGTCGCGGGCTGCACCTGCGCTGAGGCGTTGCTGACGGCTCCCGCCTTATAGCCCTTCGCGACGAGCGCGTCAGAGATGCCGGTGGCCAGGCCGGACGTCATCCCGCCGTTGTAGACGTCCACGGTGACAGTCGACGCCGCCGGGATGGGCGCGGTGCTCGCGCTCGACTTCGCCGCGCTCGCCCCCGGCGTGGCCGGCGGCGGGGCGGTGAACTTCGCCTTGATGGCCGCCTGGATCGTCGAGATGTCGATCAGGTTCACGTCCTGCTTGTTGACGGTCTCGTAGCCGACGATCGGCGCCGTGTAGAACTGGAGGTTCTTCCCGGTCAGCGCGCGCATGTCGGTGGCGAAGTTCAGCAGGTTCCACGTCGAGTCGGTGATGAGGTACTGCTTCGCGGTGTTGAGCAGCGAGGTGAGCTGACCGAGGTCGGACAGCGCGCCGCCGTTCTCCAGCTTCCAGATCACGTAGTCGAGCACTGCCTGCTGCCGGTGGGTACGGTCCAGGTCACCGTTGGGCAGGTTGTCCCGCTCGCGGACGAACGCGAGCGCCTGGGGCGCACTGAGGTGCAGGTACTGCTTCCCGCCCTTGCTCACCTTGTAGCCGTCGAGCACCGCGTTGAAGCCTGAGTTGTAGTCGTGCAGGTTGGCGTCGCCGCTTGACGGCTGGAGACAGACCTCAATCCCGCCGAACGCCTCCGCCAGGTAATAGAACCCAGCGAGGTTCACCTCGGCGAAGTGGTCGATCTTCTGGCCGGTGACCGACTCAACCGTGGCGATGGTGGCCGCCTGGCCCGCCTGGTTGGCCGCCAGGTAACGCTGCGATGAGCTCATCGAGGAGCCGAAGGTCTGGCCGAGTGACTGCGAGTAGGCGAGGCCGTAGGCCTCATCTATCTTGCCGGAGGACTGGCCGTCGTATGCCTCGGGGTAGGTGACGTAGTCGTCGCGCGGTACCGAGAAGCCGACCGCCTTCTGGCCGCCGGCGAAGACGTGCAGGAGGATCAGCGTGTTGGTGGCCTGGCCGCCGACGCCCTGGTTCTCGACGCCGTAGACGCTGCCCGCGTGCATCGCCGCGAGCAGCCCGGCCGACAAGGTGTTGCCCTCGTAGTCGGTCCGGCTCTCCAGGCCCATCACCAGGATGTTCATCGCGCCGACCGAGGCGCCGTTGCTGATGCTCACCCCGTTGCCGAGCCCCTCGCTGAGGCTCACCACCTTGTAGGCGGCACCGGACACAACAAGCACCGCGGCAGCGAGCGCACAGGTCACCGCGTACCCGACCTTGCCTGCGATTAGTGAACCGCCGCCCATGCCGAGCAATGTTGTTCCCTCCGGCTGGTCCTGCACCGTTGCTCGCGAGGCTACCCGGTCAGCCCGCGAGAAAGATGGCTTATGACGGGTTTGCGCGCATGCAGGCACGATGCCCGCCGGCCCTCTTACCCGGCGTCACAGCCGGCAAGCCGGCCGCCAATCACATTCAGTGTTGCGAATAGTACCTGCTCACGCCGAGAAAACAGCGCACCGTAATGAGGCCGTTCGAATTATCAGCAATGAAGCCCATTCCTCCCCCGTCCGGGGGTGACGGAGGGTGACGGAAGGTGATTAGTTTCCTGCCTGGTCCCTGGCAAGACGCGGACCAGGCAGGACAGGGGTTAGGGCGAACTCAAGGGTTCATGCATTACCCTCTCCAGCAATGACCACACCATCGGGGTGGGAGCCACGGCCCGGTCCCACGCGCGGCGACCAAGCTCGGCGAGTGCCACGCGGGGCTGGAGGCTGGCCACCAGACGAAGCCGATCCGCGACGCCAGGTACCGCGCGGTACCGGACGTGACTCGGACGCCGGCCCCGGTGACGGGCAAGGACGCGGCGCGGGTGACGGCCGTGGCCCGGTCCCCAAGTTCACCCCGAGTCGCGCGTCCGGTGCACGGAACTCCGGGCCGGCCGGCCAGCGCGCGCCGCGTGACGGCCAAGGGCCGCGTGTCCCCGGTGCGAATGGCTACGACCGGCGCGGCCTGGCCGACGACTTCGACGGCCGGTCGCGCTCAAGCGGCGAGATCTTCACATCAGACCGCGGCCGACCCGGCGGGCCGCCAGACGGCCTAGACAGCCTGCGGTCGGGCGCGCTGCTGCGCTGGCTGGGCACGATGTCCACGTTGACGGCGGCACTCGTGCTGATCGGGGCCACCGTCGTCGGAGTGGCGGTCACCGTGATCGCGCGCAAGGAGCCAGGCAACCTGCTCGGGTTCTTTATCATCGTCGGCTCGCTCGCCGCCGTGCTCGGCGTCCGGCGCGGCGCGGTTCACCTCTTCTTCCCGATGCCCGCCCTCGCCTTCTTCGTGGCCGCCGTGGCGACCGGCATCGTCCATGACCGCCAGCTGGCGTCGTCCACGGCGGGCCTGGGCGCCAGCTTCGCGCAGTGGGTGGCGGGCATCTTCTGGCCCGCGGTGGTAGCGACCATCCTCGTGCTGCTGGTCGGCGGCGGCCGCTGGCTGCTCAAGCGCCCGCTCGTCACGGGCGGGTCTCCGCTGTCGGCCGACCGGCCGGTGCCCCCAGGCAACGCGCGCACCTCTCAGGGTTTCCGCCGCCCCGTCGATTCCTGGGCCGCCGACCCCGCCATGGACGGCGGCGCCCCGCGCTCAAGGACCGGCCCCACACCGCGACAGGGAACCGG
>CAZORE010000041.1:20512-31970 GCA_964581815.1 uncultured Streptosporangiaceae bacterium | reverse complement strand
ACCGGCCCCACACCGCGACAGGGAACCGGGCCAACTCCGCGGCCGGGAACCGGCCCCACACCGCAGCAGGGAACCGGGCCGACCCCGCGGCCGGGAACCGGCCCCACACCGCAGCAGGGAACCGGGCCGACCCCGCAGGGAACCGGGCCAACCCCACGGCCGGGCGGCGGCCCATGGCGAGGACCCGCTAACGGCTCCCGCCCTGGCCGCGCGCCCCGCGACCCCCGCACCGACCGCGACCCCTGGGGCGATCCTCGGCTGCCACCCGACCGCAGCCAGCCCACCGGCCCGCGGCCGCAGGCTGACGGCCGCCCGGCCTCCCAGCCGCAGCCGCGTGCGCCGCGACCGGGAAAGCCCGGGCCGGGGCCGTCCTTTAACCCCGTACCTGCCCCACCACGCCGCCAGCCACCGGACGGCCGGACCCAGCGCTAAACCGGCACCGCGCTAACCGGCGCCGGCCCCAACGCGGCCAGAGATAAGAGCTTCTCAAGCGGCGCGTACCGCAAGACCAGGTGCTTAACCCCGTACGAACCGCCGAAGTCGATCTTGGCTTCCGCGCTGTCGCCGTAGCCGTCGGTCGAGACGACCCGGCCGAGGCCGAACTTGTCGTGGTTGACCCGGTCGCCTGGGGACAGCACGGGCACGGAACGGTTGCCCACCACGGCCGTGCCCGGCCGGGCGGCCATCCGGGCGGACGCCGGGGTGGATGCCGCCGCCACGTCCTTGGCGCTGCGCTTCCATTCGATCAGCGAGGCGGGAATTTCCGACAGGAACCGGGACGGCGTGTGGAACGAAGGGCGGCCGTACCAGCTCCGCGACGCGGTCCTCGTCAGGTACAGCCGCTGCTCGGCGCGGGTGATCCCGACGTAGGCAAGGCGCCGCTCCTCCTCCAGCTCGCGCTGGTTGGTCAGCGCCCTGGCGTGCGGGAACACCTCCTCCTCCATGCCGGTGAGGAACACCACAGGGAACTCAAGGCCCTTGGCGGTGTGCAGCGTCATCAGCGTCACCAGGCCACCGTGATCCACGCCGTCGGGGATCTCGTCCGCGTCCGCGACGAGCGCGACCCGCTCAAGGAAGTCGGCGAGCGTGCCGTCCGGGGCCCCGCCGTCGAACTCCCGCGCGACCGAGACCATTTCCTGCAGGTTCTCAACGCGGGTGGCGTCCTGCAGGTCCTCGGAGTTCTCGAAGTAGGACTGCAGCCCGCTTGAATCGAGCACCGCCTCGACGAGTTCCGCGACCGGGCCTCCGCTGGCGGCCTGCTCACGCAGTTCGCCGACCAGGGTGTTAAAGGCGGCGATCGCCGCGGCGGACCGGGCCGCGAGTGCTGGCACGTCACCCGGCGTGGCCAGCGCCTGCGCGAACGTGATCCGCTCCCGTGACGCGTAAGAGGCGACGTACTCCTCGGCCCGGTCCCCGATCCCGCGCTTGGGCACGTTGAGCACCCGGCGAAGCGACACCTCGTCCGCCGGGTTGGCGATAAGCCGCAGGTAGGCGAGCAGGTCACGGACCTCGCGCCGCTCGTAGAAGCGGACGCCGCCGACCACCCGGTACGGCAGCCCGACCCTGATGAACACTTCCTCGAAGACACGAGACTGCGCGTTCGTCCGGTAGAAGACCGCCACCTGGCCCGGCAGGGCCAGCCCCTCGTCGTGCAGCCGGTCGACCTCCTCGGCGACGAACGCGGCCTCGTCGTGCTCGTTGTCCGCGACGTAGCCGGTGATCGGCGGGCCGTCGCCGGCGTCGGACCAGAGGTTCTTGGGCTTGCGCCCCGGGTTGCGCGACACGACCGCGTTCGCCGCGGCGAGGATGTTCTGCGTCGAGCGGTAGTTCTGCTCGAGCAGGATGACCGTCGCGTCCGGGTAGTCCTCCTCGAACTCGACGATGTTCCTGATGGTCGCGCCGCGGAACGCGTAGATGGACTGGTCCGCGTCACCGACGACGCACAGCTCGGACGGCCCCACCGCCTCCCCGGTGCCCGGCGACGGAGGGGTGTCGCCCGCCTCCGTTCCGACTGCCCTTGGCCTTGGCCTTGAAAAGAGCGGGCTACCGCCGGAGACCAGCTCGCGGACGAGCACGTACTGCGCGTGGTTGGTGTCCTGGTACTCATCGACGAGCACGTGCCGGAACCGGCGCCGGTAGGCCTCCGCGACCTCGGGGAACGCCTGGAACATGTTGACGGTGACCATGATCAGGTCGTCGAAGTCCATCGCGCCGGCCGCGACCAGGCGGCGCTGGTACTCCGCGTAGGCCTCGGCGAGCGCCTTCTCCCGCGCGCCGCGCGCCTGGCGGGCGAACGACTCGTAGTCCACGAGCTCGTTCTTGAGGCCTGACACCTGGGCGGCCATCGACTTGGGCGGGTACTGCCTGGCGTCGAGCTCAAGCTCACGGCAGACAAGCGCCATCAGCCGCTGCGAGTCGGCCGCGTCGTAAATGGAGAAGCTCGACGGGTAGCCGAACCTGGTCGCCTCGCGGCGCAGGATGCGGACGCACGCCGAGTGGAACGTCATCACCCACATCGCCCGGGCGCGGCGGTCGCCGACCAGCGCCGCGACCCGGGCAGCCATCTCGCCCGCCGCCTTGTTAGTGAACGTGATCGCGAGTATCTCCCCCGGTGCTACGTCCCGCTCGGCGAGCAGGTAGGCGATCCGGTGGGTGAGGACCCGCGTCTTGCCCGAGCCGGCCCCCGCGACGATCAGCAGCGGCCCGCCGGAGTGGGTCACGGCAGCCCGCTGCTGCGGGTTGAGGCCGTCAAGTAGGGGATTCGTCACGGTCGTGGTCACGGCTTCAAGGGTAGGCGGTACCGCCGTCAAAGGAGCGTTCACCGGGCCGCCATGTCCAGTCAAATATCACCGTAACAGTCGGTTTTCGGTCATGAAATGTACCGGTTTGGCTACGATCATGACCTGTTACGCGCTATTGTGGGCTGCCTTTACCCGTCACCGCAGGGGGTTAGCTCATGGGATCGCGCGGCCGATCCATCCGGCTCAGGATCTACTTCCTGGTCGCGATTCCGCTGCTTACGATGCTCGGTTTGTTCGGGTACGTCGCCTACACCTCCGTCACCAACTGGCTGAACCTCGACCGTGCGCCGACTCTCATCGATGAGACCTCGGAGCCGCTCACCAACTTCGTCAACGTGCTGCAGTTGGAGCGCCGCGCCGCGGTCGTCTACCTGTCCCACCCGGACACGGCCAACCTCAGCAGCTTCCAGAGCGCCGTCAACGCCACGAAGAACGACTCGGTGACGGTTAACGCGGCGCTCACCTCATCGGCGACGAAGAAGGCTTCGACCCCAGCGGAAACCGCGGCCATCGACAAGGTGCTCACGCAGATCAACGGCATAGCCGGGCTGCGGACCCAGGTCACCGGGAAGATGCTGGCCCCGCTCGACGCCCTCGCGGCGTACACGAACATCATCGCCGGGCAGGGCGCCGTCCTTCAGGCCGAGGCGAGCAGCATCCAGGACTCGGCCCCAGTGATGCAGGGACTCGGCCTGATCTCCGCGGTCAACACGCAGGAAGACGTGTCCGAGCAGGACGCGGTGCTGGCGAGTGCGCTGGTCAGCGGGTCGCTGACCCAGGCCGACCGAGTGGCCTTCAGCAACGCGGTCGGACGGCTGCAGGACGATACTCTGAGCTACCAGCAGCTGCTTACCCCAGCCGAACTCCAGACTTACAACAGCACCTTCAACCAGCTCGCCCCGAAGACCGTCCAAGGCAACCTGGCCACCATTCAGCAGGCCATCCCGGCCGGCATCCCGCTGAGCGTGATGGAGCAGCAGGGCCTGTCCTCCCAGACCTGGCAGCTGCTGACAAGCACGTGGCTGAAGGCCGCGAGCACGGCGGGGACTGCCAGCGCGACCGCGGTGCTCGCCGCCAACGCGCAGCCGGCCATTGACGCGAAGAAGCGCGTGATCGTGCTGTCCGCCGTCGGCGTGGCCGGCCTGATCCTTACCCTGCTGGTCACGATCCTGCTCGCCCGGTCGATCAACCGGCGGCTCGCCACGCTGCGCCGCTCCGCGCTGACCCTGGCGGAGGAGCAGCTGCCATCCGTGATCGCCCGGCTCCGCCGCGGCGAGTCGGTGGACGTGGCGGCCGAGGCACCGTCCGTCCGGGTCGGCAACGACGAGATCGGCCAGGTCGGCCAGGCGATCGACCTCGTGCGGCAGACGGCCCTGCGGTCCGCCGTGGAGGAGGCGCGGGTCCGTCAGGGTGTCAACGACATGTTCCGCAACCTGGCCAGGCGCAACCAGTCGCTGCTGCAGCGCCAGCTCACCGTGCTCGATGAGGCGGAGCGCCGGGCGACCGACCCGGACATGCTCGAGGACCTCTTCAAGATGGACCACCTCACCACCCGCATGCGGCGGCACGCGGAAGGCCTCATCATCCTCTCCGGTGCCCCTCCGGGCCGTTCCTGGTCCGCCCCGGTGAAGCTGATCGACGTCATGCGGGGCGCGGTCGCCGAGGTTGAGGACTACGCCAGGGTCACCGTCGCCACGCAGTCCCGCGCGGCGCTGTCCGGGTCCGCGGTCACCGACGTGATCCACCTGCTCGCCGAGCTGATCGAGAACGCGACCTCGCTCTCCCCGCCGTTCACGCAGGTGCGGGTGAGCGGCGAGACAGTGGCCAAGGGCTTCGCGATCGAGATCGAGGACCGCGGTCTCGGCATGACGCCGCAGAAGCTGCACGAGCTGAACGAGCGGCTGGCCAACCCGCAGGAGATCAACCCGGCCAACACCGAGCAGCTCGGCCTGTTCGTCGTCGGGCAGCTGGCCAGGCGGCACGGGATTAGCGTCATGCTTCGCCCGTCGCCCTACGGTGGTACCACGGCGGTTGCCCTGATCCCGCTCACGCTGCTCGTTGATGAGGGCCCGGCGGCGATCACGGCGGGCGGGCGCGCGCCCGCCGCGGGCACGGCCGGCCCAGGCAGTTACAGCAACGGGAAGTCGGGTGCCTACCCCGGCGGCCCCGCCGATGACCGGGCGGCCTGGCCCGGCGAGGGCGGCTGGCCCACGTCAGCCGGCGCGGGGTCGTTCGGCACCGGGTCATTCGGCACCGGGTCATTCGGCACCGGACCCGCCTACGGTGACGTCGGTCAGGCACCGGCGACGGCCGGCTACCCGTCATCCGGGACGTCCGGCTACCCGTCACCTGGGACGCCCGGCTCCAGCGGCTACGACCGGGGGCGCGAAGACTCGGACCGGGCGACCATCCGCATCTCCGGCGTGCTCCGGAACCCCTCGCCCACCAGCGGCTTCGGCGCGGTAAGCGGCCCTGGCCCGGCCGGCGGCGCGACGGAACCCGGCGCGCGGCGCGGACGGCACGAGACGGACGAGGTCCATGTGGTCACCGGCGTTCCGGTCAGCCGGCCGGTCACGCCGCCGCCCCCGCCGTTCGATGTCTTCGCACCGCGACGGCGCTCGGAGCCGGGCAGTATGCCCGCCGCCGCCGCGCCTTACCCGCAGTCGTACCCGGACTTCGGCGGCCGGGCGGCCGACGAATCCCCCGTCGGGAACAATGCGGACAGCTCAGCAAGTTCTCTCACGGACGAGCCGGCCGGCAGCACCGAGTTCAAGGGACTGCCGCGCCGCGTTCGCCAGGCCAACCTCGCGCCGGAGCTTCGCGCTTCCGCCAAAGCAGCGGCAAGCGCGCAAGAGGCCGGTGTTCCCCGGGCAACCGCGGCATCGCTCGCGGACATGCGCAACACGCTGTCCGCTATGCAACGCGGCTGGCAGCAGGGCCGGTCACAGACGCAACCGAACACAGAAGGCGGCGCGGATGGAAACTAGCCAGCGATACCCGGTGAACCAGCTGGACTGGCTGCTCGATGACCTGGTGATGCGGGTCCCGCACATCACGCGGGCGGTGTTCCTTTCGCAGGACGGGCTGGCCCTCGGTGCTTCCCGTGGCCTCGACCAGGCGGATGCCGAGCACCTGGCGGCACTCGCGGCCGGGTTTCAGTCGCTAGCGCGAGGCGCGGGCCGGCACTTCGGCGGCGGCGACGTCCGCCAGACCATTATCGAGATGTCGTCGGGCTTCCTCTTCGTGTGCGCGGCCGGGCAGGGCACCTGCCTGACGGTGCTGACCGGAGCCGAAGCGGACATCGGCCAGGTGGCGTACGAGATGGCGGTCCTCGTCCAGCGCACCGGCGACCACCTTCAGGTCAATATGCGGACCCGCTCCGCGTTATCTGACACGCAAGGGGCAAGCGATCATGCCGTCGAACGACGAGCGGTGGCTCGACGCGGAGGCCGGGCCGGTGGTTCGCCCGTACGCGGTGACCCGGG
Organism: uncultured Streptosporangiaceae bacterium; assembly: GCA_964581815.1. Taxonomy (GTDB): domain Bacteria; phylum Actinomycetota; class Actinomycetes; order Streptosporangiales; family Streptosporangiaceae; genus Trebonia. The sequence continues at coordinate 25,684 of CAZORE010000041.1, read as the reverse complement.
GCCGGACCCGGCACTCGGGTGAGCCATTCGACCTGGTCGCTACGGTAATCGCGACCCAGGCCCGGACCGCGGACCTGGGCGAGCTCGGTCCAGAGCATTATTCTGTGCTGCACCTCGCGCTAACGCCGACGACGGTGGTGGATATCGCTTCTGACGTCGACCTGCCGCTCGGTGTGGTCCGGATCCTCCTCGCGGACCTGCGCGAACTCGGCCTCGTAGTGATTGCGGCGCCGATTCCGATGAAGGCGCGTCACGTTGACAGAGAAACGCTCAGGGAGGTCCTGCATGGCCTACGGGGGCTATGAGCCAGCCGGCGGCGCCGTCCGCCGCCACCGCGCCATCAAGATCCTGCTCGCGGGCGGGTTCGGGGTGGGCAAGACCACGCTCGTGGGCGCGGTCAGCGAGATCAGGCCGCTGCGCACCGAGGAGCCGCTGACCGAGACCGGCAAGAACGTCGACAGCACGGCCGGCGTCGAGCGCAAGACCACCACCACCGTGGCGATGGACTTCGGCCGCATCACGCTGCGCGAAGACCTTGTGCTCTACCTGTTCGGCACGCCCGGGCAAGAGCGGTTCTGGTTCATGTGGGACGAGCTCGCGCTCGGCGCGCTCGGCGCCGTAGTGCTGGCCGACACCCGGCGGCTCGCCGACTGCTTCCCCGCGATCGACTACTTCGAGCGCCGGGATATCCCGTTCATCGTCGCACTCAACGTATTCGAGGGCTCCCGCCGCTATTCGGTGGAGGACGTCCGCGTGGCGCTCGACCTTGACCCCGGCCTGCCGATCGTCCTGTGCGACGCGCGCTCAAAGGAGTCGGCTAAGGAAGTGCTGATCTCCTTGATCGAGCATGTGCTTTATGTGACCGATACGCCGGTTGCGCGATAAGTGACCGGGGTAAGGTCGCCACAGTAAACACGTTTCGATCAGATTAAGACGCATTAATTCGATAGGGAACGAAATAAGTTAGCCGAACGGGCGGGTGCTCCTCCCGGCCGCTAATCGTGTTCACAAACACGGTGGATGGGCCTAGGGACCGGTGAATTACGGCACATTCGGCAGGCTCCTCAGCTGACGGACTTGAGAACCGCCCAGACGGCCTTGCCGCTGCCTTCGATAGGCGACCAGCCCCAGACGTAGCTGAGGGCGCCTACGATGTGCAGGCCGCGGCCGCTTTCTCCGTCCGAGGTTGGCGGCTTGGGCGTGGGCGCCTCGTCGCTCGGGTCCGTCACCGCGAGCATCACCTCGCCGATCCGCCGCAGCAGGCAGAGCCTGAGCGCGGGGGCGTTCGCCCCGAGCGGCACGAACTGCGGAGCCGTGCGCATCCCGTGCCTGACCGCGTTGCCGACGAGCTCGGCGATGATCAGCTCGGCATCGTCGGAGAGGTACCCGAGCCCCCAGCGGGTCAGCAACTCCCTGACAAACTGCCTGGCGGTCCTTGCCTCCTCCGCCACCGGACGCAGCGGGCGGCTGGTTATCGCTGGCGTCTCCCACCATGCCGAGGGCACCGGCAGAAACTGGGGAGGAGACGCTGGAAGAGCCGGAAGGGAGACGACCAGCTCTTCGTCGTCATCGTCCGGCTCCCACGCAGCAACCCTCAAGTGGGCCAACGCAACCGCTTTCTGCATCTTGGGGGGTTAGTACAGTGCTTGTCGCAGTTTTGTGGGGTATGCCTCAAGAACATGGTGCCCGAAATGCCGTGCAGATGCAAGACCGGATGAACGTGCATCCGGCGCGTGCGCGGATGAACGTGCATCCCGTGCAAACGAGGATGCACGTTCATCCGCACATGGCATACTCAGTTCTGCGACGGATTGGGCCTGCCCTTGACGCCGCCAGAAGGTTCTCCAGTAACACCACCACGATGAACTGGACGGAACATGAGCGACATCTATAACGGCATTCCTGCCACGGAACTGACCAACGTCACCTGGCAGAAGAGCATGCACAGCAACCCCAACGGCGCGTGCGTCGAGGTAGCGCACCTGGCGAACGGGGACATCGCGGTGCGGAATTCCCGGTTCCCGGCCGGGCCTGCCCTCGTCTACACGCGCGCGGAGATCGCCGCGTTCCTGGCCGGGGCCAAGGATGGCGAGTTCGACCACGTGATCTAATTCCCCGTCGCGGATCCCGGTCCTAAGCCAAAGTGAGAATTGCACAGATACTCTTATGCAATTGTCATCGATTCCTCTTCCGTAATGCCGTGATCACGTGGGAGACTACGAACCCATGCGCATGACCATGAGCTGACGCGACCCACCGAGGAGTAGCGATGCTCATCCCTGAGGACTCGGACTGGGAGACCCCGCAGCCGCTGTTCAGCCCGCGTTCCGCGGGCCCGACAGTGCAGCGCCTCGTGCTCGGCGGCCACCTGCGCCGGCTCCGTGAAGAGGCAGGCATGACCACCGAGCGCGCCGCGCTGAGCATCCGCGGCTCGCACTCGAAGATCAGCCGCATGGAGCATGGCCGGGTCGGGTTCAAGGAGCGCGACATCGCCGACCTGCTGACCCTCTACGGTGTCGGTGCGGGCGACGAGCACGAGGCGTTGCTCACGCTGGCGCGTGAGGCCAATACGCCCGGCTGGTGGCAGGCATACGCGGACATCCTGCCGCACTGGGTCGAGCCGTACTTCGGACTTGAGGCCGCCGCCTCGTTCATCAGGGAGTACGAGCTCCAGTTCGTTCCCGGCCTGCTGCAGACCGAGGACTACGCCCGCGCGGTCGTCCGGCTCGGCAACGTGGCGACGGAAGAAGAGGTCGGACGCCGCGCCAAGGCCAGGATCTCCCGCCAGGAGATCTTGCGCAGGGAGCACCCGCCCAAGGTGTGGGCGGTGCTTGACGAAGGCGGGCTGCGCCGCGTGATCGGCGGCCCGCAGGTCATGCGGGCCCAGCTGCGGTACCTGATCGAGATGTGCGACCACCCGGCCGTTACGCTGCAGATCCTGCCGTTCTCCGCGGGCCCGCACCGGGCCATGGGCGGCCCGTTCACCATCCTCCGGTTCACCGAGCCCGACCTGCGCGACGTCGTCTTCATCGAACAGCTCACCAGCGCGCTCTACCTGGACAAGCCGACCGAGGTCGACGCCTACCTCGCGGTGATCGAGGAGGTCTGCTTGCAGGCCGAGGCCTCCCCCAGGACCCCCGCCATACTCCAGGCCGTCCTCGACACGCTGTAGTCGCCCGGGGGGACGACGACCCACCGCTGTCCGCGCGCCCTCGCCTCAATTCCCGCTAGATTCCCGACTTCGTATCGATTTCAGTCATTTTCGCGCCAGTTATGTCCGGTATGGGACGCGGGAACTGATACGGAGTCGTCCCCGGGCGCAGAAACTGATACGGAGTCCTCCCAGGGCGCGGGAACTGAAAGCGAAGCCCCGTCCCCGCAGGCGGGGGACGGTGCTTCGCGGTGTGCTGACCCTCAGGCGTCGGGGACGAGGGTGGGGGTTGCCCTGGTGAGCGTCTGCTTGCGGAAGAACGCCGGCTGAACGAACCTCATGTAGATCCCGGCGAGGAGGCCGACGAGCGCCGAGAGGAAGGCGATCATGAAGACACCGCCGATGTACCAGTGCGGCCAGAACGGCATCAGCCAGGACGTGTAACTGTTCTCTGACGCCACGTCCCAGTCGGCCCAGATGGACCAGCCGCCTGCCGCGTACATGATCAGCCCGCCGAGGGCGGGCAGGATGCCTTGCATCCACAGGTTCCGCGGGCTGTCGCGCAGCGTTTTGCGGTAGTACCAGGCGCAGGCGAACCCGGTGAGCCCGTAGTAGAAGGCGATGTACAGGCCGATCGCGGTCACCGCGTCGGCGACGACGTTGCCGCCCGAGATGTAGTTGAAGGCGACGTAGAGCAGCGCCGAGATCGCGCCCATCACGATCGTGGAGACGGTCGGCGTGAGGTAGCGCGGGTGCATCCTGGAGAACGCCCGCGGCAGCGCCTTGTAGGTCGCCATCGACAGCGTGGTGCGCGCGGTGGGCAGGATCGTGGTCTGCGTCGACGCCGCCGCCGAGCTGAGCACCATGAGGATCAGCAGACGCGACAGGAACACGCCGAACCCGGAGCTGCCGAAGATCGCGCTGCCGAGCACCGAGAGCACGTCGCCGGTGTTGTCGCTGTTGCCCAGGCCGATGCCCTTGGTGCCGACGCCAGCGAATGACTGCGCGGAGAGGATCACGATGAAGTACGTGACGAGCAGGATCAGCGTGGACAGGATGGCTGCGCGGCCCGGCGTCTTGGCCGGGTCCTTGGTCTCCTCGTTGACCGCGACCGCGGTGTCCCAGCCCCAGTAGATGAACAGCATGAGGATGATGCCGCTGACCAACCCGGTGAAGCCGCCTTGCAGCGGGTTGAACCAGGACCAGGCGGGCGTGATCGAGACGGCCGGGTGGTTCCCGGTCCCGACCCGGATCAGCGCGGTCAGCGACATGACCAGCAGCATGACAAGCTCAACGGCGAGCAGGATCCGCTGGAACCACGCGGAGACCTCGATGCCCCGGTAGCAGATGTAGGTCATCGAGGCGATCCACGCCAGGCCGACGAGCAGTACCCAGGGGCTCGTCGCGTTGCCCCCGATGCTTCCTGTGTTGAAGAGCAGGAACAGGTACTGGCCAGCGACCTGTGCGAGGCTGGCCATGACGAGGACGTCGGCGGCGACGATCGCCCAGCCGCCGGCCCAGCCGGTCCGCGGCCCGAAGGCCCGCGCGGCCCAGGTGAACGTGGTACCGCAGTCCGGGTCGGCCTTGTTCAGCTCGCTGTAGCCGATCGAGGTGAGGAAGATCGGGATGAACGCGAGGACCGCGACAATCGGCGCACCGAGCCCGACGACGGCCACGATGAGGCCGAGCGTCGCCGCCAGGCTGTACGCGGGGGCGGTCGAGGCGACCCCCATGACCGTGGCGGCGACCAGCCCGAGGGCCCCGCCCTTGAGGCCCTTGTCAACTTGCAGTTCGGTGACGCCTGGAGGCGCCCCTTCGGCGGTAGCCATTGCCTTCCACCTCCACGTTAGAGCAGTAAGCAACGATATTAGGACCAAAAGACACTTCAAGCGAGTCTTTCCGTGGGTCAACCTGGCCCGAACCTCCGGAACCAGAAGCGGGGACGGCCTTCCGGGCAAACTCAGCCGTCTCGCCGGACCGCCGCCGCGACCCCCGCCGCGGGCCGCCGACTCGGGCCGCCG
>CAZORE010000041.1:4976-20412 GCA_964581815.1 uncultured Streptosporangiaceae bacterium | reverse complement strand
CGGGCCGCCGACTCGGTCATCGCCACCGGGTTCGCGACGCGGTGAATAGGGCAATACCGGCCGGCGAGGGGCACCCGCACCCGTTCCGAATCCCACCTAATACCCCGCCGATAAACGGCAGTTGCAGTGAATTGAGCAAATTGCCCGCAAGCGATAATTGCGCTGCGCAATTAGTCTTTACATCGTCGACCCAGGTCTGGTGCGGGAGGTAAGCCGGTCTTACGGTGTCCTGAGGCGCATCTGGCACGGCAAGGAGGCCGGGTTATGAGGATAAGCGTGACGGTCGACGGCGTGCGCTACGACGACGAAGTCGAACCTCGGTTGCTGCTGGTGCATTACCTGAGAGAACAGGCCGGACGGACCGGCACGCCAATCGGCTGCGACACCTCGAATTGCGGGGCGTGCACCGTACTGATGAATGGGCGGTCGGTAAAGAGTTGCTCGGTCCTCGCGGTGCAGGCCGACGGGGCCGATGTCACCACCATCCAGGGGCTCGCCAACGGCCCCGGCGAGCTGCACCCGCTGCAGCAGGCCTTCCATGAGGAGCACGCGCTGCAGTGCGGTTACTGCACCCCAGGAATGATCTTGGCCGCGGCCGACCTGCTCAGCGAGAACCCGCACCCGACCGAAGAAGAGGTCAGGGACGGGCTTGAGGGCAACCTGTGCCGCTGTACCGGCTACCAGAACATCGTCCGCGCCGTCCTGCGGGCCGCGAACGGCACCGCGACCACGGAGGTGACCGCATGACCGCGACCGATCTCCCCGCGGCGGAAGTCGGCAAGGCCCGCACCAGGAAGGAAGACGCCCGCCTGATCACCGGCCAGACCAACTGGACCGACAACATCACGCTTCCCGGCATGGTGCACGTCTCGTTCCTGCGCAGCCCGCACGCGCACGCCAGGATCACCTCCGTCGACGTGTCCGCGGCGCGCTCCGCGCCAGGCGTGTTCGCGGCGTACTCCGGGGCCGACTTCGCCGCGGAGCAGGGCTCGCTGCCCTGCGCCTGGCCCGTCACCCCGGACATCGTCATCCCTGAGCACCCGCCCATGGCGGTGGACACCGTCCGGTACGGGGGCGAGATCGTGGCGTGCGTGGTCGCCCGCGACCGCTACGCCGCCGCTGACGCGCTCGAACTCATCGACGTGGACTACGAGCCGCTTGCGCCGGTGCTCGACATGGAGGCGGCACTCGCGGACGGCGCCGTGCAACTGCACGCGGCCGGGAACAAGTCGTTCACCTGGCCGTTCGGCAACGGGGACATAGACGCCGCGTTCCGTGACGCACCGGTGGTGATCGAGCGCACCTACCGCCAGCAGCGGCTGATCCCGTCGGCGATGGAGCCGCGGGCCGTGGTCTGCGCGCCGGTCGCCGACGAGTACACGATGTGGACCTCCACGCAGATCCCGCACGTGCTGCGAGTCATGCTCGCCCTCGTCACCGGCATCCCCGAGCACAAGCTGCGGGTCATCGCGCCGGACGTGGGCGGCGGCTTCGGCTCTAAGCTGCAGGTCACCGCGGAAGAGGTGCTCGCGCTGCTGCTCGCCCGCAAGCTCGGCCGCCCGGTGAAGTGGACGGAGACCAGGTCCGAGGGCAATGTGGCCGTGCATCACGGCCGCGACCAGATCCAGCGCGTGCGGATCGCCGCCGACGCCGACGGCCGCATCCGCGGGCTCGACGTCGACCTGCTCGCGGACATGGGCGCGTACCTGATGCTCGTCACGCCGGGCGTGCCGCTGCTCGGGGCGTTCATGTTCAACGCGATCTACAAGATGGACGCCTACCGGTTCACCTGCACCGGCGTCTTCACCAGCAAGACCCCCACCGACGCCTACCGGGGCGCCGGCCGGCCCGAGGCGACCTACGCCATCGAGCACCTGATGGACGACCTGGCCGCCGAGCTCGGCATGGACCCGCTCGAGCTGCGCGAACGTAACTGGATCAAGCACGAGGAGTTCCCGTACACCACGATCGCGGGGCTGACCTACGACTCGGGCAACTACGAGGCGGCCACGGAGAGCGCGAAGGAGCTGTTCCACTACGACCAGCTGCGCTCGGAGCAAGCCGAACGGAACGCGGCTGGCTCTTCCGTGCGCCTTGGCATCGGCGTCTCGACGTTCACCGAGATGTGCGGGCTCGCGCCGTCCCGGGTGCTCGGCTCGCTCGCCTACGCGGCCGGCGGCTGGGAGCACGCGTCCATCAGGATGCTGCCCACCGGCAAGGTCGAGGTGGTGACCGGGTCGAGCGCGCACGGCCAGGGGCACGAGACCGCGTGGTCGCAGATCGTCGCCGACCAGCTCGGCGTTCCCTTCGAGGACGTGCGGGTGCTGCACGGCGACACGGCGATCGCGCACAAGGGCATGGACACCTACGGGTCACGGTCGCTCGTGGTCGGCGGGACCGCGATCGTTAACGCCTGCGACAAGGTGCGGCAGAAGGCCCGCGTCATCGCGGCGGCCATGCTCGAGGTGTCGCCCGACGACCTGGAGTGGTCCGACGGCCGCTGGGCGGTCCGCGGCGACCCCGACCAGGGCAAGGCGATCGGCGAGATCGCGTTCGCCGCGTTCGCCGCGCACAACCTCCCGGACGGGGTCGAGCCGTCGCTCGACTCGGATGCGACCTACGACCCGGACAACTTCTCGTTCCCGCACGGCACCCACCTGTGCGCGGTCGAGGTGGACACGGAGACCGGCCAGGTGCGCATCCGCTCGTACGTGGCGGTCGACGACGTCGGCGTCGTGGTCAACCCGCTGATCGTCGAGGGCCAGGTGCACGGCGGCATCGCGCAGGGCGTCGCGCAGGCGCTGTACGAGGAGGCAGCGTACGACTCCTCGGGCAACCTGGTCACCGCGTCGCTCGCCGACTACCTGATCCCGTCGGCGGCCGACCTGCCGTCGTTCACCACGGCGCGGACCACCACGCCGTCCACACTGAACCCGCTCGGCGTCAAGGGCGTCGGCGAGGCGGGCACGATCGCGTCCACCCCCGCCGTGGTGAACGCGATCGTCGACGCGCTCCGCCCGTTCGGCGTGTCTGACGTGCCGATGCCGTGTACGCCAGAACGCGTCTGGCGGGCGATCAATGACGCTCAGGCGGAAGGAGCGGGCCGATGATTCCGGCGAAGTTCGACTACGTGCGGCCGTCCTCACTCGACGACGCGGTATCCGCGCTCGCCTCCGGCGGCGAGGACGCGAAGGTGATCGCGGGCGGGCAGTCGCTGCTGCCACTGCTGCGGCTGCGGTTCTCTTACCCGTCCGTGCTCGTCGACGTGGGCGGCCTTGACGCGCTGCGCGGGGTGCGCGACCTCGGCGACTCGCTTGAGATCGGCGCGCTGACAACACATTACGAGCTCACCAGGGACCCGCTCATCGCCGCGCACTGCGGGCTGCTCGCCCAGGCGGCGGGGACGATCGCGGACCCGGCGGTCCGGCACCGCGGGACGATCGGCGGCGCGCTCGCGCACGCCGACCCGGCCGGCGACCTGCCAGCCGTCGTCACCGCGCTCGACGCGACCCTGGTCGCGACCGGGCCCGGCGGCGAGCGGACGATCGCGCCCGGCGAGTTCTTCACCGACTACCTGAGCACGTCACTGGCGCCCGGTGAGATCCTCACCGCCATCCGGGTGCCCAAGCTCGACGGCTGGGGCTACCGGTACGAGAAGTTCCACCTCACGGCCCAGGCCTGGGCGATCGTCGGGGTCGCCGCGGTCGCCAGGCGGTCCGACGGGCACGTGGCGGAGGCCAGGGTCGGGCTCACCAACATGGGCTCGGTACCCGTCCGGGCGCGCGCCGTGGAGGCGGCCGCATCCGGGGCCGAGGCTTCGGCGTCCGCGCTATCGGCCGCCGCCGGCCGCGCGGACGAGGGCACCAACCCGCCGAGCGACCTGCGCGGCGCGGCGGACTACCGGCGCCACCTGGCCCGCGTCCTGACCGGCCGCGCCCTGGCCGCCGCGGCCGGCGTGTAGCGCATTAGCCGAATCGCAGTAAGAAGGGGCATCCGAAAAACGGATGCCCCTTCTTCGGTAGTAACCTATCGGCATGGCCATTGAGCTTGATAACACGTTCACCGTCCCGGTTCCGCCCGAGCAGGCCTGGGACGTCCTGCTAGACGTCGAGCGCATCGCTCCGTGCATGCCGGGTGCCAGCGTGACCGCCGTCGAGGGCGACCAGATCGAGGGCCAGGTGAAGGTCAAGCTTGGCCCGCTCTCCCTTACCTACAAGGGCACGGCGAAGTTCACCGAGAAGGACGAGGCGAACCGCACGATCTCGATCGAGGCGACCGGTAAGGAGACCCGCGGCGCGGGCACGGCGTCCGCGAACGTGCAGGCCACCCTGACGCCCGCCGAGGCGGGCAGCACGCTCGTCGCCATTCACACCTCGCTGAACGTGACCGGCCGCCCGGCTCAGTTCGGCCGCTCGCTGCTGCCCGAGGTCAGCGGCAAGCTGATCGCGCAGTTCGCGTCGAACCTGGAGGCGCTGATCGCCGCGGACAGCCCGGCGGCGGAGGCGACCGACACCCCCGAGGCCTCCGGGACGGCGGACGACTCTTCCGGCGAGGCCGTACCGGTTACGGTCAAGCCCGCCGCCCCGGTGATGAAGCAGGAAGAGCACCTGAACGCCTTCAAGTTCGTCGTGATCCCGGTGCTCAAGCGCGTCATCCCGGTCGCCGCCGTGGGCGCCGCGATCGCCATCCTCATCCGCAGGCTCACCGGGAAGAAGAAGTCCTAGCCTGGAGCTACCTGACCAACACCTCGGTGACCGGAAGAGACGAGTCGGCGGGCAGCCCCAGGGTGGACGGCGGGCGGCCCGCGGCCACGATGGAAGCGCCGAGCGCGGCCACCATGGCGCCGTTGTCGGTGCACAGGCCGGGCCGCGGGACCCGGACCCGGATCCCCGCGGCGGCGCAACGCTCCGCCGCCAGGGCACGCAGCCTGGAGTTGGCCGCCACGCCGCCGCCGATTACCAGGTCAGTGACGCCGTGCTCGCGGCAGGCGGCCACCGCCTTGCGGGTCAGCACATCGGCGACGGCTTCCTGGAAGGACGCCGCCACGTCGGCGACGGGAACCGGTTCCCCAGCGTCCTGGCGCGCCTCAACCCAGCGGGCGACCGCCGTCTTAAGGCCGGCGAAGGAGAAGTCGAGCGTGCCATCGTGCAGCTTGGCGCGCGGGAACCTGATCGCGTCGGCCGACCCGTCCCTGGCGGCCTTGTCGATCGGCGGGCCACCGGGAAACGGCAGGCCAAGCACCCGGGCCACCTTGTCGTAGGCCTCGCCCGCCGCGTCGTCGATGGTCGCGCCGAGCGGGCGCACGTCGCCCGTCACGTCGGGCACGAGGAGCAGCGACGAGTGCCCGCCGGAGACGAGCAGCGCCACGCAAGGGGCGGGCAGCGGGCCGTGCTCAAGCTGGTCAACGGCGACATGGGCCGCGAGGTGGTTCACCCCGTACAGTGGCTTGCCGAGCGCGAAGGCGTATGCCTTCGCCGCCGCGACGCCCACCATGAGGGCCCCGGCCAGGCCGGGGCCCGCGGTCACCGCGACCGCGTCGATGTCGGACGGGCGGACGCCCGCCTTCGCGAAGGCGCCCTCGAGCACCGGGACCATCGCTTCCAGGTGCGCCCGGCTGGCCACCTCGGGGACCACGCCGCCGAACCTGGCGTGCTGGTCCATCGACGACGCCACCTCGTCGGCGAGCAGTTCCCGGCCGCGGACGATGCCGACGCCAGTCTCGTCGCAGGACGTCTCGATGCCGAGCACCAGGGGAGAGTCAGTCTTCACGGAGCAGATCCTTGCGCATCACGATCGCGTCCGTACCGGACGGCTGGTAGTAGCCGCGGCGCACGCCGATCTCGGTGAACCCGCGCCGCAGGTAGAGCCCGTGGGCCCGGGGATTGTCCGCGCGGACCTCGAGGAAAACCTCGGCGCAGCCCCGGTCACGCGCGGCGCCGAGCAGCGCGGCGAGCAGGGCCGAGCCGATTCCCCTGCCCCAGTAGGCCGACCGGACCGCGATCGTCAGCACGTCGGCCTGCGTCCCGCCGGGAATGAACATCATCCCTGCGTAGCCCGCCATAACCGGCGGGCAGGCCGCGCCGCGCCCGGTCATGATGTCAGTTTCCCTGACGCCTCCGTCGCCCGCCTCAGCCTCCGCGATCAGGTACAGCCGGCTGTCCGGCGGCTGGGCCACCTCGTCGGCGAACATCTCCGGCGTCCACGGGTCATCGGGGAACAGCTCGTACTCAAGCGCGATGACGTCGACCAGGTCCGCGGGCACCATCGCTCGCAACTGCGGGGCCCGGTCCGTCTTCTCACCGTGGAGGCGGCCCATCACGGCGTAACCCGTTTCGGCGGGCCCGGCTCGCGGGCGTCCGGACGCCGCAGGTACAGCGGCTCCGGCGGGAGCAGCACCTTGTCCGGGTCACCGGCCGCGATGGCCGCGACCGCGATCCGGCACAGCGTCGCGGCCGCCGGGTAGGCCGGGCCTAGCCCGGCGGGCAGCACCTCGGGGTAGAGCATCGGCCCCTCGCCGGCCGCGGGAAGGCCGTACACCGGGATGTCCGCGGGCTTGGACACCTCCGGGCCGAAGGTCCGTCGTCCGGCGCTGTCGTACCTGGCCCAGTACAGCTCCCGCCGTCGCGCGTCCGAGGCGACAAGGAAGTCGCTGTCGGGCCCTTCGCCGCCGCCGGCCACGTCGGCCGCGATGGCATCAAGGCTGCAAAGGCCGTATACCGGGATGCCGAGCACGGCACCGAGTACCCGCGCGGTCACCAGCCCGACCCGCAGTCCCGTATACGGGCCGGGTCCCACCCCCGCCACGATGCCGGTCAGGTCACGCTGCGCCGCTCCGGCATCGGCGACGGCCTTGGCGATGGCGGGCGCGAGCAGCTCCGCGTGGCGGTGCGCGTCAACGGTGACCAGCTGGGCGAGCGGCCGGACGCCGTCATGCAGCGCCACCGTCACCGCGGGGGTCGCCGTATCCAATCCGAGCAGCAGCACGAAGAACGAGGGTAGCTGGAGTGGCGCTACTTAGCGATCTGAGACGCCATTTCCCTCGCGAGCGCGTTTGCCTCGGCGGTGAGATCGCTCATCGCCACGGGCCCGTAGTTCTTGCCGCCGCTCGTCTGGTCCAGGCCGTCCACCACCACGGTGATGATGACGTTGCGGTAGCGGACGAGGACGTTGGCCACGTCGGTGGTCGCGCCGCCCCTGATGAACACCTGCGTGGCCTGGAACGCGGACGTCTGGGTGCCGCCCGGCATCCCGGACAGGTCCGTCACCGTGGCCTTCGGCTGCCCGCTCTTGGGTCCGGGCGAGGTGAAGCCATTCTCGAACGTCTGGTAGGCGTCTTCCGCCGCGAAGGTGGCGCTGCCGTTCCCCGAGGCCAGACCGCTCGGCGAGTAGGCCTGCAGCTGCACCTGAAGTACCCGGTAGGTGGGCGCGCTGTCCAGCGTCCAGGTGCACTCCGTGCTCGCGCCCGAGTTCAGCGGCGGCGCGGCCTGCTTGAGCGTGCCCGGCATGTACTGCTGCAGCGTCGCGGCGGGAACCGTGGTGCACGGGTCGGGCACCTGCTGCAGCTCACCGGGCAGGAAGCTCGTAACGAAGTTGCCGAAACCGAGGTTGGCGGCCCCCGGGCCGCCGCTGAGCAGGTAAATGGTCGCCGCGATCGCCAGCGCGACCACCGTGGCGCCCGCGATGAGCAGGCGGCGGGTACGACGCCGCCCCGCCCGCTGCTCGTCCCGCGACTCAAGGCCCCGCCGGTGCCAGCGCTCGGAGAACGCCTCAATCGAGTCGGGCTCCGCCCAGGACGGTGCTTCGTCCTCTTTCTTGCGCGCTGGCGGCTGCGGCGACGGCGCCTGCTGCTGCAAGCGCTGTGGCGGCGCCGGCTGGACTGCCTGAGCCCCCGGCCACGGCTGCTCGTCCCAGGGGGCCTGCCCCTGGCTACCGTGGCCACCCTCGCCCCGGTAGCCGCCGCCGTATCCTCCGGTCACCGGCTGGCCGGCCGGCGGGTAGTCGGAACCGCCACCCTGGTGGCTGCCGTACCCGCCCGGCTGGCCCGGTTGACCCGGCTGGCTGTGCCTGCCTGGCTGGCCGCCTTGCCCGCGGCCGTCCCGCGCCCGGGCCTCCCGCGGGCGGATCGGGGCGAGGTCAGGGAACTCCCGCTGGTCTTGCGGCGCGGCGTCATACCCCTGCCACTCGGGCACGCCGCCATCTTGACGCGCCCGGCGGCCACGCGGCCGGCCGGGGAATGACTCAGGGGGAGTCACGGCATGCCTCCGGTGGGGTTCTGGTGACCTACAGACCACGAGAACGTACGAATCGGAACTGGTACAAAGCCGAACTATAGACGATTAGCAGGACCCGCGAGGGGCAACTCGACGCCTTCCCAGCGCGCGCCGACCATGGAAATCCGCACCGTGCGCGGCATGTCCAGGGCCGGGTCGGCGATCTCGCCTGCCTGGCCGGCCGCGGCGCCCGCGGGGGGCGGGTCGGCGGCGATCGCGATCTCCAGGCGGTCGGCGGCCAGCCCTTCCGCCAGCCCCTCGCCCCATTCCACCACCGTGACGGATGACGCGGTGTCCGTGTCCAGGTCGAGGTCATCGAGTTCAAGCGCGCTGCCAAGCCGGTAGGCGTCGGCGTGCACGAGCGACGGCCGCGGCGCGACCAGGTCCGCCATGGCTCCGCCCGGCCCGCCCGGCCCGGCCGTGGTAGCCGGCGCCGGCGGGTGCACCCGCGCGATCACGAACGTGGGCGAGGTGACCGGCCCGCGCACGCCAAGTCCTTCACCGATCCCCTGGGTCAGGGTGGTCTTGCCCGCACCGAGCCCGCCGCTGAGGATCACCAGGTCGCCCGCGCGCAGGGCGGTGGCCAGGGACCGGCCAAGCGCGTGCATCTCGGCCGCGGTGCACACGGTGAGCGAGACGCTTTCCGCCTCACCCATGGTGCGTCCGCGGCACGCGCGCGCTGATGCCCGTCACGATCTCGTACGAGATCGTCCCGAGCGCCTCACCCCACTCCTGGGCCGTCGGTTCCCCGTCGTCCCCCGGTCCGAAGAGCACTACCTCATCCTCCTCCGTCACCGGCTCGTCGCCGAAGTCGATGAGCAACTGGTCCATGCAGACCGTGCCAACGATCCGCCATCGCTGGCCGCGCGCGGCCACCAGCGGCAGGCCGGTCGCCGCGCGCGGGATCCCGTCGGCGTAGCCGAGCGGCACAAGCCCGATTGTCGTCTCGCGCGGGGTCACATACCGGTGCCCGTACGACACCCCAGTTCCCGCGGGAACCCGCTTCACCAGGGCCAGCCGCGCCCGCAGCGTCATCGCGGGCCGCAGCCAGGCCGGCGGGCCGCCCGGGAGGGTAGCCAGGCCGTAACTGCCGCCGCCGACGCGCACCAGGTCGTAGCGGGCCTCCGGCACGTCGAGCGCCGCCGCGGTGTTGGCGATATGCCGCACCTGCGGTGCGATGCCCGCACTCGCCGCGGCCTCCAGCGCCTCCGTGAACGCGGTGAGCTGCGCTTTGATCGACGGGTTGCCGGGATCGTCGGCGGAGGCGAAATGCGACCATGCCCCAGCGACGACGATGCTGCCGTCGCCCTGCGCCTGCCGGGCCGCGGTGAGCACGGACGGCCAGTCCGCCTTCGTGGCTCCGCCCCTGCTCAGCCCGGTGTCCGCCTTGAGGTGCACGCGCGCTGGACGGCCGGCGGCCTCGGCCGCCGCGGCAAGCCGCCGCACCATGCCCGCCGACCCCGCGGCTAGGTCCACGCCGGCCGCGATCGCGGCCGCGTGGTCATCGGAGCCGATCGCCATCAGGCACAGCAGCGGCGTGTCGACGCCGGCGCGGCGGATCTCCAGCGCCTCGGCGACGTGAACCACGCCAAGCCAGTCCGCGCCGCCGCGCACCGCGGCCCGCGCCGCGGGGACCGCGCCGTGCCCGTACCCGTTCGCCTTCACGACCGCCATGACTGCGGCGGGCGCCACGTGCGCGCGCAGCGCGGCGATGTTCTTCGTGATCGCCCCGAGGTCGACGCTCGCCTCTGCGTGGCTGTCCATGCACATCATGCTAGGGGCAGGGCAGGCGCGGGAGCGCCGTCGTGGACCGCGCCGAGCGCGGCGCGCGGGCTGCGTTACAGCGCACGGAACGCCCGCGGGATCGCCCGCACCACGTCGGCCGCGCCGATGGGCGCCGCCGGGCGAGGCGGCCCGCCGGCCGCGTGCTCGCCGCCGCCCGCCGCGGCGAGCCTGGCGGCCAGCCCGTGCAGGTACGCGGCCGCGATCGCCGCCTGCGGCGGAAGCAGGCCCTGGGCGAGCAGTGCCCCGGCCAGCCCGGCCAGGACGTCTCCGGTCCCCGCGGTGGCCAGCCACGGCGTCCCCGTGGTGTTCACCAGCACGGGATCCACGCCGTCCGGCGGCGCGACCACGGTGGTTGAGCCCTTGAGCAGCACGCACACGCCGAGCCGGTCCGCCGCGCGGCGCGCGTACTCAAGGCGGCGCGCCTCGATATCGGCCGGGTCCACGCCGAGCAGACGGCCGAGTTCCCCCGCGTGCGGCGTGATCAGCGTCGGCGCCGACCGCGGTAGCAGCTCCCTGTGCTGGGCAAGGACGGTCAGCCCGTCCGCGTCGATCAGCACCGGCAGCCTGGTGGCGAGTACCGCCGTGAGCCGCCTCGCCGCCGCGTCGTCTGTCCCCATGCCCGAGCCCGCGGCCCACGCCTGCACCCGGCCCACGTCCTGCGGGAACCGCGGGCCGCCGGGGTAACTGTCCAGCTCGGTGATGACCACCTCGGGGTGAAGCTGCCTGACCGCGACGGCCGAACCGGGGAAGGTGACCAGCCGGACCATCCCGGCCCCGCCGTTCACCGCGCCCCCGGTCGCGAGCACCGCCGCGCCCGTATAGCGGTCGCTGCCGGCCAGCAGGCCAAGGACGCCGCGGCGGTACTTGTCCGATTCCGCGGTCGGGCACGGGAGGAGCGCGGCTATGTCGCGGGCCTGCGGGGCGCTCGCGTCCGGCGGCGCCTCGAGGTAGGGGCCGAGCCCGATATCGATGAACTCCACGACGCCGGCGTGGCCCGCGCCCGGGTCGATCAGCACTCCCGGCTTCAGCGCGCCGAAGGTCACCGTGACGTCGGCGCGGACGGCGGGCCCGGCGACGACTCCGGTATCGGCGTCGATGCCGGATGGCAGGTCGACCGCGACAGTGGCGGCATTCCCCGCGTTCGCGGCGAGTTGCGCAAGGGTCGCGTACGGCTCCCTGAGGCCCCCCTTGCCGCCGATGCCGAGCATGCCGTCAATGATGAGGTCCGCGTGCCCGATCGCCCGGCGTACCTCGTACCCAGCGTCATACCGGCCCTGATGAGCGTGCTCCGCCTCGTTCGGCGGGCCGGCCTGGTCATCCCTGGTCTCATCCGGATCGCGTGGCGGCACCACGGGGATGACCCGCCCGCCGGCCGCGATGAGCGCCCGTGCGCCCTTCTCGTGCAGCCGCGGCCCCGCCTGGATGGCGGTCACCGACGCCCCGCGGCGGGCCAGCCGCTCCCCCGCGTACAGCGCGTCCCCGCCGTTATCGCCCGTTCCGGCGAGGATGACCACCCGCGCACCGTAGACCGCGCCCGCGCCGTCACGGAGCAGGCCCGCGCAGACCGAGGCGAGCCCGGCCGCCGCCCGCTGCATGAGCGCGCCGTCGGGCACCAGCGCCATCAGCGCCGCTTCCGCCGCCCGCACCTTGGAAACTGAGTAAGCAACCCGCATGCCTCCAGTCTCCCCCCTGCGACGCGGCGACGTGGACGAGCCTGATCCTTTTGCCTCTCCCTCAGACCCAGCCGAGCCCGGCCGGTCCCGGCGTACCTTCGGCGATGACCACCGCGCTGGCTATGCCCGCGTCGTGGCTGAGGGAGATGTGCCAGTGCGTGACCCCGAGCCGGGCGGCGGCCGCCGCGACCGTCCCCCTTACCTCCAGGTGCGGTCGGCCGCCTGGGCGGACGACAACCTCGGCGTCGGTCCAGAGCAGGCCACGCGGTGCGCCGAGCGCTTTCGCGAGGGCCTCCTTGGCCGCGAAGCGCGCCGCCAGGGAGCGCGCGGGCAGGCGGCGTTCGCCCTCAGTGAACAGCCGGCTGGCGAGGCCCTCGGTCCGCGCCAGGGCCTGCTCGAAGCGGGCAACGTCGACGACGTCGATGCCGACGCCGACGATCACGACATTGCCGTGCGGACCGCGGCGGCAAGCTCCCCCGCGACCTGCTCGGCGACGTCGAGCTGCCGGGCCTCGACCATGACCCGGATGACCGGCTCGGTCCCGCTCGGGCGCAGCAGCACCCGGCCTGACTCGCCGAGCACCGACCTGGCCGAGCTCACGGCAGCGGCGAGTTCAGGGCTGGCTATCGCGCGGTCCTTGTCACCGCGGATGTTGAGCAGCACCTGCGGGTACCTGGTCATCATCTTCCCGGCGGCGGAGACTGGGATGCCGATGCTGTTCACCGCGGCGAGCAGGTGCAGGCCGGTCAGCACGCCGTCTCCGGTGGTGGCGTGGCCCATCTGGATGATGTGCCCTGACTGCTCACCGCCCAGGATGTAGCCGCCGTCCCGCATCGCGGCGTAGACGTGCTTGTCGCCGACCGGGGTCTCGATCACCGTGACGCCCGATTCACGCATGGCATCGTGAAAGCCGAGGTTGGACATCACGGTAACCACGACGGTGTCGCCGGCCAGTTGATTGCGCCGCTTGAGCTGCGACGCGAGTACGACGAGTATCTGGTCGCCGTCGAGTGGCTGGCCGTCGCCGTCCACCGCCAGGCAGCGGTCCGCGTCGCCGTCGAAGGCGAGGCCCGCGTCGGCGCCGTGCTCGATGACCGCGGCCGCCAGCGTGTCCAGGTGCGTGGAGCCGACGCCCGCGTTGATGTTCTCCCCGTCCGGTGCGGCGCCGATCGCGATGACCTCGGCCCCGGCCCTGCGCAGCGCGCGCGGGCCGATGCTGTAGGCGGCGCCGTGCGCGCAGTCGACGACGACGCGCAGCCCGTGCAGCGGAGGCTGCCCGGCCACGGCGGCCGGCAAGGTGGCGAGCAGGTGATCCAGGTAGGCCTCGTGGGCGGAGTACGCGTCGGTTACTCGCCCGAACCCGTGGGCGGGCCGCTGGTCCGCCAGGCGTGCCCTCTGGCCGGCGCCAGGCAACCTCGCCTCGATGTGGTCTTCTGCCTCGTCGGGCAACTTGACGCCGGCCCGCCCGAAGAACTTAACGCCGTTGTCGGCGGCGGGATTGTGGCTCGCGGAGAGCACCACGCCGAAGTCAGCGTTGAGCGCCCCGGTGAGGTAAGCAACGGCCGGGGTCGGGATGATGCCAAGCCGGAGTACGTCGACCCCCGAGCTCGACAGCCCCGCCACA
Organism: uncultured Streptosporangiaceae bacterium; assembly: GCA_964581815.1. Lineage (GTDB taxonomy): Bacteria > Actinomycetota > Actinomycetes > Streptosporangiales > Streptosporangiaceae > Trebonia. The sequence continues at coordinate 7,060 of CAZORE010000041.1, read as the reverse complement.
ACGGCGGCTTCAAGGAAATCGCCGGATGCCCGCGAGTCACGCCCGACGACCGCGACGGGCCGGCGCTGATGACCAGAAGCGGCCGCAGCGGATGCCAGCACGGGCACCGCCGCGACCGCCAAGTCCAGGGCAAGCTGGGCAGTCAGCTCGACTCCAGCGGCCCCGCGAACACCGTCAGTACCGAAAATTCGGCCCATGTCGGTAGATCTGAGCGCCAGCCGACGGCTAGCGCTTGGAGTACTGAGGCGCCTTGCGGGCCTTCTTGAGGCCGTACTTCTTCCGCTCCGTGACCCGGGCGTCACGGGTCAGGAAGCCAGCCTTCTTAAGCGGCGGGCGGTTCTCCGGGTCGACCAGCGTCAGTGCGCGGGCCACGCCAAGCCGCAACGCGCCGGCCTGGCCGCTGGTCCCGCCGCCGACGATACGGGCGATCACGTCGAACTTGCCCTCGGCGCCGAGCGTCACGAACGGCTCGCTGACGATCTGCTGGTGGACCTTGTTCGGGAAGTAGGACTCAAGCGTCCGTCCGTTGATCTTCCACTGGCCGGTGCCAGGCACGATGCGCACGCGGGCGACGGCCTCCTTGCGGCGGCCAAGGCCATTCGCGTGACCGGTGACCACCGGTCGGCGCGCGGCGCGCGGCGCGGCGGCCTCGGGGGACTCGCTGGTGTACTCCGACGGGGCGTTTTCGCCGTCGAACTCTTCTTCGGCGGTGTACTCCGGGTCGAAGTATTCCGTGTCGTCTGCGGGCGTCTCTACGCCAGTGGGCTCGGCCACGTTGCTCTTCCTCACGCTTCCTTGCGGCGCTACTGGGAAATCTGCCGGATCTCGTACGGCTGCGGCTGCTGCGCCTGGTGCGGGTGCGTCGGGCCCGCGTAGACCTTGAGCTTGCTGAGCGTCTTGCGGCCCAGGGAGTTCTTGGGAAGCATCCCCTTGACCGCCTTCTCAACGGCCCGCGTCGGGTGCTTAGCCATCAGCTCCTTGTAGCTGACCGCGCTCAGGCCACCCGGGTAGCCGGAGTGCCGGTAGGCCTTCTTGTCCTCCAGCTTGGCCCCGCTCAGCGAGATCTTTTCCGCGTTGACCACGATGACGAAGTCACCAGTGTCGACGTGCGGAGCGAAAATGGGCTTGTGCTTGCCCCGCAGCAGCACCGCCACATGGCTGGCCAGGCGGCCGAGCACGACGTCGGTGGCGTCGATGACATGCCACTGACGCGTGATGTCACTGTCCTTCGGGCTGAAAGTGCGCACAGTCGTTTAGCCTTCGCATGTGGTTCGTGATCCTCAAGACCCGGCGCTACCGGATGATCCAGGTGCCTGGTCAGCGCAGCCGGAAATGCTGCTCGTCGCGAATGACGCCAATGCAGCATACTCGAATCCACGCCCGCTGCCAAAGTGCGCGCAGACTCTCCTGCCGTGTATCCGTTTAGCTTACCGCACCCCGCGGTGTCCGGACGCCGTTGCCTGCCCGACTCCAAAAAACACATCTACCCGTGTCGGAACAGGTAGTAACGCTACTCTCGATGATATGGGATACCGAGGGGAAGACGTCTCCACCACGCATGGGGCCCGGGGGCGCCAAACGCCTTGGCAATCGCCATCGGATGACTACCGGGGCCCCGACGGTGGCGGCCCCGGCTACGGGCCAGGCGGCTACCCGGGACAAGGCCAGCCAGGCTACGCGGGCTACGGGCAGCAAGAGGAGCAGTACGGCGACCCTTACGGCCAGCAGCCGCACACGGATCAGTACGGGCAGCCTTACCAGCAGTATGACGGCTACCAGCCGGGCGGAGGCGGCGCCGCGGGGGGCTGGGGCACGCCCGGCGACGGCTGGGGCGGCACGGCGGGCGGCTACGGCGGCCAGCCGGAGTACGGGCAGGGCGGCTACGGTTACGAGCGCGGCGCGGGCTCTGGCGGATACCCCCAGGACGGCTACGGCCAGGCGCCAGCGCCCGGATACGGCCCGGCCAGCGGGTACCAGGACGGACCCGGCGGGCACCAGGGCCCGGCAGGCAGCGGTTACCCGGACCAGGACGGCGGGTACCAGGACCGGAACCGCGGCTACGGCCAGTCCGGCGGGTACCAGGC
>CAZORE010000041.1:0-4876 GCA_964581815.1 uncultured Streptosporangiaceae bacterium | reverse complement strand
ACGGCGGGTACCAGGACCGGAACCGCGGCTACGGCCAGTCCGGCGGGTACCAGGCGCAGCAGACCACCGGCGGGTACCAGGCCCAGCAGACCACCGGCGGGTACCCGGCCCTGCCGGCCGGCTCGGGTGGCTATCCGGCCCAGGACGCGGGAAATGACTGGTACGGCGGCCAGCCCGCAGCGGCGCGCGGAGGGAGCTTCGCTGACACCGGCTCGTACCAATTCAACGGGCACGCTATCGACGAGTACGGCACGGGGCCGCGCGGCGCACTGCACGACCCGGTGCGCGGCTATCCGCCCGGCCCGCAGCAAGACCCCGGCCAGCAGCCCACGTCCGTGATTCCCGCTCTCTCGGGCCCGCAGACCGCGGTCCGGCGCAGTAGCCAGCAGGAGCGTCTCTCGGGCTCGCAGACCGCGGTCCGGCGCAGTGGCCAGCAGGAGCGGTTCGAAGACAACGCGCCATACCCGGACTACGGGCCGGACGGCGCAGGCTACCCCGGCCCCGCGCGACGCGACGCGTATGACGGCTACGACGACTACGGGACGCGAACCGACCTCGCGGGGCCCGGCGGGTACCGCGCTCCCGGCTACCAGGCACCGCTCCCCAGCGCAGGCCTCGACCGTGACCGTGACGGATACGACGAGTTCCAGGACCCCGGCGACCCCTACCAGGATCCCTACGGTGACGACGGGGAGCCCGTCACGCCGCGGCGCCCCCGGAATGGCGGCAAACGCACCGCGAACGCATCGCCTAGTGCTAAGCGCCTGCTGCTTGCCGCGCTCGCCGTCGTCGCCGTGGGGATCGCCGCCGTCGCGGCGTACGTCTTCGTGATCAAGCCCAAGCCGCCCGCGGGCAACCCGAACGCTCCGGTGGCGCTGCCAAGCGGTAGCGCGGCGGCGTCGCAGCAGGCCTGTACCAAGGAACTCGGCACGTACTGCCACATCTCGGCGCGCACTAACGACCCCACGCCGCTCACCACGGCCGAGCTCTTCCCGCCCGCGTTCACCAACGAGGCGGACAAGTCCTCCTACTCACTCGTGTCCACCAAGCTGGACAAGACCTGCTCTAACGCGGTAATCGGCGCAAACCTGATCAAGGCACTGCAAGCCGGCAACTGCACCCAGGTGCTGCGCGCTAGCTACGTGTCCGGTGACGGCAAGGTCATGGGCACCATCGGCGTGATCAACCTGGCGACGACGAACGAGGCGCATGAGGCAGGAAGGGTTGTCGGCCAGAACGACTTCATCGCCCCGCTGACCGCGGCTAAGGGCGTCGCGAGCAAGCTCGGCAACGGCACCGGCGTCGTCGAGGCCGAGTACAAGGGCCACTACCTGATCCTGACCTGGTCCGAGTTCGTGAACGGCGCCACGCCGTCGACCAAGGCGCAGGACAGCCAGCTTGAGCAGTTCAGCAACGACCTGGTAGCGGGCACCGCCAATATCGACCTCAGCCAGCGCATGGTCACCGGCACCGCGCCCACTCCGGCCGCGTCTACCCCCGCCGCGTCCGGGTCCGCATCCGCGTCGGCCAAGGCGTCGGCCACCAAGTCGTCCTGACCGGCCCCACGGGGCCGCGAGGTACCTCGTGACTGATGACCCGCTGGTACGAGTCCGGATCGACCTGTCCTACGACGGGACGGAGTTCTCTGGCTGGGCGGCGCAGCCAGCGCAGCGCACCGTCGAGGGCGTGCTGTCCGTGACGCTCGGCCACGTCCTACGGCTGCCCGGGGCGGTCCGGCTGACCGTGGCGGGCCGGACCGACTCCGGGGTGCACGCGCGCGGCCAGGTCGCCCATGCCGACGTCCCCGCTGAAGCCTGGGCCGCCCATGGGCATGCGGCGCTGCGCCGCCTATCACGTGCGCTGCCGCCGGACATCCGGGTGCGCTTCCTCGGGCCCGCGCCGGAGGGATTCGACGCGCGATTCTCTCCCCTGTGGCGGCGCTACGCCTACCGGATCTGCGACGACCCGGCTCAAGCAGATCCGCTGCGGCGCCGGGACACGCTGTGGAATCCTCGCCCGCTTGACCTCAGCGCCATGAACGAGGCAGCGGCATCGCTGCTAGGCGAGCACGACTTCGCCGCGTTCTGCCGCAAGCGCGAGGGCGCCACAACGGTACGGGCCCTGCGGCGGCTGGACTGGGAACGCGACGCCGACGGGGTAGCCGTAGGGTGTGTCGTGGCGGACGCGTTCTGCCACAACATGGTCCGTGCACTCGTTGGTGCCCTGCTCCCGGTCGGCGAGGGCACCCGCCCGGCGACCTGGCCCGCCACGGTGCTTGCGGCAGCGGCCAGGGACCCAGCCGTACGCGTGGTCCCGCCACACGGCCTGTCCCTCGAAGAGGTCTGCTACCCGCCCCCCGCCGAACTCGCGGCCCGAGCCACCCTCACCCGCCGGGTCCGCACCGAGGAAGACGCCTAGCACCAACACGAAACGGGCAGCTCACCATGGTGAGCTGCCCGTTTCGCTCGCTTAGGAGAGCGAGAAGGCGTTACGCCTTCGGCTCGTCCTCGGCCTCGTCGTCAGCCTCGGCCTCGTCGGTCTCGTCAGCCTCAGCGGCGCTGTCCTCGACCTCGGTGTCCTCGACCTCGGGGGCCTCGGTCTCCTCGACCTCGGCCGCCGAGTCCGTGGTCTCCTCGACCTCGGCCGGCGCGGCGGTGGCAGCAGCAGCCGGCGCGGCGGCCGGACGCCGGGTACGGCGACGCGGCCGACTCGCGGCAACCTCGTCCTTGACCAGTTCGATGACGGCCATCGGGGCGGCGTCGCCCTTGCGGTGGCCGATCTTCGTAATCCGGGTGTAGCCACCGGGACGGTCGGCCATGGCCGGGCCGATCTCGGCGAACAGGTTGTGGACGATGCGGTCACCCGTGCCGTCAACCCGGCGGTTGGGCGTGATCACGGTCTCCACTTGCCGACGAGCATGCTGGTCCCCGCGCTTGGCGAGGGTGATCAGCTTCTCCGCGTACGGACGGAGCCGACGCGCACGGGCCTCGGTCGTGGTGATCTTCCCGTGCTCGAACAGGGAGGTGGCCAAGTTCGCCAGAATGTGCTTCTGGTGAGCCGGGCTGCCGCCCATCCGGGCACCCTTGGTAGGCGTGGGCATTGTTACCCCTCGGTCGTTCCTTTAGGTCTCAGCTCCCGCTACCGGGGGCTTGATGTTCTCACCGCCCGCTGCCGGGGGCTCGAAGGTCCTGCTATGGGGGTCGCCCCCCCGGGCTAATACTGCTCGGTCTCGACGTAGCTCTCGTCGTCGTCGCCGGCGAACGAGTCCACGGCGCTGCTCGGGTCGAACCCGGGCGGGGAGTCCTTGAGCGACAGGCCCATGTCGACCAGCTTCTGCTTGACTTCCTCGATCGACTTGGCGCCGAAGTTCCGGATGTCGAGCAGGTCCTGCTCGCTGCGGGCGACGAGCTCACCCACGGTGTGGATGCCCTCGCGCTTGAGGCAGTTGTAGGACCGGACCGTCAGGTTCAGGTCCTCGATCGGCAGCGCCAGGTCCTGCGCCAGCGCGGCGTCGCTTGGCGACGGGCCGATGTCGATGCCCTCGGCGTCGACGTTCAGCTCGCGGGCCAGGCCGAACAGCTCGGTCAGCGTCTTGCCGGCGCTGGCCACCGCGTCACGGGGACGCATGCACTGCTTGGTCTCGACGTCCAGGATAAGCCGGTCGAAGTCGGTCCGCTGCTCAACTCGGGTTGCCTCCACCTTGTAGGTGACGCGCAGCACCGGCGAGTAGATGGAGTCCACCGGGATCCGGCCGATCTCCTGGCCAGGCTGCTTGTTCTGCGTCGCGGAGACGTAGCCGCGGCCGCGCTCGACCGTGAGCTCCATCTCCAGCTTGCCCTTGCTGTTCAGGGTCGCGATGTGCAGTTCCGGGTTGTGCACCTCGACGCCCGCGGGCGGTGCGATGTCCGCCGCGGTGACCGCGCCGGGGCCCTGCTTACGCAGGTACATCACGACCGGCTCGTCGTGCTCGGAGGAGACGACCAGCTGCTTGAGGTTGAGGATGATGTCGGTGACATCCTCCTTGACCCCGGGCACCGTGGTGAACTCGTGCAGCACGCCTTCGATGCGGATAGAGGTGACCGCCGCCCCCGGGATGGAGGACAGCAGGGTCCGCCGGAGCGAGTTCCCGATCGTGTAGCCGAAGCCAGGCTCCAGCGGCTCGATGGTGAACTTGGACCGGTAGTCGCCGACCTGCTCCTCCCCGAGGGAGGGGCGCTGTGCGATGAGCATGGGACTTTCCTTTCCGCCGGACCGCTATATGACCGGCGAACGGCGGCGGGGTGACCTCCACCCCGCCGTTTGCCGACTACTTGGAGTAGTACTCGACGATTAGCTGCTCTTGGACCAGGGTGTCGATCTGGGCCCGGGCCGGGAGCTGGTGAACGAGGATGCGCATCTGGTCGGGCATGACCTCAAGCCACGCCGGAACGGTGCGCTCGCCGGCCTCCGCGCGGGCGACGATCATCGGGGTCAGCTCAAGGGACTTGGCCGTGACCTCGACGACGTCGTTCTCGCTCACCCGGTAGGACGGGATGTCCACCCGGCGGCCGTTGACCAGGATGTGACCGTGCCCGACTAGCTGGCGGGCCATGTCCCGGCTCTTGGCGAAGCCGGCCCGGTAGACCACGTTGTCAAGGCGGCTCTCCAGGATCTGGAGCAGCGCCTCGCCGGTACGGCCGGACTTGTGGGTGGCCTCGACGTAGTAGCCGTGGAACTGCTTCTCGAGCACCCCGTAGATGCGGCGGGCCTTCTGCTTCTCGCGGATCTGCAGCAGGTACTCGCTGTCCTTCTGACGGATCCGGCCGTGCTCACCCGGCGGGTAGGGACGGATCTCGATCGGGCACTTCGGCGAGTCGCACTTGGCGCCCTTGAGGAA
>CAZORE010000040.1:49096-56354 GCA_964581815.1 uncultured Streptosporangiaceae bacterium | reverse complement strand
GCTCATAGTCGAGCGGGTTGCCGCGCTGGAAGATCATCCCGTTGATGCTGCTCGACCCGCCGAGTAGCTTGCCGCGCGCGTGGTAGATCCGCCGGTTCGCGAGGTGCGGCTCCGGTTCCGACTCATACTTCCAGTCGTACAAGCGGTTGCCGATGGGGAACGTCAGCGCGGCCGGCATGTGGATGAGGACGTCCCAGCGGTAGTCCGGCCGGCCGGCCTCGAGCACGAGGACCTTCGTGGCCGGGTCGGCCGACAGGCGGCTGGCCAGGGCGCTTCCGGCGGAACCGCCGCCGACGATGATGAAGTCGTACTCGTCCGCGCTCATCGTGATCCTTCCTTGACGAACCCCCCCTGTGAACTCCACCGTGGCCCCGGTGCGGCGGGGGTGGGCTACCCAGCGAACCAGCGCAGGGGCTCCGGGTTGACCCGGTGGTAGATGTGCTTCTTTTCCTGGTACTCCTCGATGCCGGTCGGGCCGAGCTCGCGGCCGATCCCCGACTTGCCGAAGCCGCCCCATTCCGCCTGCGGCAGGTAGGGGTGGTAGTCGTTGATCCAGATCGTGCCGTGCCGGAGGGCGCCCGCGACCCGCTCAGCCCGCCCCGCGTTTCCCGTCCACACCGCGCCCGCCAGGCCGTAGTCCGTGTCGTTGCCCAGGCGAATCGCCTCCTCTTCGGTGGCGAACCGCTCGACGGTCACGACGGGCCCGAACACCTCCTCGCGCACGATTGCCATGTCCCGCGTGCAGCCGTCGAACACGGTGGGGCGCAGGAAGAAACCGTCCTTCAGTTCCGGCTCGACCGGTCGGCCCCCGCCGGCGACGAGCCGCGCGCCGCCGACCACGGCCCCCTCGACGTGCCGTTCCACCTTGGCCCGGTGCTGCGCGGAGATCAGCGGCCCCGCCTCGGTGGCGGGGTCGAGGCCGCTGCCGAGGCGTATCCGGCCGGCCCGGGCGGCGAGCTCGGCGACGAAGTCGGCGTGAATGCTGTCCTGCACGATCAGCCGGGAGCCGGCCGAGCAGACCTGGCCGGAGTGCAGGAACGCGGCGGCGAGTGCGAGGTCGAGCGCCGCGACCAGGTCGGCGTCGGCGAAGACGATGTTCGGGTTCTTGCCGCCGAGCTCAAGCGTGACCCGGCGCACTCCCCTGGCGGCCGCCGCCATCACTCGCTGGCCCGTCGCCAGCCCGCCGGTGAACGAGATGAGGTCGACGCCGGGGTGGGCCACCAGTGCCTGGCCCACCGGGTCGCCGCGGCCGAGCAGCAGGTTGACGGTGCCGGGCGGCAGGTCCGCCTCGGCGGTGAGCGCGGTGAGCGCGATCGTGGTCAGCGGCGTGAGCTCGCTCGGCTTCAGCACGACGGTGTTGCCGGCGGCGAGCGCGGGCGCGATCTTCCACGACATCTGCAGCAGCGGGTAGTTCCACGGCGCGATGAGCGCGCACACGCCGACCGGCTCGTGCACGATCCGGCTGGCGACATCCGCCCGGCCCGCGTCGACCACCCGTCCGGCGTGCGAGTCGGCCGCGGCCGCGTAATAGCGGAACACGGACGTCGCGTCGTCGACGTCGGCGCGGGCCTCGGTCAGCGTCTTGCCGGTGTCCAGGCTCTCGGTCCTGGCCAGCGACTCGCGGTCGCGCTGCAGCAGTTCGGCGAGCGCGGCCAGTGCCTTGGCCCGGCTCGCGGCTGGCGTGCGCGGCCACGGCCCGGAGTCGAACGCCTCGCGCGCGGCCGCCACCGCCCGCTCGACGTCGGCGGCCGACGCCTCGGCGACCGTGGCGAGCACGCTCGCGTCGAACGGGTTCAGCGTCGGCGACGTGGCACCGGACGCGGAGGGTACCCATGCGCCGCCGATGTACAGCTCGTTCATGCCGTGCTCCCCCGTCGGGTACGCAACTTGCGTACGTTTGTACATTAGAAACGTATGGTTGTCCATCCTGACTGCGAACGGGCACCGCGGCGCACGGCCAGTACCAAGCCGGCGGTCCACTAAGGTTCGAGGGTGACTACGAACGAAGTCACGGGCCGGCGGGGACGCGGCCCCACCGATCGCGCGAGGCGGGACCGGATCGCCGAGGCCGCCATCGCGGTGGTGGCCGAGCGCGGCGTGGAGGGCCTCACCCATCGCGCCGTGGCCGCGGCGGCCGGCGTGCCGCTCGGCTCGACCACGTATCACTTCGCCACGCTCGACGAGTTGCTCGTCGTAGCGCTGTGTACCGCGGCCGAGGCGAACATCGAGCGGATGCGTGACTGGGCGCGGAGTCTCCCGCCCGGTGCCGACCTCCCGGCCGCGCTCGCCGACCTGGTCATGCTGGGCCTCACGGAGGAACGCCCGCAGACCGTGGTCGGCTACGAGCTGTATGTCGCCGCGCTGCACCGGCCGTACCTGCGGCCCGCGAGCACCGCATGGGACGACGCGCTCGCCGAGATCTTCGCGTCGCGCACCGACCCGGCCACGGGACGCCTGCTCGCCGCTGCCTTCTGCGGCCTGGAACTCCAGCTACTGCTCAGGGACCCGCCCCCGGACCGGGACGAGATCGAGGCCACCTTCCGCCACGCCATACCCGGCTGACCCAGCGCGCGCCCGGCAACGCACCGCCCAGTCCACTCCGCACCAGTAGCGATGCCTGGCCGTGCGCCTGATACGTGGTTCCTCGGGTTAGGCGGAGGTTGTGTTGCGGTGCTTGAGTACCGGGATTACCTCGCGGGCGAAGAGGGCGGCCTCGTCGCGGGTGAAGGTCTCGACGAGGAGGCGGCGGGCCCCGGTCTCGTCGATGACCTGCTGCAGGGAGTCGATGACCTGACCGGGAGTGCCGGAGACGGCAATGACCGGCCGGCTCTTGCGGTCGGTGATGCCCTCGACGTGGAACTCGGCGTCGGTCTCGGGGATGACCCGCCCGCCGCCGGCGATGTACAGCTTCAGGAAGGTACCGAAGGCCTGGGCCATGTTGTCCAGGTTGCGCTCCGCCTGCCCGGCGGTCTCGCCGATGGCCACGAAGCGCTCGATCATCAGGTTCGCGCCCGAGCGGGCGTACCCATGCCCGGCGGCGGCCTTGACGTAGTCCTCGAACGCGTCCCGGTGCTCGGCGTTGCTGCCGAAGTTGCGCATCACGTTCCAGCCGCGCTCGGCGGCGAGCCGCATCGTGGCCTGGCTGGACGCGCCCAGCCAGACCGGCAGCCGGTCCTGCAGCGGGCGGGTCGCGATCGTCGTGGGCCGCTCGACGGGGAAGAACTCCCCGTCGAAGGTGAAGTCCCTCATCGTCAGCGCCAGGCGCACCACCTCAAGGCCCTCAAGCCACGCCCGGCGCAGGTCCTCGTCGCTCAGGTTCCGGCCGGACGCGATCTGGGCCTCGCTCGGGATGCCGCGGCCGAGGCCGAGCTCGAACCGGCCGCCGCTGAGCAGGTCAAGCGTCCCGGCTTCTTCCGCCACCCGGACCGGATTGTAGAGCGGCAGCACGGTCACCGCGGTGCCGAGCCGGATCCGGCTGGTCCGCATCGCGGCCGCGGCCAGCAGCAGGTGGGGGGACGGGCAGGTCATCAGCGGGGCGTGGTGCTCGGTAACGGTGATCCCGTCGTAGCCCAGCTCCTCGGCCAGCACCGCGAAGTCGACGAAGTCCGCCACCTGACGCTGTTGCCAGCGCGGGTCGTGCACGTCGGGGCGGGCGTCGCCGGAGTGCAGCCCGGCGCCGTAGGTGTGCACGAACTTGATCGTTCCGGTCTCGTCACTGAGCGCGGCCATGGGCTTCAAACCTCCGATACGCGATGCCGGGCAGGCCTGCGAGAAACGGCGTTCGATGGCGAGGACCGCCGGTTCGCTCGGCCATTCAGCGATTATCAGTTCCCCGCCCGGCCCGGACAAGGGAGGGCGGGGCGACGGGGAAGCGCCGGGCGACCGGGAAGGCCGGGCAAGGCCAGCCCGCGGCTACCGCCCGGGGAGCTGAATCTCCGCGTAAACGGCGCGGTGATCGCTGCGCGGGACGACGTGCACGGAGAACGCGCGCACGGCGCAGCCGGGGCTCACCAGCACGTGGTCGAGCGGGAGCAGTGCGCCCATCCCAGGAATCCCCCAGGTGGGGACCAGGGCGTTCCCTGTCTGCTGCGCGGCGTCGTTGTAGCCGAGGCGCAGCACGTCGCGGAACGCGGCGTGGTCGAGGGTGGCGTTGAAGTCCCCCGCCAGCACCCGCGGCCGCTTGCCGGGCGGCGGCAGCGCACCGAGCTCGGCGCGCCACCGGGTCGGGCCTCTCCACGGCCGCACGCCAGGCGCGCACGGATGCACGCAGATGAGCTCCACCTCATCCCCGTCTGGCAGCCCAAGCAGCACGGTCGGCTGCGCATTCACCGACGGCGGCACCGCCGGGCCCTCGCCAAGCGGGAACCGGGAGTAGATGCCGGAGCCGTTCGAGGCAGGCTTGCTGCTCCTGAGCTCAAGCTGGGTGTGCGGCATCAGGTCGTCGAGCCCGGCCTGCTTGAGCTGGGTCACCGCGTCCGCGGTGAGCTCCTGCAGGCAGAGCACATCCGCGCCGGCCTCGCGGACCAGCGCGACGATGACCTCCGCGTCGCCCTCGCCGAAAAACATGTTGGCGCTGAGCACCCGCAGGACCTGGCCGCCGGCCGGCGGCTGGGGCCTGGGCAACCGGCGCGGCCGCACCATCAGGCCGAGCGCGGTCGCGACGAGCGCGGCCGTCGCCGCCGGCCCGCGCCGCCTGGCCAGCCGCAGCCCGAGCGCGGCGAATGGCGCGACCGCGGCCACGTGCGGGGTGGCCGACACCAACGGCACCGCCACCTTCTCGGCGCGGCGCACCCGGTCCACCGCCGCCACTCGCGCCACTGCCCACGCGGCAAGCCCGCCCGCCACGGCCCAGGAGATCATGGTGATCTTCGATCCGTTACCTGCCACGAACCCACCCTATGACCTCGTGAAGCCCGGCAAGCCCGCGGCCGAGTCAAATAATGGTCTAGACCAATCGTTACGGGAGGCTTAGTCGGAGCTCGCCGCGAAGGTTCGATATGACATGGAACGGGAGCATGGTGCCCGCTCACCGTCAGGCCGAGGTGACGTGGGCGGTGGAGGCGAAGGCACTGCGAGCTCTTTTCTCCTGACGTTTCGGTTGCCAGTCCTTCACGTGGGCAGCAGAAAAGAGCTCGCCCGTTCCGTACCGGGCTGCTGGAATGCGCGGCGGTAGGCCTGCGGCGTGGTGCGGACCGCGCGGGCGAAGTGCTTGCGCAGGTTGTCCGGCGTGCCGAAGCCGCTCTTGTGCGCGACCGCGTCGACGGGCAGCTCGCTGGTCTCGAGCAGGCGCTGGGCGAGGCGGATGCGCTCGGCGAGTATCCACTGCAGCGGCGTTGTCCCGGTGCTCGCAAGGAAGTGGCGGGCGAACGTGCGCGGGCTCATCGCCGCGCGCTCCGCCAGGTCGCCGACCGCGACCGGCTCGGCCAGGTGCTCGCGCAGCCAGGCGAGCGTGTCGCCGAACAGGTCGGCCCCGGCCGGCTCAGGCATCGGCGCCTCGATGTACTGCGCCTGGCCGCCCGGGCGGTGCAGCGGGACCACGAGGTCGCGGGCCACCCTGGTGGCGGTCTCGGTGCCGTGGTCGCGCTGCACGACGTGCAGGCACAGGTCGAGGCTGGCGGCGCTGCCCGCGGAGGTGAGCAGGTTACCCTCGTCGACGTACAGCACCTTGGGGTCGACGCGCACCTGAGGATACGCGCGGGCCAGGTCAGCGCACTCGGACCAGTGGGTGGTGGCCGTGCGCCCGTCGAGCAGCCCGGCCTCCGCGAGCACGAAAGCGCCGGTGCACAGCGACAGTATCCGCTTCCCTTCGCCGCTCGCGGCGCGCAGCGCGTCGAGCACCGCGGCGGGGGCCGGGCCGGTGACCGCGGACGGCGTCACGACGATAGTGTCGGCCGCGCGGGCGACGTCCAGGCCGCTGGGCACCTGCATCGAGAAGCCCGCCGCGGTCATGACCGACGGCGCCGGGCCACAGACGGACAGCCGGTACAGCGGGCGCCCGTCCGCGCCGGTGATCGCGGTGCCGAAGACGTCGACCGCGACGGCGAGTTCGAACAGCTCCACGCCGTCGAACAAGACGATCGCGACGTGATGCGGCCGGTTGGCAGCTTTATCGTGCACCCTGTCAATTCTGCCACTGTCGGGGGGCGCGGAAAAGGCGGAGGGTTGGAGACATGAACAGCACTTTGGCAGTCGAGGATCCGTTCGCTCTGCCGTCGCGCCGGCCCGGGGACGGCGTGCTCGCGCGCGTCTTCGGCGCCTCGCTTGACGCGTCGCTGGCCGCCGGGTGCCCGCCCGAGTCGTCCCGCCTGCTCACGACGCGGGCGCGGGACATCGTCTCGCTGCGCAGGCGCCGGTCGATGGCCGGCAACTGGGAGCACGTGCTGCGGGTGGCGCGCCGCGCGCAGCGGGCACGGCGCGCCGGGTCGCCCGCGCCCGTGGGTGCGATGCCGGTCTGCGCGGACCGGGTCGTCGCGGCGGAACCGGCCATCCGTGACCTGATGAACCGCCTCGCGGCGCCGTTGCCCGTGCCGGCCCGCGGGGTGGCCATGGCGCGCGTCTTGCTGACCGACGCGGGCAGCCCCGTGTATAACCGGCGCTCCGGCGTTGCCCTCACCGACGCGGTCGCGGCGGCGGCGGCCCAGCTGGACCCGGCCCTTCCGCTGCTGCCGTAGCCGGCCCGGCCGCGGCGGACTTCATGCCCGGCCGCGGCGGACTTCATGCCCGGCCGCGGCGGACTTCATGGCAGCGGGCGCCGGGCGCTAGGCCCGGCCAGCCGTGCACGGTCGGCTTCCGTGAATGCCGCCGGCTTCCTGGCGCTGGCGTCCCAGAGCACGGTGACGACTCTCGCCTCGGCGGCCGTCATGCCCGACGGCGTGAGGACCGCCTCCCGCGTCGTCAGGCTGGTGGTGCCCACCCGCTCCACCTCGATGCGAACCCGAAGCTGCCGGTCGGCGTAGCGGACCTCGGCGCGCAAGTCGATCTCCACCCGCGCCACCACGTAGTGTGGGTCGCGGCCGAGGGCCCGCATGTAGAAGGCGTCCCGGCCTTCCTCCAGGTAAGTCAGGAATACCGCGTGGTTGACGTGACCAAGCGCGTCAACATCCCGCCACCGCAGGCTGACCTGATGCTCGAAGACCGTGGGCACATGCACACTCTCTCATCCCCGGCATGCCGCCCGCGGCCGTCACGCCGGCGGGTGCGGTACCCGGCCGGCCCGCCGCCCGCATCGCCGTCACGCGCAGCCCGGGCCGGCATGCTC
>CAZORE010000040.1:39189-48996 GCA_964581815.1 uncultured Streptosporangiaceae bacterium | reverse complement strand
CCCGGCCGGCCCGCCGCCCGCATCGCCGTCACGCGCAGCCCGGGCCGGCATGCTCGAATGCTGTCAGCCGAGGCGGGGATTCCTCATGTCCGGTGAGCTCCGCAGGTCATCCAGCCCCGCGGGCGGCGGCACGTCCGGTGAGCTCCGCAGGTCATCGAGCCCAGCGGGCGGCTGAGCCAGCGCCGCCCGCAGCGCGGTCATCGCGGCGTCGATCGCCACCCGTGCGGTCACCACGCTGATGTGCGCGCGGTCGAGCTCGCCGAGGGCGATGCAGTCGAATGCCACTCGCGCGTCGTGAATGGCCGCCTCAAGCTCGCGCGCGGCCTCCTCGAGCACCGGGCCGCGGCTTGCCGGGTCAGGGATCATCATCGGGCTCCCTCCTGTGGCCACTGGGTCAACTGGGGGTGACGCTACCCAGCGAGTTCGCGGTCATGCAAGAACGGGCAACTGAGCGGGACACGATCATCAAAGCCCGCGCCAGGACAACCCGCTGCGGCCGGCTCCCGCCACGACCGCGGTATGAGCGCGAAGGCTTGGGTGACCTACGCGCCGGGGAGCACGTCGATGTCGAACTCGTTGCCCTCGGGGTCCGCCATGCAGCGCCACAGGACGGGTCCGTGCTGCACATCTGCCGGCCCTCGGGCAGCCAGGACCGGTAGCGCCGCGTAGCGCCGGGATTACGGCCAATATCTCACGCGTAACGGGGCCGGGCAGAGGCTTTCATCCCGTCGGCGACGGGAAGGCAACGGGTGCCGCCGGTGTCCGTGATTCAAGGGGCTGCCAGGGTCAGCGATGGGCGTGAGCTGCCTGGGACACGGCAGGACCCGCGCCGAGCGGCCCCACTTTTTATCAGTTCCAGCGAGTTTTTCCGACTCTGTATCAGTTTCGGTCATTTCTTCGCCCGTTATGTCCCGATATGAGAAGTAAGAACAAGCCGAAACTGATAGTAAGTTGTGGGAGACGGGAATGACCGATGCTGCCCAAGTAACCGCCGACCGCGTGCCCCAGGGTCCGAGTGGCTCGGCACTCCGGCGGATAACGGGTGCTTGACGACGGTGAGCAGGACGGCGGAGTCCGCCTGGGCGGTCAGGCTGTGCGGGGCGTCAGGGACGATGATCAGGTCGCCCTCGCGGCCCTCCCAGGACTCGGCGCCGGCGGCGAGGGTGACCCGGCCGCGGAGCACCAGGACGGTTGCCTCTCCGGGGCTGGCATGCTCGGCGAGCGCGGCGTCCTTGGCGAGCGCGATGACAGTCTGGCGCAGCGCCTTCTCGTGTCCGCCGACGACGGTGCGGGAAACGCGGCGGTCGCCGGGCTTCTCGCCGCCAGCCGCCTGTCCGACGAGCTCACGCGCCAGCGCGTCGAGGGATAGCTTCTGCATGATCAAACCGTATGCCTGCCGCCTCCGGCGGTGCGGGAGGAGTCAACCCGGACATGGCCGGGCCCCGCCTCCGCCGGCCGGCCAGGTTCCTGGCGGCGCTTGGCGGGGGCGGGGCCCGGGCCGGGAGCTGCTGGGGTCAGCGGGACCCGGCGACCGGCTCGGGATCGTCGGCCGGCGCGTCCCGGTCTGCGCTGGCCACGTGGGCGGCTTCCGCGTGGGCGCTGCCCACGGAGGTGCTGCCCGCGTGGAGGGTGCCGGCGTGGAAGGTGCCGCCGAGCTCGTAGGCGCTCTCGGCGTGCTCCGCGATGTCGATGCCGGCCAGCTCGTCCTCCTCGGAGATCCGGAAGCCCATCGTCTTGTCGATGATCTTGCCGAGGATCCAGGCGACGGTGAAGGAGTAGAGGCCGACCGCGACCGGGCCGAGGACCTGCACCCCGAGCTGGTGGATACCGCCGCCGTAGAACAGGCCCTTGCGCTGCCCGGCAACGAGCGGGTAAGCGGCGAGGAAGCCGAGCGAGATCGCGCCGAACGCGCCGCCGACCAGGTGCACGCCCACCACGTCGAGCGAGTCGTCGAACCCGAGCTTGTGCTTGAGCCCGATCGCGCAGCAGCAGAGGGCACCGGTGAGCAGGCCGAGCACGATCGCCGCCCAGGGGTCGATGAACGCGCAGGCCGGGGTGATCGCGACGAGCCCGGCCACCGCGCCGGAGGCGACGCCGAGCGAGGTGGGCTTGCCGTCGCGGTATCGCTCCACGAGCAGCCAGCCGCCGGCCGCGGCCGCGGTCGCGAGCTGGGTGTTCATGAACGCCAGGGCCGCGGTCCCGTCGGCCGCCAGCTCCGAGCCGGCGTTGAAGCCGAACCAGCCGAACCACAGCAGGCCCGCGCCGAGCAGGGTCAGCGGGAGGTTGTGCGGCCGCATCGGGTCCTTGCCCCAGCCGCGCCGCTTGCCGAGGACAAGGGCGAGCGCGAGGCCGGCCGAGCCGGCGTTGACGTGCACGACCGTGCCGCCGGCGAAGTCCTCGATGCCGAGGCTGCTCAGCCAGCCGCCGCCCCACACCCAGTGCGCGACGGGGAAGTAAACCAGCGTCGCCCACGCGACGGTGAACACCGCCCAGGCGCCGAACTTGGTCCGGTCGGCGATCGCGCCGCTGATCAGCGCGACGGTGATGACCGCGAAGGTGAGCTGGAAGGCGGAGAACAGCAGGTCGGGAATGCCGTTCACCCGGGTGTCTGTTCCCACGAGCCCGTGCTCGCCAAGGAAGGCGAACCCGCCGATGAACCCGTTACCAGGTGCGAACGACAGCGAGTCGCCGTACAGCACCCACGCGATCGAGACGGTGACGATGGCGACCCACGACATCATCATCATGTTCAGGACGCTCTTCGCCCGGGTCATTCCTCCGTAGAAGAACGCCAGGCCGGGGGTCATCAGCAGGACAAGCGCGGTACTCGCGAGCATCCACGCGGTAGAACCAGTATCAATTTTCACACCTGTCTCCTTCTTCCCTAGCCATGTCACAGATTCACGAACTTAGATGTCGCGATGTGAACACGCACATTTCGTACGTGTTAAAGAAGGAGGCTTCTGTTTACATTTAGATTTCCTGAAGAATCGCGGTGACCAGGCAAAACGCGCCTGGGGCACGCTCCGCGGAACGTGCCCCAGGCGGCTCAGGCCAGGTCAGGCCAGGTCAGGCGATGATCATCCAGGGGTGCTCGATCAGGCCGGTCAGCGTCTTAAGGAACTTCGCCGCGAGCGCGCCGTCGATCACGCGGTGGTCGACGGACAGCGTGTACCTGAGCCGGTAGCGGGGCTCAATGGCGTCCCCCACCACCGCGGGCTCGCGGGTGGTCGCGCCGACGGCCAGGATCGCCGACTCGGGCGGGTTGATGATGGCGGTGAAGTGCTCCACGCCGTACATCCCCAGGTTGCTGATGGTGAACGTGCCGCCGCTCGTCTGGTCCGGGGTCAGCTTGCGCTCGGCGGCGAGGGCCACCAGCTGCTTCGCTTCCGCGCCGAGCTGGGTGACGGTCTTGGTGTCGGCGTCCCTGATCACCGGGACGATGAGGCCGCTCTCCGCCGCCACCGCGACGCCGATGTTGACCCGGTCGTGCACCAGCATGACGCTGCTCGCGTCGCCGCCGTAGGAGACGTTGACGTCCTTATGCTCGCGCAGGGCGAGCGCGCAGGCCCGGATCAGCAGGTCGTTGACGCTGACCTTCGCCCGGCCCGCATCGGTGAGCTGGGCGTTCAGCGTCGCCCGCAGGTCCATGAGGGCCTGCGCGTCGGCGACCACGGTCACGTAGAAGTGCGGGATCTCCCCGGCACTCGCCGACAGGCGGCGGGCGATCACCCGGCGGACCTGGCTGATCGGCTGGTCGCGCGTCCCGCGCACCTCGTCCTCGGCCGCTGACCGCATGGGCGCGGTCCGCTGCGTCTCGGGCGACACCGGGACGGGGGCCGCCGCTCCGCCCGGGGCCGGGGTGGCGGCCGGAGCCTGGCTGGCGGCGAGCGCGGTGGCGGACGATGCCGGCCCGCTCGCCGGCGTCCCGGGTGCGGGCATGCCCGCGGTTGCCTGCGCGGGCCCGCCGCCGGCCAGCAGGCCGGCGATGTCGGCGCGGATGATGCGGCCGCCTGGCCCGCTGCCCGGGACGTGCGACAGGTCCAGGTGGTGTTCCTTGGCCAGCTTGCGCACCAGGGGGGAGGCGATCTGGCGGCCGCCGCCGTTGGCCCGGGCGTCGTCGGCGTGAGCGGCGTCCTGCACGGCAGGCGCGGCGGGCGCCTGGGCGGGCGTTGCCGCCGGGGCGGCGGGCTGGGCCGGGGGCTGTGCCTGGGCCGGGGGCTCTGCCTGGGCCGGAGGAGCCGCGGGCGGGGTCGGAGAGTCCTGCTCACGTTCTGGCGCCGGGGCTGCGGTCACCGGGGCGGTGGCGGACGGCGCGGGACCTCCGGCACCGTCGTCGAGCAGCGCGATGGGGGCGCCGATGTCGGCGTTCTCGCCCTCGGGGACCAGGATCTCGGCCAGGGTGCCGGCCTGGTAGGCCTCGTACTCCATGACCGCCTTGTCGGTCTCGATCTCGACGAGGACGTCGCCGACCGCGACCGGGTCGCCTGGCTTCTTGTGCCAGGTCGCGATCGCGCCCTCCTCCATCGTGTCGGAGAGGCGCGGCATCTTGATCTCAATCACGAGTGCGGTACTCCTTGCGCGAGCGGCGTGGCGCGGTGACCCACGGCGGCGAGCGTCTGGCGGATGGCGTTGATCACGTCATCGCGCGATGGCAGCGCCGCCGTCTCCAGCGGCTTCGCGTACGGCATCGGCACCTCCGCCATCGCGACCCGGCGCACCGGCGCGTCCAGGTAGTCGAACGCGCCGTCCGAGATGGAGGCCGCGACTTCGGCGCCGATCCCGTAGGTCAGCCAGTCGTCCTCGAGCACAACGGCGGCGTGCGTCTTCTTGACCGACTCGACGATCGTCTCACGGTCAAGCGGGCGCAGGCTGCGCAGGTCGACGACCTCGATGTCCAGGCCGTCTGACTCGGCGAGCCGCGCGGCGACCTCGGCGGCGACGTGCGCCATCCGCGAGTAGCCGATCAGCGTCAGGTCATGGCCTGGCCTGGTGACGGCGGCCTTGCCGATCTCCGCCGGGGTGCCCGTGCTTGGATCATCCGTGTCGGGCACCTCGCCCTTGGTGTTGTAGAGCGCGAGGTTCTCAAGGAAGAGCACCGGGTCGTTGTCGCGGATCGCGGCGAGCAGCAGCGCCTTGGCGTCGGCCGGGCTGGAGGGCGCGACCACCTTCATGCCGGGGACGAAGGCGTAGAACAGCTCGATGTTCTGCGAGTGGGTGGCGCCGAGCTGCTGGCCGCCGCCGCCCGGGGTGCGGATGACGAGCGGCACGCTCGCCTGACCGCCGAACATGCCGTAGATCTTCGCGGCGTGGTTGATGATCTGGTCGAGGGCCAGCATCGAGAAGTTGATCGTCATCATCTCGACGACCGGGCGCAGGCCGAGCATGGCGGCGCCGATCGCGGCGCCCGCGAAGCCCTCCTCGGCGATCGGGGTGTCCCGCACCCGCTTCGGGCCGAACTCCTTGAGCAGGCCGGCGGTGATCTTGTAGGAGCCCTCGAAAACGCCGATCTCCTCGCCCATCAGGAAGACGCTGTCGTCGCGCAGCATCTCCGCGCGCAGCGTGTCGTGCAGCGCCTGGCGGTAGGTCATGATCGTCATGCGTGCGCTCCGGGTGCGGTCGTTTGGGTCGCGGTCGGCTGGGTCGCGGTCGCTTGCGTGGCGGCGGTCGCGGTTTCCGGTAGCGGCTCCGGATCGAAGAGCGGCTGGCCCGGCAGCCGGCGAGAGTCGTTAGCGACCGGCGTGGCGTAGGTGTAGTCGAACAGCGTGGACACCGCCGGATGCGGGCTCTTCGCGGCGAAGTCCGCCGCGGCCGCCACGATTTCCGCGACCTCCTGCTCGATCGCGGCGATCGACTCTTGGTCGAGCACGCCGTCCGCTGTGAGCTTCGCGCCGAAGAGCTGGATCGGGTCCTCGTGCTTGAGCCGCTCGACCTCCTCGGCGGTCCGGTACTTGGCCGGGTCGACGACGGAGTGGCCGCGCAACCGCTCGGTGACCACCTCGAGCAGGTACGGCCGGCCGTGCCGGGCCGCCTCCACTGCCTTGGCCGTCGCGTCGCGCACGGCGACCGGGTCGAAGCCGTCGACGCGGGCGGACTCCATCCGGTATGCGGCGCCCCGCTTGTACAGGTCGGGCTCGGCCGACGACTTCGCCACGGTGGTCCCCATGCCGAGGCCGTTGTTGATGATGACGTACACGATGGGCAGGTTCCACAGCGCCGCGATGTTCAGCGACTCGTGGAAGGCGCCGATGGCGGTGGTGCCGTCACCCATGGTGCACATCACCACCTCGTCGCCGTCCCGGTAGTCGATGGCGAGCGCAGCGCCGGTCGCCAGCGGCAGCTGGCCGCCGACAATGCCGTACCCGCCGAGCAGCCGGTGCGTGACGTCGAACATGTGCATCGACCCGCCCCAGCCCTTGGAGACGCCGTCGGCGCGGCCGTAAAGCTCGGCCATCACCCGGTTCGGACCGATGCCGCGCATCAGCGCGTAGCCGTGCTCGCGGTAGTTCGTGAAGAGGTAGTCGGTCGGCTTCAGTGCGGCCATCAGGCCGACGACGGCCGCTTCCTCCCCGAGGTTGAGGTGACAGTAGCCGCCGACGAGCGCCTCGGTGTACGCGCGGGCGGCGCGTTCCTCGAAGCGGCGGATCAGCAGCATGTCCCGGTAGAACGCGCGGAGCTGACCGTCGCTCTCACTGGACGCCCGGCTGGCGGCGCGCCCCTTGCCGGCTGGACGGCGGGCCGGCTTGGGGCTGGCGGTCTTGTCGGCCGCGGGCCTGCCGTCGGCGGTCTTGTCGCCGTCCGCTGCGCCCTGGCCGGGGGGTGCCTGCGGCGCGGACCGCCGCTGACGTGCCTGAGTTGGCATTGCATGGCCTTCCCCGACCTCGTGGGTCGCGCCGGAAAGAAATGAGACTGTTTCGTATCATTCTATGGTTAGACCGTGCTGGCCAGGCAACAGCCCAGGCATCAGAATTCACAGGACGGCCAGGCGGCACATGACGGCGGAAGGAGGCCCGTGGGCGGACAACCGCGCGTCCCCGCGCTGCGCAAACGCGGGCGGCCGACTGCCGACGAGCGCCGCGCGCGCGAGACCGAGATCCTGACGGCCGCCCTCGATGTCTTTTTGCGGTGCGGCTACGGCGCGAGCACGATCGACGAGCTCGCCGCCGCGGCCCAGGTAACTAAGCGTACTCTCTACGCCTACTACGGCGACAAGGCCGGGCTGTTCGCCGCGATGGTGCGCGACCTCGCCACCGGGGTGAGCCTGGATGCGGCGACCGACCACGACACGCTGGAGACGCTCGCCGCGCGGATTGTCCTGCGCCTCCACTCCGATGAGCTTGTCTCCCTGCACCAGCTGGTGATCGGTGAGTCGGCCAGGTTCCCCGAGCTCGCCGTGATCCTGCACAGCGGCGGCGACGCACGGCACATCGCCAGGCTCGCCGAGCACATCCGCGCGGAGCGCGGCCCGGAGCGGGAGAGGCTCGCCGAGCCGCTCTTCTCCCTGCTGCTCGGCGAGCGGCACCGGCGCAGGCTGCTCGGCATCGACCCGGCGCCCACCGGCAGGCAGGCCGCCGCGCACGCGAACGCGGCGATCGCGCTACTCGGCCTCAGCAGGCACGACGACTGAGGCCGGCGCAGCGGCTAACCGCGCCGCTGCGGGCCGGGGGACGCCCGCGGTCACCTCCGTCAGGACACCACGTTTGCTGCCGAATAAGTCGGCTGCCCCGGGGTAGCTGAGGCCCGTGGCTAGAGCGAGATCCGTAGCCGGGTACGCCATTCCCGGCATCGTGGTGTTCTTCTTCTGGTTGGTGGTCGTGATCTTGGCCATCATCCTTCTGGCGTTCATCGTGCATTGGGCCGGCGGCGCGCAACTGAACCTGCGCCTCGGACACTTCGTCCTTGATGTCGGATTCACCTGATCGGCAGTACCTGCGATCGCGGCCGCCACTGTCAGTGGCGGCCGCGACCATGTCTGGCGAGGACAACGGCCGCCGGGCCGGTAGCCGTCTAATTGCGGAGATTTGCCTGGCCAGCGTCGCATCCGGCCGCCGTGTCGACGCGCGACAAGGAGCGGGTGACCGGCCGGGGTCGCTTATAGTGAGCACCGTGCGCACCAGGAGCGAGGACACCCGCAAGCTAGTGGTCGAGTCGGTCGCCCTCGGGCTCGGCTACGCCGCCATGCTGATTTTCGGAGGGGCAGCCCTCGTGGCGGCCTTCTCGAATTATGAGGCCTATCCCTACTGGCCGGCCATCCCGCACCTGCGCACCGATACGAGCGGCTTCCTTGCGTTCGCGGTCGCCTTGGTCAGCCTCGCGGTCAGCCGGTACCTGGAACTGCGGCGGCGCGGCGACCGCGGCGACACCCCGGCCAAGCCGGTGTCCCGGCCCGCGGGCATCCACGCCGTGCAGGCAGTGGCCGAGGCGGCCGTGGTGAGCGCCACCGGCGTCGTCATCTACCTGTCGCTGAACGCCATCACGCACCCCTGGTCGCTGCCGGTCCAGCTGTCCCACCTGGCGCCGTGGCCGAGCGAGGGCACGGCCCGGGTGACCGGGCTCGCCGTATGCGTGGTCGCCGTCGCCATCAGCCACTACCTGCGAGCGACCGCGACCCGGCCGGCCGGCGCGGCCCCGGCCGCGGCCGCGGAGAACCAGCTCCCGGAGACGGAGCCCAACCACGTCCCGGGGACCGGGCGAGACCGGGTGACGATCCCGCCCGGCTGGACCGCCCACCAGCCGACGCGCGAGCCCTGACCGGTGGCCGTCTACGGCGCCGCTCTCGCCGTGAAGGCGGCGCGGACGACGGGCATGACGGTCTCGGCGAACGCGGTTAGGTTGGCGGTGGCCTCGGCCAGAGTGAGGTCGCCGAAGGCGAGGGTGGCCTCGAAGTAGTTGACCGGGGCCTGACTGACCTGCGCGGCGAGCTTGGCGGCGACGGTCTCGGCGGAGCCGACCAGCGCGTTGCCGTTGGCCATGGTCTTGTCGGTGTCGTAGAAGTGATCCGCGCCGTAGTTGCCGTGGTCGTGCCACAGCTTGAGCAGCTGGCGGGCGAACACGTCGTTGGCCTTGCGGAACCGCTCGACGGCCTCGTCGTCGGTGCGGCCGATGTAGACGTGCGCGGCGGTGCCGATCCGCGGGACGGGGGACGCGGTCGCGTCCCCGCGCCGCCACGCTCCCCAGTACGCCTGGGCCGCGGGGATGAAGCCG
The DNA here is from genome assembly GCA_964581815.1 of uncultured Streptosporangiaceae bacterium. GTDB lineage: Bacteria > Actinomycetota > Actinomycetes > Streptosporangiales > Streptosporangiaceae > Trebonia. The sequence continues at coordinate 39,792 of CAZORE010000040.1, read as the reverse complement.
CCGTCGTTCCAGCGGCCGACGAAGTTGACGGCGTTCGCTCCGGCCCACTCGGCGGTGGCCGTGTTGGACGAGGCGTACCAGAGCGGCGGGTGCGGCCGCTGGACCGGGCCGACCGACAACTCGACGTCGTAGTCGCGCAGCAGCGTGCCCGTGTGCCGCAGCCGGCCAGTTTTGAGTGCCTCGGTGACCGCTGTGAGCGTTTCCGCGTAGCGGGCCCTGGCCTGGGCCGCGTCGAGTCCGAAGTAGCCGAGCTCGTACGGGCTGACGCCGCTGCCCACGCCCATGTCGAGCCGGCCGCCGGTGAGCTGGTCGAGGACGGCGATCTCCTCGGCGAGCCGGAGCGGCTCGTACATCGGCAGCACGTGGACGAGCGCGCCGATCCGCATCGTCGTGGTCCGCTGGGACAGGGCGGCGAGGAACAGGCTGGGTGACGGGCAGACGGAAAGCGGCGTGCCGTGGTGCTCGGTCACGTGGTAGTGCGCGATCCCGGCCCGCTCCGCCTCGACGGCGAAGTCGAGGCGGCTCGCGATCACCTGCCCGGGGGTCGAGTCGCCCTGATCGAAGGAGTCGAAGATGCCGAACTCGAATGCTGGCAAGGTCATG
>CAZORE010000040.1:31253-39089 GCA_964581815.1 uncultured Streptosporangiaceae bacterium | reverse complement strand
CCGGTCGTGCACAGTTGTGCGTATCAGCCAGTATCGCCAGGGAGCGGAGCGCCGTCTTCGGGACGTGTGCCCAACGTTTGGGTGGTACGCCATACGTTTCGCACAAGAGAGGACGGAGCGGCCGGCGGCCTCGACGCTGGACGACCTGGCCGCCATCGCCGGGTCGGGCGAGACGGGCGCGGCGGATGCGCACCGACCGGTCACACCGGAGTCCGCTAACTGGCGGGCGTTAGAGGTAGGTGGCGTCCGCGAGGCCCTGGTCGGTGTGCCGTGCCCGCCGCCGCGATGTCGGCGGGCCGGTTGGCCGGGGGCTGCGGGCCGCCGGGCAGCGATGCCACGAAGTCCGCCAGGGTCTCCGCTTGGTTCGCCTTGTCCATGCGGCCGATAGTACAAATCCAGCTTCGTGCACTACGACCGCAATAGCGCCGGCCGGTTCAGCGCGATCCGCGTGGGCAGCTACGGGTAGGAGACCTGAAGGTACTGGCGCAGGCGCGGGGACGGCGGCACCGAGAGCGCATGACCGGCCTGTGACGCATGGCGCATTGACGTCGGCACGGCGCCGGCCTATGGTCATCGCAACCGTATTCCATCATGTGACGTATTACTTCCATGATACGAAATTTGCCGAGCGACGGGCCGGGACGCCGAGTGTCCCAGGGACGGAGAAAACGCCGTGACTGACCGCATCGAGGCTAGCGGCCTGCAGGTCGCGACGAGCCTGCACCGCTTCATCGCCGACGAGGCCTTGCCTGCCGCCGGGATCAGCCTGACCGCGACCGCGTTCTGGGCGGGCGTCGCCGAGATCGTCGCCGACCTCACGCCGGTCAACCGCGCGCTGCTCCGCCGGCGCGACGACCTCCAGGCGGCGATCGACTCCTGGCACCGGGCGAACGCCGACCGGCCGCATGACGTGCCGAAGTACAAGGCGTTCCTTGAGGAGGCCGGCTACCTGGTTCCCGACCCCGGCCCGTTCCAGGTCGGCACCAAGGGCGTTGACCCCGAGATCGGACGCGTGGCGGGCCCGCAGCTCGTGGTCCCCGTGACCAACGCCAGGTTCGCGATCAACGCGGCCAACGCGCGCTGGGGCTCGCTGTACGACGCGTTCTACGGCACCGACGCGATACCGGAAACCGACGGGGCAACCAGGGAAGGACGCTATAACCCGGTCCGCGGCGAGCGGGTGATCGGCACCGTGCGCGACTTCCTCGATCAGGCCGTGCCGCTCGACGGCGCGTCGCACCGCGACGTCATCGCCTACTTCGTCACCGGCGACGGCCTCGCCGCCAGCACCGGCAGCGAAACCTTTACGCTGCGGGACAAGGACGCGTTCGCCGGCTACGACGGCGATCCCGACGCACCGGACCGCATCCTGCTGCGCCACCACGGCCTGCACATCGAGCTGGTCGTCGACCGGGCCGGCCCGATTGGCACGAACGACCCGGCCGGGATCCAGGACGTGGTCGCCGAGGCCGCCATCACCACCATCGTCGACTTCGAGGACTCGGTCGCGACGGTAGACGCCGCGGACAAGGTCGCCGCGTACCGCAACTGGCTCGGCCTCAACACAGGCGAGCTGAGCGCGCCGGTGGAGAAGAGCGGCCGGTCCTTCACCCGCACGCTCGAGCCGGACCGCGTCTACACCGACGCCCAGGGCAGGCCGTTCACCCTGCCCGGCCGGTCGCTGCTGCTTGTGCGGAACGTCGGCCACCTGATGACCACCGACGCCATCCTCGACACCAGCGGGGCGGAGGTCTTCGAGGGCATACTCGACGGCATCGTCACCGCGCTCACCGCGCTGCCCGGGCTCCGTCCCGGCGCGGCGCACCGCAACAGCCGGACCGGTTCTATCTACATCGTCAAGCCCAAGCAGCACGGCCCCGACGAGGTGGCCTTCACGGTCACGCTGTTCGCCCGGGTGGAGTCACTGCTCGGGCTCGCGCCGGACACGCTCAAGATCGGCCTGATGGACGAGGAGCGGCGCACCTCGCTGAACCTCGCCGCCGCGGTGCACGCGGCCAGGGACCGGATCGTGTTCATCAACACCGGCTTCCTCGACCGCACCGGCGACGAGATCCACACGTCGATGACGGCTGGGCCGATGGCGCGCAAGGCCACGATGCGGACGATGCCATGGATCCTCGCCTACGAGGACAGCAACGTGGACACCGGGCTGGCGCACGGCCTGGCCGGGCGCGCCCAGATCGGAAAGGGCATGTGGACGATGCCCGACCTGATGGCGGACATGCTGGCGCAGAAGATCGCCCACCCGCGCGCGGGCGCCTCCACCGCCTGGGTGCCCTCGCCCACCGCCGCGACGCTGCACGCGCTGCACTACCACCAGGTCGACGTCGCCGCGCGGCAGGCCGAGCTCGCCACCCGGGCACCAGCGCGGCTAGACGCCATGCTCGAGATCCCGCTCGCCGACCCGTCCAGCTTGACCGCGGACGACCGGCAGAACGAGGTCGACCTCAACGTGCAGTCGATCCTCGGTTACGTGGTCCGCTGGGTCGACCAGGGCGTCGGCTGCTCCAAGGTGCCCGACATCAACGACGTCGCGCTGATGGAGGACCGGGCCACGCTGCGCATCTCCAGCCAGCTCCTCGCCAACTGGCTCAGCCACGGCGTCATCACGGCCGGGCAGGTGACGGAGAGCCTCCGGCGGCTCGCCGCCGTGGTCGACAAGCAGAACGAGGGCGACCCCGCCTACCGTCCGATGGCGCCGGACTTCGGGCTGAGCATCGCGTTCGCCGCCGCGTCCGACCTCATCTTCGAGGGCACGGCCCAGCCCAACGGGTACACCGAGCCGATCTTGCACCGCCGCAGGCGGGAGGCGAAGGCCGCGCACGGCTGATCGCGCCGCCGGGCCAGCCCGTTGGCCGCCGCGCTGGCCGGCTTGGGCACGCGGCTGGTCAGCCCGGCGAATCCGGCGGGTACAGCTCCCGCATGCGCGCGTCGCTGGTGGTGACCCGGTTACCAGTACCGAACGAGCGCGTGTAAACCCGGGCGCCGAAGGGTTCCCCCGAGGTCAGGAGGGCGAGCAGGCTCTCATCGTCGCCGCTGGCGACGAAGCGCCGCCCGTCCGCCTCCAGCCGCCCGATAACGATGCCGGCCCGTTTCCCGTCGCGGGAGTGCCTGACGGTGTAGGTCTCGATCGTCGCCCAGCCGTCGGCCTGCCTGGCCTCTTCCGGCGCGGGCCAGGCGTCGATCTCGGCCTGCAGGTCCGCGCTGCCGTCGGCCGCCCACGGGGCCGGCGTGGTGCTGTACACCCCGGCGGAGTACTTGCTCATGATGCCGCCGTTGGCGCCGACGAACCCGAACGATCCCGGCTCGCTCCTGGCCCGCTGCACGGTCTCCGCGATGGCGTGCATCGAGTAGTTGTTGCCCGCGCCGCCGAAGAACGGCAGGCCCCCGGTCAGCGTGAGGCCGCGCGGGTCGTCGGGGAGGACGTGGAGCCCCTCGCAAATGTTGAACACCGGCGCGGGGAAGCAGGAGTACAGGTCGATCGTGGCGAGCTCGTCCGGCTTCAGGCCGGCCATCTCCAGCGCGTGCCTGGCAGCCATGACCGCCGCGGGGCTCCTCGACAGGTCGGCCCGCTCCATCAGCGCGCGCTCGCGCAGGTCGGCATGCCCGTGCAGGAACACCCACCGGTCCTCGGGCACGCCGAGGCGGCGGGCCGCGGCTACCGACATGAGCAGCACCGCGGCGCCCTGGTTGACCTTCTCCCGCGCCACGATGTACCGGGTGTACGGGTCGGCGATCGGCCGGTTTGCCTCGGTCGGGGTGACCAGTTCGCTGGCGGTGCGCTCCACGGGGGCGGACGCGTGCGGGTTGAGCGCGGCGACCCGGGTGAACGGCGCGAACAGCGCGCCCATCGCGGCGGCGTACTCCGCGCGGCTGCGCTTGAGCCGGCCGCGGCGGGCGTTGTCGATCAGCGCGTACTGGCTGGGCGCGCCGGTGAGCCCGTGCGCGGCGAGGTGCCGCGAGAAGAGTCCCTCGAGCCCGTAGCCGCGGTCCTCGAGGCTGCCGTCGGGGTGCTCGGTGAAGTCCGGCCTTCCGGCGTCGTCGCCCTTTCCCGCGAAGTGGTCGACGGTGGAGATTGCCTCCGCGCCGACGAGGACCACGACCTCGGCGCGGCCCGCGGCGATCGCCGCGGTGAACTCGTTGACCAGGTGCTGCGGGGCCTGGCCGCCGCTGACCTCGAGGATCGCGCGCTCCGGCGCGAGGCCGGCCCGGCCCGCCACCGAACGGGGGAAGTTGTCGGACCGGCCCAGGGGTGCCCGCGCGCCAGGCGAGGAGTTCTCGAACTGGCGGACGCCCACTACGGTGTCGACCGCGGCGGCGAAGGCATGGACCGCGCCCCCGGTGCCCTCCGCCGCGTCGGCGAGCGCCGCGCGGACCGCGGCGGCGGCCAGGCCGACGGCCGACAGGCCCCGGTAGCCGGGTTCGCCGAGGCGCTCGGACGACTGGCCGACGCCGACGATCACCGGCGTGCTGGGGTCGATGGTCAAAGCAGGCCGCCAAGCTCGGCGATCCGCTGCTCGCAGTCGACGGCCATCTGGCGGGTGATCTCGGCGGCCGGCCGGACCGAGTCGAACGAGCCGACGACCTGGCCGATGAAGAACGACTCGAGCCGCAGCGCCCCCTCGTGGCCCGCGGCGGCCGCCGCGTCGATGCGGTACCAGGCCTCGTTGACGAGCATCGGCTGCAACGGCATCGGCAGCGGTCCCGGGCTGCCCGGCCGCTCCCACTCCTCGTGCCAGGCGGTGCGCAGCTGCCTGGCGGGCTTGCCGGTGCGGGTCGGCGAGCGCAGTGTGTCCGCGCTGGACGCGGCGAGGAACTTGGCCTTCAGTGCCTGGTTGGCGACGTCCTCCTCGCTGCTCAGCCAGACCGAGCCGCACCAGACGCCGGCCGCCCCGAGCGCGAGCGCGGCGGCCATCTGCCGGCCGGAGGCGATGCCGCCCGCGGCGAGCACCGGCCGGCCCCCGGCGATGTCGACGATCTCCGGGGTGAGGACCATGGTGGCGATCGTGCCGGTGTGCCCGCCCGCCTCGGTGCCCTGGGCGATCAGCACGTCCACGCCCGCGTCGAGCTGCCGCCGCGCGTGCTTGGCCTGCCCGACGAGCGCGGCCACCGCGATTCCTGCCTGCTTGGCCCGGGCGACGAGCCCGGCGGGCGGGGTGCCGAGCGCGTTGGCGATCAGTGCGATCGGGTGGGCGAACGCGACGTCGAGCAGCGCCAGCGCGCCGCCAGGGTTAAGCGCGGCGGCGATCTCGTCATGCAACGGCTTCGCGGGCGCTGCGGGGATGCCGTACTTGTCGAGCAGGCCGTTGACGAAGTCGAGGTGGCCCTGCGGTATCTGCGCGCGCAGGCTGGCGATGAGGTTGCCCGGGTCGCCGTCGGCGAACTTCTCAGGGACCAGCAGGTCGACGCCGTAGGGCCGGCCGTCCACCTGCTGCTCGATCCAGGTGAGCTGGGCGTCGAGTTCCTCGGGGGTGTACATGGAGGCGGCGAGGACGCCGAACCCGCCGGCCTTGGTGACCTCGGCGACCACGCCGGGCGAGCGGTTGAAGCCGACGATCGGGTGCCGCACGCCGAGCAGCTCGGTGAAAGCGGTGCGCATCAGTCGCTGTCCTTCCTGGCCCAGGTGACCACGGCGTCGAGTGCCTAACTGAACGCTTCCCGTTCATGTTCTCGGATGATGCGCTGGAGCAGCAAGGAGGCGTCGCTGGTTGACGCGCTCTCGGTGCGGATGGCCCGGGTGACCGACGTGGATGCCGGCCCGCTGCGCGGCGACCTGGCCACTGCGTTTGACGTGACGGCCTACTTAACAGGCGTCGCGCCGAACATGAGGGCGCACGGAGCAGGTGACTGGGAGGGGCGGTGTCCGGCGACTGCGGGATGCGGGGGAGCCCGGGCACGCCGGCTTTCGGGCCGAGCGGGATCGCATCGCCGTGGCCAGGGCGGCGCCGGCCGCGATGAGCCCGGCGATGGCAAACAGCGCGGGCCGGGGCCCGATCGAGAGTAGCGCGCCCGCGAGGGCGGCGCCGGCCGAGGCGCAGCCCACTTTCAGGCTCGCCATGGTGACGTAGACGTGAGCCCGGGTTCCGGGCGGAGCGTAGGCCGACCTGACCGCCAGGCTGGCGGTGAACTGGGCCGCGGCGACCGCGCCGGCCAGCGCGAACAGGACCGCGGCAGCCGCCTCGTCAGGAGCGAGCGCGCACAGCGCGACGCTCGCGCCGGTCGCCGCCATCAGCGCCAGGGTGGTGCGCTCGGGCTCGGTGCGCAGCGGGCGGACAGTAAGGGCCAGGCTGCCGGCCAGGCCGCCGATGCCGAACGCAGCCGCGAGGAGCGGGCCGCCGCCGGTGTGGCCGCCGAGACGGGCGCCGAACACCACCGCGACCACCAGCAGGCCGCCCGTCCCGAGGGCGGCGATGGTCGTCGCGGCCAGCACCCGCCGCAGCGGTCCGACGCCCGCGATCGCGACGAGAACCTCGCGCAACGGCATCCGGGCCTGGCCGGGCTCGGTATCGCCGCGGGCGGCGGGCAGGATCAGCGCGCCGCCCGCGGCCGCGAGCGCCACCGCGCCGAGGACAACGACCGCGGCGAGCGGAGAAATCCACGCCACCACGGCCGCCACCACGATCGGGCCGACGGTGCTGCCGAGCCCGTAGGTGGCGGCGTCGAGGGCCTCGGCCCGGCGCTCGCCGGTCAGGTCGCCGGCCCGGCGGGTGATCGACTGGGCGCTCAGGCCGCCGGTGACCAGCGGCCCGGCACACCCGGCGGCGGCCGCCGCGACGGCCGCCAGCGCCAGGTTCCGGTGCTCGACGAGCAGGCCGCAGGCCGACAGGGCGACACCGAGGCCAACGAACGCCACGGCGAGGACGCGACGCGGGTCCCGGGCGCGGGCCAGCGGCTCGGCCGCGAGCGGGCCCAGCAGCTGGGGTGCGGTGAGCAGGGCGGTCAGCAGGCCCGCGGTCGCGTAGCTGACCCGCCCGTGCAGCGATACCACCAGCGTCACCAGCGAGACGGCGGCGGCCCCGTCGACGATGCGGACCTGCGTCGCCACCGCCAGGTAGCGCCAGGTCGTCGGCGTCACCGCCGCGGCCAGCCGCCAGCGGCCGCCCTCGGCCGTCGATTCACACGCCATCTAACCTCGCCTGCCTCAGCATTGCCTCGTTGTGCTCGTCGCCGGTTTTGCTCGTCACCTGTTAGAGGGGTGACGTTATTACCGCTACTCTTGCACCCGGCTCCGTCACCTGTCAAACTGGTGACGTGAAGTTCGAGTTCATCGCCGGCGACGTCGCGCTGGATTTCGTCGCCACCGTCGCCGAACGAACCACGACTCGCGAGGACCAGTTGCGTGAGCCGGCCGACCTCGCGCAGTGGCTGGCCGACGCTGGCGTCCTCGACGCGCCGCCGCCGGTCACCGAGCTTGACCTGGAAGCCGCGCGTGAGCTGCGCGAGGCCATGTACGAGTACGTCGTGCACCTCACGGGCGGCCCCGAGCCCTCGGCCGAGGTCCGCTTTATCCTCAACCGGCAGGCCACGGGCGGCAACGTAGCGCTGCGCCTCGACCGGCGCTGGGAACTGCAGCGCACCGGCGACGTGCGGTCGGCGCTCGGCGTGATCACCCGTGAAGCCTTCTTCCTGAGCGAAGACGGCCGGCGCGACGCCATCCGCTGGTGCGCGGGCCCCGCCTGCACCCGGGCCTTCATCGACCGCTCCCATGGACGCCGGCGTCGCTGGTGCGGGATGAGCGGCTGCGGCGACCGGGCCAAGGCGGCCGCCTACCGAGCCCGGCGCGCCACCTCGCGCACACCGCGCTGACCGGACCGC
>CAZORE010000040.1:21532-31153 GCA_964581815.1 uncultured Streptosporangiaceae bacterium | reverse complement strand
GCGGCCAGGCCGGGGTGCCATCGATATCCGGGCGGGTAAGCCGCCGTCGTTCGGGAGCCGGCGTCGTCCTGGCCACGGCAGAGCAGACCTTCGACCATGCCGCCCGCGAGGACGATCCGACGTGGCTGTTCTGCAAGTGCCAGACCAGCGGACGACCATGCCCCATCCCTGCGTGAGCGATGCAGGGTCAGGGCGCGCTCGCGAGCGGCCTCGGGCACTGGCCGGTGACGGTCCCAGCGTGGCGCACTGGGCCCGCCTGGCGCATACTGTGTCGGTGATCCGGCTCGGCACTCCTGCTGACCTGCCCGCGGCCGCGAGTGTTTTCCGTCGCGCGTCGCTGTCTAACGCGGGCGACCGTGACAACCTGCTGGCTCATCCGGAGTACCTGGTCCTGGGGCCGGAGGGGCTGACCGAGGGCCGTACCTATGTGGCCGAAGCGGACGGTTCGGTGGTCGGCTTCGCTACCTGGGCCCAGGCGGGCGGCGTCACCGAGCTGGAAGACCTGTTCGTTGACCCGGAATGGCGGCGCCGCGGGCTCGCCGCTGCCCTGGTCAGCCGCATCGTGGACGTCTTGCGGGCCCAGGGCGTACGGTGCCTGGAGGTGACCGCCAACCCCCACGCGCAGGGGTTCTACCGCGCGGCGGGCTTCATCGACTGCGGCCCGGCCGAGACCGACTTCGGCACCGCGACCCGCAAGCGGCTGACCATACACTGACCGGCCACTCGGCCTGCCTGATGAGCAGAGTGAATACGACGAAAGAGGACCGCACGCGATGACGACCCTCCATGTGGCGACGGACGGCGCGGATACCGCGGACGGGTCCGCGGGCCGCCCGTTCCGGACGATCAGCCGGGCGGCCGAGCTCGCCATGCCCGGCGACACCGTGCTCGTCCACGCGGGCGAGTACCGGGAGTGGGTGCGGCCGCGGCGTGGCGGGCTGAGCGGGACCCGGCGCGTCACCTACCAGGCCGCGCCCGGTGAGCACGTCGTGATCAAGGGCTCGGAGCGGGTCACGGGGTGGGAGCGGGAACCGGGCGGCGGCACCGTGTGGCTTATGTCGGTGCCCAACGCGCTCTTCGGCGACTGGAACCCCTTTGCCGAGGAGGTCTCGGGCGACTGGCTGGTCGAGCCCGCGCCGCCGCTGCGCAAGCACCTCGGCGACGTCTACCTGAACGGGGTCAGCTGCTACGAGGTCGCCGCGCGTGAGGAGGTGACCGACCCGCCGCTGCGCACGGAGGTCCTTGACCACTGGACGGGCGTGCCGGACAGGGTACGCAACCCAGGGCAGACCCGGCTCGTCTGGCATGCCGAGGTCGGCGCGGACACGACGACCATCTGGGCGAACTTCCAGGATGCCGACCCGAACGCCGAGTTGGTGGAGATCAACGTGCGCCGGTCGGTCTTCTCGCCCGTCGAGCACCACGTCGACTACGTCACCGTGCGCGGCTTCGAACTCGCGCAAGCGGCGTGCCCGTGGGCGCCGCCCACGGCCGACCAGCCCGGGCTCATCGGCCCCAACTGGGCGAAGGGCTGGATCATCGAGGACAACGTGATCCACGACGCCAAGTGCTCCGCTGTCTCGCTCGGCAAGGAGGCCTCGACGGGCGAGAACTACGCGTCGCTGCGCGGCGACAAGCCCGGCTACCAGTACCAGCTCGAGTCCGTGTTCGCCGCCCGCCAGATCGGCTGGGACCGCGAGCACGTCGGTTCCCACGTGGTCCGGCGCAACACGATCTTCGACTGCGGGCAGAACGGCATCGTGGGCCACCTCGGCTGCGTCTTCTCGACGATCGAGGACAACCACATCTACAACATCGCGGTCAAGCGCGAGTTCTTCGGTCATGAGATCGCCGGCATCAAGCTGCACGCCGCGATCGACGTCGAGATCGGTCACAACCGCATCCACGACTGCTCGCTCGGCATCTGGCTCGACTGGCAGACGCAGGGCACGCGCGTGTCGCGCAACCTCTGCTACCGCAACAACCGGGACTTGTTCGTCGAGGTCAGCCACGGCCCCTACCTCGTGGAGCACAACGTGCTCGCCTCGCGGGCCTCGCTCGAGTCGTTCAGCCAGGGCGGCGCCTTCGTGCACAACCTGGTGGGCGGCACCGTGCGCCTGGAGCCAGTCACGGACCGGGCGACCCCCTACCACCGGCCGCACAGCACGCAGGTGGCCGGCTACGCCGTGATCTACGGCGGCGACGACCGTTACGTCGGCAACGTCTTCCTCGGCGCCAGTGGTCTCCGGAGGGACAGTGCCGCCGCGGCGTACGGGCCCACGGCCTTCGGCACCGCGCCCGCAGGTTACGGCACCGCCGGCTACGACGGCCACCCGGCGACCTTCGAGGAGTACCTCGCCCGCGTCGCCGTGGCGCCCGGCGGCGATCACCGGCGCTTCCCCGGCGTGAAGCAGCCCGCTTACCTGCGCGACAACGTCTACGGGCCCGGGGCCCGCGCATTCGCTGGCGAGGCCTCGGCGGTGACGCTCACGCACGACGTGTCGTTCGCGGTGGCCGACGAAGGCGACGAGGTCTACCTTGAGGCGCGGTTGCCGCAGGACTTCGGCCGCGTCCGCCTCGGCGTTGTGACCGGGGCCGACCTGCCGCGCGTGCGCTTCGCCGACGCCGACTTCGAGGAACCGGACGGCCGCCCGGTGGTCGCCGACGTCGACCTCCTCGGCGAGCGCAAGGAAGCGGGCCACGGCTACCCCGCCGGGCCGATCGCGCGCCTGCGCCCCGGCACGTCGCGCATCCGCGTGTGGTGAACCGGGGTGCTTGAGCCCGGGATGCCCCGGTCTCCAGATTTGGCGCACCGCGCGCCCCGTTCGGCGCGGCAGAATGGGGACCATGACGGAGATAGACGAGCAAGGGCGTCCCGAACCTCCAGAAGCGGCCGACGAAACGGCAACGCTGCTTGGTTTCCTCGACTTTCAGCGCGCCACCTTGGCCTGGAAGTGCTCAGGGCTGGACGCGGCCGGCCTGCGGGCGACGACGGCGGCCTCCACGATGACCCTCGGCGGCATACTCAAGCACATGGCCCTCGTCGAGTACGGCTGGTTCTCCCGCTCCCTGCACGGCCGCGAGTACGCGCCGCCGTGGGACGCGGTGGACTGGGAGGACGACCCCGACTGGGAATGGCGCACGGCCGCCGAGGATTCCTCCGAGGAGCTTTTCGCCTTGTGGCACCGGGCGGTCGAACAGTCCCGCAGGGACGTGGCGCAGGTGCTTGACCGCGGCGACGGGCTCGGCCATCCGGCCAAGCGGACCTGGTCGGACGGGCGTGCGCCCAGCCTGCGCTGGATCCTGTGCCACATGATCGAGGAGTACGCCCGCCACAACGGCCACGCTGACCTCCTGCGCGAGTCAGTCGACGGCGCCACCGGCGAGTAGCCGCTTCCGGATCCCTTTCCGGCACCGGTCACAGTGGCGTGAGGAGCATGAGGACCTCGTCGCGGTCGCCATGGGTGAACCGGAGCGCGGCGGGCCAGCGCCCGATCTCCTTCCAGCCGAGCCGGCCGTAGAAGTCCTCGAGCCCTTCGCCACCGCGTGCTTCCAGGTGCAACTGCTCTAGTCCCAGCTCGTCACGGGCGATCCGGCGGACCTCGTTCATCAGCGCGAAGCCGATGCCACGCCGCCGGAATTCGAGGCGGGTCTGCACCCGTTTGACGGTCGCCCAGTGCGGGACGACCGGGTCGCGAGGCCGGCTCAGGTTCAGCCACCCGGCGAGAACACCGTCCTCCTCGGCGAGCAGTACCCGGTTGTAGCCCGGGTCGAGGTCCGCGATCAGCCGGTCGGCCACCGGCCCGACCTGCCCAGCATCGACTGGCGGGAAGGCGAACCCGACCGCTCCGCCGGCGTTGGCAACCTCAATCCAGCAGTCGATCAACGCCTGCCGACGTTCGGGCGTGACCTGGCTGGCCTCGGTGAGCTGGATGAAGCCGACGCCGACGGGATGCGACATGGAACCGAGCCTGCCGGATTAGACCATGTTGAGTGCGCGCGTGCGCATGATGTGCTCGACCGCACCGCGCTCCAGCGCGGCGCGGCCCCGCCGGGTCGCCGCCCAGTCGAAGGTTCCCATTGAGGTGTGCACCTGGCAGCGGACGAGCGACGCGTGCTCTAGCTCCTGAAGTCCCTCGGCGACCAGCATCGTCATCCGGTCGCGGAGCTGGACATCCTCCGGCGTCGGTACCGGGAAGGAAAACCCCCGGTCGGCGACGAACCGCAGTGAGATGTCCCCGGCGGTCGGTCCCGCGCCGATATTCGCCTGGCCCAGCGAGATCGCGTCATCATCGGCACCCGGCCCGCCGGGGCCGAATCCCCGGATCATCACCTCGATCGCCAGTTCCTCCGCCGGCAGCGCGCTGAGGCGGCCAAGCTCCGCCTGCATCGCGACCCGCCACTGCTCGGTTCGCTGCTGCTTGTCGTCATCGTTGTGACCAAACATGGCACGCCCGTCCCTTTCGCTCGCCCCGCCTAGTATGTCGTGCGGGCTGCCCACCTGGTGCGGATGTGGAAGCTTGGTGCGGCTTGGACCATCGTCATCGCAGCGGGACGCTCAGGTCGCAGACCGGGGTGTCCGGAGCGGCGGTCCGCTGGTCAGCGATCAGGACCTGGCGCAGTACTCCGGCCGGCTCGCGCCGCCGCTCGCGCACCCAGGCTTCCAGCGCGTCGACCGCGGGGGCCAGCGCCGGCCAGCCCATGTCCTTCATGGCGATCCTGATGAAGACCTCATCATGGGCTGGCTCCACCCGGCGCTGAACGTCTGCGGCTACCGCGGCGGGGTCAGCGGTGCCGTCTGAGGCGACCGGCCGGCACAGTTCTATCGGCCCGTCGCTGTCGTCGCTGACCTCGCCGTAGAACACCAGGAAGGGGCAGCCGGCGATGCCTTCCACACCGGGCCCGGCCGACCGCAGCCGGGCGAAGGCGTCGCCGAAGAAGGCGCCAGTCTCGTTCGCGTGCAGGTGACGGCTGATGGAAAGCAGGGTGCGCTGGGGGATGGTGCGGGTCTGGATGTCGTACGTTGGCATGTCGGCTCCCGTGAGTGTGGCCTGGATGTAGGAGACCAGGGCCCGGCGGTCCGCCATGACCGTCTCGACGCCGGCCCAGTAGCCCGCGACCGCTTGCGCGGCCTCGGCTGGCGGCTTGCCCGCGATGTCCGCGATGACCGCCAGCGGCATGTCCAGGTGCCGCAGCAGGGCGACGAGCCGCGCGCCGGCCACCTGGTCCTCGCTGTAGAAGCGGTAGCCGCTGACCGGATCGGTCCGCGCCGGCGACAGCAGCCCGAGCCGGTCGTAAAGGCGCAAGGCCTTGTGCGACAGGCGGGTCCGCCCGGCGAACGCGCCGATTGTCATGAGTTCCACTGGTCTCCTCCACCACCGGGCCGCCCGCCCGGCTCCCACCAGCGTGCGGCCTGCCCCAGGGGCAAGGTCAAGCAGCCGGGCAGCACATGGCTAGGGCTGGGGGACTCCTCCTAACGAGCCGCGATCTCCCGCATGGCCGACGCTATCTCCGCGGCGACCTCAGCCGAGTGGTCGAGCGGCAGGAACGTCCGGCCACCCGGCACCGTAGTGAGGGTGGAGTGCGGGAACGCGGTGCTCAGCTCTCGCCCGAGCCCGGTGGTGAAGAACGGGTCGCCCTCTCCCCAGACGATCCGGACCGGGCCGGTGAACTGGCCGAACCGGCTGGCCGCGTCCAGCAGGACGCGCGGGTGGACCTGCCTGGCGAACTTGGCGAGGTCGCGGCGGACGGCCCGGCCCGACAGGGGCTCCATCCAGCCGGCGGTGAGGTCCGGGTCGAGCGGCTTGGCCGACAGTGGCCCGAAGGCCAGCGGGCCGTGCCTGACTCGCTCGGACCGCAGGGCCGGGGTCATGCACGCCACCAGCCCGGGATGGCGCAGCGCGCGGAACAGCGGCGCGAACTTCCGCGGCGGGAACGTGCCGAGCGCGTCGCAGTTCGTCAGCACCGCGGCGCCGACCCGGTCGCGCGAGCCGCCGAGCAGGACCTGGCAGATCGCGCCACCGGTGTCGTTGCCGACGATGGTCACGTCGCTGAGGCCGAGTGCCGCGATGAAGTCCCGCACGAGCTGGGCGACGCCGGCGGGCGAGAGGTCGGCGTCAGGGTTCATGGGCCACGGGTGCGCGCCGAGCGGGAGCGTCGGCGCGTAGCTGCGGATGCCTTCGGCCGCGAGACGGCCGGCCACTGGTTCCCAGAGGCGGGCATCGACGAGGATCCCGTGCACGAACACGACGGGCGGGCGCGAGCTTGCTGCCGGGCCGGCGACGCGGTACGCCAGCCTGCCCTGCGGCAGGTCGGCCACGTCGAAGCCGGCGGGGGTGTGATCGGTTGTCATGAGAACTAACATACAATCAGTCTGTATGTATGTCGAGGACCGGGTGGCACTGCCAGGCGGCGATGTGCAGAATCGGAGAATGGTGTCCCAGGCTTCCGCCACGCCGCGGGCGCGGCGCACGCAGGCCGACCGCTCGGCCGCCACACGCGACGCGCTGATCGCGGCGGCGCGCAGGCTGTTCGGCGAGCAGGGCTTCGCGGACGTGCCCACCGACGCGATCGTCGCCGCGGCAGGCGTAACCCGTGGAGCGCTGTATCACCAGTTCGCCGACAAGACGGCGCTGTTCGACGCGGTGCTCGGGGAGGTCGAGGCCGACATCGCCAGGCGGCTCGCCGAGGACGTGGCCGCCGCCGGGATTACCGATCCGGTTGATGCCATGCGGCGCACGGTACGGACGTGGCTGACCATCTGCGTCGAGCCGGAGATCCGCCGCATCGCCCTGGTCGACGGGCCGTCCGTGGTGGGCTGGCCCCGCTGGCGGGAGGTGTGCCAGCGGTACGTCTTCGGTCTGGCCGAGGTGCTCCTGGCCGGCGGGATCGAAACGGGCCGCATCCGCGCGCAGCCGGTGCGGCCGCTCGCCCACGTGCTCATGGGGGCGAGCGACGAGGCGGCCATGTACGTCGCCGAATCGGCCGACCCGGCCCGGGCGCGCGCGGAGATGATCGAGGTGCTCGACGGGCTGATCGCGGGCATGACCGCCTGAAACCCGGCGTCAGCCGGGGTGCGGCATCCCCGGGCAGTACGCCGGTCAGAGCACGCCGCCGCGGTGGTCAGTGCGGGCCGGCGTGGTCGCGCAGCTCCCGCGCGATCGCCTCGACGCCGCGCTCAAGCTCGGCGAAGCTGGTGCTCAGCGGGGACAGCCCGATACGGATCCCGTCCGGCGGCCGGAAGTCTGGTATGACGCCGCCCTTCCACAGCGCGGCGGTCACCGCGGCGAACCTAGGGTGGTCCACCGTGATGTGCGAACCGCGCTCGGCGGCGTCTCGCGGGCTGGCGAGCACGGCGCCGAGCGGCGCGAGCACCTCGTCGGCTAGCGCGATCGCGTGCTCGGTGAGCGCGACCGACTTCTGCCGGACCGCGGTCAGGCCCGCCTCGGCGATCAGCTCGACCATGTCCTTGAGCGGCTGCATCGCGAGCACCGGCGGGGTGCCGGAGATGAACTTGCGCATCCCCTGGGCCGGGCGGTACTCCGGCCCCATGGCGAACGGGTCGCTTGCCCCCATCCAGCCCCAGATGGGCTGGCTCAGTTCCTCCTGCCGGCGCGTCGCGACGTAGCAGAAGGCGGGCGAGCCGGGCCCGCCGTTCAGGTACTTGTAGGTGCACCCGGTGGCCAGGTCGACGTCGCAGGCGTCAAGCTCGACGGGAACCACGCCGGCCGAATGGCACAGGTCCCACAGCATCAGCGCCCCGGCGTCGTGGACGGCGCGGGTGATGGCCGCCATGTCCGCGATGAACCCGGAACGGTACGCCACGTGGCTGAGCACGACGAGGGCAGTGCGCTCGCCCACAACGGCCGCGACGTCGGCCGGCCGGACCCCCGTGTCGTGCGGCGCGCTGAGGTAGCGGACAACAAGTCCGCACTCGGCGGCGACGCCCTCCATGATGAACCGGTCCGTCGGGAAGTTGTCCCGGTCGATAACCACCTCACTGCGGCCGGCGCGGGCACCGATCCCGGCCCTCATCAGCTTGTAGAGCAGCACCGACGTCGAGTCGGCGACGGTCACCTGGCCGGGCGCGGCGCCCAGGATCACCTCGGCGAGCCGGTCTCCCACCGTCAGCGGCTCGGCCATCCAGGCCTCGTCCCAGCTCCTGATCAGCCCGCGGCCCCACGGGCCGGCCACAAAGCCGGCCAGCCGCTCCGCGGTCACCGCGAGCGGCCGCCCGAGGGAGTTGCCGTCCAGGTAGGCGACGACGGACGGGTCGTCCGCCGCCACGAACCGGGAACGGAAGGCCGCGAGCGGGTCGGCGGCATCCAGCTGGCTGGCGGGCGCGATGGTCATGGCGGGGCCCCCGATCTGGTAGCGACGGATCAGCACAGCAAGCCTAGTCAGGAGCGTCTGGCGCGTTACCTGGGCACGATCTTGAGTCCGGCCCCGGCCACCATGTCCTGTAGCGCCGCCACGTGCTGTTCGAAGGCGGTGCGCCCGGCTGGCGTGAGCCGCGCCGAGGTGCGCGGGCGCTTGCCCACGAAGCCTTTGCGGATCTCGACGTACCCCGCCTGTTCCAGGGTCGCGAGCTGCTTGGAGAGAGCGGAGTCGGACAGGGTCACGCTGTCACGGATGAATGTGAAGTCTGCCCACTGCGAGGCGGCTAGCAGGGACACGATCGCCAGCCGGGTGGGCGGGTGAATCAGCTCATCGAAGCGGGCTGTGGTCATCGCGGTGACCCGGCGCGGTTGCCGAGCATGATCCGGCGCAGTGTCCGCATCAGCGCCGGACCGCCCAGGCCCATCGCGATGCCGCCGGCCAGGCAGGCCAGCGTGGCCGGGTAATGGATCCCGCCCGCGCGCAGGGCGAAGGCGATCCCGAGGGTGCCTCCCACGATCAGCGCGACGAAGCCCAGGATCGCCGCCACCCCAGTGGCGTCAAGCAGCCCGTTGCGGAGCCTGGCCTGGCGGAACTGGCCGCTGACGGCCACGGCGGTAGCCGACAGCAGGCCGACGACGAACACAGGGATGGCCGCCCCGAGCGATACGGGGGTGCGGAGGTCGACGCCTGCGGCGAGGACGACCATCAGCGCGCCCACCGCCCACCAGTACCAGCCGGGGATCGTGGCCTGATCGATGACCTGCTGCTGGCGCCGTTGGATGTCGGCCAGCGCCTGGGCGGCGTCCGTGGTGCGTGGTTCTTCATTCATGACTGCTCACCTGCCTGTACGGCTAGTACTTTCCTAGTAGGAAAGCTTAAACCCTACTTTCCTGTTAGGCAAGTACATGAGCTTGCGGCAAGTCAGCTCTGCCGCACGTGTCGGGGCACGGCCCGCCAGGGAGCAGAAACGGCGCGCTGGCCCGGCTAACCCCGCGCGTTCGCGGGTTCCCGGAGCCGGCCGTACTGCTACGCTCGCCCCGTTACGGCCGCCTGTGGCCTGGAGCGAGGGGTAGCGAAATGGGACAGTCAGGCTGGGGGCGCCCGGTGAACGGCGGCGGGCACGCGGGGACAGGCGTGAAGGTCGCGCTGGCGGTGGTGTCGGCCGTCGGGATCGGCCTGCTGGCCGGCTGCACCACCGCGAGCTCGTCGACCGGGACCAGCACGGCGCAGGGCACGACGGCG
>CAZORE010000040.1:0-21432 GCA_964581815.1 uncultured Streptosporangiaceae bacterium | reverse complement strand
AGCGCGGCCGTGGGATCGTCCACCGCGGCGCCGGCCGGCGCGTCCCCGAGCACCTCAAGCGCGTTCGTGCCGATCACCGAGCCGTTCGACCCGGGCCACCCGGCCCGCACCACGTCGGCCCCGGCCAGCTGCGCCAGCCAGCAGACCACCCTGGCCATCACGCAGTGCTACGAGGGCAAGACCGAGACGGCGGACGCGGCCATCGACGCGGCGCAGCAAGCCAGCTTCGCGACCGAGCAGGTCGCGCAGCAGATCGCCATGAACGCCGCCGGCCAGGCCTGGCTCGCCGCCCGGCCGGCGGTCTGCGCGAAGGCGTACAACACGGGCGGCACGATCGACCAGATCAACATCGCCAGCTGCCTGCTGGATGAGAGCACCGCGCGGCTCGACGCGGTCAAGGGCGTCACCCCGCCCGAGTCGGTGCTCAAGTCCACCGACAGCCCGGTGATGAGCGACATATCCTGGTACACCACGCCGGAAGGCTCGCGCATCGGGATGGTCGACACCCAGGGCGACACGAGCGGCGGCGGCGTCATCATCGCGTGGACGGTCATCGCCGGCGCGGGCGGTTTCGTAGTCAATCCCGCCCAGTTCTTCTACAGCGACGGCACGTTCAAGGACGCCGGGGTCGTCCAGGGGACCAACCCGAGCGGGCACCACGTGGCGCCGGGGACCGAGTACCAGTTCGGCTTCGACTACAGCCACCTGACGTCAGACCCGAACCAGGCCAAGGGCAACGGCGGCTACGTTTACGCGCCTGGCGCGCCGGTCGCCGTCTGGCGCTAGGTTACTCCCCGGCCGCGGCCAGCGCGGCGCGGCCCATCGCGCACAGCAGGTCGGCCATCGCCTCGGGCGGCAGCTCCGCCGCGCTGTGCGGGGTGGAGTTGAGCAGCCCGAACGTGGCGTGCACGGCGGTACGCAGGCTGGCCTGCGGCGCGCGCGGCGACAGCTCGCTCAGCACGGTGACCCACTCCTCCACGTACAGCCGCTGCAGGCGGCGGATCTGCCTGCGGGCCGGCTCCGGCACGTTGGCGAGCTCACGTTCCTGCACCGTGATCAGGTCCGGCTGGCTCAGCGCGAAGCTCACGTGCCAGTGCAGCAGCGCGTCGAGCGCGGCGGGGGCGTCCGAGGCGCCGGCCGCGCGGCGGCCGCCCTCGTCGAGCAGCCGCTGGCTGATGTCGAGCAGCATCTGCGACAGCACGGCCTCCTTGCCGGGGAAGTGCCGGTAGATCCCCGGACCGGACATGCCGACAGCCGACCCGATGTCGTCGATCGACACGCCGTGGAAGCCGCGCCGCGCGAACAGCCCGGCCGCCGCGGCGAGGATCTCCGCGCGCCGCAGCTTGCTGCTCGCCCGCATCGCGCCCCGGCGCCCGGAGGGGGCGAGAGCCGGGGCGGGCGCCCGGGAACCGCTGTCACGCATGTCTCTATGCTAGACCGTCTTGTTAGGATGCGTTAACATTAAGCGGGCAATAGAGCAGAGATCAGCGAGCGCTAGCTAACATCGAAAGGCAGCGGCAGCATGATTTCCGACGCGCCCGTGCTGCACAGCCGGGCGGACACAGGAGGCGAGCGCTTCGCCCGCAACCACGCGGCGAACGCGGCGCTCGCCGCCGAGCTGCGCAAGAAGCTGGCCGAGGTCAGCCGGGGCGGCCCGGAGTCGTCGCGCGAGCGGCACATCGCGCGCGGCAAGCTGCTGCCGCGCGACCGGGTGGACGCGCTGACCGACCCTGGCTCGCCGTTCCTCGAGCTCAGCCCGCTGGCCGCGGACGGACTTTACGACGGTGACGCGCCGGCCGCGGGCGTCATTACCGGCGTAGGCCGGGTGAGCGGCCGGGAATGCGTCATCGTCGCCAACGACGCGACCGTCAAGGGCGGCACCTACTACCCGGTGACGGTCAAGAAGCACCTGCGCGCCCAGGAGGTCGCGCTGCACAACCGCCTGCCGTGCATCTACCTCGTCGACTCGGGCGGCGCGTTCCTGCCCAGGCAGGACGAGGTATTTCCCGACGTCGCGCACTTCGGACGGATCTTCTACAACCAGGCGACCATGTCGGCCCGCGGCATACCGCAGATCGCCGCGGTGCTCGGCTCGTGCACCGCGGGCGGCGCGTACGTGCCCGCGATGAGCGACGAGAACGTGATCGTGCGGAACCAGGGCACCATCTTTCTCGGCGGCCCGCCGCTGGTGAAAGCGGCGACCGGCGAGGTCGTCAGCGCCGAGGAACTCGGCGGCGGCGAGCTGCATTCCCGGGTGTCCGGGGTGACGGACCACCTGGCCGAGGATGACGCCGACGCGCTGCGCATGGTCCGCGGCATCGTCGCCACGCTGGCGCCGCGCGCGCCCCGCCCCTGGGACACGGTGCCGTCCGAGGAGCCCGCCTACCCGGCGGACAGCGTCTACGGTGTCGTTCCCACCGACCTGCGCACCCCGTACGACGTGCACGAGGTCATCGCCCGCGTCGTCGACGGCAGCCGGTTCGCCGAGTTCAAGGCCGAGTACGGCGCGACTTTGGTGACCGGGTTCGCCCGGATACACGGGCACCCGGTCGGGATCATCGCCAGCAACGGGATCTTGTTCAGCGAGTCCGCGCTCAAGGGCGCCCACTTCATCGAGCTGTGCGATCAGCGCCGGATCCCCCTGGTCTTCCTGCAGAACATCACCGGCTTCATGGTCGGCAGGCAGTACGAGGCCGATGGCATCGCCAAGCACGGCGCCAAGATGGTCACCGCGGTCGCCTGCGCCCGGGTGCCCAAGCTCACGGTGATCATCGGCGGGTCGTTCGGCGCGGGTAACTACGCGATGTGCGGGCGGGCCTACTCCCCCCGCTTCCTGTGGATGTGGCCGAACGCCCGGATCTCAGTCATGGGCGGAGACCAGGCCGCGAGCGTGCTCGCCACCGTCCGGCGCGACCAGCTCGAGGCGCGCGGTCAGGACTGGCCGGCCAGCGAGGAGGACGCGTTCAAGAAGCCCGTCCGCGACCAGTACGAGCACCAGGGCAACCCGTACTACGCGACGGCCCGGCTGTGGGACGACGGGATCATCGACCCCGCCGACACCCGGCGGGTCCTCGGCCTCGCGCTGTCCGCCGCGGCTAACGCGCCGCTCGAGCCGGCCGGCTACGGCGTCTTCCGGATGTAGGGAGCGGGTCTCATGTTCAGCAAGGTGCTTGTCGCGAACCGCGGCGAGATCGCGGTGCGGGTGATCAGGACGCTGCGCTCCCTGGGCATTGCCAGCGTCGCGGTGTACAGCGACGCTGATGAGTCGGCCGCCCACGTTCTGGCTGCCGACGAATCGATTCGGCTCGGCGCAGCCGCGGCGGCCGAGAGCTACCTGAACATCGACCGGATCGTGGCCGCCGCGGTCGCGTGCGGCGCCGAGGCGGTGCACCCCGGCTACGGCTTCCTCGCGGAGAACGCCGCCTTCGCCCGCGCCTGCGCGGCGGCCGGGCTGACCTTCATCGGGCCGCCGGCGGACGCGATCGAGGCGATGGGCGACAAGATCGCCGCCAAGGCGCGGGTGGCGGCGGCGGGGGTGCCGGTGGTGCCCGGCGCGGGCGCGGCCGGGCTGTCCGACGAGGAGCTCATCGGGCAACTGAACGAGCGGTGGTTCCCCGTTCTCATCAAGCCCTCCGCGGGCGGCGGCGGCAAGGGCATGCGCGTGGTCGACTCATCGGCCGACCTGCCGGACGCCCTGGTGGCGGCGCGGCGCACGGCGGTCGCCGCGTTCGGCGACGGAACGCTGCTCATCGAGCGGTACGTGCCGGCCCCGCGGCACATCGAGATCCAGGTGCTCGCCGACTCGCACGGCAACGTCGTTCATCTCGGCGAGCGGGAGTGCTCGCTGCAGCGGCGGCACCAGAAGGTCATCGAGGAGGCGCCGTCGCCGCTGCTTGACTCGGTGCGCCGGGCCGCGATGGGCGCGGCGGCGGTGGAGGCGGCGCGGTCCGTGGGCTACACCGGCGCGGGCACGGTGGAGTTCATCGTGGCCGGCGATGCGCCCGATGACTTCTTTTTCATGGAGATGAACACCAGGCTTCAGGTCGAGCACCCGGTCACCGAAATGGTCTACGGCCTGGACCTGGTCGAGTGGCAGTTGCGAGTGGCCGCGGGCGAGCGGCTGGCGTTCGGCGGGTACAGCGGGTATGCCCTGTCGATGAACGGCCACGCGGTGGAGGCGCGCGTCTACGCGGAGGACCCGGCGCGCGGCTTCCTGCCAACCGGCGGCACCGTGCTCGCGCTGCGGACGCCATCCGGCGCCGGGGTGCGCGTCGACTCGGCGCTCGCCGAGGGCCTGACCGTGACGAGCGACTACGACCCGATGCTCGGCAAGGTGATCGCCTGGGGCCCGGACCGCGCTACCGCGCTGCGCCGGCTCGACCGGGCGCTCGCGGACACGGTCGTGCTCGGCGTCACCACCAACACCGGCTTCCTGCGCGACTTGCTCGCCGATCCGGACGTGCGGGCCGGGCGGCTAGATACCGGCCTCGTCGAGCGAATCGCGGGCGGCTCGGGCGGCTCGGCTGGCTCGGCCGACGCGGCTGGCTCGGCTGCTTTGGCTGGCACGGGTGACGCCGAGGCGCTGGCCGCGGCGGCGCTTGCCCGCGTGCTGCGGCAGGAACCCGCCGGGCCGCTGACCGACCCGTGGGACATCCCGGACGGGTGGCGGCACGGGGAGCGCGCGTGGACTCGGTTCCGGCTGTCGGCCGGGCCGGGGCAGGTGACGGAGGTCCGGGTGCGCGGGCTGGCCTCGGCGGGCGCGGAGGTAGCCGTGGGCGACGGCGCGCTCGTGACCGCCCGGGCTGAGTTCCGCCCGGCGGGCCTGGGCGACGGTACCGACCTCGTGCTCACCGAGGAGGCGCGGACGGTCCGCTTCGCGTACGCCGTCGACGGGAATACCACCTGGCTAGGGCGGGGCGGGCAGACGTGGGCGGTCGCCGAGGCGGCGCCTGCCCCGCTGCGCGGCACGCGCAGGGCGGCCGCGGACGGGACGGTCCGCTCCCCCATGCCGGGGACCGTGGTCGCCGTGCACGTGACCGTGGGACAGGACGTGAGCGCCGGGCAGCCGGTGCTCGTGGTTGAGGCGATGAAGATGGAGCACACGGTGACCGCGCCGCTCGACGGCACGGTGACCGAACTGACCGCGAAGGCGGGCCAGCAGGTCCGGATGGACGAGGCGCTGGCGGTCATCGGGCCGGAGCCAGCTGATAGTGGACATTTAGGTACACAGGGATGTGCCTAAATGTCCACTATCTACGTGCGTAGAGGAGTTCAGGAGCGATGCTCGGATACAAGCTTGATGAAGAGCACGAGGACCTGCGCAAGAGCGTCCAGGAGTTCGCCCGCGACGCGGTGGCCCCGGTGATCGGCGAGCTGTACGACAAGGGCGAGTTCCCCTACGAGATCGTCGCGCAGATGGGGCGGATGGGCCTGTTCGGGCTGCCGGTCCCCGAGGAGTACGGGGGGATGGGCGGCGACTACCTCGCGCTCTGCCTCGCCCTTGAGGAACTGGCCCGGGTGGACTCCTCGGTCGCCATCACGCTGGAGGCCGGGGTCGGGCTCGGCATCATGCCGGTCTACCGGTTCGGCACCGAGGAACAGAAGCTGCGGTGGCTGCCGTCGCTGTGCGCGGGCGAGACCCTCGCCGCGTTCGGGCTGACCGAGCCGGGTGGCGGGACCGACGTGGCCGGCGCGATGCGCACCCGGGCCCGGCTTGAGGACGGCGAGTGGGTGATCGACGGGTCGAAGGCGTTCATCACCAACTCCGGCACGTCGATCACCGCCGTGGTGGGGGTCGCCGCGGTAACCGGCACGCGGCCGGACGGCAAGCCGGAGATCTCCACGATCCTGGTGGAGTCGGGCACGCCCGGGTTCACGGTCGCGCCGAAGTACTCCAAGGTGGGCTGGTCCTGCTCGGACACGCACGAGCTCGCGTTCGCAGGCTGCCGGGTGCCGGAGGCGAACCTGCTCGGCGAGCGCGGCCGTGGCTACGCCCAGTTCCTGCGAACCCTGGACGAGGGACGGGTCGCGATCGCCGCGCTGTCCACCGGCCTGGCCCAGGGCTGCGTGGATGAGTCACTCGGCTACGTTCGGGAGCGGTCGGCCTTCGGCGGGCCGATCGGGCGGTTCCAGGCGCTGCAGTTCAAGATCGCCGACATGGAGGTGCGCACGCACAACGCGCGCCTCGCCTGGTGGCACGCGGCGGCGAAGATGCTGGCCGGCGAGCCGTTCAAGAAGGAGGCGGCGATCGCGAAGCTGACCGCCTCCAACGCGGCGATGGACAACGCCCGCGACGCCACCCAGATCTTCGGCGGCTACGGCTTCATGAACGAGTCCGCCGTCGGCCGCTTCTACCGGGACGCGAAGGTCCTTGAGGTGGGCGAGGGCACCTCGGAGGTGCAGCGGATGCTGATCGCCCGCGAGCTCGGCCTGAACGCCTAAGCCCCGCGCTGACCGCCGTCGGGCGACGGCGGAGGTCAGCGGTGAAACGCGTAGCTCCTAGCGCGGGAGAGCGAGTCAGCTCGGCGGGAGGATGAATCTTTCGACGGCGGCGGCGAAGCCCTCCTCGGCGTTGGAGGTGGTGACCCGCCGGGCCGCGCGCGTTCACGAGCACCCCGCCGTTGAAGGCGGCGATGGGGGTGGTGATGCCGAGGGGTTCGATGAGCATCGACATGCCGCGCGGCGCGCCTGGGCCCGGCGGCCCATCGCCCAGCCGGTCGCGCTCAGCGGGGTGGAGAAGCCAAGCGTTACCCATTCCCTGGAGGCACACGACAGCCCGCGTCTCGGCTAGCGTTGTCAGTAGGGTGCCTGCGCCTGCGCGCTGCACTGCAAGAGAGTCCTACGTCGGGTGCGAGCCGCTGTCACCACGCCAGTGAGGGGAGTTGCGCGATGCCGTGGTTTCCCGAATTCGCCAGTGCCGCGGAGCTGGCGCGCAGCCAGACGCGCACCGCCGGCCACGCGGACCCGGTCGGCCAGTACCTGGCGGCGCTGAACGAGGGCAGCGCCCGCGCCCTGGAGACCACGTGGCCGGGCGAGATAGTCATCTACGACCCCCGCGCCGGGGAGGTCCGCGGCCACCGGCACGTACGGCAGTTCGTCAGCCGCAACCTCTCCTGGCTGGCCAGCCTGCACGCCCGCGCCGAGCCCGTGGCCAGCACAGTCGCCGACGGCCGGGCCGTGGTGGAGCTGCTGGCGCACCTAGATCACGGCGGCCGCGAGCTGGCGTGGCCCGTGGCCGTGATCGCCGAGTCCCCCGACGACGTGTCGGTGACATTCCGGACCTACTGCAGCCAGTGGCCGGTCGACGAGCAGCGCCCGGTCCGGCCGCCGATCCTCCCGTCAGGGAACGTGCACCCTGGTGACGTCGTCGGCCGCTACCACGCCGGGCTGGCCGCGGGCGACACCGAGGCGGTGGTCGCCACCTTCGCGCCCGACGGTTACTTCCGCCCCCCGTTCGGCCCCCGCGACGCTCACCGCGGCACTGCCGAGCTCCGCTCGTTCTTCGCCCGGTGCTTCAGCGCCGGCGGCGGCATCGGCCTTGAGCACTGCGCCGTGACCGACGACGGGGTGCGGTGCGCGCTGGAGTACAACTGCGTCCGCTGGGGCAGCCGCGAGCTGCCGCCCCAGGCGGGGATGGGCGTCTACGAGCGCGGACCCGACGGGCTGCTGGCCGCCGTGCGCGTCTACGACGACGTCGAGGCCCCGGCTTAGGGTCCATAGGGAGCGGGCCGCGTGTCCTGCCCGTGGAACGGCGAGCGGTCGTCCGCGGCCCGCTCGGTCATGACCCGAGGAGCTGCTGGCCGCCGTCGATGTCGTAGGTCGCGCCGGTGAGCGCGGTGTTAGCCATGAGATGCACCGCGAGCGCGGCGACGTCGGCCGGCCCGACCACGCGACGGATAGGCAACGTCGCGCGGAGCTGGTCGCGGCGGGCCTCCAGGTCCCCGCCAAGCAGCGACGCCGACAGCGGCGTGTCGACGAACCCGGCGGCGATGAGGTTGACCCGGATCGGCGCTACCTCCAGTGCGAGATTCGCGATCAGCGCGGGCTGCGCCGCGGTGGCCGCCGCGATGAGGGACAGTCCTGGTCCCCGTGCCCGGCCGCCGGTGCCGCCCATGAACAGCAGCGAACCGCCGGGCCGGACCCGGCCGACGGCGTGCTGGGCGACGGCGACATGCATCCACAGGTGCGCGTCCCAGTCGCGGTGCGCCCGGTCGCGCTCGAGGTCGGCCAGGGGAGCGTAATAGGGGCCCGGCCCGGTGACCATCACATGGTCGATAGGCGCGGGCAGCCCCTGGAAGAAGCCGTCCAGACGGTCGAAATCGGTGGCGTCGAACGCCTCCGCGCGCAGCGCGCCGACCTCGCGCGCCGCCTGTTCAAGCCGGCCAGGGTCGCGGCCGGTGAGGATGACGTCGGCGCCCTCGGCGCGGGCCAGCCGCGCGGTCTCCAGCCCGATGCCCGCGCTGCCGCCGATCAAGATGACTGTCTGCCCGGCCAGCTGCGGCTCGGTCACTGCGGCAGTTCCGTGCCTGCCTGCTCCGCCACCATGTACGCGGCGTACCAGTCAGGCCAGTTCGCGTCGGCCTGGCCGATCCGCTTCTCATGCTCGCCGTGCGCGGCCGACGCTCGCCGCATCGCGGCGGCCAGGTCCGTCACGGAGGCGTAGGCAGTCGTGACCGCCTCGACCCGCCCGGGCAGCCGCGTCGTGACCTCTTGCAGCAGCCAGCGGTTGCCGTCCGGGTCGGCGAACGTAGCGAACGAACCATAGCTGGCCCCGTCGGCCGCGCGTCCCCGAACCTGGCCGCTGGGGTCGAGTGCGAACTGCGCGCCCGGGGCCCCCGGGTGGAACACCTCGCTGACCTCGGCGCCGCGCGCGGCCAGCCGGGCCCGCGCGGCCACGATGTCGGAGACGACCAGGTACAGGCTCTGCGCCGAGCCGGGCGCGGCCGAGGTCATCTTCGTGCCGAACTGCACCGAGGTCCCTGAGCCTGGCGGGGTGAACTGGACCACCCGGAAGCCGTTATCGAAAGGGAAGTCCGCGTCCAGGCGCCACCCCAGCCGCTGGTAGAACTCCTTCGCGCGGTCGACATCCGCCACCGCGATCACGACCACCTCGAGCTTCAGGTCAGTGGCCCCTCCGCCCGCCTCGTCCGACTCCCTGACCGTTTCCCCGGTCGCACTCACGCATGCCTCCCTGAGGTGCCTCAGTGCCACGCTACGCCTCCGAAGCCGGCGCGCACCAGGGGCCGCCCGCTGGTCCCCTATCGTCCCCGATCTTGCCCCAGATGCCCCGCGGCGAGGGTGGGCGCTAGCCAAGGAAAGCCTGAACACAGAGGACGATGATCACCAGGAAGGAAGCCAGGGAGTTTTCGCTGGTCATCGGCGACAAGTATGGTAAACCGGTTCACCGCAACAGCGACTACGGACGCTAAAACGCCGCATTAGATGGCAGCGGCGGCCAGCAAGGAGCCGACGCGGCGCCGGCGACGCCTTATCAACCCCGGCCAGTTGGTGATCATCGAAGGGACTTTACCCGTCGCGACCTGCCGAAAGTTTCGCAGTTTGTTACTCACTGGAAAGCTACTCGCCAGTTAAATTGGCCCAGCGATAATACGGGTTAGCGATTGGTTAGACGTTTCCCGCTCCTCATCGTCGGATGTGCCGCACAATTGAATCGCTATGTCCTGACGTAGGAGCAATAGCTCGGGGTGGGCGGATGGCTGACTTTGGCGGACGTTACCGGTTGGACCGGTGCCTTGGCACAGGAGGCATGGGCAAGGTCTGGCTCGCCTATGACGAGGAGCTTGCCGGCCGGCCGGTGGCGATCAAGGTGATGCGCGCGCCGGCCGACGAGGCCGGCCTGGCGCGATTCCAGCGGGAGATGCGGCTGGCCTCCCGGATGCATCACCCGAACATCATGACCGTGTTCACGACCGGCAGCGACCAGGGCGTCCCGTTCATGGTGATGGAGTACCTGCAGGGCCGCGACCTGGGGAACATGCGGCGTGGCTGGAGCGCGAGCGACGTTGCCCAGATCGGCCGGGAGGCCTGCGGGGCACTTTCCTACGCGCACGGCCTCGACCCGGGGGTGGTCCACCGCGACATCAAGCCGGGAAACCTGTTCATCTGCG
Organism: uncultured Streptosporangiaceae bacterium; assembly: GCA_964581815.1. Lineage (GTDB taxonomy): Bacteria > Actinomycetota > Actinomycetes > Streptosporangiales > Streptosporangiaceae > Trebonia. The sequence continues at coordinate 11,305 of CAZORE010000040.1, read as the reverse complement.
ACACCGGCACGGTGAAGGTCACGGATTTCGGCCTGGCCAAGGCGGTCACGGAAACCGGGCTCAGCGTCGCCGGCGTCGTCTACGGCACGATGCCCTACATCAGCCCCGAGCAGTGGCTCGGAGTGCCAGCCAGCTTCAGCGACGACATCTGGGCACTGGGCTGTGTCCTGTACGAGCTGCTGGCCGGCAGGCTAGCTCGCCCGTACGCGGCCGCGGCCGACCACGTCGCGGCCGCGGCCCGTCGCGATTACGTCGCCCCGTTGCCGGATATCGTGCCCGCAGGCCTGGCCGAAGCGGTCATGGCGATGCTGGACCCCGATCCCCGGGTCCGGCCAACGGCTGGGCAGGCCATGCAGCTGCTATCGGCGCACCGGGCGCGGCCCCGCCCGGCGGCGGCAACGTCATCCCGCGCGCCTGGGACCGCAGGGCCGTGGCCGGCGCTCCAGGAAATACCGCCCTCGTACCGGGAGGGGGAGCTGCCGTGGACGGGGGCGCACTGGGCCGAAGTGCCTGCGGCCCAGCGCCAGGCGGCCACTGACCGCTCGCTGGTTCCCGTCGGGCCGGTCACGCCGGAGCGGGAACTGCCCGACATCCCGGTAATTCCGGAATCGCGGGAGATATCGCGGGCTGGGGTTGTGGCCACGGAGGCCCGGCCCGCGCAAGAACCCGCTCCCGCGCAAGCGGGTACCCGGACCGGTAAGAAACGGAAGCTGCTGATCGCGGCGACCGCCGGGGCCGTGGTCATCGGGGCGGCCAGCTACGGGGCGGTATCCGCGTTCACCGGCCCGGGGCCGAGTCACGGCGCTGCTGTCTCGCCTGCTCAAGGGTCCGTGTCACGGGCCGCGGCGCCGGAGACAGCCGCGCCTGCCAGCGTGCCGTCGCCCGATCCGGGCGCCGCCAGGGAGATCGCGTACAGCCTGCTGCCGAGCTTCGGATTTAACCAGACGACCCAGTACACATGCCTGGTCGCCTTGTGGGACCAGCTCAGCGACTGGAACGTTTACGCGGGAGACGAGTCCGACGGCTACGGAATCCCGCAAGCGACGCCGGGCGACATGATGGCATCCGCGGGCGCGAACTGGCGGACCGACGCCGCCACCCAGATCAAGTGGGGCCTCGGCTATATCAAGGAAACCTACGGCACCCCCTGCGGCGCGTGGCAGTACCTGAAGGGCCATGGCTCCTACTAGCGGACCCGGCCAGCCTGCCGCTGGCGTTCCAGCTCGGCCGCGACGGTAGCGCCCAGCTCACCCCAGCTCTTCTCGAACTTGGCCAGGCCGTCGCGCTCCAGGTACTCGGTGACGTCATCGAAATCGATGCCCGCCGCCGCTAGCTGGTCAAGCAGACGGCGGCTGCCCTCGTAGGCCCCGGTTATGGTGTCGCCGCTGACCACGCCGTGGTCGGCGAAGGCTTCCATGGTCGCGCCCGGCATGGTGTTGACGGTGCCCGGCGCGACCAGCCCGGCCACGTACTTGGTGTCGGGGTAGGCGGGATCCTTGACTCCGGTGGAGGCCCACAGCGGCCGCTGCGGCCGCGCGCCGATGCGGGCGAGCCGCTGCCAGCGCTCACTGGCGGTCAGCTCCTCGTGGGCCTGGTAGGCCAGGCGGGCGTTGGCGATCGCGGCCGTGCCCTTCAGCGCGGCGGCCGCCGGCCCGGCGAGGCGGTCCAGGCGCGCATCGACCTCGGTATCCACCCGGGAGACGAAGAACGAGGCGACTGACTTGATCACGCTGAGGTCCCGGCCCGCGACGTACGCCTGCTCAAGGCCGCTGAGGTAGGCGTCCATGACGGCGCGGTACCGGTTCAGGGAGAAGATCAGCGTCACGTTGACGCTAATGCCGTGGCTGGTCACCTCGGTGATCGCCCGGAGCCCTTCCTGCGTGGCCGGGATCTTGATGTACAGGTTGTCCCGGTTCACCGTCGTCCACAGCAGCCGCGCCATCTCGGCGGTAGCCGCGGCGTCTCGGCTGAGCCGCGGGTCGACCTCGATGGACACGCACCCGTCAAGGCCGGCCGTCCGCGCGTGCACCGGGGCCAGGACGTCGCACGCGGCCCGGACGTCGTCGGTGGTCACGATGAATACCGCGGTGTCGACGTCCGCGTTGCGGGCGGCCAGGTCGGCGAGCTGGTCGTTGTAGCGGTCGCCCTTTGACAGGGCGGAGGCGAAGATCGTCGGGTTGGTGGTCACCCCGACGACGTGCCGGTCGGCGACGAGCGATTGCAGCTCGCCGCCGGCCAGTAGCTCGCGGGACAGGTCATCGAGCCACACTGCCACTCCCGCCGCGGTCAGGTCGCCGAGCGGGTCATGGTCCGGTTGGTGATTCACGCGCTTCTCCGTTCGGAGGATGTCGGTGGTCAGGACGTGAGGACGGGCGGGACGGCGGAGGCCATCACGGCGGGTGCCCGGTCCCAGGCCCGGTGCAGGCCGACCGCCGCGGTGAGCTGGTCGGTGAAGGACTTCACGGCGGCGGCGCCGGTCACTACGCCCGCGGCGCCGGCGGTGATGCCGGCCGCTTCCAGCACGGCCGTCCCGTCGCCCCAGGCGGCCAGGACCTTGCAGTGCCGGAACGCCTCCTGCAGGAGCAGCGTCAGCTTGATGTCGCCGGACGGGGCGGTGCCGCCGGCGACGACAAGGGCGTCGAACTCGACGGAGCGGGTGGTCAGCAGCGTCCGGTCGACCGTCTCGGTCAGGGTGCCGCTGCCCAGGACACCGCCAACGGGGGCGATCACCAGGGCGGTGGCGCCGAGTTTGGCGGCGGCCTTCCTGATCTTGCCGATGCCGGCCAGGTCGGCGCCGGAGTCGGCGATGATGCCGATCGTACGGCCCGCGATCGGGCCGGGCTCGGTGACGACCTGGGAGAGAGCAGGGGACAGGCCCGCGTCGGCGGCCGGGTGGCCGTCCGGAACGGGCAGGCCAAGGCCGGCTGCCACCTGAGCGCACAGGTCGGCGTCGACGTTGGCGAGGACCGCGAGCTCACGCTCCTTGATGGCCTGGTCGTAGCACTTGCCGAGCTCGAAGGTGAAGGCCTCGACGATGTGGGCCTGCTCGAGCGGGGTCAGGCTGCGGTAGAACATCGCCGGCTGCGTGAAATGGTCACCGAACGAGAGCGGGCTGCTCCGGACCACCGCGCCCTCGACCGGACGGGGGGCCTGCACGTAGCCGCCCTCATCGGCCGTGGCCACCAGCGGCTCGCCGCCGTCGATGCTGTTGGGGCGGTAGGGGGCCAGGCCGGCCGGGACGGCGGTCTGGTGCATGCCGTCGCGCAGCATGTCGTTGACCGGGCAGTGCGGCTGGTTGACGGGGAGCTGGGTGAAGTTCGGGCCGCCGAGGCGGGTGAGCTGCGTGTCGAGGTAGGAGAACAGCCGTGCCTGCATCAGCGGGTCGTTGGTGACCTCGATGCCGGGCACCAGGTTCCCGGTGTGGAAGGCGACCTGCTCGGTCTCCGCGAAGTAGTTCACCGGGTTCCGGTTCAGCGTCAGCTTCCCGATCAGCTGCACCGGGGCGAGCTCCTCGGGAACGAGCTTGGTGGGGTCGAGCAGGTCGATGCCCTCAAAGCTGTCGGTGCCGTCGTCCGGCATGACCTGGATGCCCAGCTCGTACTCGAGGAACGCGCCCGCATCGATGCCGTCGGCCATGTCCCGGCGGTGGAAGTCCGGGTCGACCCCGGCCGCGATCTGCGCTTCCTCCCACACCAGGGAGTGCACCCCGGCCGCGGGCTTCCAGTGGAACTTCACCAGGTGCGTCTCGCCCGCCTCGTTGACCAGGCGGAACGTGTGAACGCCGAAGCCCTCCATCGTTCGGTAGGACCGTGGTATCCCCCGGTCGCTCATGTTCCACATGACGTGGTGAGTCGCCTCGGTATGCAGCGAGGCGAAATCCCAGAAGGTGTCGTGCGCGGACTGGGCCCCCGGGATCTCCCGGTCCGGGTGCGGCTTGGCCGCGTGGATGACGTCGGGGAACTTGATCCCGTCCTGGATGAAGAACACCGGCATGTTGTTGCCGACCAGGTCGAAGTTTCCCTCGGCGGTGTAGAACTTCACCGCGAACCCGCGGGTGTCACGCACCGTGTCGGCCGAGCCGCGCGAGCCGAGCACGGTGGAGAACCGGACGAAGACGTCGGTCTGCTGCCCTTTGCCGGCCAGGAACCCGGCCTTGGTCACCGAACGGCCGGTGCCGTAGGACTCGAAGGTCCCGTGCGCCGCGGCGCCGCGGGCGTGCACGACGCGCTCCGGGATGCGCTCGTGGTCGAAGTGGGTGATCTTCTCCCGGAGGTGGAAGTCCTCAAGCAGGGTCGGCCCGCGCTCGCCGGCCTTCAGCGAGTGATCGGTGTCGGGGAGCCGCAGGCCCTGCGCCGTGGTGAGGAACTCGCCTGTCTCGTCCTGGCCGGCGGCGGATGATCCGGCGGCCGTCGAACGGGTACGTGAGTTGTGGCCGTTATGGCTCGATGAAGCCATCATTTCTCCTGTCACAGAAGGCGCAGGCGATGGCTTCACCTGATAGCCATCGTACCGGAGAGGCGGCGCCGGGCAGTCACCGGAACCAGGCGGCCGGGTGTGCGGAAGGCCACGCCCGGATCGGGCCCGGGGGACGTTTGCGCCGTCTGCCAGCGGGGAGGCCATGCTCCCGCGATCAACGCCGAGAGGAGCAGGAACATTGAGCGGCACTGCCCAGGAACACCTGATGGAGGTCACGGGCCCGAGCGCGGAGTCGCTCGAGATCCTGGCCCGTGCGCTCCACGTGAAAAACGCCGGGCTGCAGCCCACGCTTGAGGCCATCGCGGCCACGGCCGTGACGATGCTAAGTCCCGCTCGGTATGCCGGCCTGACCATCCTCGATCGCGGCGAGCTCATTCCACGGGCCACCACCGGCGAGCCGCCCCTGCTACTCGACCGCCTACAGCAACAGCTCGGAGACGGCCCGTGCATCCACGCCGCCAAGCACCAGTCCGTATCCCGGATCGAGGACACCCACCAGGACGAGCGCTGGCCGCAGTTCTGCGCCGCGGCAGCGCGACTGAACGTGCGCAGCATGCTCTGCGTGCCGCTGTGGGTCGATGAGCGGGGCCTGGGCGCGCTCAGCCTGTACTCCGACCGGATCGCCGCCTTCGGCGACCCGCACGAGCGGGTCACGGTCCTGCTGGCCACGTTCGCGGCGCTCGCCCTCGCCGAAGCGCAGCGCGCTGACCAGATGCACGACGCGCTCGGCAACAGGGACGTCATCGGGCAGGCCAAGGGCATCTTGATGGAACGGCACGGCGTTGCCGCCGACGCCGCTTTCGGTGTCTTGTCCCGGGTATCCCAGGCCGAGAACATTAAGCTTGCCGAGATCGCCCGCCGTTTCGTGGAGACCGGCGAGCTCCCCGGCGTGCCGAGCCCGCTGGCGGCCGGCCCGCCCGCCTGATGACCGGGCGCGGTCAGGAGCCGGTCACCGCACGCTGCTTCGCCCGGTCGGCGAGCTTGTCGGGCAGCGCGGTAAGCAGCGTGATCAGCGCCCTGGCGCTGCCCGGCACCACGTAACGAGCTCGCGGGCTCGGGTGCTCGGCCGCGGCGACGATGGCGGCGGCGACCTTGGCCGGCGCGATTCCCTTGGCGATCTGGCTGGCCACGTAGCGTTCACCGGCCGCTGTCATCGCGGCATACGCCCCTGGTGCCTCCTCGCCCGCCTCGGGCCGGCCGTCGGCAGCCTCGCCGAGGCTCGTCGCCACGAATCCCGGCTCGATGATGACGACCTTGATGCCGAACCCGGCGACTTCCTGGCGCAGGGCGTCCGACAGCGCCTCGACGGCGTACTTGGTCGCGCCGTAGACGCCCATGCCCGCGAACGTGGTCCGGCCGACCAGCGAGCTGATGTTGATGATGCGGCCGGAACCGCGGGAGCGCATCGCGGGCAGCACGGTGCGCGTCATCGTAAGCAGCCCGAACACGTTGGTGCCGAACTGGCGCCGCACATCGGCGTCGGCGAGGACCTCGACCGGGCCGGACAGGGCGAACCCGGCGTTGTTGACAAGCACGTCAACGCCCGCGGCCCCGGTGCTCGCGTCGATCTTGTCCCAGGCCTGGCGCACCGACTCGGCGTCGGTCACGTCGAGGGCGACCGCCCGGATGCCCGGCGTCGTCGCGGCCAGGTCAGCCAGTGCCTCCTCGCGGCGTGCCGCGGCGAACACCTGGTGTCCCCGCCGGGCGAACTCGATCGCCGTCGCCCGCCCGATTCCTGAACTCGCGCCGGTCACCAGCACGTTGAGTCGGCTTGCCATGCGTACCCCTTAATCGCGGCCCCATTGTCTACCGGGCCAGCCGGAAACAGATCGGTTTACCTCGGCCAGGGTACACCGATCTGTTTCCGGGCGCTACGGCCCGGCGTAGACTGACCGCCATGCCAGATGCGACCACACCGACGCCGCGGCAGCGGCTGATTGACGCCGCCGCCGACCTCTTCTATGAACAGGGCACCGGGGCGGTCGGCGTCGACCTGGTAAGCAAGGCGGCCGGCGTATCCAAGCGCACTCTGTACCGGGAGTTCGGCAGCAAGGACCAGCTCATCGCGCAGAGCCTGGACGCGAAGGGCCCTGAGATCATCGGCGCCTACCTGCCGGCCGAAGACGGCGACGCACCGCCCCGTCAGCGGATCCTGGCGGCGTTCGACCGGCTGAGCTGGTGGACGGCGGCCGAGTCGTACCGCGGCTGTCCCTTCGTCAACACGGCCACCGAGCTCGCCGACGCGCGCCACCCGGCCAGGCGCGTAGCCCGCGATTACAAGCTGCGGATCCGCGGCTTCTTCGAGCGCCAGGCAGCTCACGGCCTGGCCGAGGACCCCGCCCGGCTGGCCAACCAGCTGGTCGCCTTCTTCGACGGTGCCATCGTGCAGGCGGTCATGGGCAACGCGCTCGATCCCGGTACCGTTCAGGCCGCGGTCGAGGCACTGCTCGACGCCCAGGGCATGCAGTAGCCCGCTCCAGCCTCTGCCCGGGTCCCGGCGGATGACCCATCCGGTTCCTTTATCAGCTTGTCGACCGGGCCCACCGAAAGTGGCCGGGGTTTTTCGTACTCAATTGGACTAGACCATGGGATTTCCCCCCGTTAGCGTGAGCCCGTGGTCCCAGGATCCACCCGCAAGCTCGGCCGCCTTGGAGCAGCCCTGGCGGTGGCCTTGCTGACGGGCGGGCTGACCGCCTGCAGCGGTGCCGCGCCGGCCAAGCCGGCGGTGATCCAGGTCAGTGAGCCCAGCGCCCTCGCGGACCAGGCCATCGACGTCCGGATCAGCGAATTGTCCGCGGGTGAGCAGGTCACCGTCAGCGCGCAGGCGACCGACGTGAAGAAGGGCACCTGGCGGGCCTCCGCCGTCTACACCGCGAGCCAGGACGGGACCGTTGACCTGGAAAAGGTCGCTCCCAAGTCGGGGTCCTACCAGGGCAAGGACGGGATGGGGCTGTTGTGGTCGATGACCCCCGTCGCGCCCGCCAGCCAGGACCAGTACTTCACGCCCCCGGCACCCCAGCACCAGTCTGGCTACCCGGTCACCCTGACCGTCACCTCGTCGTCGGGGGCGAAGCTCGCGTCCCGCACCGTGACCCGGGAGTGGATGGCGAAGGGCGAGACCGCCCAGACGCTGACCCTCGCCAAGGACAAGGTCGCCGGGGAACTGTTCCTGCCGCCGCCCGGATCCCCTCGCCACGCCGGGGTGCTGGTCTTCGGCGGCGCAGAGGGCGGCATGAGCCAGGTGTACGGGGCGGCGCTGCTGGCCGCTCACGGCTTCCCCGCGCTGACCGTCGCCTACTTCGACTGGCCCGGGCTGCCGCCGGCGCTGGACGGCATTCCGCTTGAGTACTTCGAGACAGCCGGGAACATCCTCGCCCGCCAGCCGCAGGCCGACCCCGCCCACATCCTCGCGATGGGCTACTCGCGGGGCAGCGAGGCCGCGCTCCTGCTCGCGGACAACTTCCCCAAGCTTTTCCACGGGGCGGTCGTGTACTCGCCGTCATCGGAGGTGAACGCGGCCGGGGACGACCAAGCGCGGGCCGCGTGGATACTCGGTCCCAGGGTCGTCGACCCCGGGCCGCTCATCCTGGAGCACGTCAGCGGCCCGGTCCTCGCGTTCGCGGGGGCCCAGGACTCGATCTGGGGGTCCGCGTCGTCGGCGAACGCCATTGACGCGGAGCTGACCATGGTCCATGACCCCTACCGGCACCAGGCCTTCATCTACCAGGGCGCGGGACACGGCGTGGGCATGCAGCCGTACCAGCCCGCCGGGGACACGACCCTCTTTAACCTCGGCGGCACCCGGGCGGGCAACGTCGCCGCCCAGCGGGACGGCTGGCCGAAGATGCTCGCCATGCTGGCCGGCCTCACCGCGACGGGATAGTCGCCGGGCGAACAGCGGCCGGAAAATCTCACGCGCTGGGAGATTCGCGCTACGTGTAGGGATCCGGTGAAGATGTCATCCGGACCGCCTACTTGTCATTCTGGATGTCATCTGTGCAGCTACTTGTCATCTGCGGCTCGGCGTAGCGGTATCCCGCCCGCTCGCTGCGTGGCTGAGCCCGACGCCATTGAGGCTGAGCTCGCTTGTGGCGGGCGTCGGTTCGTGCCACGCTGGCCTGTCCGTGATGCCCGGTCGTAGAGAGGGACAGCGGTGGCCGACGAGCGGAGGTTCGCGGATGCCGAGAGCATGCGCCCGGTGGTCCGTGCGGCCTTCGGCAGGGGCCGTTCCCTGCTCATGGTGGAGCGGCTCGCCCATGGTTCGAAGAAGGGCGCCTACCGCCTGACGTTGGATGACGGCAGCACGGTCCTCGTCTATGTCTGGAGCGGTTCTGAGGACTACTGGCAGGGCGTGCTTCCCGAGAGTGCCGGCGATCCGGCCAGCCCTTTCTCGCACGCCTCCGGGCTCACCCTGTTCGAAGCTGCCGCGCGCCGCTTGTCATCTGCCGGCGTCCGCTGTCCGGAAATTCTGCTCTCGGACCGGTCCAGGACCCTGTACCCGGCGGATATCGCGGTAGTGGAGGACGTCACGGGCGGCAGCCTCGAAGCCCTGCTGGAAAGCGACCCCGCAGCGGCGAAGCGTCCCCTGTCCGTGCTTGCCGGCTGGCTCGCCGCCATGGCCGCCGTCCGGTCCCCGTCGCCGGGAAAAGTGGCGTTCATCGACGCGGGCGGCCGTCCTGCCGCGACGTCGTGCGAGACGATCATGCTCGCTCGGGCGCTGGCCCAGCTGTCGGAGATCGCGGGACGTGACCGGCGCGCGGCTGACGCTCAGGGCCGGCTAGAGGGAACGCTGCACTCGCTCGCCGGGCCGATCGCGGCCCGCGCGGCTGCCGCACTGATCCACGGCGAACTCGGCCCGGACCATGTCCTACTCGACCGCCGCGGCGAGCCGGTGCTCATCGACATCGAAGGCGCGATGTACTTCGACGTCGAGGCAGAGCACGTCTGGATGCGCATGAGGTTCGGCGGGCACTACCCGAAGCTCAGCCAGGGCGGCCTTGACGAGGACCGCCTGCGGTTCTACCAGCTGTGCATGCACCTGGACCTGGTCGCGGGGCCACTGCGGATCGCGGGCACCAGCCACCCCGAGCGCGAGTGGTTCCGCGATCTTGCCGAGCATCACCTTCATTGTGCCCTGCAGTTCCCGGCATGACGTCTTCGGAACACTGGGGAAATGGCATGTTCCCAGCGCCGATGAGCGCATACCGGCCTCTCCATATGACAACAAGCCCGCTCGGGGATGACATCTTCAGCGATTCCGGGGCTGCTCACGCTGGCCGGGGCCGGAGCCCGTCGAGGATGAGCTGGGCGATGTGCGCCGAGCGCTGGCTGCTGGCCTCCGCGCCAGCATGGCGGATCGCGGCGAAGGCGCCGGCGACGAGCGCCATCACCTCCTCAACAGTGACGTCATCGCGGACGGCCTTCGCCGCCTGCGCGCGACCGAGCAGGTCCGCGACCTGGCGCGTGAGGTCCGCCGCGACATCCGGGGCCGCAATACGCAAATCGAACTCGGCAGCCGCGAGCGCGCTCTTCACGGCCACGTTCTCGGCGCCCGAGGCCACCATCCGCGACAGCTGCGTGAAAAGGGCGGTCGCGGGATCGCCGGTGGCCGCGAGGACTCTCGCCTCCTCGTTGACGGCGACAAGGTCACCGTCCGCTCGTCCGTCGAGGGAACCGGGACCCCGGACGGCGCCCCGCCGCCGTTCCTGATCGAGATCTTCCGCATCGAAGACGGGCGGTTCGCGGAGAACTGGGGAAGCACCTGGCTCCCGCGCCTGAGCTAACCCGCCACCCACAACCCGGACGCGGCTCCCGTCCCGATCCTCGACCCTCTGGCAAAGGTGCCGGCAGCCAAGGACGGGTGACCGGGAGCCGCTGCGTCAGGCGCCCGGAACCCCTCCGGCCACCTGTCGGCCTTGCCGCGCACGCCAAGCTCCGCGGATCTGAGTAACAACTGTCACTGACGCACCAGAAAGTGGGTATTACCCCCCGCGTAGGGTTGGTGACTTAATGTGCGCATATCCCATGCGACACGCCGATCCGGGGAATCGGAGGTGCCACATGAGCACTCCCCAAGGACCGCAGGATCCTTACGGCCCCAACCCGTACGCCGACCCGGTTCAGGAGCACGTACCTGAACAGGGCGGGGACCGTACGGCGGGCGGGCAGAAGTCGACCAACAGCGGCTACTCGCAGGGCAGCAGCGAAACCCAGCAAGACAACGCTTACCAGCAGGGCGGCGGCTACGCGACCGGGCCGACCGGCTACCTGCAGGGCGCCCCGGTCGGTTTCGCCGACGCGGTGCGGAACGCGTTCAGCCACATCGCCACCTTCCGGGGACGGGCATCGCGGTCCGCGTTCTGGTGGTTCGCCCTGGTGGCGGCCATCGCCTGGGCGGTTCTTGGCATCATCCAGGGCCGGTCCACGATCGCGGGCACGATCCTGTACATCATCATCGGCCTGCCGCTCTGGATCACCAGCCTGTCGCTGACGGTCCGGCGCCTGCACGACTCCAACCACACCGGCTGGTGGTGGTGGATCGGCCTGGTCCCGCTAGTCGGCTGGATCGTGCTGCTCGTCTTCTACATCATGCCGGGGACCCCCGGCCCGAACCGCTACAACCGCATCTGACTCTCGTCCGACGGGAAATAACCGGCATAAACCAGGCAATAGGGACACCGAACGGGCTGCCGGATTGGTAGTCCGGCAGCCCGTTGGGCGTTTATGCCATCCGAGAAACCGCAGGTCAGCGGCCCATTTCTAGCCCTTAGCCAGGTCGCGGCTGATGACGAGGCGCTGGATCTGGTTGGTGCCCTCGAAGATCTGCATG
>CAZORE010000039.1:21972-57007 GCA_964581815.1 uncultured Streptosporangiaceae bacterium | reverse complement strand
TGACGGTCAGGTCCCGCTGACGGGAACGGTTCCGCCGGAGCGCCAGTACGTGCCGTCAGTCGTACGCGAGAGAAGCTCCTCGTCCACCAGGTAGCGCCGCAGCGTCACGTGGTCGTCGTAGAAGCCCTTCAGGATCTCATTGACGGCAAGCTCCTGGTATCGGCGCCCCGGCTCGAAGGCCTGCGCGACCAGGTCGAGCAGCAGCAGGCGCACCGAGTGCTTGGCGGGCATGGCCGAGATCCGCCCGTCCCTGACGAAGGGGCGGAGTCGGCTGGGGAGGTCGCCGAGCGGGTTCATCAGGTCGTTTATACCCCGATACGGTACGAGTTCGTGCACGCGTTGGTCTCTCTGCTGGTCAGCTGGATACCAGTACCGGTAGCGTTTCGCGGGTGGCAACCTATGACGATGATCTGCGGTTCGCGCACGTTCTCGCTGACGCCGCCGATGACATCACGACGAAGCGATTCCGCGCCCTCGACCTGCGGGTTGACACCAAGCCCGACCTGACGCCCGTCTCCGACGCCGACCGGGCGACCGAGGAGTCGCTGCGCAACATCCTGCGCCGGTCCCGGCCGCGCGACGCCGTGCTCGGCGAGGAGTCCGGTCAGACCGGCACCGGGCCGCGACGCTGGGTGCTGGACCCGATCGACGCCACGAAGAACTACGTCCGCGGCGTCCCCGTCTGGGCCACGCTCATCGGGCTGATGGACGGGAACGAGGTCGTGGTGGGCGTGGTCACCGCGCCTGCGCTCGGACGGCGCTGGTGGGCCGCGGCGGGCGGCGGCGCCTGGGCGGGCCGGTCGCTGACCAAGGCCACCCGCTGCCAGGTCTCCCAGGTCAGCAAGCTGGCCGACGCCTCGTTCTCCTACTCGGGCATCGGCGGCTGGGCGGAAGCGGGCCGGCTCGACGGTTTCCTCTCGCTGAGCCAGGCGGTCTGGCGGACGCGCGGGCTCGGGGACTTCTGGTCTCACATGCTGGTCGCCGAGGGCGCCGTGGATATTTCGGCGGAGCCTGACGTGTCGATATGGGACCTGGCCGCCCTCCAGGTGATCGTGCAGGAGGCGGGCGGCCGGTTCACCAGCCTGTCCGGCGTCGCCGCGCCGGACGCCGGCAGCGTCGTGTGCACCAACGGCCGTCTGCATGACGAGGTGCTCGCGCACCTCGCCGCCGGCACCCAGGGATGATCAGCCGACGCCGGATCCCGGCGTGGGCCGGCGTCGGCTGGCGGCACTCTCCGCTGACGGAATGCCATCAAGCGGTGACACCGGGTACTCTCGGGTAACTTGTAGCGCGGCGGTTCGGATCGCGGCACAATCGGTTCCGCGGGGAGGCAGCGCACCCCGCGGCAGGCCGCCAGGCGGCGAGTTCCCGCTCCCACCGCCAGGCGAAGCGTCCGGCTGGTTTCCCCGGCCACCCGGGCGCCGCGGCGCCTGGTCCGGCACATTTCCCCCGTCCCGACCGGGCCAGGCGCTCGCTCAGCGATCCGGCCGGCCGGGTCGGCCGGCCCAATCGGCGGACTGATAGCGCACCAGATCGAACAGGTGCGCGATAATAGCTGGATGGGCGACCTCGTGGCAGCGCTGAGCCTGGCCGGCGTGGGACAAGGCGACCTCGTCGGGCTGATGGTGACCAGGGACGGCGCGTTGGCGGCCGCGATGAACGACGCCGAGTGGGCGGGCCCGGCCGCGGATGTGGCGGTTGCCGACGCACAGGTCAGGCCCCGGTGGGCGATGTGGTCGCAGGAGACGGCGCGGACGCTGGTGGGCCAGGGGATCCGGCTGGCGACGGGCTGGGATATCGCGGCGGTGCACCGGCTGCTGTTCGGCGGGTGGCGGGCTGACCCGGCCTACGCATGGGCGTGCCTGCACGGGCAGCGGCCCGATCAGGTGCCCGTGGCGGCCGGTGCGCCTGACTTGTTCAGCGCGGCCGATGATGCCCCGGACGCGCCGGCGCTCGGGGCGGCCGCGGCGCTCGAGGCAGCCGGCCTGCAGCTGGCGAGCCTGACGGAGCAGGGCGGCGGGAGGATCAGCACCGCCCGTTGTGAGTCCACCGCGGAACTCCTGTGCGCGGAGCTTTCCGCCGACGGGCTGCCGGTAAACAGGGCGGCGGCGGAGCGGCTGCTTGCCGAGATCATCGGGCCGCGGCCGCACGGGCCGTCCGATGCGGCGGCGATCCGGGCGGCGCGGGACGCGCGGGTGCTGCGGCACGCGCCCGCCGGGGCGGCGAACGACCTGCGCAGCCCTGTTCAGGTCAAGGCGCTGCTCGCGGCGGCGGGGATCGACGTGCCTGACACCCGGGCGGGGCGGCTTGAGCGATTCAGGGAGGGCTCGCCGCTCGTCGCGGCGCTGCTTGAGTGGCGCAAGGCGGAGCGGATCGCCACCACCTACGGTTACTCCTGGCTGGATGAGCACCTGGGGGCGGACGGCCGGCTGCGCGGCACGTGGACCGGGTCCGACGGCGCGGCCGGGCGGATGACCGCGTCAAGCGGGCTGCACAACATGCCCGCCGTGCTGCGCCAGGCGGTACTGGCCGAGAACGGGCACGCGTTCGTCCGGGCCGACCTCGGGCAGATCGAGCCACGGGTGCTCGCCGCGGTGTCCGGTGACGGCGCGCTCGCGGCGGCGACGACCGCCGATGACATGTACCTGCCGGTCGCGGCTGAGCTCGGGGTGGACCGGCCGACGGCTAAGGTCGCGATGATCGCCGCCATGTACGGGCAGACGACAGGGCACGGCGGGGTGGCGGCCCGCCGTATGCGGGCCGCGTACCCCGTGGCGATGGGCTACCTAGACGAGGCTGACCGGTCCGCTCAGGCGGGCCAGGACCTGCGTACATACGGTGGGCGGCTGCTGCGGATGTCCGGCGGCGGCAACGAGGCGGCCCGCGGCAGGTACGGGCGGAACGCGGTCGTGCAGGGCGCGGCGGCCGAGCTGTTCAAGATGTGGGCGGTGACGGTGCGGGCAAGGTCCGCGCCGTTTGGCGCGCGGATCGTGCTCTGCCTGCATGACGAGCTGCTGCTGCAGGTGCCGGCCGCGCGGGCGGAGGAGGTGGCGGGACTGGTCGGCGGCTGTCTCGCCGAGGCGTCCCGGCGGTGGGCCGGGCGGGCGGGCGGGGCGGGCAGCCGGGTGCGGTTCATCGCCGATATCTCGGTCGCGGGCAGCTGGGCGGAGGCCAAGGGCTAAGGTCACCGGTGAGGCGGGTGGTGCCGCCGCTACTGGTGAGCAGGCCGTGGTCACGTGCCGATGAGCACGTGAGCTGCACGGGCTGATAGCGTGGCGACCAGAAACCCAACGGGAGGGGGCCTGGCGTTGCCACGGTATCAGAGAGTGGTGGTCAAGCTCAGCGGAGAAGCCCTCTCCGGATCTGCGGGAAGCGGTGTTGATCCCGCGAGCCTCGCCCGTGTGGCCGAAGAGGTGCTGTCGGTGCACAACCTCGGCGTGCAGGTCGCCGTCGTGGTCGGCGGCGGAAACTACTTCCGCGGCCGAATGGCCGACGGCTGGGGGATCAGCCGGGCGGAGGCCGACAACATCGGCATGCTCGGGACGGTGATGAACGCGCTCATGCTGCGAGGGGCACTGACCGCGCGGACCGACGCGGAGATCCGGGTCATGACCGCGGTGCCGATCCACAGCGTGGCCGAGCCGTTCATCCGGCTGAAGGCCCTCTACCACCTGGAGCGGCACTTCATCGTCGTGCTCGCGGGCGGCATCGGCCAGCCCTACGTGACCACCGACTACCCGGCGGTGCAGCGGGCTCTTGAGCTGGAGGCCGATGCGCTGCTCGTCGCCAAGCACGGCGTGGACGGCGTGTACGACTCGGACCCCAGGCTCAACCCGGACGCCAAGCGATACACCAGCCTGACCTATGAGGAAGCCATCGCGGCCGACATCAAGGTCATGGACACCAGCGCCTTCGTCCTTGCCAACGAGCAGTCGCTGACCATGCACGTCTTCGATGTCGGCGCCATCGGCGTGATGAAGTCGATCTGCGAGGGCGGCGACTTCGGCACGCGGATCACCGCGAAATAGGAGCCTGCTGAATTTGCCACGCTCGGGCGTATCGGCAGGCGTCTGACGAGAAACCCGGCCGCCTTGGTCCCAGAAGCGGTCGAATTCAGCGGGCTCCCGAGCTAGCTCTTCATCGTGCGCCAGACCGGGCGCGGTATGAGCTTCATCACCGCGGCCAGCCCGGCCAGCGGTGCGGGCACCCAGATGACCTTACTGCCGCGGGCGCCGTGATCGCGCAGCGCCGCCGCGACCGCGGCGCCGACCCGCTCGGGGGTGGTGGCCAGCGGGGCAGGCTTCATTCCCCCGGTCATCCGGCCGGTGACGAAGCCCGGCCGGATCAGCAGCACCCGCACGCCCGCGTCGTGCAGCGAGTCGGCGTAGCCGCGGGCGAACGCGTCGAGGCCCGCCTTGGTGGCCCCGTAGACCGAGTTGAACTTGCGCGGCCGGACCGCGGCGACCGAGGAGAGGACCACGATCGTGCCGTTGCCCCGGCGGCGCATCGCCTCGCCGAACGCGAGCAGCGCCGTGACGTGGCCGGTGAAGTTGGTCTCGATCATGGTGGCGGCGAGCCGCACGTCCGCTTCGAGGCTCGGCTGCGGGGTCAGCACGCCGGTCGCGGCGATGAGCAGGTCGGGGACTCCCCCGGCGCAGATCTCGTCGGCGAACGCCTGGTGGGTGCCTGTCTCCGTCGCGTCGTACCGCGCCACGGTGACCGGGCGGTTCAGTGCCTTGCCCGCCGCCTCGAGCCGTTGCGGGTCGCGGCCCGCCAGGATGACCTCGTCGTCGGGTCCGGGCCGCAGCGCGGCCAGGATCGCGAGGCCGATCTCGCTGGTGCCGCCGAGCAGCAGGATTCTCATTGTTACTCCACGTAGAGGCCGACGCAGAACAGCACCAGCCATGCCGCCTCACAGCACAGCATGACGGCGTCCCGCGTGATGAGGTCTTCCACCGGCCGGACGGTCCGGCGCGCGGCGAGGATGCCGAACCGGACGAGCGCGAAGGCGAGCGGCACCGCGGAGGCGAGGTGCCACGGCCGTACGCCCCGGTTCTCGCCTAGTGCCCACAGCAGGTAGGCGGCGAGCATGCCCAGCCCGATGATCACCTGGGTGGCCCGCAGCACGCCGGGCCGGTACCAGCGCATCACCGGGCGGTGCCGGACGGCGTCTTCGCCGAGGCTGGTCAGTTCGGTGTACCGCTTGGCGACCGCCACGCCGAGCGCCCCGAGGCTGCACACCATCAGGAACCAGGCGGACGGCCGCACGTGCGTCGCCGCCGCGCCGCCGAGGACCCGCAGCAGGAACCCCGACGCCACGATCAGCATCTCGACGTAGGGCACGTGCTTGAGCCGGAACGAGTA
Organism: uncultured Streptosporangiaceae bacterium; assembly: GCA_964581815.1. GTDB lineage: Bacteria > Actinomycetota > Actinomycetes > Streptosporangiales > Streptosporangiaceae > Trebonia. The sequence goes on along the minus strand of CAZORE010000039.1, from coordinate 51,643 downwards.
GAGGAACGACAGGCACAGGTAGGCCGAGGCCGTGGCAACGAGCAGCGGCTCGCGGATCACCACGCCGGCGCCCACCGCGCACAGCGCGGCGAGCAGGGCGAGCACGAGCGCGTGCCGCGCGGGGAGCGCGCCCGAGGCGATGGGCCGGTTCCGCTTCACCGGGTGGCGCCGGTCGCGCTCGGCGTCGGCGACGTCGTTGACGAAGTAGACCGCCGCCGACGCGCAGCCGAAGGCGATCATGGCGACGAGCGCGTAGCCGAGGCCGCCGTTGCGGCCCAGCGAGGCGCCCGCCAGTGGCGCCGCGAACACCAGCAGGTTCTTGGGCCACTGCCTGGGCCTGGTGGTCATGATGGCCGCGCGCAGCCAGCGTGCGGGCGAGACCGGTGCGGCGGCCGCGACGGCCAGCGCTGCCTGTGGCCCCGTGTCCCGGTCCGGGGCGACCGTCCTGTCGACGGTCACCGCGCGTAGACCGCGGTGAAGTCGCGGGTGGACGGGGTGTAGTACGAGTAGGGGTCAGGCTGCTGGGTTGGCAGCAGCGGCACCGGAGTGGGGTCGCTCGGGTGGCTTCCTGCCTGGTAGTAGTCGAACTTCATCCAGGCCGGGTTGATGTCCATCTGCATGCCCTCTACCGCGCCGGCCCGCTGCAGCAGCAGGCCAAGGTCCTGGGCGTTGAGCGCCGACCCGTAGACGTAGACGACCCGGTCGTCCTTGGTGATGCCGAGCCCGGAACGCCAGACGTAGGCGCCGCCGCCGAGCGTCGCGCCCCAGTTGGTCATCACGTCGGAGTTGGCGTTCACTGACACCTTGCCGTGGTCGACGAGCAGCTTGAGGTTCTGCCTGACGCCCGCGATCGAGGAAGTCATCGTGAAGTCGCGCCCCCACTGGCCGATCTTGATAGAGCCGTCCTTGTAGTAGACGATCGACGCGGCGCCCGTTCGCAGCGAGCCGTGGTAGATCCCGTTCAGGTAGAAGCCGCCGCCCGCCGAGTCGAGCTTGAACCCGCCATTGAACGTGGCGAGCAGGCCCTTGCGCTGGCCGGTCGGGATGTAGTTGGGCACGCCCCAGTTGCCCGCGCCCGGGTCTTCCGTGCCGGGGCGCAGGGAGAACTTGACCAGCCGCTGGTCGATCGAGGCGATGCCGTTGACCTGGGACGTGTACGTGGCGTCGCGCAGGAAGGTGGTGAGCATCGCCGGCTCGCCGTTGACCTGCTCCACCACGCGCCACTGGCCCTCGCCAGCGATCGGCGTTCCCGCCAGGGACCTGAGCGTGGCGGGGATGTCGGGCACGAACGCCTTGCCGCCGGTGCTCTTGCCCCCGGTCTTAACCGGGGTGACCGCCTCGCCGCTCGGCACCGCGAGCGAGAACGACGGCTTGCCGCCCTTCGGCGGCGGCTTGTAGGACAGCCACTCGCCGAACGTCACGACCGGGCCGAGGTAGTGGTCCCTGGCCCATTCCGCCAGGTTCGCGGACAGGCCCTGGCCGTTGTTCTTGAACGCCGCCTGGCCGACGGAGAACGTCAGCCAGACGAGGCAGAGCGCGACGACCGCGCTGACCACGCGGACAGAGCGGCGGCGGAAGAGCCGCCTGGTACGCCGGAAACGGGCCTTGCGCGCCGGCCGATTACCGTAAGCCGGATCACCGGGCCCCGGGCGCGGCACCTCGTACCGCCCGCGCTGGCCGTCGTACCGCCCGCGCTGCTCGTCATACCACTCGCGCTGCTGGTCGTACCGCTGGCGCTGGCCGTCATCCCGCGAGGTGCCAGCTGGCCAGGCAGGCCCCTGGCCGTCGTATCGCGGCCCCTGGCCCTCGTACCGCTGGCTCTGGCCGTTAGGCCGCGGCCGCTGGCCGTCGTACCCCTGCCGCTGGTCCCCGTAACGCGCGCCCTGGCCGTCGTATCGCGGTTGCTCCGCGTAGCCGCGCGTGTTCCCCTGCCCGTTCTCCTGCCCGCGCGCGCCCTGGTCCCACGACGGCCCGTTGTCAGGCTCCCCGTCGCGCCAGGGGCCAACATCACCGCGAGGTACCCTCCGCGACATCTCCGCATACCTCCGCTTAGTCCAGGCCCCGCAGGGAAGTTACTCAATGTGGATATTGCGGCCGCATATGACCCAGTACCCACACTGTGCCCCTGCTACCTCTGCAGTGGCTCTGACTCAGGGCTTCCGTGGTTATACGTGCGTGCACGCCAGCATCCGGAGCTTGGTGTCAGAATATGCGGTCAGTCATCCGATGCGGGCTGATCTTGACCTGCCCGCCCCAATTCGCGCCTCTGATTTCCCTCATAGCCTGCTTCCTGGTGGCCGCGTCCATCCGGTCGATGAACAGCACGCCGTCCAGGTGGTCGGTCTCGTGCTGCAGGCAGCGGGCGAGTACGTGCGTTCCGACCACCTGGATCGGGTCGCCGCGATCGGTGAACCCGCGGGCCACCGTGTTGAGCCGGCGCTTTACGTCGTAGTAGATGCCGGGGAAGGACAGGCAGCCCTCGTCGCCGTCCTGCTCCTCCGCGTCAGGGAAGTCAAGGACCGGGTTGACCAGGTGGCCGCGCTCATCGCCGACGGCGTAGGCGAAGACCCGGAGCCCGACGCCGATCTGCGGCGCGGCGAGCCCCGCTCCCTGCGCGTCGTCGAGCGTCTGGGTCAGGTCCTTGACCAGGTTGCGCAACTGCTTGTCGAAGTCGGTGACCGGGTCGGCGGCGGTGGCCAGGATGGGGTCGCCGAACAGCCTGATGTCGCGAATTGCCATGTCATGAGGGTAGCTGGACGGCGCTTGTCCCCGCTCCGGCTGCAACTAATTTGACATGAGGCTATGAATTAATCTATAACTTGAGTCATAAGTTCCTTTCAAGCACAGGGCGAGACCACACCGGGTGGCAGCCCTCTCAGGAGGTAGCGATGTACCTGACGACTCTCGACCCGATCAGCCGGGACTTCGACCGCATCGTCCGCCGCGCGTTCAACGGGGGCCTGAGCTACGCGCCGGCCCTGCCGATGGACACCGTGCGCCGTGACGGCGAGGTGGTTCTCCGCTTCGACGTTCCCGGTGTTGACCAGGACAAGATCGACGTCACCGTCGACAAGGGCGTGCTCACCGTCAGTGCGACGCGTGAGGAGACCAAGACCGAGGGCGAGAACCCGGTCGTCCGCGAGCGGCTGTTCGGCAGCTTCACGCGCCGCGTCCGGCTCTCGGACAACCTCGACACCGAGGCGATCGAGGCCAGCCACGCCGGCGGCGTGCTCGAGATCCGCATCCCGGTCCGCGAGGAGGCCAAGCCGCGCAAGATCACGGTCGGCGCCTCGAGCGAGGCCGGGGAGCTGGCCAGCTGAACACGGCCGTCCAGGCGAGACAGGCGGCCAGCGGGGCACGGGTCCCGCTGGCCGCTTACCATTTTGCTGGGAGGTGAGGAACGTGGAGCCTTTTGACGATGAGAATGTCCCGCTTTACACCGTGGGCCAGGTCGCGGACATGCTCTCGCTCAAGCAGGCGTTCCTGCGCCGCATCGACGAGCTCCAGGTCGTCTCGCCGCGGCGCTCGGCCGGCCGCCAGCGCCGCTACACCCGGGTGGAGATCCGCGTGGTCCAGCAGGTCGCGACGATGGCGGACGAGGGCATGACCATGCCGGCCATCCGCCGGATCATCGAGCTTGAGCAGCAGCTTGCTGAGGTCGCCCGCCAGCGCGACGACCTGGCCGCCCGGCTCTCCGCGGTGTCCGCAGAACGAGTGCGGCTTGCTCGTCAGCTCGCCGCCTTGCTCCAGCAGGCCGACGAGGACGAGCCGGCCGACAAGTAAGGCCCGCGGTCCCGCCGCGTCGGCGCGCGCCTTACCTTGTCCAAATAGTGAGACATGTTTGCTCATAATTCAAGACAGTCGTAGAGTCACGACATGCCAGAGGTCTACACGCACGGTCATCACGAGTCAGTCCTGCGCTCGCACAAGTGGCGCACCGCCGAGAACTCGGCCGGCTACCTGCTGCCGCACCTCGCGTCGGACGCGAAGGTCCTCGACGTCGGCTGCGGCCCTGGCACCATCACGGCGGGGCTCGCCGACCGGGTGCCGCGGGGGCACGTGACCGGCATCGACGCCGTGCCGGACATCCTCGGGCAGGCCCGCGAGGCGGCCGGCGACCGGGAGAACGTGGACTTCGCGGTCGGCGACGTCTACGCACTCGGCTACCCGGACGCCAGCTTCGACGTGGTCCATGCCCACCAGGTGCTGCAGCACCTCAGTGACCCGGTCCTGGCCCTGACCGAGATGCGCCGGGTGGCCAGGCCGGGGGGCCTCGTCGCGGTCCGCGACGGCGACTACGGCGCCTTTACCTGGTATCCGGAGTTTCCCGTGCTCGACGAGTGGCGACGGCTCTACATGACGGTCGCGCGGGCGAACGGCGGCGAGCCGAACGGCGGGCGCCACCTGCACGCCTGGGCGAGAGCGGCCGGCTTCGCCGACATTACCTGCTCCTCGTCCAACTGGACCTACGCCACGGAGGCGGAGCGCACCTGGTGGGGCGGCTTGTGGGCGGACCGCGTGGTGAAGTCGGCGTTCGCGGCCAGCGCACTGGACGGCGGGCACGCCACGGTGGAGAACCTGGAGCGGATCGCCGACGGCTGGCGCGCCTGGGCCGCCGACCCGGACGGCTGGCTCCTCATCCCCAACGGCGAGATCCTCTGCCGCGTCCCCTAGCCGCGGCGCTGCGCGGCTCGGCGGCCAGAACCGTTCCCCTGGGCCAGAAAGTCGACCGCTGGGCGGGACGCCAAGGGGGCAGGCGACGCGTTTGGCTCGCGCCCTCCTAGGCAGCGGGCTGGCCAGGGCCTACCGTCGGGTCATGGGCAGATACGAGGACGCTTACCGCCGGAGCCTTGACGACCCGGCCGGGTTCTGGGCCGAGGCAGCCGCCGCCATCGACTGGTACACCCAGCCGGAGACGATCCTCGACGACAGCAACCCGCCGTTTTACCGCTGGTACCGGGGCGGCACGCTCAACACCTGCCACAACGCTGTCGACCGTCACGTTGGTAACGGCCACGGCGACCAGGCCGCGCTCATCTACGACTCGCCGGTCACCGGCACCACGAGCAAGCTCACGTTTACCGAGCTGAGAGACGAGACCGCCAGGTTCGCCGGCGTGCTGGCGGGCCTCGGCATCGCCAAGGGCGACCGGGTCGTCATCTACATGCCGATGATCCCCGAGGCCGTCATCGCGATGCTCGCCTGCGCGCGCCTCGGCGCCATCCACAGCGTGGTGTTCGGCGGGTTCGCCGCGCATGAGCTCGCGGTCCGGATCGACGACGCGAAGCCGAAGCTGATCGTCTCGGCATCCTGCGGCATCGAGGTCGCCCGGGTCATCGAGTACAAGCCGATACTCGACGCGGCCATCGACGAGGCAGCGCACAAGCCCGAGCACACGATCATCGTGCAGCGCTCGCAGGCGGTCGCGGCCATGGGCGAGACGGACCTCGACTGGCACGACTTGATGTCCGCGGATCCGGCACCCGCTCCCTGCGTCCCCGTTGACGCCACCGACCCGCTCTACATCCTCTACACCTCCGGCACCACGGGGAAGCCCAAGGGCGTGGTCAGGGACAATGGCGGGCACGCGGTGGCGCTCACCTGGTCGATGCGCAACATCTACGACACGCACCCGGGCGAGGTGTTCTGGGCGGCCTCCGACATCGGCTGGGTGGTCGGCCACTCCTACATCGTCTACGCGCCGCTGCTCGCGGGCTGCACCACGATCCTCTACGAGGGCAAGCCGGTCGGCACCCCTGACGCGGGCGCCTTCTGGCGCGTCATCGCCGAGCACAAGGTCAAGACGCTGTTCACCGCGCCGACGGGCTTCCGTGCGATCCGCAAGGAAGACCCGGAGGGCCGGCTCAAGCAGGGACGCGACCTCAGCGGCTTCCGGTACCTGTTCCTCGCCGGCGAGCGCCTCGACCCGGAAACGTACCGCTGGGCGGGCGACCTGCTTCACGTCCCGGTCATCGACCACTGGTGGCAGACGGAAACCGGGTGGGCGATCGTCGCCGACCTCATGGGCCTCGACCCTAGGCCGACCAGGCCCGGCTCGCCAAGTTTCCCCGTCCCCGGCTACGACGTCCAGATCCTCGACGAGGCGGGCAACCCGGCCAAGCCGGGCGAAACGGGCAACATCGCGATACGGTTGCCGCTCCCGCCGTCCTGCCTGCCCACCCTGTGGCACAACGACGAGGGCTTCATCCGGTCCTACCTGTCCAGGTACCCGGGCTACTACCTCACCGGCGACGGGGGCTTCCGTGACGAGGACGGCTACCTGTTCGTCATGGGCCGCATCGATGACGTCATCAACGTGGCCGGCCACCGGCTGTCCACCGGCGAGATGGAAGAGGTTCTCGCCAGTCACCCGGCGGTGGCCGAGTGCGCGGTGTTCGGCGTCAACGACGAGCTCAAGGGCGAGGTACCGCGCGGCCTCGTCGTACTCAAGGCGGGCGTCGCCGCGGAGAAGGATCAGCTCGGCCAGGAGCTCGCCCAGATGATCCGCGACCGCATCGGCCCCATCGCCACGCTGGGCAGGCTCGACATCGTGCCCGGGCTCCCCAAGACCCGGTCGGGGAAGATCCTGCGCAAGACGATGCGCGGCATCGCCAACGGTAAGGACGAGCCGGTGCCGTCCACCATCGATGACTTGTCGGCGCTCGACAACCTGCGCTCCTTGTTGCACGGCGACGGCGGCTGACCACGCCCGGCGGCGCTTGCGCCGCGGCCGGCCGCGCGACGGTAACTTGCCGAGGAAACCCTCGGCAAGGCGGTCCGGCGCCATCGCCAGCCATCCGTCGAGCAGTGCCTCCCTGAGGTCCTCCGCCGATACCTCGTCCAGCTGGACCAGGTACGCGTTGTAGCCGTTGAAATGCTCGATGGTGAAGAAGCCGTCCTTGCCCGTCGCGAGGATCGCCTCCTTTTCGGCCTGGTCGGCGGTGCGGATCGCGAGAATCGGGCCCTGGGGCGGCCGCCGGTCGCCGAACCGCTTGAGGTCGGCCTTGCTGTACGGGCGCTCCCAGGCGAAGCCCTTGCCCGCGACCTGCCACTGACGCCGGCCGTGGTGCTTCTCCTCGCCCTCGTTCACCTCGGGCAGCGCCGCCGCGAGCCGGGCCACGTCATCGAAGGTCTGCACGAATTCACGGTACTGCCCGGTCTGCGCCCGGTCCATGATTGGTCATGGCCGAAATCCGGATCGCGGCGATGACCGCGCATTACGCGGCGGACATCCTGTCCTGGCGCTACCCGTCGCCGTACGACTACTACGACGTGACCGACGGGGACCTGGACTACTACCTCGATCCTGCGAACGGCTTCTTCGCCGTCCTCTCCGGCGGCGAGTTCATCGGCTTCCGGTCCTTCGGCCCCGACGGGCAGGTACCCGGCGGGATGTACGACGACTCCGCGCTTGACACCGGCGGCGGGCTGCGGCCGGAACTGACCGGGCGCGGCCTCGGCCGGGCGGTAGTCGCCGCCGGGCTCGAGTTCGGGCGGGAACGGTTCGCGCCGGACGCCTTCCGGGTGACCGTGGCGAGCTTCAATACCCGCGCACTGCGGGTGGTGACGTCACTCGGCTTCCGGCCAGTGGAGAGCTTCGCCGCGGCCATGGACGGCCGCAGCTTCGAGATCCTGGTCCGCGACTGCTGAGGCTCACAGCTTGGCGCCGAGCAGCGACGCGGCGTTGTCATGCAGTATGGCGGCCTGCTCTTCTTCGGTGAAGCCGAGCAGGGCCACCGCCCGCGCCGCGGCAACCGGGTTGTCGAGCGGGTAGTCGCTGCCGAAGACCACGCGGTCGACTCCGACCTTGCGCAGCACCCAGGCGAACTGGTCCGCGAACGGGCTGCCGGCCAGGAGCAGGCCAGTGACCGAGATGTCGATCCATACGTTCCGCCGCCACCACGGGTAGCGGGCGAGTACGTCGTAGAAGAGCAGTTGCGGGAAGCCGGGGCCGTGCGCGTGGGCGAGGATGAGCCTCGCCTCCGGCACCTCCGTCGCGAGGTTGACGAACTTGCCCGGCTGGTTCGCGTCCCACGGCGAGTAGGCGTCGAATAGCACGGGCAGCCCGTGCTCGGCGGCCCTGCGCACCACCCGCGTGACGGCGGGCTGCGCGACGTCGAGATCCTGGGTGTTCGGGTGCAGCTTGAGCCATGCGGCCCCCGCGGCGGCGACCCGGTCGACCTCCTCGATGGCGGCCGCCCCGTCGGCCGGGTGGACCGAGCAGACCGGGAAGAAAAAGCCCCCCGAGTCCACGGAGAGCTTCAGGATCGCGTCGTTGCGGGTCATCGTCCGTTCCAGGTCGCCGCTATGCGCGATAGTGATCGCGGCCGCCCGGCTGACCTGGGAATCGCGGACCAGCTCGCGGTAGGCCTCCGGCGGGTGCGGCTGGGCGACGATCTGGCCTTCCGGGTCAAGCATCGGATGCGTGTGAGCGTCGATGACGGGACCGCTATACACGTACACGGAGCAAAACCATAACGCGCAATTGCGCAGAAAGCCATCAAAGTTAGTTTGCGTAGAAAGCCGCCGATGTTAGGCGGTGAGACGAATATGCCAAATGCTACATTTTGCCCGAAAATCACCGAGAGGTGTCATCGTGCCACAGGCGGACCGCCCGCCCGCGGGCACGGCCCGGCTACGTGTCGAGGTACAGGCAGAACGGGTGCCCGGCCGGGTCGAGCAGCACCGTGCAGTTGTCCTGCGGCTGGAAGTCGGCCAGGGTGGCGCCGAGTTCCCGCGCCGCGGCGACGGCCTGCTCCAGGTCGTCGACCGCCACGTCGATGTGCATCATCATCAGCTGCTTGCCCGGCTCGGCCGGCCAGGTCGGCGAGACGTAGCCGGTCGCCCGCTGGAAGCTGATGTACGCGTTCGCCTCGCCGAACTGGATGGCCGCGCCGTCCTCGTCGCGCTGCGCGACCGGCCAGCCGAGCACGGCCGAGTAGAAGTCGGCGAGCGCCTGCGGGTCAGGGGCCTCAAGGCACACGCCAACCCAGTTGGTCTTCGCCCGGCCGCGCATGCTCGCCATCCTTTCTCCCGTACTGAGGAATCGTTTCTCCCGCACTGAGGAAATGCTGCCATTGTCAGGGATATACGCACCCGTTCTGCTTAAGATATAAAGAGCTCCCTCAGAACGGATGCACAATTCTGTCCTTGAGGTAGCCGCAGCCCGCGAGCCGGGCCCGCGGTCAGAGGCCCATGTCCTTGGCGATGATGGTCTTCATCACCTCGGAGGTGCCGCCGTAGATGCGGTTGACCCGGTTGTCGGCGTACAGCCGGGCGATCGGGTACTCGTTGATGTAGCCGTAGCCGCCGTGCAACTGCAGGCAGCGGTCGATCACCCGGCTGGCGACCTCCGTGCAGAACAGCTTGGCCGAGGCTGCCTCGGCGGCGGTCAGCTCGCCCGCGTCGTGCGCCTCGAGCGCCCGGTCGGCGACCGCCTGGGCGGCGTCCACCTCGGCCTTGCAGGCGGCGAGCTCGAACTTGGTGTTCTGGAATGAGGCGACCGGCTTGCCGAAGATGATCCTGTCCTGCGTGTACTTCTTCGTGAACTCCACCGCCGCCGCGGCTTGCGCGTAGGCGCCGACGGCGATGCTGAGCCGTTCCTGCGGCAGGTTCTGGCCCAGGTAGGAGAATCCCCTGTGCTCCTCGCCGAGCAGGTCCTCGGCCGGGACCTGGACGTCCGCGAAGGACAGCTCCGCGGTGTCCGACACCTTGAGGCCAAGCTTGTCGAGCTTGCGGCCGACGGCGTAACCCTCGGACTTGGTGTCGACCACCAGCAGGGAGATCCCGAAGCGGCGGTCGTCTTCCTTCGCCGGGGCGGTGCGGGCGCAGACGATCACCCGGTCGGCGAGCACGCCGCCGGTGATGAACGTCTTGGCGCCGTTGAGCACGTAGTGGCGGCCGTCCGCCGACAGCTTCGCGGTCGTTTTCATGCCCGCCAGGTCGGAACCGGTGCCCGGCTCGGTCATCGCGATGGCGAACATCATCTCGCCGCTGATGAACTTGGGCAGCCAGCGCTTCTTCTGCTCTTCCGTGCCGAGCTTCATGATGTACGGCAGGCACAGCGCCACGTGGACGCCGGAGCCGCCGAAGCTGACGCCCGCCCGGGCGATCTCCTCGGTCTCGATCGCGCTGTACTTGAATGACGTGAGCCCCGCGCCGCCGTACTCCTCGGGCACCTCGATGCCGAACAGGCCAAGCGCGGCGAGCTTGTAGTAGAAGTCGCGGGGCACGATGCCCGCGTCGTACCACTCCTGGTAGTGGGGGGTAACCTCGGCCTCGATGAAGTCACGAAGGACCTGGCGGAAGGCCTCGTGGTCTTCGTTGAACACGGTACGGCGCATATCTACTCCTCAGTAGGGCACTTGCTCTTCTGATTGTCCTTCGGGTCGGGCGCTCCCTCCATAGGGGGTCCACATGAAGCTATGCCGTCTCACCGCGGCCGCCGCGGCGGCGCCGCTCACGGCGCTGCTCGCCGCCCGCGGCACCACAGACCCGGCGACGCCGCATGATGCGAGACTGCCCGGCGACGGGCACTCGCATGCCCCGCGTCACGGAGACGCTGAACGCCGCCGTCAGCTGGCAACTCGACCTGGGCCGACGGCACGACGACAAGGGCTGCCTGACCGTTGACCCTCTCCCTTGTCTCGCCCGCAATGGCAGTCACCGGAATCTCTACGGCAGCGTGACCGTCTCCCAGGATGAGCCGGCTGACCGTAGAGATGCTCAGATTTTCCCGCTGACAACAGCCATCACAGGAATCTCTACGGCAGCGTGACCACGGCCCCGGCATGATCTGGCTTTGCATAGCGGGCGACCACCAATACTCAGCTTTGCATAGCCGGCGGCTGGACATTCGGTACAAATCGAATGTGATCATGGTCCTCCGCTATGCAAGGATGATTGATGGTGGTCGCCAGCTATGCAAACAAGGCGCGTGAGCGAGCGCCCGGCAACCAGGAGATGTCCAGCGGCTACGGGACGGCCGCCTCGATGATGGGAAGCGGGGGCGGCTGGGGACAAGCCGCCTTCCGTGGGTAAGTTGCGGCATGTGCCGCTTCCGCGTGATTGGGGTTCGTGCAGATGCCCGATGTGACCACTGTCAACAGAGCCCGGCTCGCGGCGCTTGTCAAGCGCGAGCGAGGCTCCTACGCGGCGAACTTCCCCAGGTCCAGGGCCGCCTTCGCGGCCGCGGGCGAGCACCTGCTCGGCGGCGTGCCGATGACCTGGATGCGCATGTGGCCCGGCGGTTTTCCCGTGTACCAGGCGGCGGCCCGCGGCGCCCGGCTGAGCGACATCGACGGCCACGAGCTGATCGACTTCTGCCTGGGCGACACCGGCGCGATGGCGGGGCACTCGCCCGCTCCGGTGACGGAGGCCGTGGCCCGGCGTTATACCGAGCTTGGCGGGGCGACCACCATGCTGCCGACCGAGGACGCCGCGTGGGTGGCGGCCGAGCTGGCCCGCCGGTTCGGGGTATCGCACTGGTCGTTCACGTTGTCAGCGACCGACGCCAACCGGTGGGCGATCCGGGTCGCGCGCCAGCTGACCCGGCGGCCGAAGGTCCTCGTCTTCAGCTACTGCTACCACGGCTCAGTCGACGAGTCCTTCATCGTCGTCGGCCCGGACGGCCGGCCACGGTCCCGCGCGGGAAACGTGGGGGCGCCGGTAGACCCGGTGGTCACCACCCGGGTGGTGGAGTTCAACGACGCCGCGGCGCTGGAGCGGGAGCTGGCGCACGGCGATGTGGCGGCGGTGCTGATGGAGCCTGCGCTGACCAACATCGGCATCGTGCTGCCACGCGACGGGTACCTCGCGCGGGTGCGCGAGCTGACGCGGGCGGCCGGGACCCTGCTTATCAACGACGAGACGCACACGTTCAGCGCGGGCCCCGGCGGCTGCACCGCGGCGTGGGGCCTGGAACCCGACATGGTGACCATCGGAAAGTCGATCGGCGGCGGCGTGCCGTGCGGCGCGTACGGGCTGAACGCCGGCCTGGCCGAGCGGATACTCAGTGACGACAGCGCCGACATCGAGGACGTCGGCGGGGTGGGCGGCACGCTGGCGGGCAACGCGCTGTCCGTCGCCGCGATGCGCGCCTGCCTGGGCTCTGTGCTCACCGACGCCGCCTTCGCGGGCATGACCGAGGTGGCCGCCGGCTACACGGAATCGGTCCGCGCAGTGCTCACCGCGCGGTCCGTGCCCTGGTCGATCACCCAGCTCGGCGCGCGGGCCGAGTACCGCTTCACCCCCGCGCAGCCCCGTGACGGCGGCGAGTCGGCGGCGGCCGCCGACGCGGAGCTCGACGAGTACATGCACCTGTACACGCTGAACCGGGGCATCTTGATGACCCCGTTCCACAACATGGCCCTGATGTCCCCGGCCACCACAACCGCGGACGTGGCCGCGCACACCGAGGTCTTCACCGCCGCGGTCACGGAACTGCTCGGCGAGTGAGTCGCTAGCGGGCCGTCCAGCCGCCGTCGACCAGGATGGTCTCGCCGGTGATCAGCGAGGCCGCGGGGGAGGCGAGGAAGACCACCACGCCGGCCACCTCGACGGGCTCGCCGATGCGGTGCAGGGCGGCGATGCGCTCGATGACGTCCGCGCGGAACTCCGGGTCGGACAGGGCGGGCTCGGTACCCGGCGTGCGGATGAACGTGGGGGCGACCGCGTTCACCGTGATCCCGTGCCTGCCCCACTCGACGGCGAGGCAGCGGGTCAGGTGCGCGATGGCCGCCTTGGTCATGCAGTAGACGGACTCACCGGGCAGCGCGACCGCGCCGGCCTGTGAGCCGATGCTGATGATCCGCCCGGAACGCTGCCCGATCATCACCCGCCCGGCGGCCTGGCTGGCCAGGAAGGTGCCCTTGACGTTGACGGCCAGGGTAGCGTCGAGGTCCTCCTCGCGGACGTCCTCCGCGGGGTTACCCGGCGCGATGCCCGCGTTGTTGACCAAGATGTCCAGGCGGCCGAAGCAGGCCACCGCCGCGTCGACCGCCGGGCCGATCTGCCCGGCTTGGGCCAGGTCCATCTGGACCGGCAGCGCGCGCCGGCCGAGCGCCTCGACCTCGGCGGCCACGCCGCCGTCGGCGCCGGCATCGCGCAGCCCGAGCGCGATGTCCGCGCCGGCCGCGGCGAGCGCGAGCGCGATGGCCCGGCCAAGCCCGCGGGCGGCCCCGGTCACCAGCGCGACCTGGCCCTCGGTGTCGAACCTCGGCAGTACCGGCATCAGCGCCGCTCCCTCCAGTCCCGCCCACACTAACGCGGCCGGCCGGTCCGGTCATTCACGTCGGCCGGCCGGTGACATCCACCGGTACGTGATTACTTGCGGACGCCGAAGCGAAGGATGGTGACGGCTCCCTGCCGCGTGCTGTCGAGCGGTTCCAGGTCTATCGTCGCGAGGCCCGGTGAGGAGTAGAACCGGGTGCCGTCGCCGAGCAGAACCGGCAGGACATACACGAGGATCTCGTCCACCAGCCCCCGCTGCAGGCACTGACGGGCCACGTCAGCGCCGAGGATTTCGAGGTTCTTCCCGCCCGCGGCGTCCAGTGCCGCGGCGACCGCTTCCCCGATGTCACCGCTGAGGTACGTGACCCCGGGGGCAGGCGGGTTCGGCGGCCGGTGGGTGAGGACGAACACCGGTCCGGCGAAGGGGTAGCTTTCGTCGCTCGATGCTGCCCCGCGCTCGTTGTTGGCGTCCATCCGGTCGCCGACCTCGTCGGTCCGACGGCCGACGAGCATGGCGCCCGTGGCCGCCGCGATCTCCGCCTGCCAGGAGGGGACCGGCACCATGAAGTCGAAGATCCAGTCCATCGCGTCACCCGGTCCGGCGATGAAGCCGTCAAGCGACATCGCCCTGTTCACGACCACCTTGCCGGTCATGCCGCGATCGCCCAGCGGTCGAACTTGATTGCCACGGCCGCATCTCCGCTCTCTGTCCCGTGGCGGTCCCACGGTTCAGAGTGATGACGTTACCGGGACCTGGGCTTCATCGGCCCGGAAGGGACCGGCACGGCGCCGCTCAGGACGATCGGCTTCCTGAGTGACCTGCGGTCTCGGATGGCGACCGGCAGTGGTCAAGCCCGTCCTCGTGGAGGACTCTGACGATGGTGGCACCGGCCACTGACAGAAGGGGCGTTCCAATGTCATTCCAGGGTTTCGACCTTCCCGAAGACCTTCAGCTGCTGTCGGACACCATCGCCGAGTTCGTACGCGAGGAGATCGTGCCCGTGGAGGCCAACGTGCCGGGCGACGCCCGCGCGATCCCGGCCGCCGACCTAGCCGCGCTGCAGAAGAAGGCGCGCACCGCCGGGTTCTGGTGCCTGCCGGCACCGCAGGAGTTCGGAGGCGGCGGGCTGAGCACGTTCGAGAGCATCGTGATCACGGAGCAGATGGCCAAGCACCGCTACAGCTTCCCGGCGCCAGGCGGCGGGGCCTTCGGCGTCGAACCGCCGGTCAGCCTGTACCGCGGCAGCCCCGGGCAAATCGAGAAATACGTGAAGCCGACCATCGAGCACGCCTGGACGGCGTTCTCCGCGATCAGCGAGCCCACCGGCGGCTCCGACCCGGCCCGCGCGATCCGCACCACCGCCACCCGCGACGGCGACGTGTACCGCATCAACGGCCACAAGATGTGGACCACCGGCGCAGATAACGCGCGGTACGGCATCGTCTACGCGCGCACGGACCGGGCCAAGGGCCGCGGCGGCATCAGCGCACTGATCGTCGACGGCGGCACGCCGGGCATGACCGTCACGCCCGTGGCGGTGCTGCGCGATCACTGGACCAACGAAGTTCGGTTCGACGATTGCGTGGTGCCCGCCGAGAATCTGATCGGCGAGGAGGGTCAGGGTTTCGGCTTGGCTCAGGAATGGCTGGTGCGCGGGCGGCTCCGGTACGCGGCGCAGGCCATCGGCGTCGCCGAGGAAGCCATCCGGATCGCCAGCGAGTGGGCTAAACAGCGAGAGACATTCGGGGCGCTGCTGGCCACGCGGCAGTCCGTGCAGTTCGCGATAGCCGACGCGCGCATAAAGACCAGCGCCGCCCGGCACCTCACGTGGGAAGCGGCCTGGGACGCCGACCAAGGCCGCGACGCCCGCACGAAGGCGTCGATCGCGAAGCTCTACGCCACGGAGACGGGGTTCGCCGTTGTGGACGCGATGATGCAGATCCTCGGCGGCATGGGCATGACAAAGGACATGCCGCTTGAGCACTGGTTCCGCGGCCTGCGCGTGGCCCGCGTCGTGGAAGGGCCAAGCGAGATCCACCGCTTCCTCATCGCGCGCGACATGCTCGGCGGCGCGGCCCTGGGACGGACGCCATGACCGCGGAACTCGGGATGACGACGGATCTCGGGCCGCTGCTGCGGCCATCATCGATCGCCATCATCGGGGCGTCGGCGGTCCCGGACACCATTCCCGGCCTGCCGCAGCGGATCCTTGCCCAGCATCGCTATCGCGGGGCTGTGTACCCGGTGAACCCGCTGCACGAGTCGATCGACGGACTGCCGTGCTATCCCGACATAGCCGCGGTGCCCGGTCCGGTGGACGTCGCGCTCATCGTGGTCAACGCCGCTCACGTGGCCGGACTTGCGGAGCAGTGCGGGCGCGCGGGTGTCCGGTTCGCAGTGATCATCAGTTCGGGATTCGCCGAGCAGTCCGGCGGCGCACCGCGACAGGAGGAACTGCGGGCGGTCTGCGACCGGTTCCCGCGGATGCGGGTACTCGGGCCGAATGCCGAAGGCCACATCAACGTCACCGATGAGATCCCTGTCGGGTTCAGTCCGATGACTAACTACGAACGCGGCCTGAACCGGCTGCGGCACGGGGACGTCGCGGTGGTCGCGCAGAGCGGCGGCCTCGGGTTCGCGCTGTTCAATGACGGCCTCGGACGCGGCCTCGGCTTCAGCCACGTCGTCACCACCGGCAACGAAGTCGATCTCGACCTCGCCGACATCGCCGCGCACCTGCTCGACGACCCGGCCACCCGCGTGATCCTGCTGTTCGTCGAGGGCATCGACGACCCGGGACGGCTGGCGAAACTCGGCACGGCCGCCCGGGAACGAGGCAAGCACATGATCGCGGCGAAAGTCGGCGGCAGCGAATCCGGGCGGCGCGCAGCGCTCGCGCATACGGCGCACGATACGGGCGACCACGGGCAGTTCGTGCGGGCGCTCGCCGACGGCGGCATTCCCGTGGCGGCGGACCAGGAAGAGCTCGTCGATCTCGCCATGGCCTTTTCCCGCACGAAGATCCCGGCAGGCCGCCGGGTCGGGATCGTCACCACGTCCGGTGGGTCCGGTACCTGGCTCGCCGACGACATCGAAACCGCAGAACTCGAGTTGCCGCTGCTAAGCCGCGAGCTGCAAGCGCAGATCCGGGAGAAAATCCCACCGTATGGCTCCGCCGCGAACCCCGTCGACACCACCGCGCAGGTGCTGAGCCGCGGCGGGATCGCACCCGTCCTGCGGCTCGTGGCCGGCAGCGGCGAGGTCGACGCGATCGTGCTCGTGGCAACACTGGCCGACGGGAAGCAGATCGAACGCGAACAGGACGAGCTTCGTGCGCTCGCACGGGAACTGCCGCTGGTGATCTACAGCTACACGCGTCCCTCCGGGCGAAGCCTAGAGCTTCTCGAGGAACTCGGCATTGCCTGTTTCACGAGCGGGCGCCGCACCGCACGGGCGCTCGCCGCACTCGCGCGCCGCTAGCAAGTGCCGGGACGATTTATCGATTCCTCTGGCATGTACATGGCCCCAGCCCGCGGGCGGCAGCGAACGCCAGCTGGGCTGACGGTCAGCGCATAGTCGCAGGTCAAACAAAATAGACAGGAGAATGACGGCGCCCCGAGCGCGACTCGAACGCGCGGCCTACCGCTTAGGAGGCGGTCGCTCTATCCACTGAGCTATCGGGGCCCACAGCATGCCAAGCTTACCCGGGATGGGGCGTGCCTGCCGCCTTCTGCGCGACGCGCGGGCCCGGTGCGCCGCCGCCCGGTCCGGCACCCGGCCCGGCGATGGAGCCCGGGTCAAATCATGCGGCCGGGTTTCGCGTGCCTGGTCGCGGGCAGTCGTGTGAGGCTCGCCACTCTGCGCCGGGGAGGCCGTTTCCCGCGGTGGGAGCTAAAGATTTTCTATAGAATCTGTCGGCATATCCCCGGCCTATCAGGAGGACCTGCGGACTTGAACGTGGAGGAACCAGTGCCGCCGCGAAATCAAGAGCAGCAGGTGACCGCCACCGACGCCATCAGCAAGGAGCCGCCGGGCCCGCCCGGTGAGAAGCCGGCCGGTGACCCGGGCCAGCAAGCGGCCGGGCAAGCGAAGAAACCCAGCGCGGCGCCCGGCGGCCAGCCGAAGCCGCGTGAGTTCCGGCCGGACATTCAGGGGCTGCGCGCGCTCGCCGTGAGCATGGTGGTCTTCTACCACTTGTACCCGTCGCTGATGACCGGCGGGTTCGCCGGCGTCGACGTCTTCTTCGTGATCTCCGGGTTCTTGATCACCGGTCACCTGCTGCGCGAGTACCGCACGAGCGGCAGGATCGGGCTGCTCAAGTTCTGGGGCAGGCGGGCCAAGCGGCTGGTGCCCGCGGCGGCACTGGTGCTGACCGTCACCTGGGCGGCCTCCCGCCTGGTGCTGCCTGCGACCCGGCTGGCGGACACCGCCGCCCAGATCAGGGCGAGCGCGCTCTACTACCAGAACTGGCAGCTCGCCTCGAACGCGGTCAACTACCTCAAGTCGGATAGCGCGGCGAGCCCGGTGCAGCACTTCTGGTCGCTGTCCGTCGAGGAGCAGTTCTACCTGGGCTGGCCGTTCCTGTTCGTCCTCGCGGCGGTCGTGGCGCTCGCCATGCGGCGGCGGCCCCGGCACTCCAGGGAAGACGTCGAGCAGGCGCGGCGTGACCGCGGGCACCACGTGCTCATCCTGCTGGCGGGCGCGGTAGTCGCCGGCTCGCTCGGCTACTCGGTCTATTACACGCGGGTCAACCCGTCGGGCGCCTACTTCGTGACGACCACCCGGATCTGGGAGCTGGGGCTCGGCGGCCTGATCGCGCTGCTCCCCGGCCGGCTCGGCCGGGGGCTTGGCCGGCTCGGTGTGCTCGGCTGGGCCGGGCTCGGCCTGGTGATCGCGTCCGCGTTTGAGCTGAACGGCGCGCAGGCCTTCCCCGGGGTGCTGGCCCTGCTGCCGGCGGGCGGCGCCGCGCTGCTTGTCCTCGGCGGCTCGGCGGCGGCCCGGTTCGGGCCGTCGCGCCTGACCACGATCCGGCCGCTGGTGTTCATCGGCGGGATCTCCTACTCGCTGTACCTGTGGCACTGGCCGCTCATCGTGCTGTGGACGGCGTGGAGCGGGCGCCCGGTCGGACCGGTCTCCGGCCCGGTCATCGTCGTGGTCGCCGTGCTGCTTTCCTGGCTGAGCAAGGTCTGGGTCGAGGACAAGGTGCGGACCGCGGACCTGCTGTCCGGGCCCGGCTGGCGATCGGCCTCCACCGCGCTGGCGGCCGTGGTGCCGGTGGTCCTCGTGTCGCTCTACATCGCCGCCGAACCCGCGCCGTGGGACGGGCGCCTCGGCCCCGACTATCCCGGGGCCGCGGTGCTCGCCGCCAAGCTCGCCGACAAGACGGCCGCGGTCAAGCCCGCCCCCGTTGTGCCGCAGCCGGACGCCATCAGCCTGCCCGCGTACTGGCAGCAGGGCTGCCTGGTCCCGGTGGCCTCGCCCGCACCGAAGGAATGCGTCTACGGTGACACGTCGCACCCGGCGCTGACCGTCGCCTTGGTCGGCGACTCGATGGCCGGCGACTGGTTCACTCCGCTGGAGAAAATCGCCGCTGACCGGCACTGGGAGCTGGTCACCGAACTGCACTCGGTCTGCCCGCTGAGCTCGGCCATGATGATTACCCCGGACACCGGCGGCCCCTATAAGTCATGCCACTCCTGGGGGGCCGCGGTGGTACGCGACCTCGTCACCAAGATCCGGCCGGATGTCGTGATCACCAGCGACTGGCCGGGCCTGGCCACGGTCAGGCACCCCAAGGGCGGGGCGGCCGCGCAGGAGGAGATCGGGGCCGGGATGGACGCGTACTGGGACCAGCTCGAGTCCCACCACATCTCCGTGGTCGCCATCAAGGAATCCCCTGACATGGGGCTCAACGTCCCAGAATGCATGTCGAAGAACCCGTCATCGCCCGCGAAGTGCACCGTGCCCGCGACGACGGCACTCAAGGGGAACCTGCCGACGGTGTTCGCTACCAGGGCGGCCTCCGGCCGTGTCCCCCTGATCAACATGAACCCGCTCATCTGCGGACCGGTCAGCTGCCCGCCGGTCATCGGCAACGTGCTCGTCTACCAGGACAGCCATCACCTGACGAGCACGTACGCGCTCACCACCGCGCCCTACCTCGAGGCGCGCCTGCGCGAGGCGAGCAAGACCATCGCCGAAGCCTGATCCGGACCGTCTCTTGACCAACTCTTGCCCTTCCCTAGTGAATCACCGCACAAGCAGTTACTTGCCTCATCGTCAATGTCACCGAAATCACGTTGTGCCAGGTCAGGCCGGTTGGCCTAGACCAAAGCACGGGCCGTAGGCCGTCACCTTGGCGGACTCACCCAGGACATAGTCATGATTACTCTCCGTTACTAATTGGATGAGGAGCGTGATAGTTCCCTCAGTGCAAGAGCGGCCGTTCACCTGTCAAGATGAATAAATCGCCAACTTCACAAGCGATGAGCTTGACTAACCGAGAGGACCAAGTACGTGGCCGATGTTGATGCCATCTTGGAAGCCGCCCACCTGAAGAACGACAGCGTGCGTGAGTACGTGCGCTACTGGGCCGGGATCACTGGCGCCGACAACATCGAGGTCGTGAGTGCTGACGACGACGCCCGGCTGATCCAGGAGGCCTTGGAGGCCGGCGAGATCCTGCCGGCGGGCGAGGGGCTCTACTACTCGCGCAGCTACTACAAGGACACCGCGCGCTCGGAGGAGCGCACGATCGTCGCCACGAGCGACCCAGCGGACCAGGGCACCTACAACAACTGGTACCCGGCGTCCGAGATGAAGGAGAAGCTCACCGGGCTGATGACCGGGGCGTCCAAGGGCAAGACCATGTACGTCATCCCGTACCTGATGTCCGCGCCGGGATCTCCGCTTGAGCGGTACGCGGCCGGCGTTGAGCTCACCGACAACCGCAGCGTGGTGCTGCACATGAACCGGATGGCCCGGGTGGGCGTCGAGTTCATCAACAACCTGGCCGACCCGGACAGCTTCGTGCGCGCCGTGCACGTGACCGGGGACCTGGAGGACCTCGGCCAGGGCACTCCGGAGGACCAGCGCTACTTCGTCACCGTCGCCGACGAGCGGACGATCCTGCACTTCGGCTCGTCCTACGGTGGCAACGCGCTGCTCGGCAAGATCGCGCACGGCCTGCGCCAGGCCGCCTACGACGGCTGGGCCTCCCGCCAGTTCCTGGCCGAGCAGTTCATGCTGCTCGGCATCACCGACAAGGTGACCGGCAAGAAATGGCACATCGCGGGCGGCTTCCCGAGCGCGAGTGGTAAAACCAACCTGGCGATGACGCTGTCTCCGGACGCCCTCGGCGACCGTTACTACGTCGAGTTCTACGGTGACGACATCGCCTGGATGTGGGTCGGCGAGGACGGCCGGCTGTACGGGATGAACCCGGAATTCGGCGTTTTCGGCGTGGCCAAGGACACCAACGAGAGCACCAACCCGACCGCGATCGACGCCATCGCGCCGGGTACCAAGGCGATCTTCACCAACATCGCTTACAACGAGAAGACGAACGAGGTCTGGTGGGAGGGGCGCACCGCGAACCCGCCGGAGGACCTCGACGGCTGGCTGGACTGGAAGGGCAACCCGATCGCGGGCCGCTCCGAGGTGGAGCAGAACGACCCCTGGGCGCACCCGAACTCCCGGTTCACCACCACCCTCGCCAACGTCCCGAACATCGCGTCGGACTACGCCAAGCCGCAGGGCGTGCCGATCGACGGCATCATCTTCGGCGGCCGCACCCGGGACCGCGAGCCGTTGATTCGCGCGATCCGGGATGTTGCCGAAGGGGTGTATGACGGCCTGACCCTGGGCGCCGAGGCGACCTTCGCCGCCGACGGGCTCGACGGGCAGCTCCGCTACGACCCGATGTCGATGCGCCCGTTCCTGTCCTACCCGGAGGGCCTGTACGCCGCCCACTGGCTGAAGATCATCGGGGAGTGCACCGACCAGCCGATCTTCGCCCACGTCAACTGGTTCCAGCGGGACGCCGGCGACGGTCACTTCCTCTGGCCCGGCTACCGTGACAACCTGCGCGCGCTGCTGTGGCTGATGCAGCTGCGCGATGGCGAGGTGTCCGGCGTGGAGTCGCCGGTGGGCATCCTCCCGGCCAAGGGCGAGCTCAACACCGACGGCCTGGAGATCGACCCGGCCGACCTCGACACGCTGCTTACCATCGACGTCGAGCGGTGGAAGCAGGAGATCGGCTTCCGCCAGGCGTACCTGGAGCAGTTCGCCGGCCTCCCGGAGCAGATCTGGGCGGCCCACCGTCGCGTCGCCGAGGCGCTCGGCGACTGAGCCAAGCCAGTCAGCAGAGAAGGCAGCCGCGGGCTGGTGCGAGGGGATCTCGCGCCGGCCCGCGTCGCTTCCCGCTCCATGTCGCCCGAACGAAGGGCGGCTTTCCCGCCCAGCCGAGTTACTGGCGGGGCGGGGCGACCGACTCGCGGGGCACGAGGGTCGGGGTGAGGACGCGGCGGTCGCCCAGCCGGTGGCCGCTGCTGATCTGAGCGAGCAGCAGGTCGATGCTCGCCGCGGCGACCGCATCGAAGTCCGGCCGGATCGTGGTGAGCGGCGGGATGTAGTAGGCGGCCTCAGGCACGTCGTCGAAGCCAACCACGCTGACGTCCTCAGGAACGCGGCGGCCCCGCTCGTGCAGCGCGCGCAGGATGCCGAGGGCCAGGTGGTCGTTGGCCGCGAAGACCGCGGTGACGTCGTTCATCCGGGCGATGATCTGCCCGTTCCTGTACCCGGAGGCGGCCAGCCAGTCCGCCGACATGAGCGGGGGGATCTCCGCGCCCGCCTCGGTGAGCGCCCGTCGCCAGCCGGCGATGCGGCCGCGGGCGTCGAACCAGTCGTCGGGACCCGAGACGTGCCACACGGTGGAGTGCCCGGCGTCCAGCAGGTGCCGCGTCGCCGCGTAGGCGCCGGCTTCCTGGTCCACGGTCACCAGTTCGGTCGGCCGCTCCGGGTCGCCGTCGATGGTGACGAGGGGGATGTCCTCGGGCAGGTCGTCGAGCGCGTCGTTAGCCGACTCCACCGGGGCGATGATGACCAGGCCCGCGACCCGCTGGTCAAGGTGACGGCCGATCGCGTCGGCGATCGGCCGCCGGTCCAGCGTGCGGACGCTCTCCACGTTGACCGTGAAGCCGCGGCGGACGGCCTCCTCCGCCAGCGAGCTCAACGTCGCGGCCGGGCCGAACAGCGTCGATGATCGCGACACAACGCCGATGACCTGGGACGTTCCGGTCACCAGGAGGCGAGCGGCCTTGTTCGGCCGGTAGCCGAGCTCGTTGATGGCGGCCTGCACCCGGAGCCGGGTCTGCTCCCGCACGTTCGGGTGGTCGTTCAGCACCCGGGAGACGGTTTGATGCGAGACGCCGGCCAATTTGGCGACGTCGGTCATCGCCGGCTCGCGGGCGGGTCTGACCACGAAGTTCCCCACTTGATTGTCGAGTCCGGTACTTCTCACTGCGGCAACACTCTACCGTTGCGGAGGGTCGCGCTTAGGCCGCAACCTGCAGGTTTCCGCTGCCCCGCCGCCGCCGGGACCGCCGAGTGCCTGCGCCAGGACATTATGGACCGTGAGTGGTCATGTCAAGTAGCACCACGATTCGTGTTCTACCGGCCGTCGGCTGACATCGGGAACCTTCGGCCGCCGCCCCGTTGGGGCTGCGCGTCATGATTGTGAACGTTAACAGATTCACCTGTCAACGCACCAGCCGCTCCATCGCCTCACTTTCTTGCATCTACACAGCTCAGCGCGGCTCGGCACTTCACTAGCCGGGTGATGGCCTGCGCCGGGATCGTCGATAACGAGATGACATCGAGGTATTGACACCTCAGATTGAGCACGTTAACAATCTGAGCCATCGGGACGTTAGCGGCATCGCGGCCAGGTCGCCGACTGCCAGACGGACAACGCCTGGCGGCGGCGATCCGCCAAGGTCGTCAAGGGAGACGAGACGTGACAGCGGACACCACCCCCCACCAGGCAACGGGGACTTTTCCTCCTGGCCTTGCTGGACAGGTGACGCCGTCACCCGCCGGGCGCGGTGATCAGCACCCGCTCGTTATGGGCGTGGACTTCGGCACGCTCTCCGCGCGCGCGGTGGTGGTCCGGGCCAGCGACGGCGCCGAGCTCGGCAGCGGGCTCGCCGAGTACGCGCACGGGTCGATCGAGCGGACGCTGCCTTCCTCGGGGAAGCAGCTGCCGCCGGACTGGGCGCTCCAGGACCCGGCTGACTGGCTTGAGGCAATCGGCACGGCGGTCCGCGAGGCGCTGCGTGACGCCGGGGCGGACCCGTCCGCGGTGGTGGGCATCGGCACCGACTTCACGGCCTGCACCGTACTGCCCGTGCTGCGGGACGGCACTCCGCTGTGCGAGCTCCCCGAGCTGCGGATGCGGCCGCACGCCTGGCCCAAGCTGTGGAAGCACCACGCGGCGCAGCCGCAGGCCGACCGGATCAACGACCTCGCCCACGAGCGCGGCGAGCCGTGGATCGGCCGGTACGGCGGGCGGATCTCCTCGGAGTGGCAGTTCGCCAAGGGGCTGCAGCTGCTTGAAGAGGATCCGGATACCTACCGGCGGACCGAGCGGTGGATCGAGGCGGCCGACTGGATCATCTGGCAGCTGTGCGGCCGCGAGACGCGCAACGCCTGCACCGCGGGATACAAGGGGATCTTCCAGGACGGCCAGTACCCGTCGGAGAGCTACCTCGCGGCGCTCAACCCCGGCTTCGCCGACTTCGCGCGGACGCGGCTGGCCGGCCCGCCGCTGTCCGCGCTCGGCAGCCTGGCCGGCACCATGACCGCCGCCGGCGCCAAGCTCACCGGGCTGCCTGAGGGCATCGCGGTCGCCACGGGCAACGTCGACGCCCATGTCACCGCCCCGGCGGCCCGGGCCACCAGCCCCGGGCAGATGCTCGCGATCATGGGCACCTCGACCTGCCACGTGATGAACGGCGACGCGCTCGAGGACGTGCCGGGCATCTGCGGCGTGGTGGACGGCGGGATCATCGCGGGAAAGTTCGGCTACGAGGCCGGCCAGAGCGCGGTCGGCGACATCTTCGCCTGGTGGACCGGCCTCGGGGTCCCCGGCGGCTACCTCGAGGAGGCCGCGGAGCGCGGCCAGAACCTGCACGAGTACCTGTCGAGCAGGTGCGAGGGCCAGCCGGTCGGCGCGCACGGCCTCATCGCACTCGACTGGATGGGCGGCAACCGGTCGATCCTCGTCGATCACCACCTGTCCGGCGTGATCGCGGGGCTTACGCTCGCAAGCACGCCGGAAGACGTCTACCTGGCCCTGCTTGAGTCCACCGCCTTCGGCACCCGGGTGATCATCGAGTCGTTCGATGCCGCCGGGATCCCGGTCTCCGAGTTCGTCGTCGCCGGCGGGCTCAAGCGCAACCGGTTGCTGATGCAGATCTACGCCGACGTGCTGCGACGGCCGGTCTCCGTCGCCACCTCCGACCAGGCCCCGGCGGTCGGGTCGGCGATCCACGCCGCGGTCGCCGCGGGCCTGCACGCCGACGTGGCCGCCGCGTCCGCCGTCATGGGCAGCTGCGAGCGGGCGGCCTACCTGCCCGACCCGGCCCGGGCCGACGCTTACGACGAGCTGTTCGCCGAGTACCGGACCTTGCATGACTACTTCTCCGGCCGACCGAAATGGGGCGGCAACGACGTGCTGCACCGCCTCCGCGACCGCAGGAACGAGGTGAAAGGATCATGAGCCTGCTCACCACTGAGATCAAGGCGGCCCGCGAGCACGTCAGCGAGCTGCATGCGGAACTCGTCAGGTACGGGCTCGTCGTGTGGACCGCGGGCAACGTCTCAAGCCGCATCCCCGGCCATGAGCTGATGGTGATCAAGCCAAGCGGGGTCTCCTACGACGAGCTGAGCCCGGATTCCATGATCGTCTGCGACCTGGACGGGAACGTGCTTGACGGTGACTTCGCCCCGTCAAGCGATACCGCCGCGCACGCCTACGTCTACCGGCACATGCCAGACGTCGGCGGCGTGGTGCACACGCATTCCACCTATGCCTGCGCCTGGGCCGCGCGCGGCGAGCCCGTCCCCTGCGTGCTCACCGCGATGGCGGACGAGTTCGGCGGAGAGATACCGATCGGCCCGTTCGCGCTGATCGGTGACGACTCCATCGGGCGCGGGATCGTCGAGACGCTCTCCGGCCACCGCTCCGCCGCCGTGCTGATGCGCAGCCACGGGGTGTTCACCATCGGCAAGGACGCCCGCGCCGCGGTCAAGGCCGCCGTCATGTGCGAGGACGTCGCCCGCAGCGTGCACATCGCCCGTCAGCTCGGCGACCCGCTGCCCATACCGCAATCCGACATCGACCGACTCTACGACCGCTACCAGAACGTCTACGGCCAGCCAGGCAAGCCCTGACGGCTACCGCCGCCCGCCAGAACCCATTGACCACGAACGGAGCCTGCCGCACTATGAGCAATCCCACCACCAGCGAGATCTGGTTTATCACCGGCAGCCAGGGCCTTTACGGCGAGGAGACCCTGCGCCAGGTGGCCAGCCAGTCTCAGGTGATCGCGGAAGCGCTCGACGCGGCGCCGGAGGTCCCGGTGCGGGTGGTCTGGCAGCCGGTGCTGACCGGGCCGGACGCGATCCGCCGGCTCATGCTCGATGCCAGCGCGAACGACGGCGTGATCGGGCTGATCGCGTGGATGCACACCTTCAGCCCGGCGAAGATGTGGATCGGGGGCCTGGAGGCCCTCGGCAAGCCGCTGCTGCACCTGCACACCCAGGCCAATGTCGGGTTGCCGTGGGCGGACATCGACATGGACTTCATGAACCTGAACCAGGCCGCGCACGGGGACCGGGAGTTCGGCTACATCCAGGCCAGGCTCGGAGTACGGCGCAAGACGGTGGCCGGGCACGTGTCCGACCCCCGGGTGACCGCCGCGGTGGGCACCTGGGCGCGGGCCGCCGCCGGGTGGGCCGCGACCCGGTCGCTGAAGATGGCCCGGTTCGGCGACAACATGCGCTACGTCGCGGTGACCGAGGGCGACAAGACCGAGGCCGAGGCCGTGTTCGGCGTGCAGGTCAACACCTGGGGCGTCAACGACCTGGTCGCCGCCGTCGACGCCGTGCCCGACGCCGCCATCGACGCGCTCGTCGCCGAGTACGAGGACGCCTACGACGTCGTGCCCGACCTCCGGGCCGGCGGAGAGCGGCACAAGTCGCTGCGCTACGGGGCGTCGGTCGAGCTCGGGCTGCGCTCGTTCCTCGAGGCCGGCGGGTTCACCGCGTTCACCACCAGCTTCGAGGACCTGGGCGGCCTGCGGCAGCTGCCCGGCCTCGCGGTGCAGCGGCTGATGGCCGACGGGTACGGGTTCGGCGCCGAGGGCGACTGGAAGACCGCGGTCCTGGTCCGCGCGGCCAAGGTCATGGGACAAGGCCTGCCCGGCGGCGCCTCCCTCATGGAGGACTACACCTACGACCTCACCCCGGGCGACGAGAAGATCCTTGGCGCCCACATGCTCGAGGTCTGCCCCACCCTCACTACGACCCGCCCTCGCCTGGAGATCCACCCGCTGTCCATCGGCGGCCGCGACGACCCCGTCCGGCTCGTCTTCACCGCCGACCCTGGCCCCGCCGTCGTCGTCGCCCTGTCCGACATGCGCGACCGGTTCCGCCTCGTGGCGAACGCCGTCGAGGTCGTCCCCCCGTCCGCTCCCCTGCCCCGGCTCCCCGTCGGCCGCGCCGTCTGGAAGCCCGAGCCCGACTTCGCCACCTCAGCGACCGCCTGGCTCACCGCCGGGGCGGCGCACCACACCGTGATGTCCACCGCCGTCGGCATGGAGGCGTTCGAGGACTTCGCCCGCATGGCCGGCACGGAGCTGCTCGTCATCGACGCGGCCACCACCGCCCGCACCTTCGAAGCTGAGATTCGCGCCAACGCCGCCTACTACCGGCTCGCCCGCGGCATCTAAGCGGGCACGGGAGGCTATATCCGATAATGACCACATAGCAGGCACCACGTGAATTCACCGCATCCCATGGCGGGTTGAATTCACCTACGGCAGCGGCATTACGTGACTCAAAGAATTACGCAAGCCCGCGCCGCCCGCATCGCGCCACCGCCATCGACAGTGATCTTTTACGTCGCTTTTCGTGGTCACCCCAGCATGCGGCGTGATGCTTCCAGTACTGGTTGCATATCTTAATTTGCCTGCCCAGATGGCCCGCAGCGGGGATTATCAGGCAGTCGCGAACCGAAATTAAAACGTACGGAAAAGGGCCTTGACACGATCCGCAAAACCGACATACGTTTCGCGACAACGGTTCACAAGCTTCAAATCCTGAACGCAAATCAGTTCCGTCGAGAGCACCGAAGCAATGGACTTCGTTCCTTATCAGGCCATTGAGCTCCCGGCAACCAACCAAGGAGATAGCGAATGAACAGAAAGATGGCGGCAGGCCTCGCCGCCGCCGCGAGCGCCCTCGCCTTGGCGGCGTGTTCTTCCTCATCCACCAGCAGCACGTCGGCCCCGGCGAGCAGCGCGCCCGCGGCGAGCAGCGCGCCCGCGGCCAGCAGCGCGGCGGCCAGCAGCGCGCCCGCGGCGCCGGCCCTGAGCGGCTCGATCGCGTTCAACCAGGGCAACCTCGCCAAGCTTGACGCCGCACTCGCCGCCGCGATGAAGGGCAAGCCCCTGACCGCGGTCAACATCGCGATGGTCGTGAACGTCGCCGCCGACTACTGGAAGGCGGGCCAGGTCGGCTTCCTGGCCGGCTGCAAGGCGCTGGGCCTCCCGTCCAGCAAGTGCACCTACTTCGCGCCGCCGAACGGCAAGCTGACCGAGCAGGACTCCGAGCTCGAGACGCTGCGGTCGCAGGGCATCACCGGCTACTCGATCTCCGCGATCGACCCGGCGTCCGCGAAGGGCACCATCGCCACCGACATGGGCAAGGGCGTCTTCGTGCTGCCCATCGACTCGCCGCTGCCCGGCACCGCCGCGGCCGGGCTGTACCTGGGCACGCCGAACACCGAGGCGGGCTTCCAGGCCGGCACGGCGATGAAGCAACTGCTGAACGGCACGGGCAAGGTGGCGATCCTCGTCGGCTCGCTGACCGCCGCCAACGCCACGCAGCGGATCGCCGGCTTCGAGCAGGCGATCGCCGGCACCAACATCACCGTCGTGCAGAAGGTCAACGACAACCTCTCCGCCTCGACCGCCCAGTCGGACGCGGAGACCATTCTCGCCAACAACCCCGACGTCAACGGCCTGTACGGCGTCTACTCCTACGACGGCCCGGCGCTCGCCACGGCCGTCCAGTCGGCCCACAAGACCGGCTCGGTCTCCATCGTGTCGGACGACTCGGACGCGCAGACCCTCTCCTTCATCAACTCCGGCGTCATCGGCGGCACCGTGGTCCAGATGCCCTACCAGCAAGGCTTCACCGGCGCCTACGTCCTGGCGGCGGAGAAGGTGCTCGGCAGCGCGGCCACGATGGCGATCATCAAGCCGTACCTGTCCTCGGACGGGTTCACCCTGTCCTCCGGGGTCGGCCTCGTCACCAAGTCGGACATCTCCTCCTACAACTCCCTCCTGTCGTCCCTTGGTATCAGCTGAGGTGACGCAGAAAACCGAAGCCCCCAGCCGCGCGGTCACCGCGCGGCTGCGGGGCGTTCACAAGTCTTACGGGCCGGTCCGCGTCCTCGACCTTCCCGAGCTCGACCTGTACGCCGGCGAGGTCGTCGGCGTCGTCGGCGAGAACGGGGCAGGCAAGTCCACGCTGATGGGCGCGCTGGCCGGTTCCGTGTCCCCCGACGATGGCGACATCGAGATCGACGGGGTGCACCTGGCGCCCGGGTCAACCGAGGCGGCGGCCCGGCTCGGCATCGCCATGGTTTCCCAGGAGTTCCCCCTCGTCGGACAGCTCTCGGTCGCCGAGAACCTGCTGCTCGGCCGCCGGCCGAGGCAGGCAAGGCGCGGAGGTCTCGTGGACCGCGCTGCCACGCGCGCCGAGGCCGAGGAGATGCTCCGCGACATCGGCCTCGACCCGCGATCATTCGGCGGCGTGAACCGCGAGGTGCGCGCGCTGCCCGTGCCGACCAGGCAGCTGATCGAGATCGCCAAGGCCTGGGGCCGGTCACCGAAGCTGCTGATCCTGGACGAGCCGACCTCCGCGCTCGGCCCGGTCGAGGCGGAAATGGTCCTCGGCCTCGCCCGGCAGGTGGCCGAGCGGAACGGCACCGTGCTGTTCATCGGCCACCGGCTCGACGAGGTGCGCGCGGTCAGCGACCGGATCGTCGTCCTACGGAACGGCAAGCTGGTCGCCGACCTGACCCCCGAGGAGGCCACCGAGGAGCGGCTGATCAGGGAGATGGTCGGCGGCGAGATCAGCCGGACGGAGCCG
>CAZORE010000039.1:0-21872 GCA_964581815.1 uncultured Streptosporangiaceae bacterium | reverse complement strand
CGAGGAGCGGCTGATCAGGGAGATGGTCGGCGGCGAGATCAGCCGGACGGAGCCGGTGCCGTTCGCGGCCGGTGCGCCGGTCGTGCTGCAGGTGAACGGGCTGACCGCGGACGGCCTCGGGCCGCTCGACCTTGAGGTGCGGGCCGGCGAGATCGTCGGCGTCGCCGGGCTCATGGGCTCCGGCCGGAGCAGGCTGATCCACACGGTGGCCGGCGCCCAGCCAGCCACCGGCGGCGACATGGCCGTCGACGGCATGCGCTACGCGCCGCGCAGCCCAGGCGACGGCACCGCGGCCGGCCTCGTGCTGATCCCGGAAGACCGCAAGGAGCAGGCGCTCGTCCTGTTCGCCCCGATCAAGGACAACATCACCGTCTCGATCCTCCGGGCCCTGTCAACCAGGACCTTGCTCACCCCCAAACGGCAGCGAGAGGCCGCCCAGGCCGCCGCCGCGAACGTGCGAGTCCGCATGCAGTCGGTGGACCAGCCGGTCGGCTCGCTGTCCGGCGGCAACCAGCAGCGCTCCGTCTTCGGCCGCGCCTTCTCGACCAGGCCCCGGCTGCTGCTGCTCGACGAGCCGACCCGGGGCGTCGACGTCGGCGCGAAGGCCGAGATCTACGGGCTGATCGAGCGGGCGGCCGGGGACGGCATGGCAGTACTCGTCGCGTCGTCGGAACTTGAGGAGCTGCTGCTCATCTGTCACCGGATCGCGGTCATGAATCACGGCGAGATTGCCGCCATGCTGCCGCACCAGGATGCGACCAAGGAACGCATCATGTCCGCCGCGGCCGGGACGGCGCAGGTCAGCGCCGCCGCCGCCGCCGCCGTGCCGACCCCAGCCCCCAGAGGAGGAGCCTGATAATGAGTGCCCCGAGCATCGCCCCGCAGACACAGCCGCCCGCCGCGCAGCAGTCCGCGTCCGGCGTGGTCGGCCGCCTGCTGCGGCGGCTTGCCGAGTCACCAGAGGCAGGCGTCGTCGTCGCCTGCGTCGTCGTCTTCATCGTCATCGCGCTGAACGCCCGCACCTACGCCAGCGTCGGCAACCTCCAGGTGATGGGCCGTGACCTGTCACAGACCGGCATCCTGGCGATCGGTGAGTCGCTGGTCATCCTGACCGGCGGCATCGACCTGTCGGTCGGCGCGCTGGCCGGCCTGGCCGGGATCATCGCCGCCTGGTT
Organism: uncultured Streptosporangiaceae bacterium; assembly: GCA_964581815.1. Classification (GTDB taxonomy): domain Bacteria; phylum Actinomycetota; class Actinomycetes; order Streptosporangiales; family Streptosporangiaceae; genus Trebonia. Next base: position 20,697 of record CAZORE010000039.1, on the reverse strand, counting down.
CGACGTCAACCAGGGCCTGGGGCCCGTGCCGGCGATCCTGATCACCCTGGTCATCTGCGCGGCCGTCGGCTTCTGGCACGGCTCGATGGTCACCCGGCTCAACGTGCCGCCGTTCGTGATCACGCTGGTTACCTACACCACCGCGCAGGGCCTGTCGCTCGCGATCACCAGCGGCACGCCCATCAACGGCATCTCCTCCCTGTTCGCCAACGTGTCCTCCGGTTACCTGTGGCAGATCCCGGTGCCCGCGCTGTTCTTCTTCGGCGCCGCGCTGATCGCCTGGTTCGTGCTTGAACGCACCTACATCGGCCGGCAGGTCTACGCCGTCGGCGGCAACCGGGAAGCGGCCCGCCTGGCCGGCATTCCGGTACGCCGCCGGATCGTCGGCACCTACGTCTCGAGCGCGGTGCTCGCGGGCCTCGTGGGCATGGTGACGATCGGCCGGATGAACGTCGCCGACCCGTCGGTCGGCCCGGGCTGGGAACTGATCGCGATCGCGGCCGCGGTCGTCGGCGGCGTCTCCCTGTTCGGCGGCGAAGGCCGCATCCTGGGCGTCGCGGCCGGCGCGATCCTGCTTGAGTTCATCGCCAACGGCCTGCTCGCGATGCACGTCTCCCCGTACTACCAGCAGGTCGTCCAGGGTCTCGTGCTCGGCATCGCGATCCTGCTTGACCGGCTGAGAGCCAGCTACTTCGGCCGGGGCCGCCGCTAGGAGCAGCCGGCGAAGTGACTCCGCCGCGGTCCGGGCGGGTACGGCTCAGGCCGCACCCGCCCGGACCGCTGGGTTTCTGGCGGCCCGGCTCACGTTTCCGTGCGGCCCCGCGTGACGCCCTACACGACCTTCAGCGTCGCCCAGACCTTCTTGCCTGGCCAGCCGGGAACCGTCTCCCAGCCCCAGTCCTCGGCGAGCGTCTCGATGATTTCCAGCCCGCGGCCGGACTCCTCCTCTGGTTCCGGGCGGCGGGCGACCGGGGCGCCGAGTGCGGTGGGCACGGTGTCCCAGACTTCGATCATCAAGCGCGAGCCGTCGGAGAGCAGGCGTATCCACAGCAGCGGGAGCTGGTCGTCGTCGCTGTACCTCGGGGTGCCGTCGGGGCCGGTCGCGGCGCGCACCACGTTGGTGCTCAGCTCGCTGACAAGCAGTTCGGTGACATCTGCCAGCCCGTCGAGCCCCCAGTCACTGAGCGTGACATGAACGAAACCTCGGGAAAGGCTCGGGGCCGTGGGGAGGGCTCCGAGCGGGCCGAGATCAGAACTCAGTAGCCAGTCAGCCAAGGGAAGCTCGTCGCATTGGTTCGGGGTGCGGCGGTCCCGGTTTGCGGCCCCGGACCGAGCGGAGCATTGGCCGCTCGGGACGTTACAGTACCCGTTCCGCGGCCGGCCGTACCGTCGTTACCGTGCGATTTGGGCAAATCGTCACCCCTGCGGCCAATGGGCGCCGCATGGCCCAGGCGCCGCGCAGAGTACCCCATAACCGGCGGAACGCCGCGCGGCGTTCCAGTGTCACGCACGTGCACCGATGCCGAAGGGCGCACCGTGACCTGGGATTATCACCGTGGCGACGCGCAACAAGAGTTCCCTGCTGGCCTTGAGCGCCGCCGCGTCGGAGCCGAGCGGGTCTTCCTCCGGGCCGTCGGCCGACCACCAGGCATGCGTGCACGCGTACACCCCGTCCGCCGTCGAGGCGATCGTGGAAATGTCCTCTCCCGTGTGCCCTGGGGTGCGCAGCAGGCGCACCGACGGAGCGAGCACCGCGCCGTGCGCGTCCCGGTCCAGCCAGCGGTCACCCTGGTAGACCGCCCAGTGGTCGTGGATCCGCGCGTTCGGGAACAGCGCGGCGTTGACCGTGTGGTCCGGGTGGTGGTGGCTGAAGACCACGTCCGTCACGTCCGACGGGGCCGGGCCGTGCGCGGCCAGGGCGGCGAGCAGGGCCCCGCGGTCGGCGACCATGCCCGGATCGACGACGATCACCGCGTCGCCGTCGGTGATCAGCGTCACGGTCCCGCTCACGCGCCCGTCGTCGCCGTCGAGCCCGACGTAGCCCTCGTGCAGCACGTGCACCCGGGCGGTACCGGCCGGCGGGATATCGAGTTCAGTCACGCACAGACCATACCCCGCGGCGATAGTTCGTAAAATGCCCGGCTTGAGAAGTTTGGGGATGGCGTGAAAAGCGGGTCAGGGCAGGTTGATCGGGAGCTTGATGCCGTCGAGCGCGTGCGCGCACAGGTCGTCCTCGCGCTCCGCCGGGAACGCCGCGATGATGCTCGCCACAAGCTCGCGGAGCCTGCCCACGTTCTTACCGAAGACCTCGAATACCTCGGCCTGGGTCACTCCGTCGCCTTCGGCGACGCCCGCGTCGGTGTCGGTGACCAGCGCCAGCGGCGTGTAGCAGATGGAAAGCTCACGGGCGAGGACCGCCTCGGGGTGCCCGGTCATCCCGATCAGCGTCCAGCCCTGCGCCGCGTACCACTGCGACTCCGCGCGGGTCGAGAAGCGCGGCCCCTCGATGACGACGAGCGTGCCCGAACCCGCCGGGACCCAGCCCGCCTTCCGCGCGGCGTCGATCGCGTGCGCCCGGCCCGACGGGCAGTACGGGTCGGCGAACGGCACGTGCACCGCGTCGGAGTCGTAGAAACTCTGGGCGCGTCCCGTGGTCCTGTCCACCAGCTGGTCGGGTATGACCAGCGTGCCCGGGCCGTAAGACGCGGTGAGCGAGCCCACCGCGGTCGGCGCCAGGATCCGCCGCACGCCGAGCGCGCGCAGCGCCCACAGGTTGGCCCGGTACGGGATCTTGTGCGGCGGGTACCGGTGGTCCCTTCCGTGCCTTGGCAGGAAGGCCACGCTACGGCCCGCGACCTCGCCGACGAGCACCGCCTCACTCGGCTGGCCGAACGGGGTGTCGACCCGCACCTCTGCGGCGTTAGTCAGGAACTCATAGAAGCCTGACCCGCCGATGACGCCGATCTCCGCGGCCGCGCCCATGGTGCTCAGGCGACCTTCGTGCTGGATGAGCTACCGGAAGACGAGCTAGCAGTCGACGAGGTCGAGTCGCCACCCGACTTCGAGGACGACGAAGCAGAATCGGACGAGGAAGAAGACGACCCGCTCTCCTTCGACCCGCTGTCTTTGGAGCTGCCGTCCTTCGAGCCGCCGTCCTTAGAGCCGCCGTCCTTAGAGCCGTCCTCCTTCACGGAGGACGTGGACGAGGATCCCTTCGGCTCGCTACCGCGGCTGTCGGTCCGGTAGAAGCCAGACCCCTTGAAGACGATGCCCACGGGCGAGAACACCTTGCGCAGCCTGCCGCCGCAGTCATCGTGCACGGTCAGCGCCGCGTCGGTGAACTTCTGCACCGCCTCGAGCTGGCCACCGCATTCGGTGCAGACGTACTGGTAAGTGGGCACGATTCCTCCCAGGCGGGACCATTTCGGTTTGCTACGTTAGCACTCGCGACAGGCGACTGCTAAGGATAACCGCGCCGGTGACCCGCTGATTCCACGCCGAGCGCCCGGCCTCTAGAACCAGGTGAGCCCATGTGAGGGGCGGACGACCGCGCGGACCGGGCGGTCGTGCGGCTCAGCGGGCACGTGATCGAGCAGTTCGGCGTCGTAGAGCAGCGCAATCGTCGGAACCTGGCCGCCGACCCGGGCGAGCGCCCGGTCGTAGGATCCGCCGCCCCGGCCGAGCCGGTTCCCTACGGCGTCGACGGCGAGCGCCGGGACGAGGACGATGTCCGCGCGCGCCACGGTGCCCGGGCCGCGAGCCGGCTCCACCGGCTGCAGCAGCCCCATGGGCCCGGGAGCGAGCGAGTCCGGTCCCTCGTAGGACGCCCAGTCAAGGTCTCCGTCGGGGAGCAGCAGGGGAAGGACCACGTAACTCCCGCGCTTCCACAGGGCGAAGATGAGGCCGTGGGTGTCCGGCTCCATGCCGATGGAGTAATAGGCCGCGACGGTCCCCGCCGCCGCCACTTGCGGCATCTCGAGCACGTGGTCCCTGATGAGTCGTCCCGCGGCAGCTCGCTCCGCGCCCGGCACGCATCCCCGGGCCGCGGCGATCCGCCCTCGCAGGCCGGCCTTACCTGGGACCGGGCCGGCCGGCCCGACCGGTTGCTGGTCACGTGGGGTGTGCGAGGCAGCCATGTCACGTCGCTCCTGAGAAGTCACTACGCTTAACCCATGGTCGATACCGGCAATGCCAGGACGCCAGCAGTAACCAAAGCCGTGGTTCCCGCCGCTGGCCTGGGAACACGCTTCCTGCCAGCGACAAAAGCCACGCCGAAGGAAATGCTGCCTGTCGTCGACAAGCCCGCGATTCAGTATGTCGTGGAAGAGGCCGTGAAAGCGGGCCTCAACGATGTGCTGCTAATCACGGGCAGAAGCAAGCGCTCCATCGAAGATCACTTCGACCGTGCCTACGAGCTCGAGGAGGCGCTGACCGCGAAGGAGGACTGGGACAAGCTCAGCCTCGTCCGGGAGTCAAGCGAGCTCGCCACCATGCACTACGTCCGCCAAGGCGATCCCAGGGGACTTGGCCACGCCGTACTGTGCGCGGCACAGCACGTCGGCCACGAGCCGTTCGCGGTGCTGCTCGGCGACGACCTGATCGACCCGCGAGACCCGCTGCTCACCCGGATGATCGACATCAGGAACACGTGCGGCGGCAGCGTCGTCGCGCTGATGGAGGTCGACCCGGAGGAGGTCGCCCTCTACGGCTGCGCGGCCGTCGAGGCCACCGGGGAGGACGACGTGGTCATGGTCACGGACCTGGTGGAGAAGCCGACCCCGGGCACGGCGCCGAGCCGGTGGATCGTGATCGGGCGCTATGTGCTCGACCCTGAGGTCTTCGACGTGCTCCGGGTGACGCAGCCGGGACGCGGGGGTGAGATCCAGCTGACCGACGCGCTCAAGGTCCTGGCCGCCAAGGGCGAGCTGCGCGGCGTGCTGTTCAGCGGGCGCCGCTTCGACACGGGCAACAAGCTTGACTACCTGCGGACCATGGTGATGTTCGCGGCGGAGCGGCCCGACCTGGCCAGCGAGTTCATCCCCTGGCTGCGCAAGTTCCTCGAAGAGCTGCAGTGACCCAGCGCCCCGCGGCCGGCGCGGCGGAGGACGGCGATTCGCCGAGCACAGTCGAGGCGTACCAGTCGGCCATCCTGTCGGCGATAACGCCGCTCGCCCCGGCCCGGCTTGAGCTCGCGGCGGCCGAGGGATGCGTGCTCGCGGAGGACGTGACGGCGACGGTCGCGCTGCCGTCGTTCGACAACTCGAGCATGGACGGGTACGCCGTCCATGCCTCTGACGTGGCGCGCGCCGTGCAGCAGGCGCCGGCCATGCTGCCGGTGGCGGGCGAGATCGCGGCCGGCGACGTCGGCGCCTACCGGCTGGCCCCGGGCACGGCCATCAAGATCATGACCGGCGCGCGGCTGCCCGCCGAGGCCGACGCCGTGGTGCCCGTCGAGTGGACCGACGGCGGGACCGGGCAGGTCGCCGTCTACCGCGCGGCGGAGCCTGGCAACGCGGTCCGCTACGCGGGCGGCGACGCGGCCGAGGGCGAGACGCTGCTTTCCGCCGGGGCGCGCATGCGGCCGATGCAGATCGCGGTCGCGGCTTCCGCGGGCCGCAAGGCGGTCATGGTTCGCCCCCGGCCCCGGGTCGTCGTGCTGTCCACCGGGGACGAGCTGACCGAGCCGGGTACCCCGCTCGTGCCCGGCCGGATCTGGGATTCCAACAGCTACATGATCGCGGCGTGCGCGCGCGAGGCCGGCGCGGTCGCTTTCCGGCACTCGGTGGTGCCTGACGACCCGGCCGGCGTGCTGCCCGCGCTCGAAGAGCAACTGTCCCGCGCCGACCTGCTGATCACCACCGGCGGGGTATCCATGGGCGGTGAGCACGACGTCGTCAAGGCGGCACTGCGCGAGCTAGGCACCGTGACCTTCCGCAAGGTCGCGATGCAGCCGGGGATGCCGCAGGGCTTCGGCGTGATCGGGCCCGACAAAACTCCCATCTTCACCCTGCCGGGCAACCCGGTCAGCGCCTACGTGTCGTTCCAGGTCTTCGTCAGGCCCGCGATCGCGGCACTGCAGGGCGCGGACGACCTGTCGCTGCCCGCGGTGCAGGCCACGCTCACCGGCCCGGTGCGCTCGCCCGCGGGACGGCGCTCCTTCCTGCGCGGCGTGCTCGACGGCAGCGAGGTCACTCCCCTGTCCGGGCAGCAGTCGCACCAAGTCGCCTCACTTGGCCGGGCCAACGCGCTGATCGTCGTCCCCGAGCGGGAAACCCAGCTCCCGGCGGGCCACCCGGCCGACGTCCTCGTACTGCCCTGACCGCGGAGACACCAGCTTCCGTTCGGGATGATCTTGTTAGGCTGCTGGCATGAGCGATGCTGCACCGGCGCGGCTGACCCACCTGGACGAGGCGGGGCGCGCACGGATGGTGGACGTTTCCGCCAAGGACGTGACGGTTCGGACGGCGACGGCATCCGGGCGGGTGCTGCTTTCCGCGCAGGCCGTCGCGGCGCTGCGCGACGGGACCGTCCCCAAGGGCGACGCGCTCGCCGTCGCCCGGATCGCCGGGATCACCGGCGCGAAGCGGACCCCGGACCTGATACCGCTCTGCCACCCGCTCGCCATCCACGGCGTCACCGTCGACCTCATCGTCGAGGACGCCGGCGTGACGATCACCGCCTCGGTGCGCACCGCCGACCGGACCGGGGTCGAGATGGAGGCGCTCACCTCCGTTTCCGTCGCCGCGCTCACCCTCGTAGACATGATCAAGGCGGTTGACAGGGGTGCGGTGATCACCGACGTCCGGCTTGAAGCGAAGGACGGCGGCAAGTCGGGCACCTGGCGGCGACCATGATCAGGGCGCTGGCGATCACGGTGTCCAACCGCGCGTCGGCCGGGGTGTACGAGGACCGTTCCGGTCCGGTGCTCGTAGAACTGCTCCGCTCGGCCGGGTGCGACGTCGTGGACGGCCCGATGGTGATCCCGGACGGCGAGGCGGTCGAGCAGGTGCTGCGCGACTCGGTAACCGCCGGGTACGACGTGGCGGTGACTACCGGCGGGACCGGCCTGACCCCCACGGACCATACACCGGAGATGACCCGGCGGGTCATCGACCGGGAGATCCCGGGCATCGCCGAGGCGCTGCGTTCCGCCGGCGCCGCCGCCGGCGTCCCGTCGGCCATCCTGTCCCGCGGCCTGGCCGGCGTCGCGTCGCGGACGCTGATCGTCAATCTCCCTGGATCCTCCGGCGGTGTCAGGGACGGCATGAGCGTCCTGCGCCCGATCCTGGTCCACGCCGTTGACCAGATCCGGGGCGGTGACCACGTGCGGTCCGACCCGGGCGCCGGGCACTCCCATGACACCGGCACGGATCAGGTAGCGGATCGGGCATAGCATTGCGATTCCGTCTCGGCAGCGGACGGCCTCCCCGCGCGGCTGATACGATCGCTCCTCATTTGACCGGGCAGGCAGCCGCGGCACGGCGAGCAACCGGCGGCCGTGCGCCCTGCCTGACCACGGCTTTTCCCGGTCAGGCGCGGTTATCGTGCAGGGGGGCGCTCCTGCCGGGGCAACTGCGCCTACGCTAGATGTGCAGCACCATACAGGGGAATGATTGAAAGCCGTGGGACGCATCCACGGGTGGCCGACCACCCTTACCGAGCCGGACCTGCTTGACGCGCCGGTCGTGCTCCGGCCGGTGCGGGTCTCTGACGCCCGCACCTGGCGCGATATCCGGGTACGCAACGCTACGTGGCTGCGCCCATGGGAGCCGTCCAACCCGGAGACGCCGCTGGTCCGGTCGCCGATCGGGCCGTACGTGGCGATGGTGCGGACCATGCGGCGGGAGGCCAGGCAGGGCGTCGCGCTGCCCTGGGTGATCACCTACGGCGGCGTGTTCGCCGGGCAGCTAACGGTCGGGTCGATCGTATGGGGATCGTCGCGGTCCGGGCAGATCGGCTACTGGATCGACGAGGCGTACGCCGGGCGCGGGATCGTGCCCACGGCGCTGGCGATGGCCGTCGATCACTGCTTCCGCGCGATGGGCATGCACCGGCTGGAGGCGTCCATCAGGCCGGAGAACGCCGCGTCCCGCCGTGTGGTGGAGAAGCTCGGCTTCCGTGACGAGGGCATCCGGGTAAGGCAACTGCACATCAACGGCAGCTGGCGGGACCACATCTGCTACGCCATCACCGCCGAGGAGGTCGCCACCGGGATGCTCCCCCGGTGGCGGAGTTCCCTCGCCGCGTCACGGTCGGGCGCCTGAGGATCGCGACCCGGGCTGACTCGCGGCGGGCCTTCCGGGATTTCCGTGACCGCCTTCGCATAATGGATCTTTGCCGTGGATCTGCGCGACACGCCGGTCGGGTACTCGTTATCGGCGGCCGGTCCCTTTACGCTGCGTTACATGCTTGGTGTGCCTGGTGCCGGAATGACCGAGGGGAGGCACGAGCCCCGATGAGCAGCGCCATCCTTTACCTGGCCATCGTCGCGATCTGGGCGTGCGTGCTCATCCCCCGGTGGCTCAGGCACGACTCGGCCCGCGGCACCGCCGCCGCGCAGGCGCCTGCCCAGGCACCGGGACAGCCGTTGGGCCCGTCCGTGGACGCAGGGCTCGCCGATCAAGCGGACCTGGCCCCCGGGGACAGCGAGGACGTCGCGGACGACGCGCGACGGCAGGAGCCGGCGGCTCCCGCCGCCGGGCCGGCCAGCGGGGCGGAGGCCCGGCGGCGCATGCTCGCCGCTCGCCGCCGCCTGCTGCTGATGCTGGCCGGCCTTGAGATCGCCGCGGTCACGCTCGCGGTCGTCGGCCTGGCCGCGGTGTGGGTGGTCATCCCGCCCTCGATCATGCTCAGCGGTTACCTGCTGCTGCTCCGCGAGGCCGGGCGGGCCGACGTGGAGCGGGCCGGGCATGAGGCCGAGGCGGCCGCGCACGCCAGGGCGCGCCTGCTAGAGGCGCGGCGCGCCGCTCCCGCCGAGGACACGTCCACCGCGGACGTGGCGGCGGCCGCGGCGGCTCTCGCGGCGCGGTTCGCCGCGGCCCCGGTCGCGGCCGACTATCAGGACTCGGGCCCCGGCCGTGACTTCGCGCCCGGCCTGGCCGGCAAGTACACGACCTCCAACGCGGACGCTGATGCCGCCGACGAGGACTACTACGACGCTTACGAACCGCCCCGGCTTCGCGCCGTCGGCGACTAGCGGGCCCGCCCAGCCGCCGACGGCGCGAGCAGGCCGCAAAGTTTGGTACTCTGGCTCAGGTCCAAGGGGCTATAGCGCAGTCCGGTAGCGCACCTCGTTCGCATCGAGGGGGTCAGGGGTTCAAATCCCCTTAGCTCCACCATGTAGGGCCAGCTCAGCGGCGACTTTCGGGTCGCCGCTGTTTTGCTTTGAAGCCAACGTGAGCAACATCGACCTGAGCAGCGATCACCTCGCCGGCTAAACCGGGACACCCCGATGGCAACCCCGAACCGACCCCTGGACTGGAGTGGCCGTCCGCTATGTATCGGCATTGGGTGATTATCCGGAAAGAAAGCTACGAAATAAGGGGAAATTTGGGCTAGTGAGGGAACCGCGAGCACCCCACCGGAGTCATTACCTGTGAGACACAGCGGACTGCCCCCGTGAGAGCCACGGGAGGCGCGCGAGGGAAGACTGGGGTCAATTCATGATGATTCGCGGCAAGATCTTGGCGGCCGCCGCGGTCCCTGTCATGGCGGCGGGCGTTGCCCTGACCGCCGGCGGGTCCGCGCACGCGGCTACGCAGTCGGCCCCCCCGATAATCGGCTACACGGTAGCTGCGTTCAACGCGCATTCCGACAGCATCAGCGGCATCACCGCAACGTTCGGCACGCCCGCGACCTCGGCCGTCGGGTCCACCGCCGTCCAGGTGCCGACCGCCGACGCCATCCAGTTCGGTGCGACCGACAGCCAGGGCGCGGCGATTACCTGGTCGCCGGCTGTACCCGCCACCGGGTTCGCCCTGACGAGCGCGGGCGCGCTCACGCTCCCGACGACGCCGGTGACGGCCCCCGTCACGTTCACGGTGAAGGCGACCGACGGTTCGGCCGTGGCGTTCGCGACCGTGAACGTCGGCGTGGGCGCGAGCGCCACTCCGGCTGAGGACGGCGTCTCCGTCACGCCGGACACCGTCGTGCTGAAGGCCCCGGCGAACAGGCACGGCCGGGTCTTCTTCGAGACAGTTCCGTCGGGAGTGGCCGAGACGCTGACGAACGGCCCGGCTGGAGCCGAGTTCAACAACGGCGTGCTGTCCGCGGGCCGGGCGGTTCCCGGCGACTACACGAACGTGGCCGTCACCGCCAAGGATGCCGCCGGAGCCGCCGCCGTCGAGACGTTCGACGCCGTCGTCCGGCCAGTCTTCGCTCCCGTGCCGGTCCTGTCCGGTGGCCATGCCGTGTTCATCGGCACGTCGCGTGAGAACGTGTACTTCATTCAGTCCGGCGCGGCGTCATGGGACCACTTCACCATCGTCGGCCCCGGCGCGATCAACGGCCACCAGGGCTGGGTGAACGGCCAGCTGGGGCTGAACGCGGCGGTCTACGGCGGCCTTGAGTACCACCACGGCTACACGGTGTACTACCAGCCGGTGACCGGCCAGGGCAGCACCACGCCAGTGCCCGGCTCACACTGGGGCTACGTGTACTTCGTGAGCTAGCCGCCCAGTAACCGAACAACGAGTCCGCAGCGCCCCGGTCGATGCCGACCGGGGCGCTGTCGTGCTCGCGGGCCCAGCCGCGGGGTCAGCCGCCGCTATCCGCCTCGGCCGGGTCGAAGCGGGAGACGAGGATCAGCGCCGCCACGAAGACGGCGATCATCGCGATAAGCAGCGCGAGCTCGGCCGAGCCCACGGTCTGCTCGCTGCTCAGGACGAAGAGGATCTTCCTGATCACGGCGACCAGGCCGACCGCGAGTAGCGGCTGGGCGACCAGGTGGTGCGCGCGCAGCGACAACACCACGGTGTGCATGATCTCGACGAGGATCAGCACGAGCAGCACCCGGTTGAGCAGGTTGACCACCGCGCTCTCCACCGACCCGTGGTCGATGTCGCGAAAGAAGTCCACCACGCCCAAGACGAGTACGACCACGGCCAGGGCGACGAGCATCACCCCGACGATCACCGACACGACATCCTGGGCATGCTCAAGCGTCCAGATGACCCAGGCGATCCCGCGCGGCTGCTCCTTGTCCTCAGACATGTCGCTCATTATTGGGTTTTGTACGGCCGAGGGGAACCGGTAGCCCGTCTTCTCCGCACTCAAAGAGTTCAGCAGAACGGTGGCGTGTTTCCCCGCTAAGGTTCCCTTTCGAGACAAACCCGCAGATAACTCCCCAGCGAGGCGAGTAGCCATGACACGTCAGCTGTCCGCAGACATCGCCGTCCCTTCGCAGTGCTACCTGGCGGAAGGTCCCGTCTGGGACCCCGGCTCGCGATTGTTGCGCTGGGTGGACATCAACCCGGGGCACGTCCACGGGCTCGACCCGGCGACCGGCGCGCATACCCGGTTCGCGGCCGCCGGGGCGGACGGGCCCGCCGTCCCGCGCGCGGACGCCGTCCCGGTCGGCGCCGTCGGGCTGACGACAACGGGCGGCCTGGTCTTCGCCATGGTGGACGGGTTCGCGCTCGGGCCTGGCCAGCCCGCCTCTGGCGACTACCCGCTGAGCCCCGTCGAGGGGTTCGGGGTCGACCGGTCCGCGGTCCGGTTCAACGACGGCAAGCCGTCGCCGTGGGGCGACTTCTGGGCCGGGACCATGCCCTGGCGAAGGGGCGGGCCCGCCTGCGCCTTGTACAAGCTCTCGCCGGACAGGCAGGTGACGGAACTGCTCGGCGGGGTCGGCCTGTCCAACGGGCTTGACTGGTCCGACGACCGCACGCGCTTCTTCTACGCCGACAGCTTCAGCGGCGGCGTCGACGTCTTCACCTGCGACCCGGCGACGGGCGAACTCGGTGAGCGCAGCCGCTTCATCACCATCGACCACGGCATCCCGGACGGCCTGACCCTCGACGCTGACGGCTGCCTATGGCTCGCTGTCTTCGGCACGGGCGAGGTCCGCCGCTATACCCCCGCCGGTGACCTCGACACGGTGATCGGTCTTCCGGTCGACCAGCCCACCTCGATGACCTTCGGCGGCGACGACCTCTCCACCCTCTACATCACTACCGCCCGCGAGAACCTCACCGAGGCGGAGATCGCGCCCCAGCCCCACGCCGGCGACATCTTCGCCTGCGCTCCGGGAACAACGGGCCGCCCCGCTAACCGCTTCCGCGCCTTAGGGTCGGTGGGCGCCGTGACGCCCTTGGTGCGGAAGTACAGACTTCAGGACACGCACGGAACACCAGACCAACAACACCCCAGGAAGCCTGAAACACCTAAAGTACATGGCGTTGCCCGATCTTCCGGACTGCGGATCCTTAGGATTCTCAGCCAAAGGACAGGGGAATAATTTCTCAGGGTACCGGAAATATGCACCTGTCTTCCATGAAGAGGTCGTTTAGCTAGTTATCGGCACACGCCACGGTCAATTGCTGACGTAGCGCGCGAATTCAACATGCACGAGACCGCGTTCGAGAACTTGGTAGGGGTTTACCGGGAAAAGCACGGCAGGGAGGCTGGGGAGCCGCTTCCCTTTCCGAGCGGGCCAGGCTCCGCGAGCTTGAGATAAAGTGCGCCTTCCCGAAAAAAGCAGCGGAGTACGCCGCCGCGGCCTCAAGAAAGGCCACGCCGGCTCCGACCATCCTCCAGATGTGCGAATGGCTCGGGGTCTCGAAATCAGGATTCCGCGAATGGCAGGGCAACCCAGGCCCGGCGACAGCGAAAAGAAGGGAAGAGATTATGCTGTACGCCAAGAAGACCTTCGACGACTCGGACGGCGCCTACGGCTGCCAGCGGGTCCGCGCGCAGCTGCGGTGGGGCATCGGGCGCGCCGACGAGCCAATCCGCGCTGATGCGCGACCTGAGCCCGGTTCCCTGGCCAGGTGAGACACTACCGCTCGCTGGCCGTGCAGGCGGCGGCAGGCCCCGGCACCGGACCTCGTCGGGCGCGATTTCACCGCGGAAAGGCCCAGCAACAAATGGTAGGCGACATCACTTACATATTCACCGAGGAGGGCCGGGTTTACCTCGCGACCGTCATCGATTGCCCGACAAGGATGGTCATCGGCTAGGCGATGGACGATAATTACACGACCCCGCTTATCACAAGCGCCGTTAATATGGCAGCCCGGAACGTCAGGCTGCCGGAAGGGCAATATTCCCAGCGACCGCGGTTCGAATTACACGTCTGCGGAGTTCACCGCCGAGCTCGTTTATCTCGAGATCAGGCAGTTTGTCGGCTGGACCGGGATATATTATGACAATGAGCTTTAACGGCGCGCTGAAAGTAGAGCGGGCGCGCCGCGCCATCTACGCGACACGAAAAAAGCGCGCGGAGGCATCGCGCAATACATCGAGCTCCGCTATCATCAAGAAGCGTCTTCACTCCGCACTCGCTACCGGACCTGCAATAGGCCATGGACGAGTGCCGAAAATTCGGGCAACCGTGTAATTTAAACCGCAATTCGCGTCCGGAAAACGCGGGGTCCCTCACGGTGAGCTCGTTAGGGAAACTGAGGTAAATCATGACTATTCGCGGCAAGATCCTTGCTGCTGCGGCGGTACCTCTCATGGCGGCGGGCGTTGCCCTGACCGCCGGCGGGTCCGCGCACGCGGCCGAGCATATGCCCCCGGTGCCGATCGGCTACTCGATAACTGCGAGCAATGCGTATACCGACAGCATCAGCAACATCACCGCCACGTTCGGCGCGCCCCCCGTCTCGGTCGTCGGGTCCCCCCGCCTGGTGCAGTTCCTCCCGCCCGTGGACATCATCCAGTTCGGCGCGACCGACAGCCTGGGCTTTCCGATCACCTGGTCGCTCGCGCCCTTCTCCGTCCTGCCGTTCGGGTGGGTCCTGTCGCCCACCGGCACGCTCACGCCGTCAGCGCCGGTGGTGCCTCTCCGCACCACGTTCACGTTGGTGGCGAACCACGGTTTGGCCAACGCGATCGCGACCGTGACGGTGACGGGCGTTTCCCCCTCTACCGACGCCGTCATCGTCACGCCGGACACGGTCCAGCTGAGCGCCCCGGTGAACTCAGACGGCACGGTCCTGTTCCCGACGGTTCCGCCGGGCGTGCCCGAGGCGCTGGTGGGCGGCCCGGCTGGAGCCACGTTCAGCGGCGGCGTGCTGTCCGCGGGCGCGGCGGTCCCGGGTGTCTACCCGAAGGTGGGGGTCAGCGCCATGGACGCAATGGGGGCCAGCGCCTTCGAACTATTCGACGCCTCGGTCCAGCCGGTCTACGCTCCCGTCCCGTGGCTGTCCAACGGCCACGCCGTGTCCCAGGGCGCGACGCGCGAGAACGTTTACTTCATCCAGGCCGGAGCGCCCTCATGGGACCACTTCATCATCGTCGGTCCCGGCGCGATCAACGGCCACGAGGGCTGGGTGAACGGCCAGCTCGGGCTCAACGTAGGTGTCTACGGCGGGCTTGAGGCCAACCACGGGTACACGGTCTTCTACCAGCCGGTGATCGGCTGGGGCAGCAGCACGCCGATACCCGGCTCGCGCGGGGGCCACGTCTTCTTCATTACGAATAGATAGCCGCACCGGTAACCCGCAGCGCCCCGGCCGCCATCGGCCGGGGCGCTGTCATGTCTGCGGGGCGAGTCAGCCGCCGCTGTCCGCCTCGGCCGGGTCGTAGCGGGAGACCAGGAGCAACGCCGCCACGAAGACGGCGATCATCGCGATAAGCAGCGCCAGCTCGGTCGAGCTGACCGGTTCCTCACTGCTCATCGGCCCGTCAGCTGTCCGCAGACATCGCCGTGCCATCGCAGTGCTCCCTGGCCGAAGGTCCAGTCTGGGACCCCGGCCCGCGGCTGCTGCGCTGGGTGGACATCACCCCCGGGAACAACGGGGCCGCCCCCGCTAACCGCTACCTCGCCTTAGGGTGGTCGGTGGGCGCCGTGACGCCCGTGGTGTTGTAGATGGTCACGCCGCCGACGGTGACGCCCTTCAGGCCAATATCGGCGAAGTTGTACATCCACTCCTGCGACCACGCCCGCTCGACGACGATCGCGCCAACCCCCGAGTTCTGGATGTACTCCTCGAAGCCCAGCTTGTTGGCGGGGGTCAAGACGCTGACGGCGGCGACCGGCGGCGGCAAGGCGTCGACCCGGGAAAGGGACGAATTGATGAAGCCGCCGTCGATGCGGAAGTAGAAGCCCGTGGCGGCCTGGAAGAGCATGCCGGCGTTACCGCGCTGCGACACGACGACCACGATCTCGCCCGGAGTCAGGTAACGCCGGTACAGGCCGTCGCTGAAGAAGGCGGGCAGCGCGTTCGCGGGCTGCAGGGACGGTATCGCCGGCGTCCAGTGCTTGGGCGGCGGCGGCACGACGACCTCGGCGAAGGTCGGCAGGTCCGCGAAGATCGCCGCGACCGCCACCAGGGCGAGAGCCCAGCGCCCGGCGCGCGCCAGCCAGCTCCGGTCCACTGCCGCGAGCCAGAGCGCGAGCACCATCGCGAGCGCCAGGTAGGCGAAGAGGATGAGCCTGATGGGCTCGGCGCTGCGCAGGAACATCCCGTTCCACATCGCGCCCCAGGGCAGCGGGAACAGCTGGTGTCCGTCGACGATCAGGTTAGGTCCGGCGGCGAACAGGACCACGATGACGAACCCGATGGCGAGGAACCTGACCATCCGGCGCGACCAGGCGAGCACCGCGAGAAGGACCAGGATCACCAGCAACGGCATACCCAGGTACGTGGTGGCCGACATGTCGTGGCTCACGGCGGCGGCCCACCACGTCATGCCGAGGAGCCGGTCATGCCGCGGCAGCACCAGCCCGGACAGGTCGAGCGAGAAGAACGGTTCCTGCCTGGTGAGCGTGCTCGGGTAGTTGCCGAGCGCGTAGATCAGGTACGGCGCCGCCAGCACCATGGCGCCCAGGTAAGCGATGGCCGTGTGCCGGGCGAGCCGGAACACCTTAGGCCTCAGCTCCCGGCCGGCCAGCCCGAGGCCGAGCCCCAGGGCGGCCACCAGCATCAGCGACATGTCCGCGAAGTACTCGACGAAGGTGTAGAACTGCAGCGCGATGATGACCGTCGTCCAGATCACGTAGCCCGTGCGCCCGAGGGTCCCGTCCCACCACAGCAAGACCAGGTACACCAGGAGCGGCAGCAGCAGGGTCACCGTGAGGTTCGGCTGACCGGACACGTCGTGGTCAAGGGTGTAGACGTTGAAGGCGTAGACGACGCCGGCCGGCAGCGATGCCCAGAAGTTGCCCGTCAGCCGGCGGGCGGCGATGAAGGTCGCCCAGGCCGAGGCCGGCGGCGCGAGCAGCAGCGTCAGGTTGTACGACAGCACCGGGCCGAACGCTGCCGTGAGGGGCGCCACGAGCAGGGCCACCGAGGGGGAAGTGGTCGCCCACGCCAGGTTGTTTCCCGCCGGCGCCCCGATCTGATAGGTATACAGCGGGTTGAGGCCATGGGACACGGCGTAGGTCCACCAGCGCCAGGCCCAGATGTAGAAGTTGGGATCTACCTCGACCTGTCCCACCGACGGCTGGTTCAGGTGGGTGATGAGCCCCTGCCCGAACCCGAGGATGAAGACGACAAGGTAGATGGCGAATGCGATCAGCCCCTGCAGCACCGGACCGGGCACGCGGTTACCAGGTCGCCGCGCCCTGGTACCAGTGGCGTCCGCCGGTTCCCCGTCGCGGATCGCAGTCGTCGCCCACCGCACCACCGCAACTCTACCTTCCGTCTATGGTCAGGCCGTCACTGGTCAGGGCCGCCGGGCGCGCAGGAACAGGCTGACGCCTGGCAGCGACTTGACCGGCAGGTACCGCTCCGCGGTGACGATCGCCTTGAGGCTGGTGTTGAGGAGGGGGTTGACCTTGCCGAGGTCGCTGCCGCGGGATGACTTGCGGCGCAGGCTGGCCAGCGGGCGCAGGAGCACGTTCCAGCTCCACATCTCCTCGATCACCAGGCCGCCCTTGACGATGACGTCGGCTAGCGTCCCCCTGGTGTACCGGCGGACGTGCCCGACGGCCGTGTCGTGCGCCGACCAGAGCGTCATGTCCGCGGGCACCGCGATCAGCGCGGTGCCGCCCGGCCGCAGCACCCGGGTTATCTCGGCCGTGGCGAGGTAGTCCTCTTCAATGTGCTCCAGGATGTCGAACGCGGTTACCAAGTCCATAGACCCGGTGCGCACCGGCAGTTCCCTGGCGTCCGCGCGGACCACGTCGATGCCCCGTTCGCGCGCGATCTGCGCGGCCGTCGGCGCGTACTCGAGCGCCACCGGTTGCCACCCGTGGCCGAGCAGCACTCGCGTGTTGCCACCGCCGGCCGCGCCGATATCTAGCGCGCGACCGGGCGCAGGCAGGCGGCGCAGCTCCCTGGCGAGGATGCTGCGGCGCTCCGCGTACCACCAGTGCCTGTCCTCGACCTCAACAAGTGTTCTCAACTCGGTTGCTTCCATGGCGCCTACTTCTACCACGTGCTACGAAAGGACACGCGAGGTTCGGGCTTCGTCCGGCGTGATCTTGCCATTATGCTGCACACCCTCCCTCACGGTAACTATGAAGTTACGTATTGTATAAATAGCGTCACTCACCATACCCCCGATTAGTCGCGCTAGCGCGGGAACGCGGAGAACCCAATGGACCCGGTGAAGTACTCCATCGTGATCCCGCTTTACAACGAAGAGGGAATCCTGCCGCTCCTCGTCGAGCGGCTGCAGGAGATCATGGCGCAGCTCGACGGCCCGGCCGAGGTCGTCATGGTGGACGACGGCAGCAGCGACCGCACGTACCCGCTCGCGCAGGCCACCGCCGCTGGCGACCCGCGGTTCAAGCTGATCCAGTTCTCCAGGAACTTCGGCCACCAAGTGGCCATCACCGCCGGGATGGACGCCTCGTCCGGCGACGCCGTGATCATCATGGACGCCGACCTGCAAGACCCGCCCTCCGTGATCCCGCAGATGATCGAGAAGTGGCGAGAGGGATACGAGGTCGTCTACGGCCTGCGTCAGCAGCGGGAGGGCGAGGGGCTGTTCAAGACGATGACCGCCTCGGCCTTCTACGGGCTGCTGCACCGCATCGCCGATATCGACACGCCGGTGGACGTGGGCGACTTCCGGCTCGTCGACCGCAAGGCGCTCAATGCGTTCCTCCAGATGCGGGAGAATAACCGCTACGTCAGGGGCATGTTCTCCTGGGTCGGCTTCCGCCAGGCGGCGGTGCCGTACATCAGGGAGGAACGCCAGGCGGGCGCGACGCACTACACGCTGCGTAAGATGGCCAAGCTCGCCTCCAACGGCATCCTCGGCTTCTCCACCGCCCCGCTGCGGCTGGCCCTCGGCATGGGCGTGTTCCTGGCCTTCGCGTCGGTGATCTACGGGCTGGTGGCGATCTCGCTCAAGCTGGCCGGCGAGGCGCTTGTCCCCGGGTACGCGTCGCTGCTCTGCGCCATCACGTTCCTCAGCGGGATCCAGCTGGCCGTGATGGGGATGGTCGGCCTGTACGTCGGCCGGATATACGACGAGGCGCGGGCCCGGCCGCTGTACGTGGTGCGCGAGACGCACGGGCTGGACCACGCGGAAGCCCCGGCCGTCTGGCCGCAGAACGCCATGCAGCCGCGCAACGGGCACGGGCCGGCGGTGTCCCGGCTCTGAGCGCACGCCGCGCCGGCTCGCAGGCCCGCCCGGGCTCTCGCCCGGGTTAGCTCGCGGCGTCACCGGAGCTGGTGTCGTACACGGTCACGCCGCCCACCGTCGTGCCCCGCAAGCCGAGGCCGTCGAAGACGTACATCCACTTCTCCGACCACGCGCGCTCGACAATGACGGCCCCCACTCCGGCCTGATGAACGTAGCGGAAGAACGCGCGCTCCTTAGCCGGGCTCGGGTCGCTGAGCTGCGCGACGGGCAGCGGCACGGCACTGCCGCCGTTCAGCGACGCGTTGATGAAGCCGCCCGCGTTCCTGAAGTAAAAGTCAGTGTCGGCCTGGAACAACATCCCGGCGTTACCGCGGTGGGAGAGCACCACTACGGTCTCGCCCGGCTTCAGGTAGCGCCGGTACAGGCCATCGGTGATGAAGGCCGGCAGCGCGTTGGTGGCCTGCAGCGATGGCACCGCTGGCGTATAGGCCGGCGCGGGCGGGACGACTACCTCGGCGAACGTGGGCAGGTTCGCGAAGATCGCCGCGAGCGCCAGCACGGCCAGGCCCCAGCGCGCCGCGAGTCGCAGCCTGCTCCTGACCGGCGCCGCGAGCCAGAGCGCCAGCACGACCGCCAGCACCAGGTAGCCGAACAGAATGAACCGGTTGGCCTCGACGCTGCGCGCGATCGGCAGGTTCCACAGCCTGCTCCAGGGCAGGGTGACGGCGTGCTTGCCGCCGATGATCAGGACGGGGCCGACGGAGAGGACGATGACGGCCGCGAACGTGACCACGAGCAGCCGGGTGAGCTTGCTCGACCAGGTGACGACCGCGAACGCGAGCAGCAGCACGAGCATCGGGAAACCGACGTAGACCGCGGCCGGGTTCCTGGCGCTGAGGGCGGCAAGCGAAGGCAGCCCTCCGACCCGGTCCGGCCGCGGCAGGACGAGCCCGAGCAAGTGCAGCGAGAAGTTCGGCGCGTTCCTGTCCAGTCCGCGCGGCAGGTTCAGGAGCGCGTCCAGCAGGTACGGCGACGCGAGCGCGACGGCGCCCGCGTAGGCGATGGCAATGAGCCCGGCCAGCCGGGCCACGGTGCGCCGGGCGGGTCCGGCCACCGCGAAGCCGGCTACCAGGGCGACCAGTGTCACGATGGTCACGTCGAGGAAGCCCTCGGTGAAGGTATAGAACTCCAGGGCGAGGGCGACCGCCAGCCAGATCACGAAGCCAGTTCGCCCCAGCGTCCCGTCCCACCACAGCAGGACCAGGTACACCAGGAGTGGGAACAGCAAGGTGACCGAGACGTTCGGCTGGCCCGACACATCGTGGGCCAGTTCGTAGATGTTGAAGCCGTAGACGGCCCCGGCCAGCAGGGCGGCCCAGAACCGGCCCGTCAGGCGTCGCGTGGCGACGAAGGCCGCCCAGGCCGCGGTCGGCGGCGCGAGCAGCAGCGTCAGGTTAAACGACGCGATCGGGCCGAACGCGGCCGTGACCGGCCACACGAGCAGGGCCACCGAGGGCGTGGAGGTCGTCCACGCGGCCAGGTTGTACCCGGCCGGCGCCCCGATCTCATGCGAGTACAGCGGATTGAGCCCGTGCGACACGGCATAGGGCCACCAGCGCCAGAACCAGATGAACAGGTTGGGATCAAGGTACCCTTGCCCGACCTTGGGCCCGCTCAGGCCGCCGACAAGGGCAAGGCCGAACCCCACGATGAAGACGGCGAGGTAGATCGCCAGCGCCAGCAGCCCTTGCAGCGCAGGACCGGGGACGCGGGTCCGCGTTGCGGGCAGCGGCGGAAGCACGGCGGCGTCCGGCTCGGAACGACCCTCTGGTTCCTCGTCGCTAGTACCGCCCGAGTGTCGTCCCCGGTGCTGATTCAGTAGCGTTTCCCAGCGCACGGGCGAGAATCCTTATCTTCTGTCGACGAGCATGTGCATTAGTCCTGGCGCCGGGCCTCGAGGTAGATGGTGCCGCCGGTCCTGGTCGCGGCTTC
>CAZORE010000038.1:52223-57538 GCA_964581815.1 uncultured Streptosporangiaceae bacterium | reverse complement strand
CGCCTGGCTCCGGGCCGCCTGGCTCCGGGTCAGGCCTGGTGCCGCCGGCGCGAGCGGCGTCTCGCCGGGAAGGGGCGTCCGGACGGGAGGCGACCGCGACCTGGTCGAGCAGGTCGATGAGCTGCTTCATGGAACGGACGAAGTCGCCGGGGGTGAGGCCGGGTACCGAGTCGAGTACGTCCTCGAGCTTCGCACCGCGGGCCCAGCGGTAGGCCGCCCAGACGAAGCCGGGGTCGGGCTCGCGGAGGAACGAAAGGCCGTGCCGCTGCTCCAGGTGGTCGAGCTCGCCCCAGGTCCGCGCCATGGCGGTGAGCACGTCACGGACGGGGCCCTGCGGCAGCCTCGCGGGCCCGGCGTCCTCGACCTGCCTGCGTGACTCGAACGACAGCATGGACACGCACGCGGCCAGCTCGGCCGGGTTCAGGCCGTCCCACAGGCCGCGGCGCAGGCACTCCGCGGCCAGCAGGTCGAGCTCGGCGTACAGCCGGGTGAGCCGCTGTCCCGCCGGGGTGACTTTGTCGCCGTCCAGGTAGCTGAGCTCGTCGAGCACGGTGCAGACCCGGTCGAAGGTCCGTGCGATCACGTGCTGGCGCCCGGCCACCTGGCGCTCGAGGTCATCGACCTCCTTCTGCTGCCGGAAGTAGCGCTCGGCGTACCTGGCGTGCTGCTCACGGTCGGGGCACTGATGGCACGGGTGACGGCGCAGCCTGCGGCGCAGCTCGGCGATGTCGCCCTGGGCGGCGCGCTCGTCGTCGTCCGGCTCCGCGCCACCACCACGCCGGCCGCCGCGGCCGTCCCGGCCGCCATCCCGCCCGTCGCGGTCCTCCTCATTGCCGTCCTCGTCGGCATAACGGGAGCGGCCGCTTCCGACCGCGAGGTCGTCTTCGTCGTCGGCGGAGCCACGCCCTCGTTCTGGATCCTCGTCGGCGGTACCCGAGCGGCGGCGGCGTTGGGCTGCGTCCGCGCCGCGGCCCTCGACCTTGCTGCGCATCGCGGAGACCAGGTCCCTGCGGTGCTTGGGCGACCGCTCGCTGAACGCCGGGGGGACGCGGACCCGGTCGACGGGGCTGGCCGGCACCGGGAAGTCGGCCGCGGACAGCTGCTTGAGCTGGCCGTGCACGGTCAGCACCAGGGGGCCGTCGGCGCGGTTGGGCGAGAACTCGGCGCCGGCCGGCGGCGGGTTGAGCACCACCGCCAGGCCGGCCCGGCGGCCGGACGGTACGTGGATGATGTCCCCGCGGCGCAGCGTGGCGAGCACCCGCCTGGCCTCGGCCCGCTGCGCGGACGCCCGGCTGCGCGACGCGCCCCGCTCGGTGTCGGTCAGCCGGCGGCGCATGGCGGCGTACTCCAAGAAGTCGCCGCGGTCGCAGCTGACCTGCCGGGCCAGGTCGGCGGCCTGCTCCTTGAGCCGGCGCAGCCGCCGCGCTACGCCGACGACGCCCCGGTCGGCCTGGAACTGGGCGAAGCTCGACTCGAGCAGCGCGGCCGCCCGCGTCCGGCCGACCTGGGCGGTGAGGTTGACCGCCATGTTGTAGGACGGGCGGAAGGAGGAGTTGAGCGGGTAGGTACGGGTGCCCGCCAGGCCGGCCACCGAGCCCGGGTCGAGGCCGGGCTGCCACAGCACGACCGCGTGGCCCTCGACGTCGATGCCGCGGCGTCCCGCTCGGCCGGTGAGCTGGGTGTACTCGCCGGGGGTGAGCGCGACGTGGGCCTCGCCGTTCCACTTGTCGAGCTTCTCGAGCACCACGGTCCGGGCGGGCATGTTGATGCCGAGGGCGAGGGTCTCGGTGGCGAACACCGCCCTGACCAAGCCCGCGGTGAACAGCTCCTCGACGACCTCCTTGAACACCGGCAGCATCCCGGCGTGATGGGCGGCGATGCCCCGGCGCAGCGCGAGCACCCAGTCGTGGTAGCCGAGCACGATCAGGTCCTCGTCCGGGAGGTCGGCGGTGCGCCTGGCCGCGACGTCCTCGATGATCCGCGCTTCGTCGGGCGTGGTCAGCCGCAGGCCCGCGGACAGGCACTGCTGCACGGCGGCGTCACAGCCGGCCCGGCTGAAGATGAAGGTGATCGCGGGCAGCAGGCCTTCCGCGTCAAGCCGGTCGATGATCTCAGGGCGGTACGGCGGCTGGGTGCGCCGGGGCCGGTGGCCGCCGCGGTGCGGCCTGGAGTTTGGCTCGCGGACCGACTCGCGGTGCGCCATCCGGATCAGGTCGGGGTTGACCTCGTGCTGGTCGTCGTCGGTGAACAGGTCGTACATCCGCCGCCCGGCGAGCATGTGCTGCCACAGCGGGACCGGGCGGTGCTCGTCGACGATGACCTCGGTGCCGCCGCGCACCTGGCCGAGCCACTCGCCGAACTCCTCCGCGTTGCTGACCGTCGCGGAGAGCGCGGCGACGCGCACCGACTCGGGCAGGTGGATGATTACCTCTTCCCAGACGGCGCCGCGCGAACGGTCGGCGAGGTAGTGCACCTCGTCGAGCACGACGTAGCCGAGGTCCTTCAGCGTGCGCGAGCCGGCGTAGAGCATGTTGCGCAGCACCTCGGTGGTCATCACGACCACGGGCGCGTCGCCGTTGACCGCGTTGTCCCCGGTGAGCAGGCCGACCGCGACCGCGCCGTACCGCCGGACCAGGTCGTTGTACTTCTGGTTGCTCAGCGCCTTGATGGGCGTGGTGTAGAAGCACTTCTTGCCCTGAGTGAGCGCGAGGTGCACCGCGTACTCGCCGACCACGGTCTTGCCTGATCCGGTGGGTGCCGCGACCAGCACCCCGTCCCCGCTGGTGAGCGCGGCGCAGGCGGCAACCTGGAACGGGTCGAAGTCGAAGTCGTAGAGCTCACGGAAAGACGTGAACTCGGGGGCGGCCTGCCGTTCCTTGAACTTCGCGTACCTGTCGGCTGGGCTCACCGCCGGTGTGCTCATGGGACCAAGCCTAGGTGACTTTGCCTACACCCGGTACGCGTGAGGCTTCCGGCGCTAGTTGGCGGAGTCCGCGTCCACCGGCTCGGGCTCCTCGACCGGCTCGGGCTCATCGATCGGGGCCAGCTCGTCGTCGGCCAGGCCCGCGTACAGGTCGGGGTGGTTGCGGGCGTAGCGCTTGTCGTTGAGGTACATGAGGACCTCGGCCACCTCGACGAGCACCACCACGGTCCCACCGAGCAGGAGCATGGTGAGCGGGTCGGGGCTCGGCGACGCGATGCCGGCGAACACGAAGACCAGGAAGATGATGAGCCGGCGCCACTTCTTGAAGCGCTCGTGGGTGACGACCCGGACCAGGTTCAGCATCACGAGGAACAGCGGCACCTCGAAGCAGAGCCCGAAGCCCACGATCATCGCGATCCAGTAGCCGAGGTAGGAGTCGGCGGTGAAGAACGCCGTTAGCCCGCTCGACATCGACAGGAAGAAGTTGAGCCCGCGGCTCATCGCCAGGTAGGCGAAGTAGACCCCGAGGCCGAACAGCGGGACCGAGGTGCCGAGGAACAGGTAGGTCCAGCGCCTTTCCCTGGCGTACAGTCCGGGAGCGACGAAGGCCCAGAGCTGGTACAGCCAGATCGGGCTGGTGACGATCACGCCGCCGATGATGGCGACCTTCATGTGCAGGTAGAAGCCATCCATCACGCCGCTGTAGAAGAGCGAGTGCCCCAGGGTGTCTTTCTTGCAGTACCCGACGGCCTGGCAGTAGGGCCGCTGCATGAAGGCCCAGATCCGGTCGTAGAACGCCCAGCACGCGGCCGCGCCCACGAGGACGGCCAACGCGATCTTGACCACCCGGTTCCGCAGCTCGCGCAGGTGATCGAACAGGGGCATGCGCCCCTCCGGGTTCTGCCGCCGCTTGGCGCGCGCGTAGCGCTCACCCAGGATGCGGGCACCCCTGATGGCGGAGGGCTTGTCGGCCATGGTCGCGTGTTCCCCGGAAGGTTCGGCGTTTCGGTTCGGCGGCGGCGGCCCTACTTGGCCTGCGCGCTGTCCGACGTGTCCACGGACCGCTGCAGGTCGGCAAGTTGCTTGCTCAGCGCGTCAATCTGCGCCTGGGCGTCCGGAGCGGCGGGCGCGGCCGGGGCCTGGAGCTGTGCCGCGGGCACCTGGACCTGGTTCGCCTGGTAGGGCGCGCTCGTGTCGAGGTCGTCGTCGTCGTGGAGGCTGGAGACCTCCTTCTTGAGTATCCGCATCGACTTACCAAGCTCACGGGCGGCCACAGGCAGCTTGCGCGCCCCGAACAGCACGATGATCAGGATCGCGATGATCGCGATCTTCCACGGGCTGTCGAACAGGTCACCAATCATTTGCGTCCTTAGAGTTCACGGCTCGTCTCTTAGCTGAGTCTACACGGCGTTACATCAACGACCAGTGGTCACTCAGGACAGTAACGATCGTACCCGCCGCCGCCGGCAGCCCGGCCGTGACGCGGTAACGGAGTGTCGCGCGCGTTTACCTGCGGACGCCCGTACCAGTATGTAATCATCATGTCACTGTTTGCTGTCGGCGCGGTAAGAGGGGCCGACCAGTCAAGCGATCGAGTCAACGAGAGGACTGAGCCAGGTCATGGTGGCCCCGGTCGTTCCAGCCGATCCCGCGGAGGCGCCTCCCGGTACGGGCATGAACTACGCCCGCCTCTACGATTACCGGTTCCGCGACGTCGACCAGGCGGGCAGGCAGGCCGTCTGGCGCGAGATAGCGCAGTACGTGCACGCCAAGATGGACGAGCCGAAGTGCGTTCTCGACCCGGCGGCGGGCCGCGGCGAGTTCATCACGGCGGTCCCCGCCGTCGAGCGCTGGGGCGTCGACCTGGTCCGGCAGGCCGACATCGAGGCCAGCGGCGCACGGATGATCACCGCGGACATCAGGGATGCCGAGCTGCCCGACGGCTTCTTCGACGGCGTGTTCCTGTCGAACTTCCTTGAGCACCTGCCCAGCCAGGACACGGTGGCGGCGGTGCTCGGCAAGCTGCGCGGCGCGATGTCACCCGGCGGTCGTATCGCGGTGATCGGGCCGAACTTCCGGTACTGCCACCGCGAGTACTTCGACTGCGCCGACCACACCGTGATCCTCACCCACGTGTCGATGGCCGAGCACCTGCACGCGGCCGGATTCGCGGTCGAGCTGGCGGTGCCGCGGTTCCTGCCGTACTCCTTCCGCGGCCTGCTGCCCCCGTCACCCCGGCTGACCAGGGCCTACCTGCGCACGCCGCCACTGTGGCGGCTGCTTGGCAAGCAGTTCTTCCTCGTCGCCCGCAAGTAACGCCGCCCGCAGTTAACCAGGCCGGCCGCGCTGGCCGGGCCCAGGTCATTCGGGCCAGGCCTCATTCGGGCCGGGC
>CAZORE010000038.1:29009-52123 GCA_964581815.1 uncultured Streptosporangiaceae bacterium | reverse complement strand
GCCCAGGTCATTCGGGCCAGGCCTCATTCGGGCCGGGCATCATTCGTACAGGGCCTCATTCGGGCCGGGCCTCATTCGTACAGGGCCAGGGCCGCCGCCGCCGCGGCGCGGACTTCGTCCGCGAGCCCGGCGGGCGACAGCACCCGGGCGTCCTCGCCGAGACGCAGCGCATGGCGGCGTACCCCGGTCGTGTCCGGGGTACGCAGCGCGATGCGCAGCCACCCGTCGGCCATTTCCGTAAGCGAATCGCACCGGTAGTACTCGGCCACCCAGCGCCCGGCCGGGGCGAGCTCGAGCTCGATGAGCACGTCCGACGGTGACGCGGTGAACAGCCCGGCGTCCACGTCCACCGGCTCCGCGGTCTCCGGCACCTCGGCCGGCACGTCGAGCACTTCGACCGACAGCACGCGGTCGAGCCGGAACAGCCGGACGCCCTCGGCGCGGCGGCACCAGCCCTCCAGGTAGGTCCGGCCCTCCACGACGAGCAGCCGCATCGGGTCCACGTCCCGCTCGGTCTCCTCGTCCCGGCCAGGCTTGTAGTGGCGCAGGTGCACCCGCTTGCCCGCGGCCAGGGCCGCGTTCAGCGTGGCGACCAGGCCGCGCGCGTTCGGGTGCTCGATCTGCACGGCCACCTGGGCGCTCGCCGCCCCGGCCGCGCCGGCCGCGTCCTCGATCTTCGCGATCAGCCGCGCGACGGCATCGCCATCGCCTTGCTCTGAACCACCGGCCGCATCGGCGAGCATCCGCAGCGCGACCAGCAGCGCGCTCGCCTCGTCGGCGGCCAGCCGCAGCGGACGGGCGATCGACTCGGCCTGGCTGATCGAGATCTCGCCATCCTCGTACGACAGGTCGATCGGGCAGTACGGCTCGGGCGCCCGCAGCTCCACGCACCAGGCGAGGTTCAGGTCGTCGATCAGCTCCCGCTCGGTCATGCCGAACGCCTGCGCCGTCTCGGCCAGGCCAACCACGCGGCGGGTGGAGACGTAGGGCACGAGCGCGAGCAGGCGGCGCAGCCGCTCGGCGGAGGTGACCATCCGCGGCTGCCCGGTCACGCGAGCGTCCCCTTGAGGTGCCTGATGATCGCCTCGCGCAGCTCGGGTGGTTCAAGCACCACGACGTCCTGGCCGAATGACGCGAGGTAGCCCGCGTACCAGTCCGGGTCGGAGTAGTCGATCATCACGCGGTCCCAGCCGGGATGCGCGGCGTCCGGCACCGCCTGGCCCCAGCGGTGCAGCGCGGCGCCCGCGTCCGCGCGGACCCGCAGCGTGGCGGTGTGATCCCTGGCCTGCGGCTTGTCCCAGTCCTTGACGAGCTCGCGGACGTCCACGCCGTCGGGGACCTTGACGCTGCCCGGCGGGCCGGCCAGCTTCACCGGCCCGGTGATACGGCTGAGCCGGAACACCCGTGGCGCGTTGCGGGTGCGGTCGTGGCCGGCGACGTACCAGTGGCCGCGCCGGTTGACCACGCCCCACGGCTCGAGGGTCCGCTTGGTCGCCTCGGAGCGGCCGGGCGCCAGGTGGCTGAAGGTGACCGGCCGACGATCGCGGACCGCCTCCCACAGCGGGCCGAACGCGGGCTCCTGCGTGCTCAGCCGCGGCTGGATGCCGGGCGGCGGACTGGCGACGACGTCGCCGTCGCCGTCCGCCTCCCGGCTCGCCGCGCGCAGCTTGAGCGCGGCGCCCGTGGCGGCGCCGGCCAGTTCGGCGGACTGCCACACGCGGGACGCGATGCCGAGGACGGCGGCCTCGTCGGGCTCAAGGTGGATCTCTGGCAGCTCGTAGTCCTGGCGGCTGATCCGGTAGCCGAGGTCGTCGTCGATCGCGCTCGAGCGCCCGGTCTCCAGGGGGATGCCCAGGTCGCGGAGCTCCTCCTTGTCCCGCTCGAACATGCGCTTGAACGCCTCCTGCTCCTCCGGGTACCCGCTGACTGCGGCCCGGATCTGCTCGGCGGTCAGGTACCTGCGCGAGGAGAGCAGAAGGACGACAATGGATAGGAGGCGTTCGGTCCTGCGCTTCGACAACGAGACCTCCCGAGGGTCGCCTGCCGCTAGTCTGCCGTAATGATCCGATGGCGGAGCGGAACTGTCACGGCGGTGCGGCGAGAATGGCACGGAGCAGCCGAACTCATGGTAACCGTGTCCGGGGCCTCGATTCGCGCGCTTGCCTACCCCGCGCTCGTCGGCTCGCCGCGCATCGGCGACCGGGTGCTGCTGAACGTCACCGCGCTTGAGGCAGGCCTGGGCACGGGCGGGTACGCGCTGGTCGTGGCGATACCCGACCGCCTGCCCGCCGACGCCGAGCTCAGCGGGCATATCGTGAAATCCCGGTATACGCCGCTTCAGGTGATGACCGGCAGCGCCGACGAGCAGGGCTCGCCCTACCACGAATTGCTGGAATCGGCGGACTCACTCGACGCGATGCCGGTGGTGGTGGCCGACCTCCACTCCGCGCTCCCCGCGATCCTGGCCGGCCTGAGGAACTCATTCGCAACGGTGGCAGGTGACTCCCCCCGGGCCGCCTACGTGATGACGGACGGCGGCGCGCTGCCTGCCTGGTTCTCCCGCACGATCGCCGGCCTGCGCGATGCGGGCTGGCTGGCGGCGACGGTCACGACCGGCCAGTCGTTCGGCGGCGACCTCGAGGCGGTCACGGTCCACTCGGGCCTGCTCACCGCCCGGCACGCCGCCGGCGCCGACGTCGCGATCGTGACCCAGGGCCCAGGCAACCTCGGCACCGGCACACGATGGGGCTATTCCGGCGTCGCGGCCGGCGAGGCCGTCAACGCCGCCTCCGCCCTGGCCGGCCGCCCGGTCGCGTCCCTGCGCATCTCCTTCGCCGACCAACGGGAACGCCACCAGGGCATCTCCCACCACAGCCTGACCGCCTACGCCCGCGTCGCCCTGGCCCCCGCCGACGTGGTGGTTCCTGCCCTCCCAGAACCACAGGCGTCACGGGTAGCGGCCGACCTCACGCCACTCGCGGCGCGCCACACGCTGGTCACGGTTCCCGTCGACGGCCTAGAGGAAGCCCTCCGCGCCTGCCCGGTCCCGCTATCGACCATGGGCCGGTCCCTGGACGAGGACATGGCGTACTTCCTGGCCGCGGCGGCGGCGGGGCGCCACGCCGCCGCCCTGCTACCGGGAACCCCCGGCTGACGCCAGGTTGGGCAAAAGCGAACATTTCGCCCGACCTGTCCCTTGTACGATCACAGCTCCGGTGTCCCTATGTGGGTTTTGGCCGGCTATAGCCGGCCAAAACCCACATAGGCGCGGGACAGGCCCGCGGGGCAGGTTCACGCGGGAAGGTTCGGGGATTCGCGCGGGCGGGTTCACGCGGGAAAGGTCCGCGGGACGGGTTCGCACGGAGAAAGGTTGGCGCGGGTTGGTTCGCGAGGGGCAGGGTTCGCGTGGGGGCGAGCTAACAGAGAAGCGGGGCGGTGGGGGTGTCAGCCGCGCGCGTTCGGGGCCCTGGTCTTGGGCCACGACTGCGCTCGGGGACACCCCTCCGCCCCGCTCCCCTGCGTGGTAGTGCGGTTTGCAGTGGTAATGCTTTGGTTAGACGGCGGCCAGGATGTCGACCACGAAGACCAGGGTGTCGGTGCCCTTGATGCCGGCCGTAGAGGCGCCGGCCGTGCCGTAACCCTGCGCCGGGGGGACGACGAGCAGCACCCGGCTGCCCACGGTCTGCCCGACCAGCCCGGTGTCCCAGCCCTTGATGACCTGGCCCTGACCGATCACCGTGGTGAACGGCTGGTTGCGCGACCACGAGGAGTCGAAGACCTTCCCGGTCCGCCAGATCACGCCGGTGTACTGGACCGCGAGGTCCTGGCCGCTCTTCACCTTCGCGCCGGTGCCCGTGATGAGGGTCTTGACCTGGAGGGCCTTGGGCGCGGTCGCCTTCGTGTCGACGCTGATCGTCGGGCCGGCCGTGCTACCCGACTTCGGCGGGGTCACCGTGGGCAGCGCCCCGCCGACGGTCGTGCTCTGCGTGCCGGGCACGCTCGCGGTGGGGAAGGTGGAGTCCAAGTCGATGACGAACACGAGCGTGTCCTTGGCGCCGATGCCTTCCTGCGAGTTACCGCTCGTGCCGAAGGCGTCCTTGGGCGGGATCACCGCGAGCACCCGGCTACCGAGCTTCTGGCCGATCAGCGACGTCTCGAGGCCCGGCAGCAGCTGCCCGACGAACAGCGACGGGCTGCCCGAGGTGTAGGACGAGCCGAGCAGCTTGCTCGTCTTGCCCGACCAGTCGTACGCGACGTAGTTGCCGACCATGCCTTCGGTGTTGGTCAGCTTCGCCCCGGTGCCCTGGATGAGCGTCTTGGTGAGCAGGTTGCCGGTCCCGGTCTCCTTGGGGATCGTCACCTTGGGCGCCTTGCCGAACGAGCCGGTCACGGTCACCGCCTGGTAGGTGTCCGTCGCCGCGGCGGATGCCGACGAGGAGGCGGACGAGGATGCCGACGTCGATGACGAGGAACCGCAGCCGGCCAGGGCGAACCCGGCGAGCAGGGGGGTGATGACAAGCGCGGCGGCGCGTCGCATGGGGAACCTCTCGGGTCTGGGTGGGCGGCGGATGATGACCCAGGTCCGACACCGCTTTCCAACTTCTAATGACTTGGGCGAGCGTACACAGGCTACCCGCCAGCTGGACACGCTGCGCAACCGTCGCCGACGTCTAGAGCAAATGTTCAGCTTCCGACCGCCGCGCCGTTACGCCGTTTCGGTGGCGGGCCCGCCGGCCCGCCACCGAAATCGCCGGGTGGTCACATCCCGGCGATGAGCTTCTCCACGCGCTCGTCCACCGAGCGGAACGGGTCCTTGCAGAGCACCGTGCGCTGCGCCTGGTCGTTGAGCTTGAGGTGCACCCAGTCGACGGTGAAGTCGCGGCGCTTCTCCTGCGCCCGCCTGATGAACTCGCCGCGCAGCTTGGCCCGGGTGGTCTGCGGGGGGATGGACTTGGCCTCGAAGATCCTCAGGTCGGTGGTCACCCGGTCCACCGCGCCGTTCTTCTGCAGCAGGTAGTAAAGACCGCGGCCGCGGTGCACGTCGTGGTACGCCAGGTCGAGCTGCGCGACGCGCGGCGCGGACAGCGGCAGGTCGTGCTTGGCCCGGTACCGCTCGATGAGCTGGTACTTGGTGACCCAGTCGATCTCGCGGGCGATCTTGTCCAGGTTGCCGTCCTCGATCGCGGTGAGCGCGCGCTCCCACATCTCAAGCACGCGCGTGCTGACCGCGTCGACCCCGTTCTTCTCCGTGAAGTCCTTGGCCCGGTTCAGGTACTCCCACTGGATCTCCAGGGCGGACATCTCGCGCCCGTTGGCCAGCCTGACCCGGCTGCGGCCGGTCATGTCGTGACTGACCTCGCGGATCGCCCGGATCGGGTTGTCCAGCGTCATGTCGCGCAGCACGACGCCCGCCTCCACCATGCGCAGCACCAGGTCGGTGGAGCCGACCTTGAGCAGCATGGTGGTCTCGGACATGTTGGAGTCGCCCACGATGACGTGCAGCCGGCGGAACCGCTCCGCGTCCGCGTGCGGCTCGTCCCTGGTGTTGATGATCGGCCGGGACCGGGTGGTCGCGCTTGAGACGCCCTCCCAGATGTGCTCGGCCCGCTGGCTGACGCAGTAGACCGCGCCGCGCGGCGTCTGCAGCACCTTGCCTGCACCGCAGATGATCTGCCGGGTGACCAGGAACGGGATCAGGATGTCGGCCAGCCTGCCGAACTCGCCGTGCCTGCCGACGAGATAATTCTCATGACAGCCGTAGGAGTTGCCCGCCGAGTCGGTGTTGTTCTTGAACAGGTAGATGTCGCCGGCGATGCCTTCCTCGCGCAGCCGCCGGTCGGCGTCGACCAGCAGGCCCTCGAGGATGCGCTCCCCCGCCTTGTCGTGGGCGACCAGGTCGACCACGTTGTCGCACTCGGGGGTGGCGTACTCCGGATGGCTGCCCACGTCGAGGTACAGGCGAGCGCCGTTACGGAGAAAGACGTTGCTGCTGCGACCCCATGAAACCACGCGGCGGAATAGGTAGCGGGCCACCTCGTCCGGTGACAGCCGCCGCTGCCCACGGAAGGTACATGTAACGCCGTACTCGTTCTCGAGCCCGAATAT
Organism: uncultured Streptosporangiaceae bacterium; assembly: GCA_964581815.1. Classification (GTDB taxonomy): domain Bacteria; phylum Actinomycetota; class Actinomycetes; order Streptosporangiales; family Streptosporangiaceae; genus Trebonia. The sequence goes on along the minus strand of CAZORE010000038.1, from coordinate 46,018 downwards.
TCGCCTGTCCACGCCCCTAGGCTACGTTCACTTGGTGCCATTGGTCACTATGCCTCGCGGCACAGAGGCCCCCGGCAACATTGCCGGGGGCCTCTGGGACGTCGATCCTGGCGCTTAACCTACGCGGCGAGCGGCTAGATCGTGCCGTTCTTGATCGCCTGCATGATCCAGGGGATGACCTCGTCGAGCATGTCGTCGAGCGTGGTCGTCGCCTCGTAGCCGAGCACTCGCTTGGCCTTCTCCGTGGCGGGCACCCGCCGCTGCACGTCGTACTCGAACGGGTCGTCGGACACCACGCGCAGCGGCTCGTCCGGCCCCTTGACCCTCCGCCAGATCGCCTCGGCGAGCTCGAGCACGGTGGTGGACTGCGCGGTGGACAGGTTGAAGTCGTCGTTGAGCGCGGCCGGGTGCTCCATCGCGGTGACGATGCCGCGGGCCAGGTCGCCGCCGTAGGTGTAGTGCCGCACCTGCTCGCCGGTACCGAGGATGTGCAGCGGGTCCTGGCCCTTCGCCACCTTCTGCACCAGGTCGGGCACCACGTGGCTCATCGCGAGCTTGACGTTGCCCGACATGATCTCCTCGTCGCCGAGCGCGCGGGACTCGCCGATGCCGACGCAGTTGAACGGGCGGACGATCGTGTACGGCAGCTGGTACTGGTCCCAGGCGGCCCGCGCGAAGTACTCCACGGCCAGCTTCTGGAAGCCGTAGGAGGACAGCGGCGGCGGCACCTCGCGCTCCTGGCCCTCGTAGGACGGCCATTCCGGCGTCGACTCGAACACCATCGAGGAGGACAGGTAGGTGACCTTCTGCAGCCTGCCCTCCTTCTGCGCGTTGATCGCGGCGTCACAGGAGGAGGCGATGATCCGCTCGTTGGTGGCGAGCAGGTCGTAGGCGTAGGTGTGGAAGTAGGAGATGCCGCCGATCAGCGCCGCGCCGGCGATGAAGTGGTCGCAGTCAGACAGCAGGCGGGTCATCAGCTCTGCGTCGCGGCAGTCCCCCTCGACCAGCTGGTAGTTGGGGTGGCTGTCGTAGGACTTGGCGACCTTCCCGTACTTGGAGAAGTTGTCGATGCCTACGACCGAGTGACCCCTGCCGAGCAGTTCCTCAACGACGTAGCCGCCGATGAACCCGGCCGACCCGCTGACGAGAACCTTCATTGAGCGTCCTTTACCTTTCCCTTTTTCTGGCTATGGGCCCTGACCTGCTCGGCGCTGAGCCTTGAGCCGAACGCGAAACGGTACCACCGCAGGTACGCGGGTATCCACTGCGCGACCTTGAAGTTCGATATCCCGGCCTGCCGGTCCAGCCAGATCGTGGGTATCTCCGCCACCGACAGCCGCATCCGGCGCGCCTTGGCGGTGAGCTCGATGCCGATCTCGAACCCCGCGCGGGAGTCGATGCCGACCGACCGCACGAACTCCGTCGAGTATGCCTTGAACGAGTTGGTCGCGTCCCGCGTGCCGGTGCGCGCGAACAGGGCGAGTGACCGGCCCGCCGCCCGCGACAGCAGCCCCTTGAGCATCGGGCCGCCGACCTGCTGGCCGCCCGGCATGTACCGGGAGGCGGCGGCGACCGCCACGCCCCGGTCCACCAGCCTGGCGAGGTCGTCGATCTGCCGCGGGTCATCGCAGCCGTCGGCCATCGTCACCACGGCGACCGGTGCGGCGGCCGCGTTGATCCCGAACCTGATGGCGTTGGCCGGCCCGCGGCCGTAGGTGTTGACGATGCAGCGCAGCCGCGGTTCCTTGCACGCGTAATCCGCTACCACGGGGACGGTGGTGTCGTCCTCGGAGTCGACCACGACGAGCACCTCGCACTGCAGCCGCACCGACTCGAAGATCCGGTCAAGGACCGGGGTGATGTGGGCGCCCTCGTTGTACGCGGGCACCACGACGGAGACCCTGGGCGACTCACCCGTCATATCCGCACCCCTCGGCCGAGCACGTTCCACAGGTCGGCCACCGGCTTGTCGAGCACCAGGTCCCGGTAGTGCTTGTGCGGCGTGGCGATGATCAGCAGGTCGGACCGGGCGATGACCTCCTCCTGCGGGAGCAGGTTCGGGTCCACGGTGACGTACGGGTCGGTGCAGAGCACGGCGTCGGCCTTGAACTCGAGTACCCGCTTGAGCTTGTACGACAGGCTGGACCTGATGTCGTCCGACTCGCCCTTGAACGCCATGCCGAGGATGCCGACGGTCATCGACGACAGGTCGAACCTCTGCTCAAGCCGGTGCACCAGGTACAGCGGCAGGCCCTCGTTGATGGTCATCGCCGTGTGGCCGAGCGTGAAGTTGTTGTTGTTGAACGCCGCGAGCTGCATCGTGTCCTTGAACAGGCACGGCCCGGCGGCGAAGCCGGCGCCCGGCATGTCCGCGGCCCGCGGGTAGTCCTTGGCCAGGCCCTGCCGGATCCGCTCGAAGTCGAGTCCCCGGTCGTTGGCCATCATGTAGAACTGGTTGGCCGCCGCGAACTTGATGTACCGCCACACGTTGGTGAACAGCTTGGCGAGCTCGGCCTCCTCCGGCGTCAGCTCGACGATGCTGTCGGTCAGCAGCGAGAACAGCTTGGACGCGCGCTCCAGGCCGTGTGGCGTGCGCGCGGACACGATCTGCGGCAGTTCGAACAGCTCGGTCATCGCCTTGCCCTCGGCGATGCGCTCGGGGCAGAACGCGACCTCGATCTCCACGCCCAGGCCCGCGATCATCTTCTCCACCAGGGCGGTCACCCCGGGGAAGACCGTGGAGCGCAGCACGAGCATCTGGCCGTCGCGCAGGTACGGCGCGCAGGCCGCCAGGGCCCGCGGTATCGCCGTCTGGTTGGGGTTCAGGTGCTCGTCGACCGGGGTGCCGATCACCACGATCACGTGCTCCGCCGTGCCGACCACGGCCGGGTCGGTCGTGGCGTGCAGCCGCCCGGATGAGACCGCGCGCTCGATCACCGGCTCGGCCCCTGGCTCGTCGAACGGCAGCCGGCCCGCGTTCACCGACTCGACGGCCGACTCGCTGACGTCATAGATGGCGACCTGGGCGCCGCGGTCGGCGAACGCGATCGCCAGCGGAAGGCCCACGTGGCCGCCCCCGCCAATCACTACCAGGTCGCGCTGGAACTCGCTGCTCGCAGCCGGTGCTGCCGCCATCCTCGTAATCCCTCCAGGCACGGGCGCATAATCCCTGCATTTAGGTTCGCGCCTACCCTATAGGCGTTCCGGGACACGCTGAGCCCGGACCAACTAACTACTCAAGCAGTAAACACTTACTAATTTCTCACTAAGATTCCGCGGGCCGATCGTCCCTGGCCAGCGGCGGTACGCCGAACGCGGAGAGCCTGACCGGACAGCCGGCCGGGTAATGCCGCGTATCCCGTATAAAAACCGGATGCGCGGCGATGCGGCGGGAACCGCTACCAGTCGGTCGCGATGTACTTGGTCTCCGTGTACTCGAGCAGCCCCTCGTGGGCGCCCTCACGGCCGAGGCCCGACTGCTTCACGCCACCGAACGGCGCGGCCGGGTCGGAGACCAGGCCGCGGTTCAGCCCGATCATGCCCGCGTCCAGCGCCTCCGACACGCGCAGCCCGCGGCGCAGGTCGCGGGTGAAGACGTAGGAGACGAGCCCGAACTCTGACGCGTTGGCCCAGCGGATCGCGTCGGCCTCGTCGGTGAACCGCACCACGGGCGCGACCGGGCCGAAGATCTCGGTGGACAGGATCGCGGAGTCCGCGGCCACCCCGTCGAGCAGGGTCGGCTCGTAGAAGAAGCCGCGCCGCTGCGGTGCCCGGCCGCCGGTGACCAGCGCCGCGCCGTCGCCCGTCGCGCCGTCGACCAGGCGGGCCACCTTGGACCTGGTGTCCTCGTTGACTAGCGGGCCGACGTCGGTCGACTCGTCGAGGCCGGGCCCGACCACCATGGACTTCAGCCGCGCGGAGAACGCGGCGATGAACTCGTCGGCGACCGCGTCGTGCACGTAGAAGCGGTTGGCGGCGGTGCACGCCTCGCCGCCGTTGCGCATCTTCGCGATCAGCGCGCCCTCGACGGCGGCCGGGATGTCCGCGTCGTCGAAGACGATGAACGGCGCGTTGCCGCCGAGCTCCATCGAGCAGTTGAGCACGCTCTTGGCGGCCTGGCCGAGCAGGATGCGGCCGACCTCGGTCGACCCGGTGAACGACAGCTTGCGTACCCGCGGGTCGTCCATGATGGCCGCGCAGACGGGGCCGGACGTGGTCGTGGTGACCACGTTCACCGCGCCCGCGGGCACGCCCGCCTCGGTGAGCAGGTCGGCGAGCGCGAGCGCGGTCAGCGGGGTTTCCGCGGCCGGCTTGAGCACGACGGTGCAGCCCGCCGCCAGGGCCGGGCCGATCTTCCGCGTCGCCATGGCGGCGGGGAAGTTCCAGGGGGTGATCAGCAGCGACACGCCGATCGGCTGGTGCACGGTGAGGATCCGGTTGGCGCCGGACGGCGCGCGCATCAGCGTGCCCTCGATCCGGACCGCCTCCTCGGCGTACCAGCGGAAGAACTCGGCCGCGTAGGCCGCCTCACCGCGGGCGTCACGCAGCGACTTGCCGTTCTCCGCTGACATCAGCCGGGCGAACTGCTCGGACCGCGCGCTCATCAGCTCGAAGGCCTTGCGCAGCACCTCGGCCCGCTGCCGCGGCGGGGTGGCCGCCCAGCCGGGCAGCGCGGTCTGCGCGGCGCTCACCGCGTCCAGCCCGTCACTCACCGTGCCGTTCGCGACCTCCGCCAGCGGCTCTTCGGTCGCCGGGTCGAAGACGGGGAACGTGGCGGCACCCTTGCCCCACTCGCCTCCGATCAGCAGTCCCGTCGGGACGTCGATACCGGTGAGCTCGGCGATACTCATGTGACACTCCTGGCGTTGAAGACCGTACTGGTCGCCCGCGGATGAGCGTACGACGTCGGCTGGTACTGACACCAACCGTACGTTCGGGCGATCTGCGACAGGCACCCGGGGCGGACCGGCGGCCCCGGGCGGCGGCCGCCCCGACCGACCCATTGTTCCCGCTACCTTGCCGCTTTGCCCTGTTCTGTAGACATCTGGCATGTGACAGGCGACACGGGGCCGCCCTACGCTCGCTCCATGCAAAGCAACGACGGTGAGCGGATCGCCGACCTCGAGCGCAAGGTCGACTACCTGATCAGGTACCTCGGCATCGACCCGGCGCAGGCGCCAGCCTGGCGGATGCGAAGTCCGCGGTGGAGTCGATAGAGCGCGGCTTCTGATTACCGCTGTCGCAGGTCCGGGTAGGTCACGCCGGTGAGTTCCTCGCTGACCGCCCAGAGGCGGCGGGCCGCCGCGTCGTCGCCGGCTTCCCTGGAGCGGGCGCAGGGGGCGGGGGCGCCGCGCAGGCCAGCGAACCCCGATGGACCGGCATAAGTGTTTCCGGGCAGGTCGGCCGTGGCCACGTAGAGGGTGGGCAGGGCGCCGCCCGCGGCGTCCTGGGCGAGCAGGCGGTTGCCGGCCGCGCCCATGAGGAAGCTCATCACCTTGCTGCCGCTGTGGCTTTGCAGGTTGGTCGCGGCGTAGCCGGGGTGCGCGGCCATGGAAAGCACCTTCGAGCCCGCGTCGGTCAGGCGGCGCTGCAGCTCGGCGGTGAACAGCAGGTTGGCCAGCTTGGACTGGCCGTAGGCGCGCCAGGCGCGGTACTTCTTGCGCTCCCAGTTGAGGTCGTCGAAGTCCATGTGGCCGGCCCTGTGCGCGTTCGAGGAGACCGTGACCACCCGGCCGGTGACGTTGGGCAACAGCATGGCTGGGAGCAAAAGATTGGTGAGGGCGAAGTGCCCCAGGTGGTTGGTGCCGAACTGGAGCTCGAAGCCGTCCTTGGTGCGGCCCAGCGGCGGGATCATCACCCCGGCGTTGTTGATGAGCAGGTCGACCGGCTGCCCCGCCCAGTCCGTCGCGAAGGCGCGCACCGAGTCAAGGCTGGCGAGGTCGAGCAGCCGGACCTCGTGCGGGCCGGGACCGGCCAGGGTGGCCGCGGCCTTGTCCCCCTTGGCCGCGTCGCGGACCGCGAGGATCACCCGCGCGCCGTGGGCGGTGAGCGCCTTCGCGGTCTCCAGGCCGATGCCGCTGCTCGCGCCGGTGACGATGACCGTCTGGCCGGTGAGGTCGGGGATGTCCGCCGTGCTGAAACCACTCATCTCGGGCGGCCTCCTGGGTTCTCGTGCTTCTCGTGCTCCCCGCTGCCCTCGGTCCGGCGCGGGCCGCACGGGCTCAGCCGGTAGCGTTGAGCCAGCGGACAGGGGCGCCGTCGCCTGCGCGGCGGAACGGCTCGAGCTCATTGTCCCACGCGCTGCCGAGCAGCCTTTCCAGTTCCTTTTCCAGGATCGCGGTGCCGTTGGCGCCGAGGGCCAGCGCGGCGCGGACCTTGTTCTCCGGTAGGAGGATGTCGCCGTTCGCGCTGGTGGTCGCGGAAAAAAGGCCGAGGTTGGGCGTGTAGCAGTAGCGCATGGCATCGCAGCCGGGAGATGCTTCCTCCGTGACCTCGAAGCGCAGCCGGTTCCACCCCGCGAGCGCGGACGTGATGGCGCCGGCCGTGCCCGGGCGGCCCTTCCATGTCAGCTCAGCACGAAGAGACCCTGGGGCAGCGGCCTGGCTGACCCAGGGCATGCTGACGGTCGCTCCGACGGTCCCGGCCACTGCCCACTCGATATGCGGGCAGAGCGCGGGTGGCGCCGAATGAACCTGCAGAACGCCGTAAACCGACACCGGTGCCTCCCTGCGTAAGACGAGGTTCGCCTTCCCCTGCGGCCTCATCTGTCGCGGGAAGCCCTGACGCTACTGGCGTACAGGATCTCCGGCATCCGCGTCATATTCTGCCGTACGGCCGCCGACGGCACCAGTGGTAATCCCTAGAAAATGTCGCCGGCGGAGGAGCATGACCAGCGCCGCGAGGAAAGTAACGGCCACGCCGGACCACATCACGTAGTCGCCTGCCTGGTCATAGAAGGTCTTCGCGCCCGCGGGCGGCAGGCTCACGGTCACCGTGACCACGCCGTGGCCGTCCTGGCCAAGCCAGGCGAGCTGCCTGCCGCGCGCGTCGAAGGCCGCCGTGTCCCCGGTGAGCGCGGCCTGGACGACGGGCCGCCCGGTCTCCGCGGCCCGGATGGCGCCGAGCGACGCGTGCTGGTCGGGTCCCCAGGTGCCCTGGAAGGTCGAGGTCGACGACTGGTAGACGATCAGCTGCGCGCCCAGGTCGGCATCCGCGCGCGACATATCGGGGAAGGCCGACTCAAAGCAGATCAGCACGCCGATCGGCAGCGGGGCGCCCGTGTTGTCGACCGCGTTGAGCACGTGCGCGCCGGTGCCGGGCACCATATTGGAGGGCGACGCCTTGCTGATGCTGGTCAGCCAGCCGAGTTGCTGGCGGAACGGGATGTACTCGCCGAACGGCACGAGCCGCGACTTCACGTACGTGCCCTTGATCCCGGTGGGACTGACCAGCACCGCCCACTTCTCGTGGCCTTTGCCCGGCGGGGTGGTGTCCTGGCTGACCAGGATCTCGGCGCCGTCCCTGGCCGACAGCGCCTCGACCTGCGTGAGCAACCCGCGGTCGGCTTGCGTCGAGCCCGTCAGGTCGTCGCCGATCGAGCTCTCGGCCCAGACGATCAGGTCCGGCTTGACCCCGGCGAGCCTGCCGCCGGCGCTGAACTGGGCGGTGAGTGTCTCGCTCGCGTCGGTGCGCGCCACCGGGTCGTCGACGACGCCCGGCTGGACCAGCGAGATCGCTTCCGTCCTGGTCACGGGGAACGGCGGGGTGAGCGCGAAGGCAAGCGGGCCGGACCCGGCGATGACGGCGAAGGCCGCGACGCCGCAGGCGGCGCGGGCAGCGCGGGCAGCGCGGGCGACCGGGGCTGGGACCGGGGCCACGATGCCGGGCCGCAGCGCGCCCAGGATCAGGAGCAACGCGACGTTGGCCATCACCAGGGCGACACTGACCAGCCACACGCCGCCGACGGCGGCGAGCGCGAGCACCGCCGGGTGCTGCCACTGGGAGGCGCCGTACAGGTCCCACGGCCCGCCGAGGCCCTGGTAGGAGCGTATCCACTCCGGGATCAGCCAGCAGCTCGGCACCACCACGAAGGCGGCGGCCGTCCGCCACCACGAGGCGCCCGGCCGCAGCAGCTTGTGCACCGCGACGGCGAACGGCGACCACATCCAGCCCATGACCGCGCCGAGCAGCACAAGCCCCGGACCGATCTCCGGCGCCATCCAGTACAGCATCGCGATCAGGTAGCCGGCCCCGAACCACCATCCCCGGGCGACCGCCTCGCGGGTGGTGGCGGCGCGGGCGAACAGCACCATGCCGGGCGCGAGGGCGAACCACGCCAGGTAAGACAGGGACGGCGCGGGGAAGAGCAGGATGACCGGGATCCCGCTCGCGAGGAACGACAGCCACCGCATCGGGTAACGAAGCTGCCTGAAGATCCTGGTGCGCAACCTCACGTAACTATTGTCCGCCCAAGGCGACGGCGAGCGCTAACTCCTGGCGCAGGACGGGGCCGAGGAGGGACGGCGGGAGATGACGGGGGGCATCGTTAGGGACGCGATGTGGGCTAAACAGAGCGGGGCGGGTGGCCTGGCCACCCGCCCCGCTGTTTTGCCTGCTGGCCAGGCCGGTCTACGACCGGCCGGCGGCTTCCTCCAGGGCGCGGCGGACCAGGACGCGGGCGAGGTGCTCGCGGTAGGCCTTGCTCGCGTGGATGTCCGAGCCGGCGTTGGTGCCGTCCGCGGCATGGGCGGCCGCGTCGGCCGCCGAGGCGCCGGAGGCGAGGGCCGACTCCACCGCGGCGGCCCGCAGCGGCGTCGAGCCCATGTTGACCAGCGCGACGGACGTGCCCTGGACGGCCACGCCGACGATCGCGAAGTCGATCGCCCGCTTGTTGAACTTCTGGAACGACCAGGCGGCCGGATTGGCGGGCTTGGGCACCTGGATCTCGGTGAGCAGCTCACCGGGCTCAAGCGCGGTCTCGAAGATGCTCTTGAAGAACTCCGCCGCCGGCACCGAGCGCTGGCCGTCGGCGCCGCGGACCACGAAGGTCGCGTCGAGCGCGAGCAGCGTGGCCGGCAGGTCGGCGGCCGCGTCCGCGTGCGCGACCGAGCCGCCGATGGTGCCGCGGTGGCGGATCTGCGGGTCGCCCACTTCCTCGGCCGTGTGCGCGAGCAGTGGGACGTCCGACCGCAGCAGCGCCGAGGTGGCGACGTCGTGGTGCCTGGTCATCGCGCCGATGGCCACGTACGTGCCCTCGTCGCGGACGTAGGACAGGTCACTGACCCGGCCGAGGTCGATGAGCACGGTCGGCGAGGCGAACCGCAGCTTCATCAGCGGCAGCAGCGACTGCCCGCCGGCCAGGAACTTGGCGTCCTCGCCGTGCTCGGCCGCCAGCCCGAGGGCCTCGTCCACGGACGTGGCCCTGACGTAGGTAAACGCGGGAGGAATCACTGGACGCCCTCCGAGGCCGCCGCCAGGGCGGCCCTCACGATGTTGTGGTAGCCGGTGCACCGGCAGATGTTGCCTTCGAGGCCCGTACGGACCTCGGCCTCGGTCGGCGACGGGTTCTCCTTGAGCAGGGAGACGATCGCCATGACCATGCCCGGGGTGCAGTAGCCGCACTGCAGCCCGTGCTCGTTGTGGAATGCCCGCTGCACCGGGTGCATCTCGCCGGACTCGGACGCCAGGCCCTCGAGCGTGGTCACCGAGCGGCCGTCCGCCTGGGCGGCGAGCACGGTGCACGACTTGACCGACTCGCCGTCGAGCAGCACCGTGCAGGCGCCGCAGGACGTGGTGTCGCAGCCGATGTTGGTCGCGGTGAGGTCGGCGGTGTCGCGCAGGAAGTGCACGAGCAGGGTCCGGTCCTCGACGTCGGCGGTGACGTCCTTGCCGTTGACGGTCAGTTCGACCTTCACTTCGCGCTCGCCTTCTGGATAGCGGTCCAAACACGTTCGGGGGTCATCGGCATGTCGATGTGCCGCACGCCGAGGTGGGACACGGCGTCGATGACCGCGTTGTGCACGGCCGGGGTGGCCCCGATCGTGCCGGCCTCGCCGATGCCCTTGACGCCAAGCGGGTTCAGCGACGTCGGGGTCTCGCTGGTGAGCAGCTCGAAGCTGGGCAGCTCGGCCGCGGTGATCGCGCCGTAGTCCATCAGCGTCGCGGTCAGCGGGTTGCCGTCGGCGTCGTAGAGCACCTCCTCGACGAGCGCCTGCGCGGCGCCCTGCGCGATGCCGCCGTGCCGCTGGCCCTCGAACAGGAGCGGGTTGAGCACCGGGCCCGCGTCGTCGGCGGTGACGTGCCGCAGCAGGGTGACCTTGCCGGTCTCCACGTCGACCTCGACGAGCGAGAGCTGCGAGCCGAACGGGAACGTCGGCGCGTCGGCGGTGAACCGCACGTTGGCGACGATCAGCCCCTGGTCGGCGGCGGCGGCGACCTGCCCCCAGGACAGCGACTTGTCCGGGTCGCCCTTGATTCGCCACACGCCGGTCGCGGTGTCCAGCTCGATGTCGGCCTCGGCGGCCTCGAAGAGCTCGGCGGCCTTCTTGCCCGCCTCGTCCTTGACCTCGAGCGCCGCCTTCTGCACGGCGGAGCCGCCGAGCTGCAGCGAGCGGGACGCGTAGGTGCCAACGCCGTCCGGGATCAGGTCGGTGTCGCCGTGGATGACCTCGATCTTGTCCATCGGGATGCCGAGCTCTTCCGTGACGAGCATCGCGTAGGCGGTGTGGTGGCCCTGGCCGTGCGCGGACGAGCCGGTGTACACGGTGGCGGTGCCGTCGTCGTGCACCTCGACCTTGGCGGTCTCGCCCGCCCCGGCGTCGGCGGCGGTGATCTCCACGTAGGAGGCGAGGCCGATGCCGAGCTGCTTGGTGTCACCCGCCGCACGGCGGCGGGCCTGCTCCGCGCGCAACTCGTCGTAGCCTGCGGCGGCGAGCACCTTGTCGAGCGCGGACTCGTAGTCGCCTGAGTCGTACGGCGCGCCCATCTTGGTGACGAACGGGAACTGCTCCGGCTGGATGAAGTTGAGCTTGCGCACCACGGCCGGGTCGACGCCCGCCTCGGCCGCGTACCAGTCGACGACGCGCTCGATCGTCGCCGCGGCCTCCGGCCGGCCGGCGCCGCGGTAGGCGGAGATCGGCGTCGCGTTGGTGACGACCGCCGCGTAGTTGGCCTCCACCTTGGGAATGTCGTAGACGCCCGGGGCCATCAGGTTGGTCAGCATCGGCAGGAAGCCGCCCATCCGCGAGTAGGCGCCGGAGTCCTGCACGACGTAGAGCCGGTAGGCCTTGATGTGGCCCTCGCGGTCGCCGCCGACCTTGATGTGGTGGATCTGAGCGCGGCCCTGGGTCATGCCGAGCAGGTTCTCGCTGCGCGTCTCCGCCCAGCGGACCGGCCTGCCGGTGTGCTTGGCCGCCCAGGCGATGATGATCTGCTCGCGGTCCACGCCGATCTTGGCGCCGAAGCCGCCGCCCACGTCGGGCGCGACCACCCGGATCGCGTCCGGCGGCAGCCCGATCGCGGTCAGGATGAGCCGGGAAAGCTGGGCGTTCTGGGTGGACGTCCAGACGGTGAGCTTCCCGTCCTTCCAGACGGCGGCCGTCGCCCGGCCCTCCATCGGCATGCACGCGACCCGCTGGTTGACCACGTCACCCTCGACGATGACCTCGCACCCCTCGAAGATCGAGTCGTCGCCGATGGGACGGGCGCCCTTGACGCACACGTTGGTGCCCGCGTCCGGGTACAGCAGCGACTCATCCGTCAGGGCGGCCTCGATCGACGGCACCGCGGGCAGGATCTGGTAGTCGACGCTCACCAGCTCCGCGACGTCCTCGCCCGAGTACGTGCCGTCGGTGAGGACGAGCGCGACCGGCTCGCCGACGAAGCGGACCCGGTCGAACGCCAGCAGCGGCTCCTGCCAGACCCCGCCCATCGGGGCGGGCCCCTCCGGCGGAGGGGCGTCGTCCGGAACCGGCTCCGGCGGCGGCGGCATCGGCAGGTCGGTCATGTCCGCCACGGTCAGCACCGCGACCACACCCGGCGCCTCGAGCGCTGCCGAGGTGTCAATGCCAGTGATCAGGGCGTGCGCGACGGTGGACCGCACGAACGTGGCCCGCACCGCCCCCTCGAGATCGGGTTCGCGCAGGTCGTCGACGTAGACGCCGCCCGAGGTGAGAAGCCGCGGATCCTCCGTACGGATCACCCGCGTGCCAAGAATGCTCATTTAGCCTCCGCTTATACAGCCTTTCCCGCGAACCTACACCCTGCGGGTAAGGCGCTACTAGCCTCGGTCACGCAACGCGACTGGCCACGCATTGTGGCCATACCATGAGGTAGCGAGCCTGGATCAGTAGTCACAACGGGACTTCTAGATAGCTTTTCGCTGCCCACTCGATAAAACACAAGAGTCAATATCCAGAACGGGTGCGGGTGACACTTCCCCGCGCAATTTCCGCCCGGGCGAACGAGGCCGCCGCGCTCGTTGTCACGGCCACCGCGGCGCCGGCGGCCACGGTCAGGGACTGAGCCGCGAGGGCGGTCTGACCGCTCGAGGTGACGCGGATCTCGCGGTGTCGCGCCGCGCCGGCTGGGTAGCGGTGGTACCGCCGCGCGGGCCGCCGCCGCCTCGGCGCGGCCGACACTCACCCGCATCCTGTTGGCGCGCCATGAGCAGGGAGAATGACCTGGTGCACGCGACCGTGGCAGCTGAGGCAGTGTCGGCTGCGGCCCTCATCGTGGTGCTGGCCTGGGCGGTGCGGCGGCCCGCGGGCTGGCCGGAGGCCACGGCGGCGGTGCCTGCCGCCCTGCTCGTGGTGCTGATCGGGGCGGAGCCCGGCTCGGCCGCGCTCGCCGAGGCCCGGCGGCTCGCGCCGGTGGTCGGCTTCCTTGCCTGCGTCCTGGTGCTCGCGAAGCTGTGCGACGACGACGGGCTGTTCCGGTACCTCGGGGCGTGGCTGAGCGGCTCGGCCGTGCGCAAGACGGCGAACGGCAAGCAGCGGCTGGCCGGAACGGGCGGGCGTCGCCGGGCCAGGGGCAGCGGTGCGCGGGAGCAGCCGGCCCCGCGGCTGCTATCGCGGGTGTTCGTCGTGGCGGCCGCGACGACCGCGGCGCTGTCGCTTGACGCCACCGTGGTCCTGCTCACTCCCGTGGTGCTCATCGCGGCGGCGAGGCTGCGGGTGCGGGCGCGGCCGCACGCGTACGCCTGCGGGCACCTGGCGAACTCCGCCTCCCTGCTGCTGCCGGTCTCCAACCTGACGAACCTGCTCGCGTTCTCGGTGAGCGGACTGTCGTTCGGCGGGTTCGCCGCGCTCATGGCGCTGCCCTGGCTGGCGGCGATCGGCGTGGAGTACGTCGTGATCAGGTGGTTCTTCGCTGCCGACCTGATCCTTTCGCCCCCGGCCGGGCGGGCAGCGGACGCGCCAAAGGCGGCGGGGGCGGCGGAGGCGGCGGGGGCAGCGAAGGAGGAGGCGGATGGGCTGCGGGCGCCGGTGTTCTCGCTGGTCGTGCTCGGCCTGACGCTCGGCGGGTTCGCGGTGGCGTCGGCGGCGGGCGCGAACCCGGCGTGGGCGGCGCTCGCAGGGGCGCTGGTGCTGGCGGTGCGGGCGCTCGCGCGCCGCGAGACGACGGCCGCGGCGCTCGCGCGGAGCGCGGACGTGCCGTTCCTGCTGTTCGTGATCGCGCTCGCGATCGTGGTCGTCGCCGTGGTGGATAACGGGCTCCAGGCGGCGCTGCGGCCGGTGCTGCCGTCGGGCTCTTCGCTGCTCACGCTGCTCGCGGTCGCCGCGCTCGCGGCCGTGCTCGCGGCGACGGTGAACAACTTGCCTGCCGTGCTCGTGCTCCTGCCGCTCGTGGCGGTGCCCGGCGGTGGGCCCGGTCCGGTGCTCGCGGTGCTGATCGGCGTCAACATCGGGCCGAACCTCACCTACACAGGCTCGCTCGCCACCTTGCTGTGGCGGCGCGTGCTGCGCGGGTCCGGCGCCGACGTCGCGCTCGGGGAGTTCACCCGGTTCGGAGTGGCGACCGTCGTGCCCGCGCTGCTGCTTTGCGTGATCTCCCTGTGGCTGTCGCTGCGCGTGTGAAAGGAGTCTCCTCAAGGACGCGCGTGAAAGGGAGTCTCCTGGGGGAAATGCCCCACAGTGCCGTGCTTTTTTCCTGGTACGTTACGCTGCAAATGGCAATGCAGTATGCGCCCTCCGGCCGGACCCCGCACCTGGCCAGGTACATCCGTAATCCAATGATCCGCCTGGTTCTCCTGGTTCGCCCGTGGCGAATTAAGCGGATAACTAGTGACTTGACCGCTGCCCTTTCAGGAACGGGATCGCTGTCCATGCCAGCAGAGGACCGAGCCGGCCGCGCTGTCGGCGTGGACCGGCTGCGACCGGGCGACCACGCGTTCCTCGCCTTCTCCGACGACGGGGACCGCTGGGACGTGCTCAGCGCCTTCACCCAGCAAGGGCTGGCGCGCAACGAGAAGGTCGCGCTGGTCATCGACGTCGGCCAAGCCACCGACTGGGCGGCCGCCCGGGTGGCGGGCGGGGCGGCGGCCGCGCGCAGCGCGCTGCGCGAGCGGCGGCTCGTGGTGTCGAGCTCGCCGCGGTTCGAGCACGGGAAATTCGATGCCGGGCGGCTGGTCGAAGGGGTGCGCCGCCGGATCGGCACCGCGATCGCGGAGGGGTTCAGCGGGCTGCGCAGCGCGAGCGAGATGTCGCTCGCGCTCGCCCCCGTCGACCATCTCGGCCAGGCCGTCGAGTACGAGGCCGCGCTGCACGCGGCGCTGTTCCGCGGTCACCTCGGCGGGCCGGGTGACCCGCGTTACACCGCGCTGTGCCAGTGGGACACGCGGCTGTTCGGGCAGACCGCGGCGATGGCCGCCGCGCGTGACGTGCACCCGGTGACCCTGCTGCCCCGGCTCGGCACGCTGCACGCGGCCATCACGGGCAACCGGCTCGTCGTCACCGGGGACAGCGACCTGAGCAGCCGGGCGGAGTGGACCAGCGCGCTGCGCTTGCTCGCCGGCCGCCCGGATGACACGCTCGTGATCGACATCAGCGACCTGTCCTTCTTCGACGCGCACGGCGCGGGCGCCGTGCTGCGCATGGCGGCGGCGCTGCCCGAGCCGCGACGGCTCGAGGTCTGGTGCCGTAGCGCGCAGCGGCGCATACTGCACACGCTCGGCGCGAGGTCCGTCGCCCGGTTGTCGATCGTCACCAAGCGGCTGTAACCAGGACCGATGACCGCGGCTGAAGGCGGGGCAGAGCCACGCGAGCGGCAGGCCGGCCGCGCCGCCCGTCCTGGGCCACGGGCCGGGCGCGGGCTGGCGGTCAGGGACCCGGGCGCGCTGATCTTCGCCGCCGACATGTACGCCGTGCAGCTCGACCAGCTTGCCGCGCTCACCGGGGACGCGCGGGCGGCGCGAGCGGCGGCGGCCCGCTGGCGCGCGCTCGGCTACGCGCAGACCGCCCGGCTGAGCCCCGGCCCGGACTGGCTGTGGGTGACCAGGCCGGGACTTGCCGCCTGCGGTCTCGCGTACTCCCCGGCGCGGCCCGCGCTGTCCAGGCTCGCGCACATCCGGGCCGTCGCGGCCGTGCGGCTGGCGCTCGAGGAAACCAGCGGCTACCGGACGGCCGGGGCGTACTGGCGGTGCGAGCGGCGGATCAGGGCGAGGCACGGGGTCGGCGTGCGGCAGCACCTGCCCGACGCCGAGGTGCACTGGCCGGATGTGGCGCCGGTCGCGTGGGCCGGCGAGTGCTGGGCGATCGAGGCGGAGCTCTCACCCAAGACCGCCGGGCGGACGGCGGCGATCATGCGGGAGATCCTCGACCGCACCGGGGATTACGGCTGCCCGGCCGCCGAGGCCATGGTCCCCGGCCGCCCGCCGCGGCACGCCCGGGTGCTGTACCTGTGCTCGCCCGCCGCGCTCGGGACCGTGCTGCGGGCCAGGGACTCGCTCGGACCGCGAGCCGCGCGAGTCGAGGTTCGCGACCTGCCGCCGGGCGCCCTGCTCGAGTAGCGTGAATTACGGGGGTGTCGGGGCCGGCGGGGAGGGCGAGTCGTTTGTTATCGCCATTTCGGCGCGGGCGGTGTCAAGATCGTGAAGGGTTGTGGTGTTTGGAAGGCCTTATCGCGTTATCACGCTATAAAGCCTTCATGATCATGACCGGCCACGGTGCCCGCCGGGCACCGCGCGGCAATTTCGGCAATGCGAGCGGCAGAATGGCCGTAAGGAAGACGTAAGAGATGAATGAGGCATTTCGCTGACTTCGTGTGGTGGAGTGAGCGCGTGCCTAGCGGGATCGGGTAGCGGCAGTGAGCCGCCGTCGTGCCGCGCAGCCGTACCCGTACCATCCGGTGCGGCGGGCGGCGGGACGCGGGCTGCTGCGGCTGGTGCAGGCCGCCGTTGTGCTGGCGGTAGCGGTGCTGCTCGCGCCGGTCACGGCGGTGGCCGCCTGTGCCTTCTGGTACGGCTGGTGGCGCGGGGCGCCGCCCCGACGGGTCGGCCTGGCCGCCGCGTGGTGCGCGCCCATGGTGGTTGCCTGGCTGATCGCGGTCGTCGCCTGGCCGGCGCGGGCCGGCGGCGCGGCGGCGGGGACCGGCTACCCGGCGGGGGCGGGGACAGGCGGACTCTGGTTGCGGGCGGTAGCGGCGCCGTACCGGGCGTTTTCCGCCATGTGGCAGCTCGCCGGGCACGGGCACCTGGCCGCCGCGGCGATCGCGGCCGCGCCGCCGGCGATACCGCTCGGGATCGCGGCCGGCGCGCTCGGCTGGGCCTACCGGCGGCTGCGGATGCGCAGCGGGGCAGGCGGGCTCACGCCGGAGTCGCCCGGCGCGTTCGACCGGAGGCAGTGGCGTCACCAGGTGCGGGCCGCTCAGGCACTCATCTCCGCGCCCGGGTCGCTGCCGCTGCTTTCCCGCCGCGGTGACGTGGTGACCGGGGCAGTCATCCGGGCCGTCGGGCCCGGTGCTGGTCAACACAGTGCTGGTCAACACAGTGCTGGTCAACACAGTGCTGGTCA
>CAZORE010000038.1:27498-28909 GCA_964581815.1 uncultured Streptosporangiaceae bacterium | reverse complement strand
GTGCTGGTCAACACAGTGCTGGTCAACACAGTGCTGGTCAACACAGTGCTGGTCATCGCGGCGCTGGCCAGTCCGTGGCGATCCCCTACGAGCGGCTGCGCGCGCACCAGGTGGTCATCGGCTCGACGGGCACTGGGAAGACCACCCTGTTGCTTCGGTTGTGGGCCGGGTTCATGGCGGCCGGGCTGTCCAGGTACGCCGCGGGCGGAGGGCGGCGGCCGCTGCTCGTCGTGCTCGACTGCAAGGGCGGCGCATCGTCCCGCAAGGTGGCCGACCGGACCAGGCGGGTGCTGCGCGACGCGGGCGCGCGGTCGACGGCCGTCTGGCCGGACGAGGCGTCGCTCTCGCTGTGGACGCTGCCGCCCGATCACCTGGTGACCACGCTGCTCGACCTGATCGAGCACGGCACGGGCGGCGCCGCCTATTACACGGACGTGATGGAGGCGCTCGTCGCCCTCGCGGTCTACGCGCCCTGCGGGCCGCCTGCCAGCTCGGCCGACTTCCTCACCAGGCTGGACGCCGACTGGCTGGCCGCCGCCTACGCCGCGGCGGGCGACGGTGACGCGATCGCCACCATACGTTCCGGCAAGCGGGCGTTCGAAGACGTGCGGCTGCGGTTCCGCGCGCTGTGGCGGCGGCTCGGCGCGGGGCTCGACGGCGGCTGGTCGTTCGCGGACTGCGACGCCTGGTACTGCGTGCTCGAGGGGACAGCGGAGGCGGCGGTCGCGGAGGCACAGGCCCGGGCGCTCACCGACCTGCTCGCCTGCTACGCGCTGCGCGGTGAGCGGGAGATCCTGCTGTGCGTCGATGAGTTCTCCGCCGTGTCGCGGCGGCTGCCGATCTGGCGGCTCTACGAGCGGGCCAGGTCGCTCGGCCTCGCCGTCCAGGTGTCGGCGCAGTCCTGGGAGGGGCTCGCCGGGTCGCAGGACGAGCGGCAGCGGGTCGCGGGCACGGCCGAGGGCGGGATCTGGCTGCTGCGCACGCCCCGGCCGGAGCCGGTGGCGGAACTGGCCGGGACCATGCCGTCGGTGGACACGTCGCGGCGGTTCGCGGGCGCGGGCCCGTGGGGTGACGACGGGCTGTCGCGGACCAGGCTCACGCCGGTGCTCGACGGTGACCTGGTGCGCCGCCTCGATGTCGGGCAGGCCTGCTACGTCTACCGCGGCGGGGTGACGTTCCTGCAAGTCAAGCGGCTGACCGGACGGCAGGCGGAGATCGGCCGCGGTGCGGGCGTGCGCTCGCCGGACGGCGCGGCGCCGGCCGCGACCGCGGCGTACCCGGCGGCGCGGACGGCCGGCGGCGCGGACGGCCCGCCCACCGCGCCGCTGCCCGTCGCCGACGCGGCGACCGCCGCATGGCCAGGGAGGCCGGTGCCCGGCCCGGGGACGGCAGTGCCCGGCCCGGGGACGGC
>CAZORE010000038.1:6993-27398 GCA_964581815.1 uncultured Streptosporangiaceae bacterium | reverse complement strand
GTGCCCGGCCCGGGGACGGCAGTGCCCGGCCCGGCGCTGCCGGACGTGGGCGAGCTGCTTGACGAGGCGTTCGGCGAGCGGCGCGGGTGACCCGCCCGCGGTCGGGACGGCCGGCCCGTCACCGGTCCCCAGGAAAGGAGAAGCGGTCGTGCGGTATGACCCGTTCGCGGAGCTCGGGCTCCCCGCCCTAGCGGAGTTGACGGATGACGACGTGCATGCGGCGTGGCGGCGGATAGCGGCCGCGACGCACCCAGACCGGGAAGACGGCGGCGACGCTGCGCGGTTCGGCGCCGCGGCGGCGGCGTACGTGGTGCTGAAGACATCGTTCGGGCGCGGTGAGGCGCTCGCCGACCTTGACGGGAGCGCGCGCAGGGGCTGTCGCCGGCGAAACGGGAGCACCCAGGACCCGCGGCTGCTCTGGGACCCACGGCTTCCCTGGCCCGTGCGGTTGCCCTGGTACTCCCAGCGCCGCGGCGCGCACCGGCTGCACGCGGCCGCGCCGTCGGCCAGGTTCCGTCACGCCGGGGACACCCGGCCGGGTCACGCCGGGGACACCAGGCCGGGGCATGGCGGGGCCACCAGGACCCGGGTGACCGGGGGCAAGGGGACTCGTCATGCCGGGGGCTCTGGCTTCCGCCATGCCGGGGGCAAGGGAACTCGTCATGCCGCGGACTCTGGCTTCCGCCAGGCCGTCTCCGCCGTGTTCCGGCAGGCAGGCCGCGCCGGGTTCGCGCAGGCCGGCTACGCGAGGGGCCGGCTGGCCGGGTACGCGAGGGGCCGGCTCGCCGGGTACGTCACCGTCGACCGGAGGCTTGCGCGGCCGGCCGGCGCGGCCGCGCTCGGCGCGGCGGCCGCGATCGCCGTCGTCGGCTGGACGCCCGCGACGATCGGGCTGGTCGCCGGGGCGCTGACGGTTACGGCGTGGGGCCTGTGGCGACGGGCCTGGCGGGATCGGTGATCCAGTCGGACCAGGACCCGACGTACAAGGCGGCCGGGATGCCCGCCAAGGTGAGGGCGAGCACCTCGTGCGCCGCGGTGACGCCGGAGCCGCAGTAGGCGGCCACCGGGCGGTCGCCCGTCGCGCCGAGCGAGCGGAAGCGCATCCCCAGGTCGGTCGCCGGCCGGAAGGTGCCGTCCGGGTTGACGTTGGCCGCCGTCGGCGCGCTGACCGCGCCTGGTATGTGGCCCGCCACCGGGTCGACGTGCTCCGACTCGCCCCGGTACCGCTCCGCCGACCGCGCGTCGAGCAGGAGACCCTTCCGGCCGAGCGCGGCCGCGGCGTCGGCGTCGAGCAGGCCGAGCTGACCGGGGCGCGCGCGGAAGTCACCGGAGGCACTGGACCGCGGGTGAGACGAGCCAGACGAGTGGGATGGGCGGTTCCCGGGGCCCGTCTCGACCGGTCCGGCCGCGGCCGTCCAGGCGCGGAACCCGCCGTCGAGCACCCGGACCTGGGGGTGGCCGAAGTAGCGCAGCAGCCACCAGGCGCGCGCCGCGGCGGTCGAGTCGGCGTCGTCGTACACCACGACGAGCTGGCCGTCACGCACGCCCGACCGGCGCATGGCCGCCTCGAAGGCGGCGGCCGCCGGCAGCGGGTGCCTCCCGCCGGGACCCGGCGGGGCGGCGAGGTCCCGGTCCAGGTCGACGAAGGCGGCGCCGGGTATGTGCCCCGCCTCGTACAGCTCGCGGCCTGGCGGGCCGCCGAGCCGCCAGCGGACGTCGAGCAGCGTGACCGGGCGCCCGGCCGCGGTCAGGCCGTCCAGTTCGGCCGCCGTGACCAGCACGCCGGTCATGGCCGCCGCCGGCCGAGACGCACCAGGCGCCGGGTCACCGGGCGGGGGTCAGCATCGGGACGAGCTGCTCGGCCGCGGTCAGCGACCCGTGCATGCCGATGAGCGAGGACTCCAATCGCTCGGCCCGTGAGGCCACCACCGCCCAGGAGCCGGCGCACGCGGCGACCACGTCGCCGATGCGGGCCGCTATGGTGTCGCTGACCGCGGTGCCGACCGGACCGAACCAGCCCTCCTTGACGGCTTCCTCGCGCGACAGCACCCAGGCCCGCTCGCCGAGCACCTCCCGCCAGGTGGCGAGCACGTCCTCGGCGGCGCCCGGCCGCGCGTACACGTGCCTGGCCCGGGCCTCGCCGCCGAGCAGCGCGACGCCGTCGCGCAGTGCCGAGGAGTCCTCGTCGGCGTCGATCCGGTCGTCGGGCCCGACGTCCACCATGCCGTGGTCGGCCGTCACGTACATGACCGCGCCGTACGGCAGGCTCGAGGCGATCTGCTCCGCCAGCTTGTCCACGTGCGCGAGCTGGTGGGCCCAGGCGGCCGAGGCCACGCCGTAGCGGTGCCCGGTCGCGTCCAGGTCGCCGTGGTAGGCGACCACCAGCGTGCGCTCGGACTCGTGCAGCGCGTCCGCGGTCAGCGCGGCGAGCGCGCCGAGCGAGTCGGCCGGCCGGTAGTCACCGCCGCGCAGCGCCGCCCTGGTCAGGCCGCTCTTCCTGAAGGCGCCCGGCGACACGTGCACCGGGGTGATCCCGGCCGCCGCGGCCCGCTCGAATATCGTCGGCCGCGGCTGCCAGGTGACCGGGTCGATGTCGTCCGGCCAGTGCAGGCCGTTGAGCAGCCGCTCCTCGCCGGGCACCGCGACCTGGTAGCCGAGCATCCCGTGCGCCGCCGGCGGCAGCCCGGTGCCGAGCGAGGCCAGGCTGGTCACCGTGGTGGACGGGTAGCCCGCCGTCAGCGGCCGGGAGTTGAACGCCAGCTCGGCGAGGAACGGCGCCGCGGCCTGGTGCGCGCGCAGCAGCTCAAGGCCGAGCCCGTCGATGACGAGCAGGCACGCCCGCGGGTAGTCCGGCAGGCCGAGCACGTTCGCGGCGGCGTCGCCGGTCAGGACGGCGAGGACGGAGGCGGACAGGTCAGCCAGGCTCGAGCCGCCGTACGAGGGAACGATCGGGCTGGTTCTAGGCTCGCGCACCAAGGCCATCAGCTCCCGTTGCGCGCGGTGGCGTCGCTGAGGGCGATCGCGAACTGAAGGACCTGGCGGACCGCGTCCTCGCCGTCCGCCGCCTCGCTGACCCGCAGGGTCAGGTCGTCGGCGGTGATCGTGCCGAGGTAACCGTGGTCGGCCTCACAGCTCTCGTCGCCGCAGTGGGCCGGCTCAAGTTCCACGTGCGACAGCACGTTCCAGCCGATCGTCAAGATGACCTCGGACGGCATCGTCACGCCGGGCACGTAGCTGGCCGGGTCGGGCACCACGCGGGTCAGCGACACGGACGACACGCGGGAGAACCTGATCGCCTCGGTCGACGTCTCGGCGCGCGGCCGGCTGCCCGGCTCCTCCGCGGGGTGCTCGTCGGTGTGCGAGTACACCAGCCGCGTCGGGGTCAGCGCCAGCACGGTCATGTGCCTGCGGACCTCCATACCGGGGTCGAATATCGCATCGTGCAGCGCGAAGAACGCGGTGACCGGCTCCTGTCCGAGAGCGCTGGCGACGGCGTCGGTCACCAGCCCGGGATAGTAGCCGGTGCGCTCGATCGCCGCCCGCAGGTCCTCCGTCATGACTCGGGTTTCCGTCATTCCTCCATCCTGCACTGTCCACGGGCATGGTTCACCCTCTGGATGGACTAAACCCGTGCAGAACTAACCGCCGGGCCGGTCATAGGCGGCGATACCACGCCAGACCGGCTCGCCGGGATCGGGATCGACCCGCAGCGGCTCCGTCGCCGGGCCCGGCTCCGCGGGCGCCGGCTCGGCCCTCAGTTCGCGCAGCATCTCGTCGAGCCCATCGCCCTCGATGTTGTACCGCAGCCTCCTCGGCAGCCGCACCCGCCGCCGGGGTTCCTCCAGCTCGAGCGCGGCGGCGCCCGGCGCGGGCTTAGGCTTGCGCGGCTTGGTCTCGCCGGCCGCGCCGCCCCGGCCGCGGTAGATGATCAGGCCGTTCACCGGGTCGGGTACGCCGTCGAGCGCGGCGCGCACCGCAGGCAGCGCGCGGAACGCCTCCCATTCGGCGTCACCAGGGAACAGGACCTCGAAGATGACGCCGTACTGTGAGTCGTGCCACTCGTAGTACAGGGCACCGTGGGTGATCGCGGCCTCGGTGAGCTCGTCCTCGTACGCGTACCGCCACCCGCTCGCCGGGAGCTTGTCGCCGGAGAAGACCTCGATCGACCACCATTCGGACATCTCGCCGCCGCCCGTTTTCTCGCTACACCGCGGAAAATCGTCATTAAGATAGTACGTCTTATGGCGACTTGCCGAAAGCCCGTTTCGCCGCGCGCGAACCCGCTGGCCGCGGTGATAAAACAGCAAATATTCTGGTTAAGTATTCGAAACGGATGCCGCTTACACTCTTCCGTCCGTGACACCGTTTGCGGTGGTCCGCGTTCGCCTATACGGTCACGGCATGGCGGCAGACGGACGACGACACGTGGTCGCGATCGGGGGCGGCATGCTCATGCCGCGCGAGGCGACACCCCTCCATGTCGATTACGCGATCAAGCTGAGCGGTAAGGCGACACCGCGGTTGTGCGTCCTGAATCAGGCCGTCGGCGACGATCCCGCTTACTACCTGCGGTTCTACGACCGGCTCGCGGACACGCCCGCCGAGGTCCGCCACCTGTCGCTGTTCCCGATGCCGAACGTCGCGGATCCCGAGGACTTCCTGCTCTCGCAGGACATCATCTTCGTCGGCGGCGGCTCGGTGGCCAACATGGTCGCGGTGTGGCGGGTGCACGGGATCGACCAGGTCTTGCGCAAGGCATGGCACGCGGGCGTGGTGCTCGCCGGCTCGTCGGCGGGCGGCATCTGCTGGTTCGAGGGCGGGACCACGGACTCCTTCGGCGCCAAGCTGCGCCCGTACACCGACGGGCTCGGCATGCTCGCGGGCAGCTTCTGCCCGCACTACAACTCCGAGGGCGAGCGCAGGCCCTTGTTCCGCCACCTGATCGCCGACGGCACCCTGCCCGCCGGCCTGGCCTGCGACGACGGCGTCGGCGCGCATTACGTCGACGACTCGCTCGCCGAGATGATCGCCGACCACCCCGACGGCCACGGCTACCACGTCATCCCCGGCGAGGCGGGCGGCAGCGTCGAGACCGAGATCCCGGTCCGCTTCCTCGGCGCGTAAGCCCGGCGCTCCTCAGCCATCCCCGTGTGGCTTTTGGCCGGCTATAGCCGGCCAAAAGCCACACGGGGAGCAACCTGGGGGTCGTGCGGCTGCCGGAGCCGGGCCATGGGCGGGGCGGGCGGAGCACGCTCCCGTTCGGTGGCTGGGTGTCTTGACCCTCGGCTACTTGCGCAGGTCGGTGGCGCGGTGCAGGGACCAGGCCAGGGCGGCGAACGCGACGAGCGGTAGCAGCCACCAGGCGTTGACGTGCGCCAGGTGGACCAGCAGCGCGGTCAGCCCCAGGCCGGCCGCGATGAGGGCGGCGACGCGCCAGTCGTCGCCGATGATGAAGTCGTACCAGAACGCGCCGAACGACTTGAGGTACTTCATCAGCCGACGACCTCCGATTCCTTGGCGGGTGCGGCGGCGACCTTGCGGGAGCGCAGCCAGAGGATGCAGCCGGCGCCGGCGAGCGCGACGACCGGGACGAGCACGAGCAGGGCGGCGTCATGGCCCGGCCAGACGACGCCGGCGCCCTCCGCGCCCCAGAAGGTGCCGAAGCTGGTGAGCATGACGCCCACCGCGAACTTCATCCAGTTCTCCGGGACCTTGGTGAGCGGCGCCTTGACCGCGATGCCGGTCAGCGTGACCACGATGATCGCGGCCGCGGCGCCGATGACGGCGGCGCCGATGTTCTTCTGGTTGTCGCCGAAGGTGATGACGATGAAGACGACCTCGAGCCCTTCGAGCAGCACCCCCTTGAAGGCGAGGGTGAACGAGTACCAGTCGCTGACGCCGCGGCGCCGCTCGACGGCCGCTTCCTTCGCGGCGGTGACCTCCCTGAGGTAGGCGCTCGCCTCGTCGTGCAGCGCCTTGTACCCGGTGGCGCGCAGCACGGCCTTACGCAGCCACTGCAGGCCGAAGATCGCGAGCAGGGCGCCGACGGCCAGGCGCAGCGCGGTGAGCGGCAGGTAACTGATGGCCGGGCCGACGGCCGCGGTGATCACCGCGAGCGCGACGAGCGCGACGGCCATCCCCTGGAACGTGGACTTCCATTCCCTGGTGATGCCCGTGGCCAGGACGATGGTGAGAGCCTCGACCGCCTCGACCGCGCAGGCGACGAAGACGGTGAGGATCAGCGGGAGGGCATTCAACGAATCTCCTCATGGAAGAGCGCGATGAGCCTTCTCCTTCTTGACCCGCCGGGATCAGTCAGGCCGGCGGTGCGAAGACAAAGGTAAGAAGGTTCAATAAGCGGGTGACGACTGATCAGAACGTGGCGGACGGCGGGGGCTGGCTGCTGCTTATCTACCGGGTGCCGCCCGAGCCGACCCGGCTTCGTTCCACGGTATGGCGGCGCATCAAGTCGCTGGGCGCGATCTACCTGCAGAACTCGGTGGCGGCCCTGCCCGCGTCGACGGCCAACGAGCGGGCACTGCGCAAGTTGCGGCGCGAGATAACCGACATGTCCGGTACGGCCATGCTGATGTCCTGCTCCGTGCTCGCGGGCGAGGCGGAGGTGCGCGCCTCGTTCCAGGCGGCGCGCAACGACGAGTACGAGGAGATCGTCGACAAGTGCGAGGACTTCCTGCGGCAGGTGCAGAAGGAGTACGACGAGAACCACTTCACCTACGCCGAACTCGAGGAGAACGAGGTCGACCTGGTCAAGCTGCGGAACTGGTTCGCGAAGATCATCGAGCGGGACGTCTTCGGCGCCAGCGGCCGGGGGGCCTGCGAGCAGTCCCTCGACAAGTGCGAGCAGTCGCTCGAGGCGTACGCGGCCCGGGTGTACGCCGAGGAGGCGGAGGGACAGTGAGGGCGCGGCGCCTGGGCCGCTAGTCAGCGCGGGGCTTGTCATCACGGGGCTTGTCACCACTGTGCTTGTCACCACTGTGCTTGTCACCACGGGCACCTCCTCGCCCATCGGCGTTCGCCATCATCTTCATAGTAACAGTCGTTAGATTGAAGAAGTAACCAGTGTTATTTCAGGGTTGTGATAATCGGTTCACCGGTTGGCCAACTACTTGTTACTCCGCCGCGGAGGTACCGCACGTGTCCGGCCGGGTCGCCGACGTCGCGTTCCGGGGCCGCGGGTACGAGTACGCCATCGACATCCCCGGCCTCGGCCGCCTCACCGGCGTGTTCGCCAGGCACCGGGCGGACCGCGGGGACCAGGTGGGCCTGCGCCTCGGCCCCGAGGGCTGCCACCTCTTCCCCGCCGCAAGCAGCACTGTGCTGTCGGTCACGCCGGGGGTGCGGGGTCCAGCCCCTTACATCGCGGTGCAATAAGCTCGGCTTCGTGACAGTCTCCATTGCAACCAGCGAGTCGGCGCCGGAGACGGCCGGGGCCGACGTCCTTGTCATCGGGGTGCTGAACACCCCCGCCGGCCCGGCCGCCGCACCCGGCCTGGCCGGAGTCGACGAGGCGCTCGGCGGTACCCTCGCCGGCGCGTTGTCGGCCCTCGGCGCCACCGGCGAACTCGAGGAAATCAGCAAGATCCCGGCCGGCGGGCCGCGGCCGGCCACCCTTGTGCTCGCGGTGGGCCTCGGCGAGGCCCCGGTCGGCGGCGCGCCGTTCGACGCCGAACGGCTGCGCAGGGCCGCCGGGGCCGCGCTGCGCGCGGCCGGGGCCAGGAGGACGGGCGGACACGTTGACGATTCCCCGGCGAGCACGGCTGTCATGCTCGCGCTGCCCGCGCTCACTCCGGGCGAGGCGGAGGCGGTGACCACCGGGGCGCTGCTCGGGGCGTACAGCTTCCGCAAGTACCGCTCCACGCCGGCCGCCGACCTGGCGGTCACGGTGCTCACCAGCGACGGCAACGCGGACGCGGTGCGGCGCGGCCAGGTGATCGCCAAGGCGGTCAACCTGGTGCGGGACCTGGTCAACACGGCGCCGCTCGACCTGCCGCCCGCCGGGCTCGCGGCCGAGGCCGAGCGGGTCGCGGCCGAGGCCGGCGTCGCGGTCGAGGTGCTCGACGAGACGGCGCTGGCCGAGGGCGGGTACGGCGGGCTCATCGGCGTCGGCCAGGGGTCGACCCGGCCGCCACGGCTCGTCCGGCTGTCGTACACCCACCCGGAGGCGACGCGGACGGTCGCGTTCGTCGGCAAGGGCATCACGTTCGACTCCGGCGGCCTCTCGCTTAAGCCACCGAAGTCCATGGAGACGATGAAGTGCGACATGAGCGGCGCCGCCGCGGTGCTCGCCGCCACCGTCGCCGCCGCCGACCTGGCGTTGCCGGTCAACGTGGTCGGCTACCTGTGCGCCGCGGAGAACATGCCGGGCGGCGGCGCGCAGCGGCCGTCCGACATCATCACGATCTACGGCGGCAAGACCGTCGAGGTGCTCAACACCGACGCCGAGGGCCGGCTGGTCCTCGCCGACGGGATCGTCAGGTCCGGTGAGGACAACCCCGTGCTGATCGTGGACGTGGCCACCCTCACCGGCGCCGCCACGGTCGCGCTCGGCCTGCGCACCGCCGGCGTCATGGGCTCATCCGACGCGGTGGCCGCCGATGTCGCCGCGATCATGCGCAACGCGGGCGAGCCCGCCTGGGCGATGCCGTTCCCCGAGGAACTGCGCAGCGGGCTCGACTCCACCGTCGCCGACATGACCAACGTCTCGTCGGACCGTGGCGGTGGCATGCTGACCGCAGGACTGTTCCTGAAGGAGTTCGTGCCGGACGGTGTCGCCTGGGCGCACCTGGACATCGCGGGGCCGGCCTTCAACGAGAAGGGACCGTTCGGTTACACGCCCAAGGGCGGTACCGGTGCGGCGGCCCGGGCACTCATCGCGATCGCGGCGGAGACGGCGGCCGGGCGACTTCCCAGTGCTTGATCAACCTGTGCGTAGGCAACCTCAGTGACATGATGGGACACTGAGCGTAAGCGGAAAAGGGGTTAACTGTGCCAGAGGGCGGCCATTACGACATCGTCATCCTCGGCGGGGGCAGCGGCGGGTACGCGTGCGCGCTGCGCGCGGCCGAGCTTGGCAAGCGCGTGGCCCTTGTCGAGAAGGACAAGGTAGGGGGGACCTGCCTGCACCGCGGCTGCATCCCGACGAAGGCGCTGCTGCACGCGGCCGAGGTCGCGGACTCCTCGCGAGAGAGCGCGAAGTTCGGAGTGCTCACCACGTTCGAGGGCGTCGAGATGCCCGCGGTCCTCTCCTACCAGCAGGGCGTGGTTGAGCGGCTCTGGAAGGGGCTGCAGGGAACCCTGGCCGGCCGGAAGGTCGACATGATCTACGGCGACGGGCGGCTGGCGTCGCCGACGTCGGTGACCGTCAACGGCGCGACCTACACCGGAGACCACGTGGTGCTCGCCACCGGTTCCGAGCCAAGGTCGCTGCCCGGCCTGGCGCTCGACGGCGTGCGCATCATCAGCTCGGACGACGCGCTGCGGCTTGACCAGGTGCCGTCGTCGGTGATCATCCTGGGCGGCGGCGTGATCGGCGTCGAGTTCGCCTCCGTGTGGCGGTCGTTCGGCGCCGCGGTGACCATCGTGGAGATGGCGCCGCAGCTGCTGCCGCTTGAGGACGAGGGGTCAGCGAAGGTGCTGCAGCGGGTGTTCCGCCGCCGCGGCATCGGGTTCGAGCTCGGCGCGCCGTTCCAGTCGGTCAGCTACACCGACACGGGCGTCGCGGTCACGCTCGGCAACGGCAAGCAGCTTGAGGCGGAGCTGCTGCTCGTGGCGGTGGGGCGTGGCCCGGTCTCCGCCGGCCTGGGGTACGAGGAGAACGGGGTCGCGGTGACCCGCGGGTTCGTCGAGGTGAACGCGCTGTGCCAGACGCCGGTGCCGACCATCTCCGCCGTGGGCGACCTGGTCGCCATCCCGGGGACCGCTCACCCGCAGCTGGCGCACGTGGGCTTCGCCGAGGGCATCATGGTCGCCGAGCGGCTCGGCGGGCTTGACCCGCGGCCGATCGACTACGACGGCGTGCCGCGCATCACCTACTCCGAGCCGGAGGTCGCCTCGGTGGGCATCACCGCGGTGCAGGCCGAGCAGCGCGGCATCAGCGTGGTCGAGGTGAACTACCCGCTCGGCGGCAACGGCAAGAGCGTCATCCTGGGGACGCAGGGGCAGGCCAAGGTGATCGCCGAGGCACCGTCGGTCCCCGGCGGGCAGCCAGGCCGGGTCCTCGGCGTGCACCTGGTCGGCAGCCGGGTCGGCGAGCTCATCGCCGAGGCCCAGCTCATTGTCAACTGGGACGCGGAGCCCGACGACGTCGCGGCCCTCATTCACCCGCACCCGACTCAGTCGGAGATCATCGGCGAGGCGCACCTGGCGCTCGCTGGCAAGCCATTGCACTTCCACGCCTAAGGAGTCACCCCGAATATGTCGGTCTCCGTAGTAATGCCCCAGCTCGGTGAGAGCGTCACCGAAGGCACGGTCACGCGCTGGCTGAAGAAGGAGGGCGAGCACGTCACGGCGGACGAGCCGCTGCTTGAGGTCTCGACGGACAAGGTGGACACCGAGATCCCGTCGCCGGCCACCGGCATCCTGCGCGGCATCGCCGTGGACGAGGACGAGACGGTCGCCGTCGGCGCCCAGCTCGCCGTGATCGAGGACGCGGACGCGGACACCCCCCCGGCGCCCGCCGCGGCCCCCGCCGCGCCGGCGGCCGAGGCGCCGGCGGCCGAGGCGCCGGCCCCATCGCAGCCGGCCCCGCCGCAGCCCGCGCCCGGCTACGCGCCGCCCGAGCCTCAGGTCCCCGCGGCGACCGCGCCCGCCAACGGCGGGTCCGCCGCGCAGTCGAGCACCTGGTCGTGGAGCGCTCCGCCGGCTCCGGCCGCGTACGAGTCGCCGGCCCCGCCGGCCTACGAGCCGCCGTCGTACGCGCCGCAGGCCCCGCAGGCCCCGGCCGCCTACGAGCCGCCGACGTACGCGCCGCAGCCCCCGGCGCCCGCCCAGGCCGCCCCGCCGGCGGAGGACGAGCCCGCCGACACCTACCCCGAGCCCATACCGCTCCCGTCCGGCGACTCACCGTACGTCTCGCCGCTGGTGCGCAAGCTGGCCGTCGAGCACGGCGTGGCGCTTGAGTCCGTCACCGGGACCGGCGTCGGCGGGCGGATCCGCAAGCATGACGTCCTCGAGGCGGCCCGCGCGCAGCGCGCCGCGGAAGCGGCCGCCGCGGCGGCCGCGCCCCCGCCCGCGCCTGCCGCTTCCGCGGTTACCGCGCAGGCGCCCGCGGCCCCCGCCGCTCCGGCCGCGCCCGCCGCCGCGGTCGCGACCTCGGCCGCGGCAAGCGCCAGCACGCTGCGCGGCACCACGCAGCGGATGTCCCGGCCACGGCAGGTCATCGCGAAGCGGATGGTGGAGTCGCTGCAGACCTCCGCGCAGCTCACCACCGTGGTGGAGGTGGACGTCACCAACATCGCCAGGCTCAGGGACCGGGCGAAGGCCGCGTTCGAGGCCCGCGAGGGCGTGAAGCTGACCTTCCTGCCGTTCTTCGCGAAGGCCGCGGTCGAGGCGCTCAAGGTGCACCCGGTGCTCAACGCGGTCATCAACACCGAGGCGCAGGAGGTGACCTACCACGCCGCCGAGCACCTCGGCATCGCGGTGGACACCGAGCGCGGCCTGATGGTCCCGGTCATCCACGTCGCCGGCGACCTGAACATCGGCGGCCTCGCCCGCAAGATCGCCGACCTCGCGGCCCGCACCAGGGGCGGCCAGGTCGGTCCGGACGAGTTGTCCGGCGGCACCTTCACGCTGACCAACACCGGCAGCCGCGGAGCCCTGTTCGACACGCCGATCATCAACCAGCCGCAGGTCGGCATCCTTGGCGTGGGCAGCGTGGTCAAGCGCGCCGTCGTCGTCGAGGACTCGTCGCTCGGCGAGGTCATCGCGGTCCGCTCCATGGTCTACCTGGCGCTGACCTACGACCACCGGCTCGTGGACGGCGCCGACGCCGCCCGTTTCCTCGTCACGGTGAAGAACCGTCTCGAGGAGGGCGCGTTCGAGGCCGACCTCGGCCTGTGACCGCGGGCCCGATGAAGATAGCGGTCACCGGCTCGTCCGGGCTGATCGGAAGGACGCTGACGGCCCGCCTGCGGGCGGACGGCCACCAGGTCGTCCGCCTGGTCAGGCGGCCGCCGCGTGGCGGTGAGGTCGCGGCGACCGACAAGGCGGTCAGCGAGGTCCGCTGGGACCCGCGGGCCGCCGACGCGGGCGCCCCGCCCCTCGCGGGCATCGACGTGGTGGTCCACCTCGCGGGCGCGGGTGTCGGCGATCACCGGTGGACCGCCGCCTACAAGGCGGAGATCCGGGCCAGCCGGGTGCTCGCCACCCGCGCCCTCGCCTCCGCGCTCGCCGCGGCGGAGCCGCGACCGCGCGCCTTCATCGTGGCCTCGGCGATCGGCTGGTACGGCGACACCGGCGGCCGTGAGGTGACCGAGGCCGCGCCGGCGGGCAAGGCGTTCCTGTCCCGCGTGGTGCACGACTGGGAGGCCGCCGCCGACCCGGCGCGGGACGCGGGCATCCGCGTCGCGCACCTGCGCAGCGGCCTCGTCCTCGGCCCGGGCGGCGGCGTCCTCGCCAGGCTCGCGCTGCCCGCCAGGCTCGGCGTCCTCCCCCGCTTCGGCGACGGCCACCAGGTGATGAGCTGGATCTCGCTCACCGATGAGATCCGCGCCATCCGCTTCCTGCTCGACGGCGACGGCGCGGAGATGCGGTCCGGCCCGTACAACCTCACGGCACCGAACCCGGTCACCGACGGCGAGCTGACGGCGGCGCTGCTCGCCGCCTGCAAGCGCCCGGACTTCGCCTGGCTGCGGGTGCCCGCGCCCCTGCTCAAGCTGGGCCTCGGCGAGATGTCGTCCGAGCTGCTCACCAGCGCCCGCGTGCTGCCCGCCCGGCTGCTCGACGCCGGCTTCGAGTTCGCGCACCCGACGATCGCCGCCGCCCTGGCCGCCGAGCTCCCCCGCTAACCTCCGCTATTCACTGGGTTTAGCTGCCAACGGGATGTGGGCCTGTGAGCTGGGGTTTTCGCTGGCTGGGCTGTTGGTGGGGGTTCACCTTATGGGTGCGGGTTGCGTGATGGGGAACGGCCCGGGGGCCGTCGTCCGGGTGAGCGGCGACCGCCCGCTGGTCCGGCACCTAAGCCGACGGGCTGACCGTGGACGGGCGTGCCTGCGGCGACGACTGGCTGACCTTCGCGGAGCTGGCCGCGGGCCTACTGCACCGGACGACTCCGGACACCGGCTGGGCGGCGGGACCGGCCGCGACGCCGCCGGCGTACTGCGCCGGGTGATGAGGGCCAGCACCGGGCCTTCCGCTTGATCCGAGTGCCTGCCGGATCCCCTGGGGCACGTCTACCGGGTGCTGGGGATTTGCTTCTCCAGTTACTGGAAGAGCCAGACTGGCGCCATGGAGAACGAGAGACCTCTTCTGACGATCGGTGAGCTGGCCAGGCGTGTTGGCGTGCCGGTGCGCACCATCCGGTTCTGGTCGGATAGCGGGCTGGTGCCGCCGGCTTCGCGGACGGACGGCGACCGCAGGCTGTACGACGCGGCCTGCGTGGCCCGGCTGGAACTGGTGACGACCCTGCGGGAGCTGGGCGTGAGCCTGGCCAATGCCCGGAGCGTGCTGGACGGCCAGGTCACCGCCGCGGTGGTGGCCGCCGTCCACCTGGAGGCGCTGGACACGGAGATCAGGGCGCTGCGGCTGCGCCGGGCGGTCGTGGCCGCCGTGGTGAAGCGCTCTGCCGACGGAACGGAGATGGGCATGATCAACAAGCTGGCACGACTGTCCGCGGCCGAGCGGCAACACATTATCGATGACTTCCTCGCGGAGGTGTTCGCCGGGCTGGACCCTAGCCCGGCGCGCTTTCCTCGCTGGGCCGCTGCGCCGGACCTGCCTGATGACCCCTCGGCCGAGCAGGTCGAGGCGTGGGTCGATCTCGCCGAGATGGTAGCGGACAGGGACTTCCGCGAGCGGGTCCGGCGGGTCGTCGCCGACGTTGGCATCCAGGTCCAGTCCGGCACCTGGCTGGTCGACGTCGAGCGGGCGCAGGACGAGGCCGAGGCGGCCCGCCAGCGGGGAGTGCCGCCCGGCTCCGCCGAGGCGGCCCAGATCGTGGAGCGGATACTGGCGGGCACCCCCGGCGGCCACCGTCGGGCTGAGCTGCTGGCTCAGCTGGAGGCCGGCACCGATCCCCGGATCGAGCGCTACTGGGAGCTGACGGCCGTCATCAGCGGCCGCGGCCCGTTCCCGTCGCTGCAGCCCGCCCTTGAATGGCTGGCCGCCGCGCTGCGCGCGAGCCAGGACCGAAAGAAGGAGAGCCAGTGATCGAGGTCCGCGGGCTGACCAAGCGCTACGGGTCAACGGTCGCCGTCGACCGGCTCAGCTTCGACGTCCCGCCGGGTGCCGTGACCGGTTTCCTGGGCCTGAACGGCTCGGGCAAGTCCACCACCATGCGCATGATCCTCGGCCTGGACTCGCCCGACGCCGGACATGCCCGCATCGGTGGCCAGCCCTACCGCCGGCTTCGCTGGCCGCTGCGCGAGGCCGGAGGGCTGCTGGAGCCCAGGGCCTTCCACCCGGGCCGCTCCGCCCGCGCTCACCTGGCCGCGCTGGCGGCCAGCAACGCGATCAGCCAGTCCAGGGTGGATGAGGTGCTGGAGCTAGTCGGCCTCCAGGCCGTGGCGCGCAAGCGGACCGGGAAGTTCTCGCTCGGCATGGCGCAGCGCCTCGGCTTCGCCGCGGCGCTGCTGGGAGACCCGGCCGTGCTGCTGCTCGACGAGCCGGTGAACGGCCTTGACCCGGAGGGAATCCGCTGGATACGCGGCCTGCTCCGGTCACTGGCCGCCGAAGGCCGGGCAGTCCTGGTCTCCAGCCACCTGATCAGCGAAATGGCCCTGATGGCCGACCGGGTCGTGGTGATCGGCAAGGGACGGCTGCTCGCTGACACCACCGTCGCCGAGCTGTCCGGCCGGGCTCCCAGCCTCGAAGAGGCATTCCTGCAGATCACCGGCGACAGTGCCCAGTACCAGGCAAGGAACCTGTCATGACCGCCCCCGCCAGCCACCAGCCGCCCGGCAGGTACCGGTTCCGGCACCTGGCCCGCATGGAATGGATCAAGCTGCGCAGCCTGCGCTCCACCTGGATCACCCTGGCCCTCACCGTCATCGCGCCGGCGGGCATCGCCCTCGCGACCGGCGGCGGCAACACGACCAGCGGCGGCACGTTCGTCAGCAACACGCTGACCGGCATGCTCATCGGCGTGCTGCTCACCGGGGTAGCCGGCGTACTGGCCATGACTGGCGAGTACACCTCCGGGACCATCAGCGCCACCTTCGCCGCCGCGCCGCGCCGGCCCAGGGTCCTGACGGCCAAGGCCGCGGTCATCGGCGCGGCGGCGCTGGTCACCGGCGAGGCAGCGGCATTCCTGTCCTTCTTCGCGGGCGGCATGACCCTGCGCCACGGCATCACCGCGCCCGCCCTCAGCCAGCCCGGCGTCCTGCGGGCGATCGTGCTCACCGGAGCCAGCCTCAGCTTGATCGCCGTGTTCGGGCTTGGCCTCGGGGCCATCATCCGGCACACTGCCGCCGCGATCACCGTGATCGTCGGGATCGTCTTCGTCGGCGGCACGTTCATCGGCCAGTCGGACTTCGCCATCAGGCCCTACCTGCCGCTTTACATCGTCAGCCACTCACTCGGCGCCACCGGGCCGGCCTGCCTGCCCGGCATGGCGTCCTGCTGGCTGTCGCCCTGGAGCGGACTCGGCTTGCTCGCCGGCTACGCCGCCATCGCCATGCTCCTCGGCGGGCTGATCCCCGCCCGGCGAGACGCATGAGCCGCTGCATGCGCCACCGCTGGCCTCCGCCCCTTATGGGCAGCGGGCCCAGCGGCCCGACCGCCCGCCGCGCCCTGGAGCAGGCAGGGGCAGAGCGGGCCCTGGACCGGATCGCCCGCGCCCGGGCGAAAGCCAGGGCGTGCGCATGCGAGCTCATCGAGGCTACCCCGGCGGGATTCCCTTGGCTGGAGGTGGCGGGGAAGACGCTGACGGGGTGGACGGCCATCGACATGGACGCCACCCTCATTACCGCGCACTCCGACAAGGACGGGGCGGCTCCCACCTGGAAGAAGGGCTACGGCAGCCGCACAACCGTCAGCGGCAGGGAAAACACGCACTCAAAGCCCTCACCGACGAGAACAGCTACACGAAATCAGTCGGTGGATTGAGGCTTAGGGCCACGTGGCACTTAGCTCTCCCAGCAAAGGGAAAGCCCGTCGGGAGGGGCCCGGGTGGGCCGGTCCCGGACGAGGCAGAACTCGCGCGCTTGATCCGCTAACGGCCAGCCGCGCTGTGACCTTTCGCTACGATTACCCCATTTCGCGCTGCATCCGCCGATGCGCGCGTACCGGGCGAAGGGCTGGCCACCATGAGCTACGGGGACAACCCGGTCGACGAGCAGGACCATGAGACCGGGCAGGCGTTCGGTGCGCCTCCTTCCTACGTGGACCAGCCCGGGTATGGCGAGCCGGGATCAATGCCGCCTACTTACCGGAGCTGGCAGACAATCGCCTTCGTCTGCGGCTTCCTGTTCAACGCGATCCTCGGGTTGCCCGCGGCCGGCCTCAGCCGCTGGTACAGCGGCCGAGTTCCCCCGCTGTGGGCTAACGGGAACGTGCTGGCGGCTGTCCAGATGTCACGAAGAGCCCGGGCCTGGCTGATCGCGTCATTCGTGCTGGACGTGCTGGGGATCATCCTGCTCGTGGTGGCCTTCCAGGGGCCACGGTCTAACTTCAACAACCCGTCAGACGTCGCGGCTTCGCTCAAGACCTTGGTACAGCAGCGGCTCAGCGACTCGTCCAGCCCGTACTACGCTCCGGGCGTAACCGTCACCTCCGTGGTCTGCACCCGGGCCGGCACCAACACCGACCACTGCGTGCTCAAGTACTCCGACGGTAAAACCGAGACGGGGACGGCGACAATATCCGGGAACGGCAGCCGCTACATCACTAATTAGGCCGTTCACCGCCATCATGCGTCGCGGCGGTCAAGGAGCGTCCAGGCGATGGCGAACACGATGGCGGTGAACAGGCACATCACGCCGAAGCCGGGCCATGGCTGGAGGGTGTGGGCGGCGTGGTGGACGCTGGTGATCTGGCCGCCACCGGGCCGGCTGCTCCCAGGCCTAGCCCGCGGGCGCCTTAGCCTCAATCCGCCGGTGAATTAGGTCTGCTTTCAGGCGTGGCAACGCGAAAGGTGCCCTCTGAACTGGGATGATGGGAGTTCTCTACGCTTCCGCCATCTGGTCCGAGAGGACACCTCGCAAGTGCGATTGTCGCATAGCCCGGGCCTGACCCGGGCGTCGTTCGATGACCGGAATCTCGTGTCGCATGGCGGCCTGGTGCCCGTGATGGCCCTGGCAGAGCGCGCCGGGCTGCCGGAGCTGCTCGCGGAGCACGCCCGCCCGGGCACCGCCCCCCAGCCCCGCTCCCGAGGACCCCGGACAAGCCGCACAACCGTCAGCGGCAGGAAAATCACGCCCGCAAAAGCCCCCGCCGACGAGAACGGCTACACGAAATCAGCCGGTGGATCGAGGCTAAGGGGTCCCAAGGGATTGGGTGCGGTTGACCGGCCAAATCCGGTCACTAACCGCACCCAATCTCTAGCGTCCTTGGCGCACGGCGTTTCTTTCCTGCGTCATCAGATGCACTCAGCTGGAATCCGGGCGGTGCCGTCCCGGATCTGAAATGTCAGCGTGCAGTTCAGCCTCGTATGCCGCACGCTGCTCCTTCCCAGCGGCCTTCTTGCTGATAGCCGGGTCGTTCCTGTCGAATCTGGCCTTCTTCTTAGACGGAATGCACTCCATCTTTACCAACACGCCAAACGGAGGTGATTTAAAGGACAACATCATACTCGGAGGCTCGCATTCACACCGGAACGGCTCGGCCCCGGACAAGGGCCGCACCTCCATAAGGTAATGCACGGAATTGGCCACCTCGGTGCCATTCCCTTTCCAGTCGCCGTGCTTACCGCCATAGCGGATGTCGATGAGCTCGCCTTCTGCGGGTTCCCAGTTCTCGCCGAACATATCTGCCCCTTGCCGGCCCCCGTCGCTCCGGCGGCTCCTGCCGACGGCTCCTGTCGGTGGACCCGCACTAAGCATACTGCCGAGACCGGCGAAGTGCGCGAGCCGGATGGTTTCGCCAAGGCTTACCTGATAGCGAATTGATCGCGAATGCTTTTATGGTTGTTAAGGGTTTTGGCGTGACCGCACTAAAACTTTTCGCGATCAGGACCCTGGCTGCATGATGATCTCGAAGTCGGCGTGGCGGAACGGGGTCTTGCCGACGTTCCACTGCGCGGCCTGCGCCTCGTCGGTGACCTCTTCGAAGTCGACGACGAGTGACTTCTTCACGGCGAATACGGTGTCCGATTCGATGTACTCGCTGCCCGCCACGAAGATGTGCGTGGTCAGCGGGCGGTGACCGGCCGCCTCGACGATGAAGTGGATGTGCGCCGGGCGAAACGCGTGCCTGCCGGTCGCGATGAGCATCTCGCCGACCGGGCCGTCGGTGGGGATCGGATAGTAGCTCGGCACGATCGTGCGGAACCAGAACTCGCCCTTTTCATCGGCGGTGAAGAGGCCGCGGCCGTTGGTGCGCGGCTGCACCTCGGGCTGCTGCACGTCGTAGAAACCTTGGTCGTTGGCCTGCCATATGTCGATGGTGGCGCCGGGCAGCGGGGAGCCGTCGACCGAGACGACCCGGCCGGTGACCACGCACGGGGTGCCGGTGCCCACCTGGTCGATGTTGGCGCCAAGCTCGAGGACGGGCGACTCCACCACATGGAACGGGCCGAGCACCGTCGACTCGGTCGCGACGCCGAACTTGCGGTTGGAGATCGTCTCGACCAGCATCGACAGGCCGAGGACGTCCGACAGCAGGATGAACTCCTGCCGGTCGGCGTCGCACTTCTGGCCGGTGCGGGTGAGGAAGTCGATTGCCTGCTCCCACTCGGGGATGGTCAGCTCGACGTCGCGTGCGAACGCGTGCAGGTGCTTCACGAGCGAGACGAGGACCTCGCGCAGCCTCGGGTTCGTGTCCGGCCCGAAGGACTCGATGACTGCGTCAGCCGCGGTTTCCTCGGTGAAATCGGTAGCCATGGCGATGAGGTTATGTCCGCGCTCATGCGCGGGTCTACCACCGTGGCCGTGTGAGATTATCCGGAACGGGTGTGGTCTCCGCCAGTCAGCGGCGTTGAATCCGCGGCGGCGGGGCGCAGGCCGAACAGCGAGATCTTCCACTGCGGGGGCAGGGCGTCTCGGTTCGCTCCCGGCCGGCGCGGCGGTCCCGCTCGCGTCGTAGTCTCGATGGTGTGAATGCTGAACTCGTTTACGCGCACGCAGGCTTCGGTTCTTCCGCCGTGGATTACCTCAGCGGCTGGGAGCTGCAGCGAGCCGTCCACGCGCGGCGAGTCAGCGGCGAGGTTCCCGATAGCTGCCTGCTCCTTGAGCATGCGTCCGTCTATACAGCCGGGAAGCGCACGGCGGTCTCTGACCGGCCGGCCGGCGACCCGGGGGCACCGGTCATCGACGTGGACCGGGGCGGCAAGATCACCTGGCACGGCCCCGGGCAGCTGACCGCCTACCCGATCATCAAGCTGCTCCAGCCGCTGGACGTGGTCGCCTACGTGCGGGCGCTCGAGGAGGCGATGATCCGGGTCTGTCTTGAGTTCGGCCTGCAGGCGGTGCGGGTTGAGGGCCGCACCGGGGCGTGGATCCCGGCGTCGCGCGGGCTGCCCGACCGGAAGGTGGGCGCGATCGGCGCCCGGGTCGCGCGCGGCGTCACCATGCACGGGCTGGCGCTGAACTGCGACTGCGACCTGTCGTGGTTCGACCGGATCGTCCCCTGCGGGATCAGGGACGCCGGGGTGACTTCGCTCACCGTGGAGACCGGCATCCGCGTGTCGGTCGCCGACGTGACGCCGCTGCTTGAGCGGCACCTGGCCGCGGCGCTCGGCTACCGGACCTGGCGGCGCATCCACACGGTGGCGCCGCTGCTCGCGTCCGCGGCGTAACCGGCGCTTGCGCCGACTCCGGCGCGCGTTGTCTCGTCGGCTGCGCCGGTTGCGCTGCACGCTTCTTGCTGTTATCAGATCTTGACGGCGGCGGCGATGACCATGACGCAACATGGTGGATAGTTCTGCACCCCAGAGTGTGCAGAACTATCCACCATCTTCGACTTCCCGAGCAAGGAGCAACGCTTCTTGCTGTTATCTCACCGAGGCCGGAGGCGGATGGCCGAGGGCGCGGGCGAGGGCCGCGGGCGGGGCGGGGACGGGGACGGGGACGGGG
>CAZORE010000038.1:0-6893 GCA_964581815.1 uncultured Streptosporangiaceae bacterium | reverse complement strand
CGGGACGGGTGAACGTGCCAGGCCGGGATGCCGCGGGGCGCGGCGGGACAGCATGGGCACGGTGCGGGATGTGCCACGGGTGGCGGGAACGTAGGCTAGAAGCGTGGCTACCTCGGAACTGGCACCTGACGGGCGGCGGATGCTACGGCTTGAGGCGCGCAACGCGCAGACGCCGATCGAGCGGAAGCCGCCGTGGATCAAGACCCGGGTGCGCACCGGACCCGAGTACACGGCGCTGCAGCACCTGGTGAAGTCCGAGGGACTGCACACGGTCTGCCAGGAGGCCGGCTGCCCGAACATCTACGAGTGCTGGGAAGACCGCGAGGCGACCTTCCTGATCGGCGGGGACCAGTGCACGCGGCGGTGCGACTTCTGCCAGATCGACACCGGCAAGCCGCTGCCGCTCGACCGTGACGAGCCGCGGCGCGTCGCCGAGTCGGTCGCCGCGATGGGGCTGCGGTACGCGACCGTCACCGGGGTTGCCCGCGACGACCTCGAAGACGGCGGGTCCTGGCTCTACGCGCAGACGGCGGTCGAGATTCACGCGGCCGTACCCGGCTGCGGCGTGGAACTGCTCGTGCCCGATTTCAACGCCGACCCGGCCCAGCTGGCCGAGGTGTTCGCCGCGCGGCCCGAGGTATTCGCGCACAACCTGGAAACGGTGCCGAGGATCTTCCGCCGGATCCGGCCGGGCTTCCGCTACGAGCGCTCGCTCGACGTGCTCCGCCAGGCGCACGAGGCCGGGATGGTCACCAAGTCCAACCTGATCCTCGGCATGGGCGAGTCCCGCGATGAGATCGCGCCGGCCATGGCCGACCTGCGGTCGGCGGGCGTTGACCTGCTGACGATCACCCAGTACCTGCGGCCGTCGAAGCGGCACCATCCGGTGGACCGCTGGGTGCACCCGGATGAGTTCGTCGCGCTGCGCGAGGAGGCCCTGGCCATGGGCTTCGCCGGGGTGATGTCCGGGCCGCTCGTCCGGTCCTCCTACCGGGCGGGCAAGCTGTACGCGCAGGCGATCGAGCAGCGGGCAGGCGCGGCGCGCTAAGACACACATGGAATGCGCCGAGGCGGGTAGCCGGAGGCTGTGTTCATCATCGCAGGACGGTCGAGGAGGACGAGGTCATGAGGCTCTTCCGCAGGACACCACGGGGCACGCACGCGGGCCGGAAGCCGAGCTGGGCAGAGCGGCGGGCCGCGGAGCGGACCCAGCGGGCCGAGGCCAAGCTGATGGGGACCGAGCAGCAGATTCACGACCTCGCCAACGAGGTGCGCCGAGACCTGAAGGGCTGAGCGGGCCGGTAACCCGGCGATGACTTGTGGGCGCTGGTGATCTCCCGCGCTGTGCTCGCGCGGCGGCGGGCGGCCGATAGCGTTGGACCACACCGCGTACCCGACGCACCCGGACACGAGGGGAGCCGGCCATGGCCGACTGGGCCGAGACTCAGGTCACCACTAAGGTAAGCCCGCGATCGGTCGCCGCCACGGTCTCGCGGCTGACCGGGATCTTGTCCGCGAAGGGCATGAAGGTCTTTGCGGTGATCGACCAGAGCGAGGAGGCGCGCGGGGCCGGGCTCAAGCTGCGGGACACCACGTTGGTGATCTTCGGTAACCCGGCCGCGGGCACGCCGGTCATGGACGCCGCGCCGCTGTCCGCCCTCGACCTGCCGCTCAAGGTCCTGATCTGGGCGGACGGCAACCGGACCAACGTCACCTACTACTCGCCGGCGGCGATCGCCGCGCGTTACGGGCTGAGCGACGAACTGGCGGCGAAGCTGGCCGGCATCGACCCGCTGACCGACGCGCTCGTCGCCGAGTAGGCCCGTTTCATGAGGCGGGCGGCGGGCCAGCCGCCCCACGGTGAGCCAGAACGGGGGCGTGGCTTCGCGGGCAGGGGCCCACTCGATGAATTAGGCTGGCCGACTGTGAGCGAACAGCTACCCGATGGCATCAGGGAGATCGCGGCCGGCCAGGTCGAGCGGCTGGCCGACCTGGTGGCCGGGCTCAGCGACGCTGACCTGGTGGCACCGACGCTGTGCTCCGGCTGGCTGGCGGCGCACCTGCTCACGCACTTGCGGCTCGGGCTGGCCGAGCAGGCGACCAGCTTCGCTGAGCCCGCCGGGCCGCAGGAGGCCGTCGACCGGGACTACGTGAGCTACTGGCGGGACTGGCCGCCGGCGGCCGAGCCGGTCACCTTCGGGCAGGCCCGGTTCTACTGGGCGACGAGCAGCGCTTACGCGACCGCCGGCAGCCTGCGGCGGCACTTCGCCGACACCGCGCGGCAGGCGGCGGGGATAAGCAGGCAGGCGCCGGCCGGGACGTTCCGGCTGCAGGGGCATGTCATGGCCGCCGAGGACATCCTGGCGATGTGGACCGTCGAGTGGGTGATCCACCAGCTTGACCTGACCGCGCACCTGCCGGGCGACCGGCTGGCACCCCGGCGGGACGCGCTCACCCTCGCGCTGCGCACCCTCGACGACCTCACCGGCGGCCCGGTCCGCCCGCCGGCCTGGACGCCGGAGCGGTACCTGCTCAAGGGCGCCGGGCGGCTGCCGCTCGACGACGGCGAGCGCGAGTTCCTGGGCGAGCGGGCGGCCGCGTTCCCGGCGCTCGGCTAGCCGCCATACCCGGCCCGTGGCGCGCGGGACAGAGCGACGGTGCGGCCCGGGCGCAAGCCCGGTGGTTCGGTGCTTCGCGCCCGCGAGAGGAACGGGTGGGGACGGTGGCAGCTGCCTCCGTTCTGGAGCATCAGGATTGGACTTTGACTTTCCCCGGTTACATCCAGGGGGGCGCGGAACCGTATGCTCACTGGTGCAGGACGCGGAGTGCGTTAAGAGGAAAGGCTGAGCCGTGGTTGACCAATACAGCGCCGAGGACGTTCAGAACGCCGGGCGGCTGAAGCAGATCCGGATGGTCGCCAAGCTGGTCAACCAGCAGAACAAGCGGGCGCTGCCGATCGTGTTCGGCTCGGCCGTCGGCATCATCGTCGTCTTCGTGCTGCTCGGGCTGTTCGTCGGGCCGATTGGGCTGTTCATACCGCTCGGCGTCTTGCTCGGCCTGATGACCGGGATGATCCTGTTCGGGCGGTTCGCGCAGCAGGCACAGTACTCGGCGATCGACGGGCAGCTCGGCGCGGCGGTCGCGGTGATGCAGTCGATGCGCCGCGGCAACTGGACCGTCACCCCGGCCGTCAACGGCAACCGGACCATGGACGTGGTGCACCGCGCGGTGGGCAGGCCCGGCGTGGTCCTGATCGGCGAGGGCGTGCCGACCCGGGTGGCCCCGCTGATCGCGGCGGAGCGGAAGAAGACCGAGCGGGTGGCCCACGGCGTGCCGATCCACGAGTTCCAGGTTGGCAACGGCGAGGGGCAGCTCCCGGTCAGCAAGCTGCAGCGCAAGCTCACCACGCTGCGCCCGGCGCTCAAGCCGACGGCCGTGTCCGACCTCAATTACCGGCTCAAGGCGCTGCAGCCGTCGATGCAGATGCCCAAGGGGCCGCTGCCCAAGGGCGCTCGCATGCCCAAGATGCCCAAGCAGCAGCGCTAGATCCGTACCACGATCGTGTCCGCGGCGCGGTCGTGCAGGCCGCGCAGGTCGCGGTCGGCCAGGCACGCCGGGATCACGCAGAGCAAGAGCGCGGTGCGCAGCGCGGCCCACTGAAAGCCGGGGGCGCTGCCGTCGGTGCGGATGGTGCGGATGCCGAGCAGCCGCTTGCCCACGGTGAGGCCGCTGATCGCGGTGAGCAGGTAGACCTCGACGGCGAAGATCAGCAGGGCGAGCAGGTTGGCGTCCTGGTAGTGCGCGTCGCTGACGGCCACGACGTTGTGCCCGACGATGGTCGACGCGATCAGGTAGCAGAGCAGCCAGTCGACGATCAGCGCGATCAGCCGCCTGCCCAGCGGCGCCACCGACATGGGACCGTCCTTGGGCAAGCCGAACCGCTTGCCCGGGTAGGCCGGCGTATCATCAGCCACAGCGCCACCGGGCGCGGCCTTCGTGGCCGTGCTCCTGGCCCGCGGGCTCCGGGAATCGTGGGACACGCCACTACGGTATCCGGCACTCCGGCGCGCCACGGCACCAGATCCCCGGTGACGGTGGCATCGTGGCTGATCGGACAGGTGTTGCGGCAGAAACCGCCGGAACACGCGTAACACCCGCGAAACATCGGGGATACCGCTCGGAAATTGCGGAGGGCTACCTTCCGAAGCAACGCCGCGCGGAAAAATAGAGATATACGTAGCTACGCGCTGTACTGGGAGGGTTGATGTCGTTCAGCAGTGCTGAGGAAGTCCTCGCGTTCATCGCCGAGGAGCAGGTCGAATTCGTCGACGTCAGGTTCTGTGACCTGCCGGGGACGGTGCAGCACTTCACTGTCCCCGTCGAGACGTTCGACGCGGACGTTTTCACCGAGGGCCGGATGTTCGACGGGTCGTCGATCCGCGGCTTCCAGGCGATCCACGAGTCAGACATGCTGCTGATCCCGGACCCGTCGACCGCGGTGCTCGACCCGTTCCGTCAGCACAAGACGCTGAACCTGACCTTCTCGGTGTTCGACCCGCTGACCGGGGCGGCCTACTCCCGTGACCCGCGCAACGTGGCCGCCAAGGCGGAGGCGTACCTCAAGGGCACCGGCATCGCGGACACCGCGTACTTCGGCCCGGAGGCGGAGTTCTACATCTTCGACTCCGCCCGGTTCTTTAGCGGCCCGAACGAGGCGTTCTACCACCTGGACTCGGTCGAGGGCGCGTGGAACACCGGCCGCGAGGAGGTCGGCGGCAACCTCGCCGCCAAGCCGCCGTACAAGGGCGGCTACTTCCCGGTGCCGCCGATGGACCACTACACCGACCTGCGCTCCGAGATGGCCAAGATGCTGATCCAGTGCGGCATCGTGACCGAGATGCAGCACCACGAGGTGGGCACCGCCGGCCAGGCCGAGATCGACATCCGCTTCGACACGCTGCTGGCCCAGGCCGACAAGCTGCTGCTCTTCAAGTACGTCATCAAGTCCGTCGCCCGCGCGGCCGGCAAGACCGCGACGTTCATGCCGAAGCCGCTCTTCGGCGACAACGGCTCGGGCATGCACGTCCACCAGTCGCTGTGGAA
Organism: uncultured Streptosporangiaceae bacterium; assembly: GCA_964581815.1. Taxonomy (GTDB): domain Bacteria; phylum Actinomycetota; class Actinomycetes; order Streptosporangiales; family Streptosporangiaceae; genus Trebonia. The sequence goes on along the minus strand of CAZORE010000038.1, from coordinate 1,790 downwards.
GGACGGCGCGCCGCTCTTCTACGACGAGATGGGCTACGGCGGCCTGTCCGACCTCGGCCGCTGGTACGTCGGCGGCCTGCTCAAGCACGCCCCGTCGCTGCTCGCGTTCACCAACCCGACGGTCAACTCCTACCACCGCCTGGTGCCCGGCTTCGAGGCGCCGGTCAACCTGGTGTACTCGGCCCGGAACCGTTCGGCCTGCTGCCGCATCCCGATCACCGGCACCAACCCGAAGGCCAAGCGGATCGAGTTCCGCGTGCCCGACCCGTCCGCCAACCCGTACCTCGCCTTCGCGGCGCTGCTGATGGCGGGCCTCGACGGCATCAAGAACAAGATCGAGCCGCCGGAGCCGGTGGACAAGGACCTGTACGAGCTGCCGCCGGACGAGGCGGCCGCCATCCCGACGGTCCCCGGCTCGCTCGAGGCCGTGCTTGACAACCTCGAGGAGAACCACGCCTTCCTCACCGAGGGCGGTGTCTTCACCGACGACCTGATCGAGACCTGGATCGCCTACAAGCGGGAGAAGGAACTCGACGCGGTGCGGCTGCGCCCGACGCCGCACGAGTTCGAGCTGTACTTCGACGTGTGACGGCTTAGCTCTCTGGTCGTGTTAGCGGAAGCCCGCAGGGAGGCCCTTGGCCTCGCTGCGGGCTTTTCGCATGGCGCGCTCGACCGCCCACGGAGAGAGGCAGCGGCTGCGGGCGGTCGGAGCACTTGTGAGGGCGAGGGCAACACCGCCATCACGGACATCACAGACGGGCCGTCATCCTGCTGAAGCACGGTCAACCCCCGAAGCATTGCCTCCTTCGGCGCACCTGGATGACCTCCTTGCATAGCTGGTGACCATGGGTAACGCTCTTCGCATAGCTGGCGACCACTATCGTGTCCGATTCGTCCCCTTATATTGGCCGCCAGCTATGCAAACCTGATCCGCGGTGGTCGCCGGCTATGCAAAGCCGGATCTTCCCGTGGACGGTCGCGCTGCCCGTGGTGGCGGTGGCTGGTCAGGTGCGTTTGCCGATCTGCCGCCTTCGGTCATTCAGCTTCCTGGAACAGGTGGGCGAGACGCACGGTAAGGATGCCGGGGCCGCACCCAACGTCGAGGAGCCTTCCGCTGCCATCCAGGCCAAGTTCCTCAGCGAGAAGTTCCTCGAGTTCCAGCGAATAGGCGGGCCTGCCGTAGCGGTAGTGGACGGCCGCGCCGTCGTAGATCGTCGGGTCGTACCGCACCGTCGGACAGTACCTCGGGTATCAGCCTTATCTCATGCCTCGGGCTCTGGCCTGATTCCGCGCCGGTCAAGCACAGGGAGCACAAAAGAGCAGGCCGGGAAGGCCCGCGGCGCCGCCCGGGGCGCCGCGGGCCTTACTCGTCCCGGTTGCTCGTACCGCTCGGAGGGCTAGCCGCCGTGCCGCGCGCCGCGCGCGCGGCGATGGAGCAGGCCGGCCAGGCCGAGTAGGACTCCCGCGGCGATCAGCGTGCTCGCGAGCACCAACTCTGCGGACAGGTCCGGCCCGGTGGTGGGGAGCGTGCTGAGGGCCGGGACGCTAACCTGTGCCCGCTGCTGCGTCGGGGTGTTCGTCGGGGCCGGCTGCGTCGGCGCGGCGGTCGGGGTAGTCCTGGTCGGCGCCGGGGTGGCCGTCGTTGGCGGCGTCGTCGGTGTCCGGCTGGGAGTCGGGGTCGGGCTGTGGGTCGGGGTGTGGGTGGGGGTCGGGCTGTGGGTCGGGGTCGGGCTGTGGGTCGGGGTGTGGGTGGGGGTCGGGATGTGGGTGGGGGTCGGGGTCCACGTCGG
>CAZORE010000037.1:9557-57662 GCA_964581815.1 uncultured Streptosporangiaceae bacterium | reverse complement strand
AGGGACGGATCTCGATCGGGCACTTCGGCGAGTCGCACTTGGCGCCCTTGAGGAAGAGCTTGACCTTCTCACGGCGGCACAGCTTGCAGTCCGCCCCGGTGTAACGAGCCATCTGTCTATGTCTCCTCAGACGCGCCGGCGCTTCGGCGGGCGGCAGCCATTGTGCGGAACGGGGGTGACGTCCTGGATCGAGCCGACCTCAAGGCCGGTCGCCTGCAGTGACCGGATGGCGGTCTCCCGGCCGGAGCCCGGCCCCTTGACGAAGACGTCGACCTTGCGCATGCCGTGCTCCATGGCACGGCGCGCCGCGGCCTCCGCGGCCTGCTGGGCGGCGTACGGGGTCGACTTGCGCGAGCCCTTGAACCCAACCTGCCCTGAGGACGCCCACGAGATCACGTTCCCGGTCGGGTCGGTGATCGAGACGATGGTGTTGTTGAACGTAGACCGGATGTGGGCGTGCCCGTGGGCTACGTTCTTCCGCTCCTTGCGGCGCACCTTCTTCGGCGCGCCCTGCTGGCTGCTTTTGCGAGGCGGCATCTGCTTCCTGGTTCCTTTGGAGGTGATCGATCCCGAGAGGGATTACTTCTTCCCGACCTTCTTCTTGCCGGCGACGGTCTTCTTCTTGCCCTTGCGGGTACGCGCGTTGGTCTGCGTCCGCTGACCGTGCACCGGCAGGCCCCTGCGGTGCCTGATGCCCTGGTAGCAGCCGATCTCGATCTTCCGGCGAATGTCCGCGGCGACCTCACGGCGGAGGTCACCCTCGACCTGGTAGTTCGCGTCGATCCACTCGCGCAGCTTCTGCAGGTCGTCCTCGGAAAGCGCGTGAACCCGAGTGTCGCCGCTCACGCCCGTCTCGGCGAGGGTCTCGGCGGCCCGGGTGCGGCCGATGCCGTAGATATAGGTCAGCGCGATCTCAAGCCGCTTTTCACGCGGCAGGTCGACGCCTGAGAGACGTGCCATACGGGCAGTTCTCCTTCTCGTGGTGGAGGTCCTTCGCGCCGCTATCCCGCCCCTGCCCGAGGCGGGCCCCGGCCTCCAACCGGGGGTCACGGCCTACTGGCCGTTCGCGGTGCGCGTATTACGTCGCTGTATTCGGTTGTACTGACAGGCGCGGCTGGCGGCTCTGCCTTAGCCCTGGCGCTGCTTGTGCCGAGGGTCCGAGCAGATCACCATGACGCGGCCGTGGCGACGGATGATCCTGCACTTGCTGCAGATCTTCTTGACGCTCGGCTTGACCTTCACGGCAAACTTCTCCTCTATTAGCTCCCGGCACCAGGTGCCGGGATGCTCTTACTTGTACCGGTAGACGATGCGGCCGCGGCTCAGGTCGTAAGGACTGAGTTCGACGACCACCCGGTCATCCGGCAGGATGCGGATGTAGTGCATCCGCATCTTCCCGCTGATATGGGCGAGTACCTTGTGCCCGTTGTCCAGCTCCACTCGGAAGAAGGCATTCGGCAGCGTCTCGACCACCGTGCCCTCGATCTCGATGGCGCCGTCTTTCTTGGGCATATCCTCCGCGCTTCGTCCTGCGTAGTCATGGTTTGGTATCGCGGTTGTCCGCAAGCCCAGGCGAGAAACGCCGAGCTGGACGTGACATACTTCTCCGCGGCAGCCATGCTACTGAGCACCACGCCGCCATACGGAAAGCCAGCCGATGGGCCGCAGCAGAGTCTACTGCACCCATCTCGCGAACGCGAACCGGCAGCACAAACGCCAAGACCGCGCGTGCTATTCCCAGGAAGCCAGCTTCCACGGGAGACCGTCCGCGCGGCTCAGCGTATGTGCCTGCTAACAGCGTACCCGACCGCGCCGCTGGCCGGCCAAATGGGCCGTGACATGGGCCGGTAACGCTCGCCGTGGCTCAGTCGCTCTCGGCATGTAACCTCGTGCGCCCGGCACGGGGGCTGGGAGGCAACATCATGCGTAAGCCCCGCACGCGGACCCTGATCGCTACGGCTGCCGTGGCGGCAGCGACGGCGACCGCCGGGTTCATGATCGCGAGCACGGCGGGCGCTAGCACCACGACCACGGCCGACGCGCTGACCGCGGCCACCGGGAATACCGGCACTTCGCTGTCCATCACGGCGAGCCAGTCAACGATCGCGGCAGGCCAGCGTGACACCATCGGCGGGACACTGCTCGCCGACGGCAGCCCGGCCGCCCACCGGGTGGTCGAACTCGAGCGGTACAACGACCAGCGGCACACGTGGCGGCCAATCAGGATCAAGCTGACCAACCACGCTGGCGCGGTCACTTTTACCGTGCGGCCGGCCATGACCCGTGAGTACGAGATCGTGTACCGCGGCAACTCCACGCTGGCCGCCGCGCACAGCAGCGTTGTGACCATCACGGTGACCGGCTCGGTCCCGAAGGGGCCAAGCGCACTGTCCATCACCGTGACGCCCACGTCCATCACGGCCGGCGGCTCGACCAAGATCAGCGGCCTGCTGACGTCCGGCTCCAAGCCGCTGGCGCACCGGATCGTCTTCCTGGCCCGCTACGACCCGACCACCAGGAAGTGGCTCCGGGTCGCGGTCCACCGCACCGGCCCGAACGGCGGTGTGCTGTTCGCCCGCGAACCGTCAAGTACCGCTACCTTTGAGCTGGTGTTCCCGGGGGGACCGTGGTTCACAGGCTCGCACAGCGGCACGGTCACCGTCGCGGTCGCCGGCCAGCCGGGCGGCGCTACCCCGGCGCCTGCCGGCACCGCTTCCGCTAGCACCGCGGCGAACCTAACATGATCCGGACGTAACGTGGCACTGCCTGGCCCGTCGGTCGCCGGAACGCGCTGACGGGCCAGGCAGCGTAGCCAGTCAGCACCCGGCAGCAGCGGATGTGAAGCCAAGTGAGCGCGATGGGGACCGAAGCGGGCGGCACCGCGGTCGACCACGCCCTCATCCGCGCCAGGTCAGGCGACGAGGCCGGCTTCCTTGTCCTCTGGGACGCGCTGCAGCCGCGGCTGCTGCGGTACCTCCACGTCATCGGCTGCGACGACGTCGACGACGTCGCCAGCGAGACCTGGCTGCAGGCCATCCGCGATCTGCCAAAGTTCAGGAAGGGCGGCGTGGACGAGTTCCGCGCCTGGCTCTTTACCATCGGACGGCACCGGGCCATCGACGCCGCGCGAGCACGGCGGCGGTTCCGCGACAAGATACTGGCCATCGAGCCGGCACCGTCCCCGGTGACACCGGGGAATCCGGTCGAAGACGAGGTGCTGCAAAAGCTTTCCACCCAGCAGGCCGTCGCCCTGGTCGCGGGACTGTCCAGGGACCAGGCCGAGGTGGTGGCGCTGCGCGTGATCGCGGGCCTTGACACTGAGGCCGTCGCCCGGATCCTGCACAAGTCACCCGGAGCGGTCCGCGTCGCACTGCACCGTGGCCTGCGCACGCTGTCGGACGACCCGCGCATTCACCAGATTGAGGAGGTGGATGAGTGAACACGCCCCGCGAATCAGGGATGGACCAGCTGATCAGTGCGCTGACGGCGGACGGCCGCCCGGACGAGCTGGCCGGCCGCGACGCCGCGCTCGCCGCATTCCGCGCGGCCGGCCAGCGCGCCGCGACCGAGCCGACGCTCCGGCAGCGCCGGGTCGTTCCCTTTCGCCGACCGCTGACCGGCTGGCTCCCGCCGCGGCTTACCGCGATCGCCGCCGCGGCGGCCGTGGTCTTCGCTCTAGTGGTCACGGCGGCGTACACGCACGCGCTGCCCGGGCCGGTGCAGGATGCCGCACATTCTGTCTTCGCGCCGCTCGGCGTGCCCGGCGGCCAGCAAGGGTCCTCAGGCAGCGCATCGAACCAGGGGCCGGCGGCCATCACCGCCGCCACCCAGCCGGGCGACTGCCCCTCCTGCACCACGGTGTTCAAGACGCCATCGCCGCGATCAGGGAACCACTACATCATCGCGTTGAGCGGGGGCCGGGTCCGCGTAACCGCTGGCGTGGTTGCCGTGCTGACCGGACGAGTCGCCCAGTCCGGCAGCCCCGCGGCGGGCGTGCGGGTCGCGCTTGTCGCGCGGACCGCCGCGTCGCCGCAGTGGCGGATCGTGGCCACCGGCGTCACTGGCCCGGGCGGCGGGTTCAAGTTCATGACCCCGCCGCTGACCGCGAGCGCGGTCTTCCGTGTCGTCGCCCCGGACGGCGCGTACAGCGGCCCCGTCAGGATCGCGGTGCCGCGCACACCCCGGCCAGCTGGTACTTAGCGTTACGGCTCGCGTCGGCGGCGTCGCACCAGGATGTAGCCCCACGGGATGATGACAAGCAGAAACCACGGGATCCACGCCGCGGCGCCGCCCGCGGCGATGGCGAACACCACCCAGAGCACGACCGCCAAGGCGGTCGCCGATGCCCAGGCGATCCCGGGCACGTCGCGGGCCGGCAGAAGCCGGCCGTCGTACGCGGGTACTAGCCCGGAGCCCCGAGGGCCCGAGCCGCCGCGCCGGGTGGGACGGATCCCGGCGGACGGCAGCTGGTAGAGGTCGATCGCGGGCAGGTCGGCGAGCAGCACGTCGAGCTCAACGAGCGTCCTTGCCTGGAAAACCTGCCCGAGGCGGACCTCGAACTCCTCCGCCGTCAGCCGCCCCACCGCGTGATGCTCGCGCAGCAGCTGCGCGGTCCGTTCCCGGTCCGCGTCCGAGGCGCGCAGTCGCGGGTCACCCGGCATCGTGGCCGCCGCCGACGACGGAGATACCGGGACGCTGCCGAGTAAGCCGCACTCGTTCGGGATGATGTGAGTCCTCGGCCTTTTCTTCCTCGCGCGCGGTGAGCACCCACGGCCCCTCGGCGGTGATGGCCACCGTGTGCTCGAAGTGCGCGGCCCGGGACCCGTCGTTTGTTATCACCGTCCACCCGTCGTCAAGCTCGGTAACCTGCCGTCCGCCTCGAGTGATCATCGGCTCGATCGCCAAGGCCATCCCGGCCAGCAGCCGCGGTCCCTGCCCCGGCAGCCCGTAGTTCCGCACGACCGGATCCATGTGCATCTCGGTCCCGATCCCGTGCCCGGTGTACTCGCGGATCAGCCCGTAGCCCCCAGCGCCAAGGACAGACTCCTCGATCGCATGCGACACGTCCCCAAGCCGCTGTCCAGCCACCGCCTGCTCAATCCCCGCCCACATAGACGCCTCGCAAGCATCAAGCAGCGCCTGATCGGCGGCATCGATCGCGCCAACCCCCACCGACAGCGCGGAATCCCCGTGCCACCCGTCCAGAATGGCGCCGCAGTCGATGGAGATGATGTCCCCGGCCCGAAGCACCTGATCCTTGCTTGGGATCCCGTGCACGACCTGCTCATTAACGGACGTGCAGATCGACGCGGGAAACCCGAAGTACCCAAGGAACGACGGCACCGCCCCCGCCGCCCGGATCTCGCGCTCGGCGATGGCGTCAAGCTCGGCGGTCGTGATCCCAGGCCGCACAGCTTCCTTAAGGACCATGAGCGTGCGCGCCACGACTTGCCCGGCCGCGTACATGCGCTCAATCTGCTCAGCCGACTTGACCTGAATCGCCGGTTCTTTCCGCAGCCGCATGTCTCATCCCTCCGCCTACAACGGTATCCACCGAAGCGTTCTACCGCGACCGTGAGGGGAGCAGTGGGCGGACGGGAACTCAGCCGACGTACGGCTGCAGCGCGGAGAGCGCGCGATCCGTGACCTCTTCGACTGGCCCGGTAGCGTCGATCCCGACCAGGATCCCCTCGTCCGCGTAGAACTCGATCAGCGGTGACGTCTGCGACGAGTACACCTCGAGGCGGTGACGGATGACCGCTTCCTTGTCGTCATCGCGCTGGAACAGCTCACCGCCGCAGTCGTCGCAGATCCCGGGCTGCGACGACGGCTCGTAGAGCACGTGCCAGACCCGCTGACAGCGCCGGCAGGTGCGCCGCCCGGACAGCCGGCGGACGACCTCGTCCTCGTCGACGACGAGCTCGAGCACGACCGTCAGCTTCTGGTCGAGTTCGTCGGCAAGGATCTTCTTGAGAATGTCGGCCTGCGGCACGTTCCGCGGGAAGCCGTCGAGAAGGAACCCCGCCTTGGCATCCGCCTCGGCGAGACGGTCGCGCACCATCGCCACCGTGACCTCGTCCGGGACGAGGTCACCTCGGTCCATGTACTCCTTCGCCTTGACCCCGAGCTCGGTGTTGTTCGCGACGTTGTACCGGAAGATGTCACCTGTCGATATGCGCGGGATCGCCAGGTGAGAGGCGATGAAGTGGGCCTGAGTTCCCTTGCCCGCTCCGGGGGGCCCGACGAGGACTATGCGCACTATCGCAGGAAGCCTTCATAGTTACGCTGCTGCAGCTGGCTCTCGATCTGCTTGACCGTGTCAAGGCCAACGCCGACCATGATGAGCAGGCTCACGCCGCTGAACGGGAACTGGTTACCCACACCGATCACGGCGAGCGCGACCAGCGGGAAGAGCGCCACCACGCCGAGGTAGAGCGAGCCGGGCGTGGTTAGCCTGTTGAGCACGTAGCCGAGGTACTCGGCGGTCGGTCGTCCCGGCCTGATGCCCGGGATGAAGCCGCCGTACTTCTTCATGTTGTCAGCGACTTCGACGGGGTTGAACGTGATCGACACGTAGAAGAACGTGAACGCGACGATCAGTAGGAAGAACGCGCCTAGGTACAGCCACATGTTCGAGAGGGTGGTGCTGGCGCTGCCGACCTCCATGTAGCGCTGGACCCACGACACCCAGCCCTGCGGGTTGGTCTGGCTGCCGAAGAGCGATACCGCGAGCTGCGGCAGGTACAGGAGGCTGGAGGCGAAGATGACGGGGATAACGCCGGCCTGGTTCACCTTCATCGGGATGTAGGTGGACGTGCCGCCGTACATCCGGCGGCCGACCATGCGCTTGGCGTACTGCACGGGGATCCGGCGCTGCGCCTGCTCCATGAAGACCACGAAGGCGAAGACCACGGCCACCACGATCACCGAGAGGGCCCCGGTGAACGCCTTCTTGGTCTGGAAGATGGTCAGCAGCTCGCCCGGGATCACCGCGATGACCTGCGTGAAGATCATGACGGACATGCCGTTGCCGATACCGCGGTCGGTAATGAGCTCGCCCATCCACATGATCACGGCGGTGCCGGCCACCATGGTGATCACCATCGTCGCGATCCGGAAGACCGACGCGCTGGGGATGATCGGGTAGGTGGTGACGTCGCAGCCGGGGAAGAGCGTGCCGCTGCGGGCGAGTTCGATGTAGCCCGTGGACTGCAGGACCGCCAGGCCGATGGTCAGGTACCTGGTGTACTGCGTGATCTTCGCCTGGCCGGACTGGCCCTCGTTCTTGAGGGTCTCAAGCCGCGGGATGACCACGGTGAGCAGCTGCAGGATGATGCTCGCGGTGATGTACGGCATGATGCCGAGCGCGAACACCGACATGTACTTCAGCGCGTTGCCGCTCAGCAGGTCGACGATCTGCAGCGTGCTGGCCAGGCCGGACTTGGCGGCGACGCCCGCGCAGTACGACACGTTCGCCTCGCTGATGCCCGGGGCGGGCAAGGACGAGCCGAATCGGAACAAAGCGATGATGCCTAGCGTAAAAAGCAGTTTTTTACGCAGGTCGGGCGTGCGGAACGCCCGGATGAACGCGGTCAGCATGCGTGATCCCTCTTCATCGGCGGAACCTGCGTATCAAAACGGCTTCCGTATCTTACTCGCAGGCGCACCCAAGCAGCCAGCTCGTCCAAGGGCAATCCCCTGAACGAGCCAGCCGCGGGCGCGGACTCAGTATCCACTGTTTGGTGGCTAACTGAGACTAACCGAGCAGCGTCACCGTTCCGCCCGCCGCCTCGATCTTCTGCCGAGCCGACGCGGAGACGGCGTGCGCGCTCACGCGCAGCGCCACGGTCAGGTCACCGTTGCCGAGCACCTTGACGAGCTCGCCACGGCGCACGGCGCCGCCGTCGGCCAGGGTCTCCGGCGTCACCTCGCCGCCCGCCGGGAACAGCTCGGCGAGCCGCCCGAGGTTGACGATCTGGTACACGGTCTTGAACTGGGCATTCGAGAAGCCCTTGAGCTTCGGCAGCCGCCGGGCCAGCGGCATCTGGCCGCCCTCGAACCCGGCGGGCACCTGATAGCGGGCCTTGGTGCCCTTGGTGCCACGGCCCGCCGTCTTGCCCTTGGAGCCCTCGCCACGGCCAAGCCGCTGCTTGGCCTTGTGGGCGCCGGGAGCCGGCCGTAGGTCATGCAGCTTGAGCATGGCTAGTCCACTTCCTCTACCCGGACCAGGTGGCGGACCGTGTGGATCATGCCGCGGAATTCGGGGCGATCCGGCTTGACCACCGACTGGCCGATCTTGCGCAGGCCCAGCGAGCGCAGCGCACCGCGCTGCGTGCTGTTCCCGCCGATCTTTGACTTGACCTGGGTCACCTTGAGCTGTGCCATCGGTGTCCCTCCTTTACGCGCTGGCCGCGGCGCGCGCCGCGAGCATCGCCTTGGGCGCCACGTGCTCGATCGGCAGGCCGCGCTTGGCCGCGATCTCCTCCGGACGGCTCAGGTCCTTGAGCGCGGCCACGGTGGCGTGCACGACGTTGATCGGGTTGGACGAGCCTTGCGACTTCGACAGCACGTCCCCGATCCCGGCGCACTCAAGCACGGCGCGAACCGGGCCGCCGGCGATGACGCCGGTACCGGGGCTGGCCGGCTTGAGCAGGACCACGCCGGCGGCCGCCTCCCCCGTGACGGTGTGCGGGATGGTGGTAGCGATGCGCGGCACCCGGAAGAAGTGCTTCTTGGCCTCCTCGACGCCCTTGGCGATCGCCGCGGGCACCTCCTTGGCCTTCCCGTAGCCGACACCGACCATGCCGTTGCCGTCACCCACCACGACAAGCGCGGTGAAGCTGAACCGGCGTCCGCCCTTGACCACCTTGGCCACGCGGTTGATTGCCACCACGCGCTCCAGGTAGACGTTCTGCTTCTCGGCCTGGCCGCCACGGCGGTCGTCACGGCGCTCACGCCGCTCGCCGCCGCCCTGGCCGCCGCGCCGTGGAGCTCCTGGCATTAGCTTTCCTTCCTATCGATCATCACAGCGTCAGCCCGGATTCCCGCGCGCCGTCCGCAAGCGCGGCCACGCGGCCGTGGTACTGGTAGCCGCCACGGTCGAAGACCACGGCGGAGATGCCCGCGTCCCGCGCCCGCTCGGCGATCAGTGCGCCGACAAGCTTGGCCTTGGCCGACTTGTCGCCGTCCGCCGCCCTGACGGACTCGTCCAGGGTGGACGCCGCCGCCAGGGTGCGGCCGACGGTGTCGTCGACGACCTGCACGAAGATGTGCCTGGCGGACCGGTTGACGACCAGGCGCGGACGCGCCGCGTCGCCGCTGACCTTCTTCCTGACCCGCAGGTGACGCCGGACACGGGCCCGCGTCTTCGCCGCGGTGCGCGGCCCGACTCGCCCGGTGGCGTATTCGATCGATGACCTCTTGGCCTGGGTACCAGCCATGACTACTTACCAGCCTTCCCGACCTTGCGGCGGATCACTTCGCCCTGATACCGCACGCCCTTGGCCTTGTAGGGGTCTGGCTTGCGGAGCTTGCGGATCCGCGCCGCGGTCTCGCCCACCAGCTGCTTATCGATGCCCTCGACCACGAACCTGGTCGGCGCCTCGACGCGGAAGGTGATGCCCTCGGGGGGCGTGACGAGCACCGGGTGGCTGAAGCCGAGCGAGAACTCCAGGTCCTTGCCCTTCGCGACGACGCGGTAACCGACGCCGACGATCTCGAGGGTCTTACTGAACCCGGCGGTAACACCGGTCACCATGTTGGCGATGAGCGTGCGGGACAGGCCGTGCAGCGCACGGACAGGACCGTCGTCGCTCGGCCGGGTGACCTTGAGCTGACCGTCTTCCTGCGCCACGGTGATCGGCTCCGCGACGGTGAGGCTCAAGGTGCCCTTAGGCCCCTTGACGCTGACCGCCTGGCCGTCGATGGCAACGTCCACCCCGCTGGGCACGGGAATGGGGAGACGTCCGATGCGTGACATGTTGTTACTCCCCTCCCTTACCAGACGTAGGCGAGGACTTCCCCGCCCACTCCGCTCTTCTTGGCCTGCTTGTCGGTCATCAGACCGCCTGACGTCGAGATGATCGCGACGCCGAGCCCGCCGAGCACCCGCGGCAGGTTGTCCTTCTTCGCGTAAACTCGCAGGCCGGGCTTTGAGACCCGCTTGATGCCAGCGATCGACCGCTCGCGCGCGTTGCCGAACTTGAGCGTGATCACCAGGTCCTTGCCGACTTCCGCGTCCTCGACGCGCCAACTCGCGATGTAGCCCTCCTGCTGGAGGATCTCCGCGATGTGCGACTTGATCTTCGAGTACGGCATCCCCACGGTGTCGTGGTACGCCGAGTTGGCGTTGCGCAGACGAGTCAGCATGTCCGCGATTGGGTCCGTCATTGACATGGCCGTTTTGGCCTTCCCCGCCGCGGTTTCCTAGCTAAGGACCTACGGCGCGTAGAGATTTTTACCAGCTGGACTTCGTGATGCCGGGCAGTTCGCCGCGGTGGGCCATCGCGCGGAAGCAGATACGGCACAGGCCGAACTTCCGGTAGACGGCGCGCGGACGGCCACAGCGGGTGCACCGCGTGTAGGCCCGGACTTCGAACTTAGGCTTGCGGTTCGCCTTGACGACCAGCGCCTTCTTAGCCATTGACTAGCCCCTCTTCCCAGAGCCCGGGCCGGACTTCTTCTTGCGCACCTTCACCGGCAGCGCGCCCGCCTCCGCGAACGGGAAGCCGAGGTGCCGCAGCAGCGCCCGGCCCTCGTCATCGTTGGTGGCCGTGGTGACGAGGGTGATGTCCATCCCCCGCTGCCTGTCCACCTTGTCCGGGTCGATCTCGTGGAACATGACCTGCTCGGTGAGGCCGAAGGTGTAGTTACCGTTGCCATCGAACTGCCGGGGGTTCAGGCCGCGGAAGTCACGGATGCGCGGCAGCGCGGTGGCGAGCAGCCGGTCGAGGAACTCCCACATCCGGTCGCCGCGCAGCGTCACGTGAGCGCCGATCGGCATGCCCTCGCGCAGCTTGAACTGGGCGATGGACTTCTTGGCGCGCGCCACGGCGGGCTTCTGCCCGGTGATCGCGGCCAGGTCCCGCAGCGCTCCGTCGATCAGCTTCGCGTCCCGTGCCGCCTCGCCGACGCCCATGTTGACGACGATCTTGGTAAGCCCCGGGATCTGCATCACGTTGGCGTACCCGAACTCGTCCTTGAGTGCCGGAGCGATCTCGGCGCGGTACTTCTCCTTGAGCCGGGGCCTCGCCGGTGCCTCGGTCGCCATCAGATTTCCTTCCCGCTCGGACGCAGAACGCGGACCTTCGTGCCGTCCTCGTTGATCTTGTAACCCACCCGCGCCGGGCGCTTGGTCTCCGGGTCGACCAGCTGGACGTTGCTCACGTCGATCGGCGCCTCCTGGGTGACGATGCCACCCTGGTTGCCCGCCCGTCCGCCCGGGTTGGTCACCTTCTTGTTCTTCTTGATCATGTTCACGCCCTCGACAACGACCTTGCCCCTCGCCGGGTAGGCCGCGATGACCGTGCCGCTGGCGCCCTTGTCCTTGCCGGTCATGACCTGAACGTGGTCACCCTTTTTGATCTTCATTTAGAGCACCTCCGGCGCCAGCGAGATGATCCGCATGAAGCGCTTCTCCCGCAGCTCACGGCCAACCGGGCCGAAGATGCGGGTGCCACGCGGATCCCCGCCGTCCCTGATCAGGACGGCGGCGTTCTCGTCGAAGCGGATGTAGGAACCGTCTGCGCGGCGGCGCTCCTTGCGGGTACGTACTACGACCGCCTTGACGACGTCGCCCTTCTTGACGCCAGCCCCGGGCAGCGCGTCCTTGACGGTCGCCACGATGACGTCACCGATGCCCGCGTATCGCCGGCCGCTGCCGCCGAGCACGCGGATGCACAGGATCTCCTTGGCACCCGTGTTGTCGGCGACCTTAAGCCGCGACTCCTGCTGGATCACGTCAACTCCTGCTTCGTCACGCCGGTGTATTCGCCGGCGATTCGTCTTTAACTGAACGAGGGCTTACTTCGCCCGTTCGAGAATCTCGGCAACCCGCCACCGCTTGGTGGCGGACAGCGGCCTGGTCTCCATCAGGAGGACGCGGTCGCCGATACCGCACTCGTTCTTCTCATCGTGTGCCTTGTACTTCTTGGTACGGCGCATGACTTTGCCGTACTTGGGGTGCTTCACGCGGTCTTCGACGGCGACGACGACGGTCTTGTCCATCTTGTCGCTCACCACGAGACCCTCGCGGGTCTTCCGGTAACCGCGCTGATCGGCAGCCTCGTCGGCAACCGTTTCGGCCGGGTTGGTGCTCACTTCGCGCTCCCTTCGACGTCCGCAGTGGCCTCGTCCTCGACATCGATGATGATGCCGAGCTCACGTTCCCGCAGCACCGTGTAGATGCGGGCGATCTCCTTGCGCACGGCGCGCAGGCGCCCGTGACTCTCCAGCTGACCAGTGGCGCTCTGGAAACGCAGGTTGAACAGCTCTTCCTTAGCCTCGGCCAGCTTGCTGCTGAGCTCCTCCGGAGACGAGGAGCGCAGGTCCGCGGCGGTCAAGCCCGTAGCCATCAGGCTTCACCCACCATCGGGAGCTTGTGCGGGTTAGACATCAGCCCTCACCCATCTCTCGCGTCACGATCTTGCACTTCATCGGGAGCTTGTGGATCGCACGGCGCAGCGCCTCGCGGGCCACCGGCTCGGTAACGCCGGCCAGCTCGAACATGACCCGGCCCGGCTTGACATTGGCGATCCACCACTCGGGCGAGCCCTTGCCTGAGCCCATCCGCGTCTCAGCTGGCTTCTTGGTCAGCGGGCGGTCCGGGTAGATGTTGATCCACACCTTGCCGCCACGGCGGATGTGCCGGGTCATGGCGATACGGGCCGCCTCAATCTGGCGGTTGGTCACGTAGGCGTGCTCAAGGGCCTGGATGCCGAACTCGCCGAACGCGACGTGCGTACCGCCGCTGGCCATGCCGGTCCGGTGCGGCCGGTGCTGCTTGCGGTGCGCGACCTTACGCGGAATCAGCATCGCTTAGCCCTCCCCAGTGGTTTCCGCCTGCGGCTCCGCCGCGGGGGCGGAGGTCCGCTCGGGGCGGTCGCTACGGTTGTCCGGGCGGTTGGAGCGGCCACCACCACCACCACGGCGCGGGCGGTCCCGGTCCTGACCAGGCCGGCCACCGGTACGCTGCTGAGCGGCGCGCAGCGCCGCCTGCTGAGCCTCACGGCCCGCCCGCGTGGGAGCGGCGTCGCCCTTGTAGATCCAGACCTTCACGCCGATGCGGCCGAACGTGGTGCGCGCCTCGTAGAAGCCGTAGTCGATGTCCGCCCGCAGTGTGTGCAGCGGCACCCGGCCCTCGCGGTAGAACTCGCTGCGCGACATCTCCGCGCCGCCGAGGCGGCCGGAGCACTGCACCCGGATGCCCTTCGCGCCGCCCTTGATCGCGCTCTGCATGGCCTTGCGCATGGCCCGCCGGAAGGAGACCCGGCTGGAGAGCTGCTCGGCCACGCCCTGCGCGACGAGCTGCGCGTCCACCTCGGGGTTCTTGACCTCGAGGATGTTCAGCTGGATCTGCTTGGCGGTGAGCTTCTCGAGGTCACCGCGGATCCGGTCGGCCTCCGCACCGCGGCGGCCGATCACGATGCCGGGCCGTGCGGTGTGGATGTCCACCCGCACCCGGTCCGTGGTCCGCTCGATCTCGACCTTGGAGATGCCCGCCCGCTCCATGCCCTTCTGCAGCATGCGGCGGATCGCCACGTCCTCGGCCACGTAGTCCTTGTACTTCTTCTCCGCGTACCAGCGGCTCTTGAAGTCGGTGGTGATGCCCAGGCGGAACCCGTGCGGATTAACCTTCTGTCCCACTAGCGGTTCCCTCCCTCGGTCTCGTCGGAGACCACGACGGTGATGTGGCTCGTCCGCTTGTTGATCCGGTAGCCGCGGCCCTGCGCCCGCGGCCGGAACCGCTTGAGCGTCGGACCCTCGTCCACGTAGGCGGTGGAGACCCAGAGCATGCCCCGGTCCCGTCCGCCGATGTGGTCCGCGTTCGCGATCGCGCTGGCAAGGACCTTGCCAACCGTCTCGCTCGCGGCCTGCGGTGCGAACTGGAGCACCGCCTGCGCCTGGTCGGCGGGCAGCCCGCGGATCAGGTCCACCACCCGGCGCGCCTTCTGCGGCGTAACGCGGACGTACCGCGCCTTAGCCCTGGCTTCCATTGGTGTGTTTCCCCTTCTCAGGCTTATCGCCGGCTGCGCCGGTCATCCTTGACATGGCTGCGGAAGGTCCGCGTGGGCGCGAACTCGCCGAGCTTGTGCCCCACCATCGACTCGGTGACGAACACCGGGATGTGCTTGCGACCGTCGTGCACGGCGATCGTGTGCCCGAGCATCGCCGGGACGATCATGGACCGGCGCGACCAGGTCTTGATAACAGTCTTGGTGCCCTTTTCATTCTGCACGTCCACCTTCTTGATCAGGTGGTCGTCGACGAAGGGCCCCTTCTTCAGGCTACGAGGCATCGAGGCTTGCTCCCTACCGCTTGTTCTTGCCGCGGCGGCGGCTGATCAGCCGGTCACTGGGCTTGTTCTCCCGGCGGGTACGGCCTTCCGGCTTACCCCACGGGCTGACCGGGTGGCGACCGCCAGAGGTCTTGCCCTCGCCGCCGCCGTGCGGGTGGTCGATCGGGTTCATGGCGACGCCACGGACCGACGGACGCTTGCCCTTCCAGCGGTTGCGGCCCGCCTTGCCGAGCTTGATGTTGCCCTGCTCGGAGTTGCCGACTTCACCGACGGTCGCGCGGCACTCCGCGCTCACCCGCCGGATCTCGCCGGACGGCATGCGCAGGGTCGCGTAGCCGCCCTCCTTGGCCAGCAGCTGAACCCCGGCGCCGGCCGACCGCGCGATCTTAGCGCCGCCACCGGGGCGCATCTCGATCGCGTGGATGACCGTGCCAGTCGGGATCGACTGCAGCGGCAGCGCGTTGCCCGGCTTGATGTCCGCGCCCGGGCCATTCTCCACCCGGTCCCCCTGCTGGAGTCCCTGCGGGCAGATGATGTAACGCTTCTCGCCGTCCGCGTAGTGCAGCAGCGCGATCCGCGACGTCCGGTTGGGGTCGTACTCGATGTGCGCGACCTTGGCCGGCACGCCGTCCTTGTCGTGCCGCCGGAAGTCGATCAGGCGGTACGCGCGCTTGTGCCCGCCGCCCTGGTGCCGGGCGGTGACCCGCCCGTGAACGTTCCGGCCGCCCTTGCTGTGCAGCGGGCGGACTAGCGACTTCTCCGGCTCGCTCCGGGTGATCTCGGAGAAGTCGGAGCCACTGGCGCCGCGCCGGCCTGGGGTGGTCGGCTTGTACTTACGGATTGCCACCTACTTCTCCTAACTAACCGGTCCGCCGAAGATATCGATCCGGTCGCCGTCGGCCAGGGTCACGATGGCGCGCTTGGTGTCCACGCGCTTGCCCCAGCCGAACCGGGTACGCCGCCGCTTGCCCTGCCGGTTGAGGGTGTTCACGCCGGTCACCTTGACCCGGAACACCTCCTCGACCGCCTGCTTGATCTGCGTCTTGTTGGCATCGGGCGCGACGACGAACGTGTACTTGCCCTCGTCGAGAAGGCCGTAGCTCTTCTCGGACACCACCGGACGCACCAGGATGTCCCGGGGGTTGTAGACCCTGCTCACTCCGAGCCCCTTTCCACGAACGCGCCCAGCGCGGCCTGGGTGAAGACCACGTAGTCGCTGGCGAGCACGTCGTAAGTGTTGAGCTGGTCCTCGGCAAGCAGGTGCACGAAGGGGACGTTGCGCAGCGACTTCCAGCTGAGCTCGTCGTCGTGCTCGGTGACCACCAGGACGTTCCTTACGGCGCCGTCGGTGACCTTGTTAAGCACCGCGAGAGCGTCCTTGGTCCGCGGCGCGTCACCCTCGACGAACGAGGTGACCACGAAGACCCGCTCGCTCGCCGCCCGGTCGGACAGCGCGCCGCGCAGGGCAGCGGCCTTCATCTTCTTCGGCGTCTTCTGGGTGTAGTCGCGCGGCACCGGGCCGTGCGAGACGCCACCGCCGGTGAACTGCGGCGCCCGGGTCGAGCCCTGGCGGGCGCGGCCGGTGCCCTTCTGGCGATAAGGCTTCCTGCCGCCGCCGCTGACCATGCCGCGGGTCTTGGTGGCGTGCGTGCCCTGCCGGGCGGCCGCGCGCTGGGCGACCACGACCTGGTGCAGCAGCGGCACGTTCACTTTGGCAGCGAAGATCGCGTCGGGAAGCTCGGCGGTGCCGGCCTCATCGCTCGACGGCGAGACGACGTTGACGGTGCTCATCAGTTCCCCTCTCGTGCCGCTGAGCGCACCATGACGAGCCCGCCGCGCGGGCCGGGAACCGCGCCCTTGATCAGCAGCAGGTTCTTGTCGCCGTCCACGGCGTGCACGGTCAGGCTCTGCACGGTCGTCCGCTCGGCGCCCATCCGGCCGGCCATCCGGACGCCCTTGAAGACGCGGGACGGCGTGGCGCAGGCGCCGATTGAGCCGGGCGAGCGGTGCTTGCGCTGCGTGCCGTGGGAGGCGGACAGGCCCTTGAAGTGGTGCCGCTTCATGACGCCGGCGAAGCCCTTGCCCTTGGACTTGCCGGTCACGTCGACCCGCTGGCCGACCGCGAACAGCGCGGCCGTGAGTTCCTGGCCGAGCGTGTACTCGGAGGCGCCCTCGGTGCGGATCTCGGCGACGTAGCGGCGCGGCGTGACGCCCGCCTTCTCGAACAGGCCAGCCACGGGCTTGGTGACCTTGCGGGGGTTGATCTCCCCGAAGCCGATCTGGACAGCGGAGTAGCCGTCGTTGTCCGGGGTGCGGACGGCCGTGACCACGCACGGGCCAGCCTGCACCACCGTGACCGGTACTACCTGCCCGGTTTCGTCGAAGACCTGGGTCATGCCAAGCTTGGTGCCCAGGATCCCTGTCATTGCCATGATCAGTGAGTCCTCAGAGCTTGATCTCGATGTAGACGCCGGCCGGAAGGTCGAGCCGCATGAGCGAGTCGACCGTCTTGGGCGTCGGATCGATGATGTCGATCAGCCGCTTGTGCGTCCGCATCTCGAAGTGCTCGCGCGAGTCCTTGTACTTGTGCGGCGAGCGGATGACGCAGTACACGTTCTTCTCAGTAGGCAGCGGCACGGGCCCGGCGACTTTCGCGCCGGTACGGGTCACCGTGTCGACGATCTTTCGCGCCGAGCTGTCGATGACCTCGTGGTCATATGCCTTGAGCCGGATGCGGATCTTCTGTCCCGCCATGGTGGCCTCAGTTCCTCTACTTCTCTCGTGCCGCTGTCATCGTTTGCGGCGCCGCTGACCCCGCAGCCACGGACGCACAGGGGCTGTGCCCCTGAAGCAACCGCAACCGCGGGGCCACTGTCGGCCCCGCAGCCGGGGGTTCCCTGGGGTCGCCCCCCGGGCCAGACATGGAACGTTGCGGCGGCCTGAGCCTTGGCGGCCCTGGCCGCCGCAACGGCCTAGCTACTTGTTGATCTTCACGACCCGGCCGGCGCCGACGGTGCGGCCGCCCTCCCGGATCGCGAACTTCAGGCCCTCTTCCATGGCGATGGGCTGGATGAGCGAAATCGACATGTCGGTTCGGTCACCCGGCATCACCATCTCCGTGCCCTCGGGCAGCGTGACCACGCCGGTCACGTCCGTGGTACGGAAGTAGAACTGCGGACGGTAGTTGTTGAAGAACGGCGTGTGACGGCCGCCCTCCTCCTTGGACAGGATGTAGACCTGGCCCTCGAACTCGGTGTGCGGGGTGTTGGTGCCCGGCTTGATGATGACCTGGCCGCGCTCAACGTCCTCGCGCTTGACACCGCGCAGGAGCAGGCCCACGTTGTCGCCCGCCATGCCCTCGTCAAGGAGCTTGCGGAACATCTCCACGCCGGTGACGGTGGTGGAGGTGGCCTTCTCCTTGATGCCGATGATGTCGACGACCTCGCCGGTGTGGACCTTGCCGCGCTCGATCCGGCCAGTCACCACGGTGCCGCGGCCGGTGATCGAGAACACGTCCTCGACCGGCATGAGGAACGGCTTTTCGACCTCGCGCAACGGCTCGGGGATGGCCTCGTCCACGGCGTTCATCAGCTCGAGGACCGACTCGCCCCACTTGGCGTCGCCCTGGAGCGCCGGAGCGGCGGCCACCCGGATGACCGGAACGTCGTCGCCCGGGAACTCGTACTGGGTGAGCAGCTCGCGGACCTCAAGCTCGACGAGCTCGAGGATCTCCTCGTCGTCGACCATGTCGCACTTGTTGAGCGCGACGACGATGTAGGGCACGCCGACCTGGCGGGCGAGCAGCACGTGCTCGCGCGTCTGCGGCATCGGGCCGTCGGTGGCCGCGACCACGAGGATCGCGCCGTCCATCTGCGCCGCACCGGTGATCATGTTCTTGACGTAGTCCGCGTGACCCGGGCAGTCGACGTGCGCGTAGTGCCGCTTCTCGGTCTGATACTCGACGTGCGAGATCGAGATCGTGATGCCGCGCTCCTTCTCTTCCTTCGCGTTGTCGATCTGGTCGAAGGCGTAGAAGGGGTTAACGTCCGGGTACTTGTCGTGCAGCACCTTGGTGATCGCCGCGGTCAGGGTCGTCTTGCCGTGGTCAATGTGCCCGATGGTGCCGATGTTGACGTGCGGCTTAGTCCGCTGGAACTTTGCCTTCGCCACTGGTATCTCCTCGTTGCGATCCGGCCCACTTCGTTGGGTCTGGAGTGTTTCTGGGGTTCCTATTGCCTGCTGTTGCGTACGGCGAGAACTGGTTGTTACTCGCCGCGCGCCTTGGCGATGATCTCCTTGGCGATGCCCGGCGGCACCTCGGCGTACGAGTCGAACTGCATGCTGTAGTTCGCGCGTCCCTGCGTCTTAGAACGCAGGTCACCGACGTAACCGAACATCTCCGAGAGCGGAACGAGAGCCTTGATCACCCGGGCCCCGGTTCGTTCCTCCATGGCCTGCATCTGACCTCGCCGGCTGTTGAGGTCGCCGATCACATCGCCCATGTACTCATCGGGTGTAGTGACCTCGACGCTCATCACCGGCTCGAGCAGCACAGGGTTGGCCAGCGCGGCGGCCTTCTTGAAGGCCATCGAGCCGGCGATCTTGAAGGCGAGCTCCGAGGAGTCCACCTCGTGGTAGGCACCGTCGGTGAGCGTCACCTTGACGTCGACCATCGGGAACCCGGCGAGCACGCCGAACTCGGCGGCTTCCTGGCATCCGGCGTCCACCGACGGGATGTACTCCCGCGGGATCCGGCCGCCGGTGACCTTGTTCTCGAACTCGTAGCCACCGCCGTCGCCGCCGGTCGGCCCCAGGTTGATGATCACGCGGCCGAACTGGCCGGAACCACCAGTCTGCTTCTTGTGCGTGTACTCGACCTTCTCGACCAGCCTGCGCACGGTCTCGCGGTAGGCGACCTGCGGGCGGCCGATGTTCGCCTCGACCTTGAACTCGCGGCGCATCCGGTCGACAAGCACCTCAAGGTGCAGCTCGCCCATGCCCGCGATGATCGTCTGCCCGGTTTCCTCGTCGGTCCTGACCTGGAAGGTCGGGTCCTCCTCGGCGAGCCGCTGGATCGCGGTGCCCAGCTTTTCCTGGTCGCCCTTGGTCTTCGGCTCGATCGCCACGTTGATGACGGGCGCCGGGAAGGTCATGGACTCGAGGATCACCGGCGCGTTCTGCGCGCACAGCGTGTCACCGGTCGTGGTGTCCTTGAGGCCCATCACGGCGACGATCGACCCGGCGACCGCGGACGGGCGCTCCTCGCGCTTGTTCGCGTGCATCTGGTAGATCTTGCCGATCCGCTCCTTGCGGTCCTTGATCGAGTTCAGCACCTGCGTGCCGGTCTCAAGGGTTCCCGAGTAGATGCGGATGTAGGTGAGCTTGCCCAGGTGCGGGTCCGCCATGATCTTGAAGGCCAGGGCGGAGAACGGCTCCTCTGGGTCAGCGTGCCGCTCGACGATCTGGTCCTCGTGGCCAAGTGCGTGGCCCTTGATCGACGGGATGTCGATCGGGGACGGCAGGTAGGCGACGATGGCGTCGAGCATCGGCTGCACGCCCTTGTTCTTGAAGGCCGTGCCGCACAGCACCGGGTTGATGGCGCTGGTCAGCGTCGCCCGGCGGATCGCCGCGACGAGCTGCTCCTCGGTGGGCTCCTCGCCCTCGAGGTACAGGACCATCATCTCGTCGTCGTGCTCCGCGACGGTCTCAAGAAGCCTGTCCCGCCACTCGCGCGCCGCCTCCGCGTGGTCGGCGGGGATGTCGACGACATCGTACTTGTCGCCCTTACCCTCGGTCGTCCACACCAGCGCGCGCATCCGCACCAGGTCGATGACGCCGCGGAAGTCCGACTCGACGCCCCACGGCAGCTGAACGACAGCCGGGGTCGCGCCCAGCCGACTGATCATCATCTCCACGCAGCGGTGGAACTCGGCGCCCACCCGGTCCATCTTGTTCACGAAGCAGATCCGCGGTACGTCGTACTTGTCGGCCTGCCGCCAGACCGTCTCGGACTGCGGCTCAACGCCGGCCACCGCGTCGAACACCGCGACCGCGCCGTCGAGCACGCGCAGCGAGCGCTCCACCTCAACGGTGAAGTCGACGTGCCCGGGAGTGTCGATGATGTTGATGGTGTGGTCCAGCCACGACGTAGTGGTCGCGGCGGACGTGATCGTGATGCCGCGCTCCTGCTCCTGCGGCATCCAGTCCATGGTGGCCGCGCCATCGTGGACTTCACCGATCTTGTAGTTGATGCCGGTGTAGAAGAGGATCCGCTCGGTCGTCGTCGTCTTGCCCGCGTCGATGTGCGCCATGATCCCGATGTTTCGGACCTTGGCGAGGTCTGCGGCGGTCTGGGTGGCCACGTTAAGCGTCCTTAGTACTAGATTGCTCTGCGGTCTGGGTGTTACCAGCGATAATGCGCGAAGGCCTTGTTAGACTCCGCCATCTTGTGCGTGTCCTCACGGCGCTTGACGCTGGCGCCAAGGCCGTTGCTGGCGTCGAGCAGCTCGTTCATCAGCCGCTCGGTCATCGTCTTCTCCCGGCGCTGGCGCGCGTACAGGACGAGCCAGCGCAGCGCCAGGGTGGTGCTGCGAGATGCGCGCACCTCCACCGGGACCTGATAGGTGGCGCCGCCGACGCGGCGGCTGCGGACCTCGAGGGTCGGCTTGACGTTGTCCAGCGCGCGCTTGAGCGTGACCACCGGGTCGTTGCCGTTCTTCTCGCGGCAGCCCTCAAGCGCCCCGTACACGGTGCGCTCGGCGAGCGAGCGCTTGCCGTCCTTGAGGATCTTGTTCGCGAGCGCGGTCACCAGCGGCGAGCCGTACACCGGGTCGGTGACCAGCTGCCGCTTCTGCGCGGGACCCTTACGCGGCATCTCAGCTCTTCTCCTTCTTCGCGCCGTACCGGCTGCGAGCCTGCTTGCGGTTGCGGACGCCCTGCGTGTCCAGCGAACCGCGGATGATCTTGTAGCGGACGCCCGGCAGGTCACGGACACGGCCGCCGCGGACGAGCACGATCGAGTGCTCCTGCAGGTTGTGTCCCACGCCCGGGATGTAGGCGGTGACCTCGATCTGGCTCGTCAGCCTGACGCGAGCGACCTTGCGCAGCGCCGAGTTCGGCTTCTTGGGCGTGGTCGTGTAGACGCGCGTGCAGACACCACGGCGCTGCGGGCTCTGCTTGAGCGCCGGCGTCTTGTTCTTCGACACCTTGTCCTGCCGGCCCTTGCGGACCAGCTGCTGGATCGTGGGCAACCGAGTCTCCGTCTTCCCGTCGTGTTCCTACTGTCAAGCTCGCGGACCCGCTACCGGCTCTCCCGTTACCGGGGTCCAGTTTCGAGTCAGAAAATTGGCGGTTTCCCGTCTTTTCCACCCGTCTGACCTGCGATTTTCTACTCTCCGCCGACCCCCGAGGTCGGGTGTGTCGCGGTTGGCCCCTGGCCAACGTTAACTACCCGGCTCTCGGCCGGCGGTAAGCAGGCCTCGCGAGTCAGCAGTCCACACCCTGTCGGATCTGGACTGCGAGGGGAGAGAGTCCACACGGCCAGTAGTTCGGCCACCCGTCTCGGACCCTCCCTGGTTTACCCAGGGCGACCCAACGTCTCGCCAACTACTGGCACGCAGGCACCCGCGCGGACACGGGCACGAATGTAAAAGGTACCACCCGTGTGCCCGCCGACCAAATCAGCCGGGACGCGATGAATCACACCCGACAATGACCGTGGCCGCTCGCACGGCTTTCCTGCTACTAGCTTACCGGTTCCCCGGACCGCGCGAATACGTAGGGGCACAACTGCTCAGCGGTAGTAACGCTCTGCCCCCCGGCCGCATTCCCGGCCACCGGGCCAGCTAAACGCCGAAGAGCGGCCGCCCCCTTCGGGGCGCCCGCTCTTCGGGTTTGACAGTTGTCTTCCGGGGGGGCGACCCCCCGTACCCCCCGGCTGCGCGCCCGATGGCGAAAACCGCCATCGTATCGGGCGCGCGGTCGCGGGGACCTTGTTACCGGTTGTAGGCGCCGTAGTCGAGGTCTTCGAGCGGTACCGCTTCGCCAGTGCCCTGGCCGAACGGGTAGCCCTCCGCCTCCTGGTAGGCCGTGGCCGGGTAGGCCGTGGACCGCGCGTCGTCGGTGGGCTCGACCCGGATGTTCCGGTACCGCGGCAGGCCGGTGCCGGCCGGGATGAGCTTGCCGATGATCACGTTCTCCTTGAGGCCGAGCAGGGAGTCCGACTTGGCGTGGATAGCCGCGTCGGTAAGGACCCTGGTCGTCTCCTGGAAGGAGGCCGCGGAGAGCCACGACTCGGTGGCCAGCGACGCCTTGGTGATGCCCATGAGCACCGGGCGGCCGGAGGCCGGAGTACCGCCGTCGTTCACCACGGCACGGTTCTGCTCCTCGAACCGCAGCCGCTCCACCAGCTCGCCAGGGAGCATCTCGGTGTCGCCGGACTCCAGGACGTTCACCCGCTTGAGCATCTGCCGGATGATGATCTCGATGTGCTTGTCATGGATCGACACGCCCTGCGACCGGTACACGTTCTGCACCTCGGCCACCAGGTGCTTCTGCACCTCGCGGGAACCGAGGATGCGCAGCACCTCGTGCGGGTTCACCGCGCCCGCGATGAGCTGGTCACCGACCTTGACCTGGCCGCCGTCGGTGACGAGCAGCCGGGAACGCATCGGGACCTGGTAGGCGATCTCCTCTGCGCCGTCATCGGGGACGATGACGATCTTCCTGGTCTTCTCCGTCTCCTCGACCTTGACGCGGCCGGCGACCTCACTGATCGGGGCCATGCCCTTGGGGATGCGGGCCTCGAACAGCTCGGTGATGCGCGGCAGGCCGTGCGTGATGTCGGCACCCGCCACACCACCGGTGTGGAAGGTACGCATCGTCAGCTGGGTACCAGGCTCGCCGATGGACTGCGCGGCGACGATGCCCACCGCCTCGCCCACGTCTACCCGCTTGCCCGCGGCGAGCGAGCGGCCGTAGCACTTGGCGCACAGGCCGACCTTCGCCTCGCAGACCAGGACGTTATGCACCCGGACCATCTCCACGCCTGCCTCGACGAGCATGTCGATCATCGACTCGGTCGTGTCGTCATTGGCGCGCGCGAGCACGGTGCCGTCCGGTCCCACCACGTCCTCCGACAGGCTGCGGCCGGTGCCGGTGTTCTCGATGTTGTCCATCTTGCGGAACACGCCGTCGGCGCCCTTCCCCGCGATCTGCATCGGGAACCGGCGCTCGGTGCCACAGTCCTCCTCGCGGACGATGACGTCCTGCGCCACGTCCACCAGTCGCCTGGTGAGGTAACCGGAGTCCGCCGTCCGCAGTGCGGTGTCGGCGAGGCCCTTGCGGGCGCCGTGGGTCGAGATGAAGTACTCGAGCACGGTCAGGCCCTCACGGAAGGAGGACTTGATCGGGCGCGGGATCGTCTCGCCCTTGGGGTTGGACACCAGGCCACGCATGCCGGCGATCTGCCTGACCTGCATGGGGTTACCGCGGGCACCGGAGTTGACCATCATCCAGACCGGGTTGTTGGCCGGGAAGGCGTTCTCCATGTCCTGGGCAACCTCGGCGGTCGCGTGCGTCCAGATCTCGATGAGCTCCTGACGACGCTCGTCGTCGGTGATCAGGCCGCGCTCGTACTCGCGCTGCACCTTGTCGGCGCGCCGCTCGTAGCCGTCGAGGATGGCGGCCTTGTTCGGCGGGGCAACGACGTCCTCGATGCCGATCGTCACGCCAGACCGGGTCGCCCAGTGGAAGCCGGCGTCCTTGAGCGCGTCGAGCGCCGCGGCCACCTCAACCTTCGGGTACGTCTCGGCGAGCGAGTTGACGATGAGAGAGAGCTGCTTCTTGCCGACGCCGTAGTTGACGAACGGGAAGTCCGCCGGCAGCGTCTCGTTGAAGATGCACCGGCCGAGGGTGGTCTCCATCCGCAGCGGCTGGCCGGGCTGCCAGTCCTCGGGAACCGGGTAGTCCGCCGGCGGTACGACGTTGGTCAGCCGGATCTGAATCCGCGCCTGCAGGTCGAGCTCGCCCCTGTCGTAGGCCATCTGCGCCTCGGACATGCTGGAAAACGCCCGCCCGGCCCCTGTCACGTCCTCTTCAAGCAGCGTCAGGGAGTAAAGCCCGATGATCATGTCCTGAGTGGGCATGGTCACCGGCTTGCCGTCGGAGGGCTTGAGGATGTTGTTGGTGGACAGCATCAGGATCCGGGCCTCGGCCTGCGCCTCGGCGGACAGCGGCAGGTGCACCGCCATCTGGTCGCCGTCGAAGTCCGCGTTGAACGCGGTGCACACCAGCGGGTGGATCTGGATCGCCTTGCCCTCGACAAGCTGCGGCTCGAAGGCCTGGATGCCGAGGCGGTGCAGCGTCGGCGCCCGGTTGAGCAGCACCGGGTGCTCGGTGATGACCTCTTCGAGCACGTCCCAGACGACCGGCTTGGCGCGCTCGACCATCCGCTTGGCGGACTTGATGTTCTGCGCGTGGTTCAGGTCGACAAGGCGCTTCATCACGAACGGCTTGAACAGTTCGAGCGCCATCTGCTTGGGCAGGCCGCACTGGTGCAGCCGCAGCTGCGGGCCGACGACGATGACCGAGCGGCCGGAGTAGTCGACGCGCTTGCCGAGCAGGTTCTGGCGGAACCGGCCCTGCTTGCCCTTGAGCATGTCGGACAGGCTCTTCAGCGGGCGGTTGCCCGGCCCGGTGACCGGGCGGCCACGGCGGCCATTGTCGAACAGGCTGTCGACGGCCTCCTGGAGCATCCGCTTCTCGTTGTTCACGATGATCTCGGGCGCGCCGAGGTCGAGCAGCCTCTTCAGCCGGTTGTTCCGGTTGATGACCCGGCGGTACAGGTCGTTGAGGTCACTCGTGGCGAACCGGCCACCGTCGAGCTGGACCATCGGCCGCAGGTCCGGCGGGATCACCGGGATGCAGTCGAGGACCATGCCCATCGGGCTGTTGCGCGTGTTAAGGAACGCGGAGACCACCTTGAGCCGCTTGAGCGCGCGGGCCTTCTTCTGGCCCTTGCCGGTGCGGATGATCTCGCGCAGGTCGTTCGCCTCGGCGTCCAGGTCGAACGTCGCGAGCCGGTCCTGGATGGCCTGGGCGCCCATGCCGCCGCGGAAGTACCGGCCGAACCGGTCCCGCATCTCGCGGTAGAGGAGCTCGTCGCCCTCCAGGTCCTGGACCTTGAGGCCCTTGAACCTGGACCACACCTCGTCGATCCGGTCGATCTCTTTGGCGGAGCGGTCACGGATCTGCTTCATCTCGCGGTCGGCCGACTCGCGCACCTTGCGGCGCGCGTCGCCCTTGGCGCCCTGCGCCTCGAGATCGGCCAGGTCAGCCTCGAGCTTCTTCTGCCGGGTCTCGATGTCGTTGTCCCGGCGCTGCTCGAGCTGGGTCCGCTCCACGGTGATCCGCGCCTCGAGGGACGGCAGGTCGCGCTGGCGGGCCTCGTCGTCCACGTACGTGATCATGTACGCCGCGAAGTAGATGACCTTCTCCAGGTCCTTGGGCGCCAGGTCGAGCAGGTAGCCGAGACGGCTCGGCACACCCTTGAAGTACCAGATGTGCGTAACCGGCGCGGCGAGCTCGATGTGCCCCATCCGCTCACGGCGCACCTTGGCCCGGGTGACCTCGACGCCGCAGCGCTCGCAGATGATGCCCTTGAACCGGACGCGCTTGTACTTGCCGCAGTAGCACTCCCAGTCCCGGGTGGGGCCGAAGATCTTCTCGCAGAAGAGCCCGTCCTTTTCCGGCTTGAGCGTGCGGTAGTTGATGGTCTCCGGCTTCTTCACCTCGCCGTGCGACCACTGCCTGATGTCCTCGGCGGTGGCGAGTCCGATGCGAAGGTCGTCAAAGAAGTTGACGTCTAGCACTGGTGTAGATCCCCCTTCGATGGTCAGACTTCTTCGACGCTGCTCGGCTCACGCCGGGACAGGTCGATGCCGAGTTCTTCCGCGGCACGGAATACGTCCTCGTCGGTGTCGCGCATCTCGATGGAGGAACCGTCGCTTGACAGCACCTCCACGTTGAGGCAGAGCGACTGCATTTCCTTGATGAGCACCTTGAAGGACTCGGGAATCCCGGGCTCAGGCACGTTCTCGCCCTTGACGATGGCCTCGTAGACCTTCACGCGGCCGAGCACGTCGTCGGACTTGATGGTGAGCAGCTCCTGCAGGGCATAGGCCGCGCCGTAGGCCTCGAGGGCCCAAACTTCCATCTCACCGAACCGCTGCCCGCCGAACTGCGCCTTACCACCGAGCGGCTGCTGGGTGATCATCGAGTACGGGCCGGTGGACCTGGCGTGGATCTTGTCGTCCACCAGGTGCAGCAGCTTGAGAATGTAGATGTAGCCGACGGACACCGGGTCCCTGAACGGCTCGCCTGTGCGGCCGTCGAACAGCTGCGTCTTGCCGCTCGAGCCGATCATCTGGTCGCCGTCGCGGTTCGGCAGGGTGGAGCCGAGCAGGCCGGTGATCTCCTCCTCGTGCGCACCGTCGAACACCGGGGTTGCGACGTTGGTGTTCGGCTCGCTCGAGTCGGCGCCGATGGCGCGCAGGCGGTCCTTCCACTCCTGATCCTCGCCATCGACCTGCCACCCCGTCTTGGCTACCCAGCCGAGGTGGGTCTCGAGTACCTGGCCGACGTTCATTCGGCCGGGGACACCGAGCGGGTTGAGCACGATGTCGACCGGGGTCCCGTCGGCGAGGAACGGCATGTCCTCTACCGGCAGGATCTTGGAGATGACGCCCTTGTTGCCGTGGCGGCCCGCCAGCTTGTCGCCGTCGGTGATCTTCCGCTTCTGCGCCACGTAGACCCGGACGAGCTCGTTGACGCCGGGCGGGAGCTCGTCGCCGTCCTCGCGCGTGAACACGCGGACGCCGATGACCTTGCCCTCCTCGCCGTGCGGCACCTTGAGCGACGTGTCACGGACCTCGCGGGCCTTCTCACCGAAGATCGCGCGCAGCAGCCGCTCCTCGGGCGTGAGCTCGGTCTCGCCCTTGGGCGTGACCTTGCCGACCAGGATGTCGCCGTTGACGACCTCCGCGCCGATCCGGATGATGCCGCGCTCGTCGAGGTCGGCGAGCACCTCATCGGAGACGTTCGGGATGTCCCGCGTGATCTCCTCCGGGCCCAGCTTGGTGTCGCGGGCGTCGACCTCGTGCTCCTCGATGTGAATACTCGACAGCACGTCGTCCTGCACCAGCCGCTGGGACAGGATGATCGCGTCCTCGTAGTTGTGGCCCTCCCATGGCATGAACGCGACGAGCAGGTTCTTGCCGAGCGCCATCTCGCCCTCGTCGGTGCAGGGACCGTCGGCGAGCACCTGGCGCTCCTCGACCCGCTGGCCCTCTTCCACGATGGGCTTCTGGTTGAAGCAGGTGCCCTGGTTGGAGCGGCGGAACTTCTGGATGTGGTACGTCGTCCGCGTCCCGTCATCGTTCATCACGGTGACGTAGTCCGCGCAGGACTCCTCGACCACGCCGGCCTTCTCCGCGAGGATCACGTCGCCCGCGTCGGTGGCAGCACGGTACTCCATGCCGGTGCCGACGAGCGGCGACTCCGACCGCAGCAGCGGCACTGACTGCCGCTGCATGTTGGACCCCATGAGCGCGCGGTTGGCGTCGTCGTGCTCGAGGAACGGGATCATGGCGGTCGCGACCGACGTCATCTGGCGTGCGGACACGTCCATGTAGTCGACCTCGTCCGGCGGGATCTGGTCAACCTCGCCGCCCTTTCGCCGGACCAGCACGCGGTTGGTCGCGAAGTGGCCGTCGGCCCCGATCGGCGTGTTCGCCTGAGCGATAACGTGCCGGTCTTCCTCGTCGGCGGTCAGGTAGTCGACCTCGTCGGTGACCACGCCGTCGACGACCCGGCGGTACGGGGTCTCCACGAAACCGAACGGGTTAACCCGCCCGTACGACGCAAGCGACCCGATCAGCCCGATGTTCGGGCCTTCAGGCGTCTCGATCGGGCACATCCGGCCGTAGTGCGACGGGTGCACGTCACGGACCTCGAACCCGGCCCGCTCACGCGACAGGCCGCCAGGACCGAGCGCGGACAGGCGGCGCTTGTGCGTCAGCCCGGCCAGCGGGTTGGTCTGGTCCATGAACTGCGAGAGCTGGCTGGTGCCGAAGAACTCCTTGATCGACGCCACGACCGGGCGGATGTTGATCAGGGTCTGCGGCGTGATCGCCTCGACGTCCTGGGTGGTCATCCGCTCGCGGACCACGCGCTCCATCCGGGCGAGGCCGAGCCGCACCTGGTTCTGGATCAGCTCGCCGACGGTACGCAGCCGCCGGTTGCCGAAGTGGTCGATGTCGTCGGTCTCGATGACGATCGACCGCTCGCCGCGGACCGTCTCCTCCTCGCCGGCGTGCAGCTTCACGAGGTACTCGATCGTCGAGACGATGTCTTCCTCGGTCAGCGTGCCCTGGCGGATCGGCTGCTCAAGGCCGAGCTTGCGGTTGACCTTGTACCGGCCGACCTTGGCGAGGTCGTACCGCTTCGGGTTGAAGTACAGGTTGTCGAGCAGCGCCTGTGCCGACTCGCGCGTCGGCGGCTCGCCCGGGCGCAGCTTGCGGTAGATGTCGAGCAGCGCGTCGTCCTGGCCGGCCGTGTGGTCCTTCTCCAGGGTGGCCCGCATCGACTCGTAGTCGCCGAAGCGCTCGAGGATGCGCGCGTCGTCCCAGCCAAGAGCCTTGAGCAGCACGGTGACCGACTGCTTGCGCTTGCGGTCAATGCGGACCCCGACGCTGTCACGCTTGTCGATCTCGAACTCAAGCCACGCGCCCCTGCTCGGGATCACCTTGCAGGAGTAGATGTCCTTGTCGCTCGTCTTGTCGACCTGACGGTCGAAGTACACGCCGGGCGAACGGACCAGCTGGCTGACCACGACGCGCTCGGTGCCGTTGATGATGAACGTGCCCTTACGGGACATGAGCGGGAAGTCGCCCATGAAGACCGTCTGGCTCTTGATCTCACCAGTCGTGTTGTTGATGAACTCCGCCGTCACGAACATCGGCGCGGAGTACGTCATGTCCTTGTCTTTGCACTCCTCATCGGAGTACTTTGGCGGCTCGAAGCGGTGGTCGCGGAACGACAGGGACATCGTGCCGGAGAAGTCCTCAATCGGGCTGATCTCTTCGAAGATCTCTTCGAGACCGGACTGCTCGGCGATGTTCTTGCTTCCAGCTTCCTTGGCGGCCTGGATACGCGCCTTCCACTTCTCATTGCCGAGCAACCAGTCAAACGACTCGGTCTGCAGGGCCAGCAGATCCGGAACCTTCAGAGGCTCATTGATGCGCGCGAAGGACACGCGGCGGGGACCAAGATTTGTGGCGGAGGCGCTGCGCGATGCTGCCAACAGGGGTCCTTCCGAACTTGTCGCGGAACTATCACCGCACGCACGCCAAACGCCCCGCGGCAAAGACCCCATAGAGGCTGCCCGAGAGGCATTAGAGACACCGAGGACGTTAGAGTGCAGCGCAAATAGTCAGTGTAGCCAGAGACTGCACTGCCTGTCAACGGTACGCCTGTATGAGGTTCACCTTGCTTCGCAGCATCTCCTGTCGGAGACCAAACGTCAAGCTTGAACCGCCCCGATTCGGGACGTTTCCCTCGTGATCGATGCCACACGTGTGCGGATGTGTAAGAGGGAACGTCACGGGGTATGGCCATTATTCCCGCTGGTGGCGAGCCGCCAGCGGAGGCACCACGTTACCGTGCGTTCGCCTCAGGTTTACGACAACGCGCCGCCCGGGATGTTCCCGGGCGGCGCTGTTGTCTTCCGGGGGACGACCCCCGTACAGAACTACTTGACCGTGACGGAGGCGCCGGCGCCCTCGAGGGCAGCCTTGGCCTTCTCCGCGGCCTCCTTGTTGACCTTCTCAAGTACGGTCTTCGGCGCACCGTCGACCAGGTCCTTGGCCTCCTTCAGGCCCAGGCTGGTGAGCGTGCGCACCTCCTTGATGACCTGGATCTTCTTGTCGCCAGCGGCCTCAAGGATGACGTCGAACTCGTCCTGCTCCTCGACCTCTTCGGCCGGAGCGGCGGCACCGCCGCCGCCGGCGGCGGCAACGGCGACCGGGGCCGCGGCCTTGACGTCGAACGTCTCCTCGAAAGCCTTCACGAACTCGGACAGCTCAAGGAGGGTCATCTCCTTGAACGCGTCGAGCAGGTCAGCGCTGCTGAGCTTCGCCATGATCGTTTCCCTTCTTTCCTTAGTCCTGGTTCTCTGCCTGCGGTTCGGCCGCCTCGGCCGGTGCCCCTGTGTCTTGAACCACGGGGGGCGCGCCCGCCTCGAGCTTGGCGCGCAGCGCGTCGGCGAGGAGCGCCATCTGCGTCGGCAGCGCGTTGAACGTCGCCGCGGCGCCTGCCATCGACGCCTTCATGGCGCCGGCCAGCTTGGCCAGCAGCACCTCGCGCGGCTCAAGGTCGGCGAGCTTGCCGACCTCGGCCGGGGTCAGTGCCTTGCCGTCGAGCACGCCGCCCTTGATGACGAGCAGCGGGTGCGCCTTGGCGAAGTCCAGCAGGCTCTTGGCGGCCTGCGCGACGTCACCGTCGACGAACGCGATCGCGGACGGCCCAGACAGCAGCGACCCGACCTGGTCGCCCAGGCCCGCCTCGGTCGCCGCGAGCTTCGCGAGCGTGTTCTTGGTGACAGTGAACGTGGCGTTGCCCCTGAGGTTGCCCCGCAACTCGGACATCTGTGCCACCGTCAGGCCGCGGTACTCGGTAAGCACCGCGCCGCTCGAGTCGCGGAACTTGCCCGTGAGGTCTTCCACCACGGCCGTCTTCTCGGCGTTTGCCATGAGCCTCCTTCCCTGTGTCGTCCCTGCGATTACCCCGAAGACGACGAACGCCCCGGTGCACAGGGCACACAGGGCGACAGACCACGGTCAGCGAACCCACTGTAGTTAGAAAACACTGTGGGGATCTCGAGCTAACCGGAATTTGAGGCTTTGCATGGCACCTGCGCGGGATGTCCGTACGAACTTTCGGCCAGCGAACTGGCATCCAGCGGTCTTCGGCACGCTCAGGATACTTTGCCTGAGCCAAGAGCGCGAATCGGTTCGCTGCGCCGATTGGATAGAACGCGGAACGGCGGCGCTCCCCCGTGGGGAACGCCGCCGCCGCGGATACGCGCGTTACGCCGAGGCGCTTTCCTCGTCGAAGAAGCCGCGGGTCTTGTTCGGGTCGACCGGGATGCCCGGGGCCATGGTCGTGGTGAAGGTGATCTTCCTCAGGTAACGGCCCTTGGCGGCGGCCGGCTTGAGCCTGATGACCTCATCCAGCGCGGCCGAGTAGTTCTCGAGCAGCGCCCTCTTGTCGAAGGAGGCCTTGCCGATGATGAAGTGCAGGTTGCCGTGCCGGTCGACGCGGAACTCGATCTTGCCGCCCTTGATCTCGGTCACGGCCCTGGCCACGTCCGGGGTGACGGTGCCGGTCTTCGGGTTGGGCATGAGGCCGCGCGGGCCGAGCACGCGGCCGAGGCGGCCGACCTTGCCCATCAGGTCCGGGGTGGCGACCACCGCGTCGAAGTCGAGGAACCCGCCCTGGATCCGCTCGATCAGGTCATCGGAGCCAACGTAGTCGGCGCCGGCCGCCTTCGCGGCCTCCGCGCGATCGCCGGTGGCGAAGACGAGCACGCGGGCGGTCTTGCCGGTGCCGTTGGGCAGGTTGACGGTGCCGCGGACCATCTGGTCCTGCTTGCGGGGGTCGACGCCGAGCCGGAGGTTGACCTCGACGGTCGGGTCGAACTTCGTCACCGTGGTGTTCTTCGCCAGCTCGACCGCGTCCTGCGGGCTGTAGAGCGCGTCGTGGTCGATCTTCTTGGCGGCGTCTTCATATGCTTTGCTGCGCTTCATGCTGCTCTCCTAGGTATGGAGGTCGT
This sequence comes from uncultured Streptosporangiaceae bacterium, assembly GCA_964581815.1. GTDB lineage: Bacteria > Actinomycetota > Actinomycetes > Streptosporangiales > Streptosporangiaceae > Trebonia. The sequence goes on along the minus strand of CAZORE010000037.1, from coordinate 25,257 downwards.
GGTCATCGGGACCCAGCGCGAGGCCCTGCCACTGCTATCTTCCGGGGGGACGACCCCCCGTACCCCCCGGTGCGCGTCCGATCGCAAGCGATCGTATCGGACGCGCGGTTTGCGCTCAGTCTTTGAGGGGTGCTTCTGTTTTGCGGGTATTAACCCTCGACCTTGATGCCCATCGAACGGGCGGTGCCGGCGATGATCTTCTCGGCGGCCTCGATGTCGTTCGCGTTCAGGTCGGGCATCTTCGTCTCGGCGATCTGCCGCAGCTGCGCCTTGGTCAGCGTGCCGACCTTGGTCTTGTGCGGCTCCTTGCTGCCCTTGTCGACGCCAGCGGCCTTCTTGATCAGCTCCGGCGCGGGCGGTGTCTTGGTGATGAAGGTGAAGGTCCGGTCCTCGAAAATCGAGATCTCGACCGGGATGATGTTGCCCCGCTGGGCCTCGGTCGCGGCGTTGTACTGCCGGACGAAGTCCATGATGTTGACACCGTGCGGACCAAGCGCGGTACCGACCGGCGGCGCCGGGGTGGCCGCGCCAGCGGGCAGCTGGACCTTGACGATGGTCTTGAGCTTCTTTCTTGGCGGCATTGTGCCTAATTTCCTCTCAGTTGTCGCCCGGGCCCGTCGTCCCAGACGAAGGCGCCGGGGGACGCCCTAAATCTTAGAGACTTGATCGAACGAGAGCTCGACAGGCGTCTCCCGGCCGAAGATCGACACGAGAACCTTGAGCTTCTGGGTGACCGAGTTGACCTCGTTCACGGTCGCGGCGAGCGTCGCGAACGGGCCATCCATAACGGTAACCGACTCGCCGACCTCGTATTCCGGGGACGACTTCTTGGCGGCCGCCGCCTGCGCGGCCGGGCTGCCCTCGGCCGGGGCGGGCGCGAGCAGCGAGGCGACCTCGCCGAGCGGCAGCGGCGAGGGCTTGCTCGACAGGCCAACGAAGCCGGTGACCCCCGGGGTGTTCCTGACCACGGCCCAGGACTCGTCGGTCAGGTCCATCCGCACCAGGATGTACCCGGGCAGCACCTTTTCGTTGACCGTCTGCTTCTTGCCGCTCTTGATCTCGGTCACCTGGTGGGTCGGCACCTCGATCTGGAAGATGTAGTCCTCCATGTTGAGCGACATGATGCGGCTCTCCAGGTTGGTCTTCACCCGGTTCTCGTACCCGGCGTACGAGTGCACGACATACCAGTCGCCCGGCAGCATGCGAAGCTCGCGAGTGAATTCGGCGACCGGGTCGAGCGGTTCCGGCTCGGCGGCTTCCGCCTCCTCGGCCGCGACCTCCTCGTTGGCTTGCTCGTCAGCCTCGTTGGCTTGCTCGTCAGCCTCGTCGGCTTGGTCGTCAGCGAAACCGGAAGTCTCGTCGCTCACGTCGGCTGCCTCCCCTTCCAGTGCGCCGGTCGCCGCATGGACATCGCTGTGCAGTTGGGACTCGGGCACGGTCACTCACTCCTGTTTCTGTTATCTCCCGGGGGGACGCCCCCCCGTACCCCCTGATGTCTGGGCTGAGACGGGACGAGACGTCTTAACATCCTGCCACGCTGATATGCGCGGCGCGAATCACGGGAGATCTCGGGTCAAGCTCTGACGAAAGATCCCGATCATCCTGCCACGCTAGATAGGCGTGACGCGAATCACGGGAGATCCGGAGATCCTAGGTCAGGGTGGCGCTAGCCGAAGACCCAGAACATCAGCTTGGTGAACCCGTAATCGAGCGTCAGCACGATCGTGCTCAGGATGACCACGAAAACGAGCGCGGCCGTCGTGTACGTCACTAGCTCATTGCGGGTGGGCCAGATCACCTTCCGGAGCTCCGCCGCCACCTGCCGAATGAACAGGGCTGGGGTGGTCCGGTCCCGCCTGGCCGTAGCCCCGGACCCGCTCCGGCGCTCCGCGCCCTGGCCTCGCGTCTGGGTCGCCATGTCCTCACCTATGCGCTATACAGATTCACCACGCGCGGGCTGTCAGGGCCACATCGGGCCCTGACAAACCGCACTTGCAGGGCAGGAGGGACTCGAACCCCCAACCGCCGGTTTTGGAGACCGGGACTCTACCAATTGAGCTACTGCCCTACGGTTGCAACGACCAGAGTGTATGCCGAACGTACTCCCAAGTCGAACCAGATGGGGATTTCCGCTGGGGCGACTGCCGTCCCCTCTGGCTGGCCCGCCTGACGGCGCCCGCTGGCGGGCGCTCTGCCGCAGGCGAAACCGATTGGTGGTTGCAGAGGCGGAGGTGACACCATGGAAGCATGCCAACCACGAGAATATCGGCCCGCGTGTCCGCCATCTCCGAGTCCGCGACACTGGCCGTAGATGCGAAAGCCAAGGCGCTCAAGGCGGCCGGCCGTCCGGTCATCGGGTTCGGCGCCGGCGAGCCCGACTTCCCGACACCCGGCTACATCGTCGAGGCCGCCAAGCGCGCGGCCGACGACCCGAAGATGCACAAGTACACGCCCGCCGCCGGGCTGCCTGAGCTGCGGGCGGCCATTGCCGCCAAGACCGCGCGCGATTCCGGCTACCAGGTGACCGCCGACCAGGTGCTCGTCACCAACGGCGGCAAGCAGGCGGTCTACCAGACGTTCGCCGCGCTGCTCGACGAGGGTGACGAGGCGCTGCTTCCCGCCCCGTACTGGACCACCTACCCCGAGGCGATCGCGCTCGCGGGCGGCGTCCCGGTTACCGTGCCGACCGACGAGTCCACCGGGTACCTGGCCTCGGTCGAGCAGCTCGACGCCGCGTGCACCGAGCGGACGAAGCTGCTCGTGTTCGTCTCGCCGTCCAACCCCACCGGTGCGGTCTACCCGCCCGAGCAGGTGAAGGCGATCGGCGAGTGGGCCGCCGCCAAGGGCATCTGGGTGGTCACCGACGAGATCTACGAGCACCTCGTCTACGGCGGCGCGAAGTTCTCCTCGATCCCGGTGCAGGCACCGGAGATCGCCGACCGCTGCGTGGTGCTCAACGGCGTGGCCAAGACCTACGCGATGACCGGCTGGCGGGTCGGCTGGATGATCGGGCCCAAGGATGTCATCAAGGCCGCGACCAACCTGCAGTCGCACGCGACCTCGAACGTGGCGAACGTCTCCCAGGCCGCGGCGCTCGCCGCGGTGTCTGGCGACCTGTCGGCCGTGGCGGAGATGCGCGCGGCGTTCGACCGGCGGCGCCAGACCATCGTCCGGATGCTCAACGACATCCCCGGCGTGGTCTGCCCGGAGCCGCTCGGCGCGTTCTACGCCTACCCGAGCGTCAAGGAACTGCTCGGCAAGGAGTTCGGCGGCAAGCGGCCGGCTACCTCGTCCGAACTGGCGGCGCTCATCCTCGAGGAGGCCGAGGTCGCGGTGGTGCCTGGTGAGGCGTTCGGCACCAACGGGTACTTCCGGCTGTCTTATGCGTTGGGCGACGCTGACCTTGAGGAAGGCGTCACCCGGATCGGCAAGTTCCTCTCCGAGGCCCGGGCTTAGGTCAGTAGCTGCGGGTCGCTGGGGATAATAGAGAATGGCGCATGACCTGGCGGCCCTTCCTAAGGCTCATCTGCATCTGCATCTGACCGGGGGCATGCGTCACTCGACTCTGGTTGAGCTCGCGCGAGTGCACGGGGTGTCGCTGCCTGCGGCGCTTACCGAGGAGTGGCCGCCGCAGTTGTCTACCGCGGATGAGCGGGGATGGTTCCGGTTTCAGCGCCTCTATGACATGGCGCGCTCGGTGCTTCGCACGCCGGATGACCTCTGCCGGCTGGTGCGGGAGATCGCCGAGGACGAACGAGCCGAGGGGTCGCGGTGGCTTGAGCTGCAGGCTGACCCTTCGGGGTTTGCCGCCAGGTACGGCGGGATTACCGCGTTCACCGAGCTTGTGCTTGAGGCGGCGGAGAAGGCGGCGCGGTCGGCCGACATCGGGATCGGGATCGTCATTGCCGCTAACCGGACGCGGCATCCGATGGATGCGCGGACGCTGGCTCGGCTAGCGGCGCAGTACGCGGGGCAGGGCGTCACCGGGTTCGGGCTTTCTAATGATGAGCGGCGGGGGCCCGCTGGGGACTTCGCGCCGGCGTTCCGGATCGCGGACCGGGCCGGGCTGATGCTGGTGCCGCACGCCGGGGAGCTTGTCGGGCCCGCCAGCGTCTGGGCGGCCCTTGACCGGTTGCACGCCAGCCGGCTCGGGCATGGTGTCCGGTCCGTCGAGGACCCCCAGCTGCTCGAGCGGCTGGCCGCTGGGCAGGTTACCTGTGAGGTCTGCCCGTCGTCCAACGTGTCGCTCGGCGTCGAACCGGACGAGGCCTCGGTTCCGGTCAGGCGGCTGGTCGAGGCGGGGGTGCCGGTGGCGCTCGGGGCGGATGACCCGCTGTTGTTCGGGCCCCGGCTGGTCAAGCAGTACGCGATCGCCCGCGACGTGCACGGGTTCACGCCGGGTGAGCTCGCCGAGCTAGCCCGGATGTCCGTTCGCGGCTCGGCCGCCCCGCCGGACACGCGGGCACGCCTGCTGGCCGGCATCGATGACTGGCTGGCCGGCCGACCATGAAAGGTAGACCATGACCCCGCTACCGGGTTAGAGGGTGATGCCGACGAGGATCGGCTCCGGGGTCAGGGTGACGCCGAAGCGGGCGCGGACGCCCGCGACGATCTCGCGGGCCAGCGCGAGCAGGTCGGCCGTGGTCGCGCTGCCCGCGTTGACCAGGGCGAGGGTGTGCTTGGACGAGACGCGCGCCGGGCCAGGGGCGCCGTACCCCTTGGCGAAGCCGGCGTGCTCGATGAGCCATGCGGCGGGAACTTTCAGCAGGCCCTCGCCCGCGTCGTAGCGGGGTACCTGGCCCGACCCGTGGGCAGCCGCGGCCGCCTCGACCTGAGCGAGTTCCCCGGCGGTGAGCACCGGGTTGGTGAAGAAGGAGCCGGCGCTGCGGGTGTCGGGGTCACCGGGGTTGAGCACCATGCCCTTGCGGGCGCGGATCTTGAGCACGGCGGCGCGGACCTCACCGACACTGGCCTGCTCCCCCATCCCGACGCCGAGCTCCGCCGCTAGCTCGGCGTACCCCACCGGCGCGGACAGCGGCTGCCTGGCCAGCCGGAAGGTGACGTCGAGCACCACAAACCGTGGCTGGCCCCCGGCCCAGGCCTGGCCCGCCCCGCCCTGCCCCGCCGTCCGCCCGGCCGCGGCGCCCGGCCAGGGGATCAGCGATTCCTGGCGGCCGCTCTTGAAGAGGCTGCCGCGGTAGGAGAAAGCGCACCACTCGTTCTGGACGGTGCGGACCTGGTGGTCCCGCCGGTCGTACACCCGCACCTCGGTGATGACCTCGGCCACCTCACGGCCGTAGGCGCCGACGTTCTGGATCGGGGTCGCGCCCGCGCGGCCGGGAATGCCGGACAGCGGCTCGAGGCCCGCGAGGCCATCGGCTACCGCCGCGGCCACCACGTCGTCCCAGTCCTCGCCGGCCGCCACGGTCACGTCCACGGCGCCGTCGCCCGCCACAGCGGAGCGCAGCCCGCGGGTGTTCACGTGGATGACGGTGCCGGGGAATCCCGCGTCGGAAATGACCAGGTTGGAACCGCCGCCGAGCACCAGCACGGGCTCGCTGGCCTCGTCGGCTGAGCGCACCGCGTCGATCAGCTCCGCCTCGGACCGCGCGGCGACGAATCTCTCCGCCGGCCCGCCAAGGCCAATGGTCGTGTATCCGGCAAGGACCGTCGCGTCGCGCGGGCCCGATACGATGGCGCTTTTTGCCATCGGGCCCGCGGGGCGCGACATCGGGGGGTACGGGGGGTCGTCCCCCCGGGAGACAGGAGCGGGGTACGGGGGGTCGTCCCCCCGGGGGAAAGGAGCCTTCACGGGAGCCGGACGGTGGCGCGGGCGCGGGTGAGCACCTTCGCGCCGTCGGCCTTCGCCACGATATCGACGGTCACCTTGTGGTCGCCGAGCTTGTCGAGCACCTTGCCGCTGAACTCGATGGTCGCGCCCTCATCGTCGTCGGGGACGGGGACCATCGCGGAGAAGTTCACGCCGAAGTCGGTGACCGCACCGGGATCGCCGCCCGCCCACTCGGTGACGAAGGCGCCCGCCTGGGCCATCGTGTACATGCCGTGCGCGATCACGCTCGGCAGGCCCACCGCGCGGGCGGCGCGGTCGCTCCAGTGGATGACGTTGAAGTCACCAGCGGCGCCGGCGTACTTGACCAGGTCGAGGCGGGTAACCCGGTACGAGCGCGCGGGCAGCTCCGTGCCCTTGCCGACGCCGTCGTAGGTGACGGTCATGCAGCCGCTCCCCGCTCGACAAGCATGGACTTCGCCGTGCAGACGTGCTCCCCGTCGACCGTGACGATGTCGGTGGACGTGACGAGCATCGACATCGTGCCGACCGCCTTGATCGACTCGATCGTCGTCGTCGCGACCACCACGTCGCCGGCGTGCAGCGGGCGGGAGTGACTGAAGCTCTGCTGCCCGTGCACGACCATTGAGTAGTCAAGGCCGAGGCCAGGGTCGTTGTTGGCCTCGTCCGCCGCGTGCATGCTAATGACCACCGCGAACGTGGGCGGGGCGATCACATCGGGATAGCCCGCCTTGACGGCGGCGTCCCGGTCACGGCACAGCTCGCTCGGCTCACCGATGGCGTCGGCGAAATCGGCGATCTTGACCCGGCTTACCTCGTAGGGCGCGCCAGGGCCGTAGACCCGGCCGACGAACTGCGGATTCAGTGCCATCCGTCACCGCGTAGCGACTAGCGCGTCTCGCGGTGGTCGGTGTGCCGGCGGCAGTTCGGGCAGAACTTCTTCAGTTCCATGCGGTCCGGGTCGTTGCGCCGGTTCTTCTTGGTGATGTAGTTGCGGTGCTTGCACTCCTGGCAAGCCAGCGTGATCTTCGGCCGGACATCGGTGGCAGCCACGATGGAGTGCCTTTCTACTTCACGAGAGACTTGGTCGATCTAGGTTACCGGGAGTTGTAGCGGAGACCGGACTTGAACCGGTGACACAGCGATTATGAGCCGCTTGCTCTGCCGACTGAGCTACTCCGCCAGGCCGCCGCCATGGGCGACTACGTAAGGGTACCCGATCCCGGGGCGCGCTGCGTCATTCACGGTTGTCCACAGGGCTGAGCTGGCCGTTGGCGTCAGAATTCGCGATATACCCGGCCATATCCACACCGAGGCAACACGTTGCGCACAGGTTATCCACAGGCAGGGGTCAACCGATCGGTGGATGCGGGGAATCAGCCAGACTGCGCTGCATACCGGTCTTGTTTACCGATTCGCCGCGAGCCCGCCGCAACCATGCTTGGCAGCATGACGGGAGTATCAGTGGAGACGTACGCGGCGAGCACCGTGCGCCTGACGAAGACATACGGACACGGCCAGGCGGCCGTGCGCGCGCTCGACGAGGTCAGCGTGAGCTTCGACCGGGGCCGGTTCACGGCCGTCATGGGCCCGTCGGGCTCGGGGAAGTCGACGCTCATGCACTGCATGGCGGGCCTGGACCGGCCGACGTCGGGCACGGCGTGGGTGGGCGGGCAGGACATCGGGCAGCTCGACGACGCCGGGCTCACCAGGCTGCGGCGCGACCGCATCGGCTTCGTCTTCCAGTACTTCAACCTGGTGCCGACGCTGACCGCGGCCGAGAACATCACGCTGCCCGTCTCGCTCGCCGGACGCAAGGCCGACCAGGAATGGGTCGGTTACCTCGCCAGCCAGCTCGGCATCGCCGATCGGCTCATCCACCGTCCCGGCGAGCTGTCCGGCGGACAGCAGCAGCGGGTCGCCTGCGCCCGGGCGCTCGTCAACAAGCCGGACCTGATCTTCGCCGACGAGCCGACCGGCAACCTCGACTCCAACGCGTCCGCCGACCTGCTCGCCTTCCTGCAGCGGTCGGTGCGAGAGCTTGGCCAGTCGGTCGTCATGGTCACGCACGACCCGCGCAGCGCCGCCTACGCGGACCGGGTCGTATTCCTCAACGACGGCAAAGTGGTGAGCGAGCTGTACCAGCCGACCGCCGACTCCGTGCTCGAGCGCATGCGGACCCTGGGGGCGTGACATGCGCAAGGTAACCCTGCGCGGGCTGCTCGCGCACAAGCTCCGCCTGGCGCTCACCGCGCTGGCGATCGTGCTCGGCGTCACGTTCATCTCCGGGACGTTCGTGCTCACCGACACGTTGAACAACACCTTCTCCTCGCTGTTCACCAGCGTCTACAGCAAGATCGACTTCCAGGTACGCGGCGTGGCGCAGCTCGGCAGCGGAAACAGCGCGACCCGCAACCTGCTGCCGGAGTCCCTGCTCCCGCGGGTGCAGGGCGTGCCCGGGGTCGCCGGGGCATACGGGAACGTCTCGGGTTACGCCCAGTTCATCGCGCCGGACGGCAAGCCGATCTCGTCGAACGTGGGTACCGTTGGCGTCGGCTTCGACACCAATCAGAAGATCTCCAGCCTGCACCTCATCGTAGGCAGCCCGCCGGTGACCAGCGACGACGTGGTCATGGACGCGGCGACGGCGCAGGGCTACGGGTTCAAGGCCGGCCAGCAGGTGCGGGTACTCGGCGCCGGGCTGAAGTCCGCGGAGACGTTCACCATCACCGGGTTCGCTCAGTTCGGGAACGATGACAACCTCGTCGGCGAGACCCTGGCCGCGTTCACGCTGCCGACCGCGCAGCGCGTGGTCGGGGAGGCCGGGCAGTTCGACTTCATCAACGTGGTGGCCACGCCCGGGGCCGACAAGGCCGCTGTGCAACGGTCGATCGCCAGCGCCCTCCCATCGGACGCAGAGGTCGTCACCGGGCAGACGATCATCGACGAGGATCAGAACGTGGTAAGCCAGGCGCTGTCGTTCTTCAACACGGCGCTGCTCATCTTCGCGCTGATCTCGCTGTTCGTCGGCGCGTTCACCATCTACAACACGTTCTCGATCATCGTCGGCCAGCGAACACGGGAACTCGCCCTGCTGCGGGTCGTCGGCGCGAGCCGGCGGCAGGTGTTCCGCTCCGTGCTGACCGAGGCGGCGATCGTGGGGCTCGTCTCGTCCGCCATTGGCGTCGGCCTCGGCGTGCTCGCCGCCATCGGGCTCAAGGCGCTGCTCAACGGGTTCGGCACCAGCCTGCCCGCCGGGCCGCTGACGTTCGAGCCGCGTACCGCGATCGTCGGGCTGCTCGTCGGCACGCTGGTGACGGTCGTCTCGGCGATCGGGCCGGCGCGGAACGCGGTGCGTATCGCGCCGGTGGCGGCGCTCGCCGACCGCTCGCCGGACGGCGCCGGGGCTCACCCGACCAGGCGGCGGCTCATCTCCGGCACGGCGGTTACCGTCCTCGGGGTGGCGCTGCTCGGCATCGGGCTGTCGAAGCCGGTCGTCGCGCTCGTCGGGGCCGGCGCGGCATGCGTCTTCCTCGGTGCCGCGATGCTCGCCCCGGCGATCGCGCGGCCGCTGTCTGGCCTGCTTGGGCGGCCGCTCGCCGCGCTGCTCGGCGAGCCGGGCAAGCTCGGGCGGGAGAACTCAATGCGCAGCCCGCGCCGCACCGCCCAGACCGCCTCGGCGCTCATGGTCGGACTGGCCCTGGTTTCCGCGATGGCGGTGTTCGGGGCGTCGCTGTCCGAGTCCGCCACGAGCAGCGTGGACCAGGCGATCAGCGCCGACCTGCTGATCTCGGCCAACGGCAGCGGGCAGCTCAGCGGCTCGGTGCCCGCGGCGGTCGCCGCCGTTCCCGGGGTCACCGCGACCAACACCGTCTACCGTGACCAGTTCGAGTTCCAGTCCACGCTGGCCACGCTCACCGCGGTGACCCCGCAGAGCCTCGCCGACACCGTCATCCTGCGGATGACGGCGGGCTCAAGCGCCGCCCTTACCGAGAGCGAGCTGCTCATCGACGCCACGACCGCGACAAAGGACCACCTGTCGGTCGGTGACACCGTGCCGGTGCGGTTCGCGGACACGGGGCCGGCCACCATCAAGATCGGCGGGATCTACCAGTCCAACGCGCTGATCCAGAGCTACCTGGTCAGCTCCGCGTACTTCCTCGCCCACTTCAGGGCGCCGCACCCGGGTGCCATCCTGGCCCGCACCAACGGCAGCCCCGGCGCCGAGACGGCCGTCTCCAATGCCCTGTCTCCCTATGCGGACGTGCAGGTGCAAACGCGGGCCCAGTTCGAGCAGACCCAGGTGGCGAGCGTCAACCAGCTGCTTGGCCTGATCTACGCGCTGCTTGCGCTCGCCGTGCTCATCGCGCTCATCGGCATCGTGAACACGCTGATGCTCTCGGTGCTCGAGCGAACCAGGGAGATCGGCCTGCTGCGCGCGGTCGGCATGCGACGCCCACAGGTCCGGTCGATGATCCGGGCGGAGGCGGTCATCCTCGCGACGTTCGGCGCGGTCATCGGGATCGTCATCGGTACCCTGATGGGCCTGGCGCTCGTCTCGTCGCTGCGGCAGCAGGGCATCACCGAGACCGCCGTCCCCGTCGTGCGGCTGGTGGAGTTCCTGGTACTCGCGGCGCTGCTCGGGCTGGTGGCCGCGAGCTGGCCGGCCCGGCGGGCCGCCCGGCTCGACGTGCTCGCCGCCATCGCGGCGGAGTGAGCGGGCCGGGTGGAACACCCGCTCGTTCGGACGATCGCTTTTCTGTCTTCTTAAGCGGAGTAGCGTCTTTCGGGAAGGAGGATTCGGATGAGGGAGACGCTCCGCGCCCGGCTGGACAAAGTGCGGCAGCATCAGTCGGTGGCCGTGTCGGAGGGCGGCAGTCCTTACCTGCTGCTCGCGGTGCTGGCCACCACCTGTTTCCTGTCCAACGGCGAACACGGGACCGCGCTGGTCGTCGACTCCTCGCTGTGCGCGGTCACCGTGGCGTGGATAGCGGGCATGTACACGCTGAACCCCGCGCGGCGGCGGCCCAGGCACGCGGCGGTCTTCATCGCCGGGCTGCTGGTGCTCACCGGGGTCCTCACCTACCGGAGCGGGTGGTTCGGGTTCTTCATCGTCGTGGCCTTCGGCTATTCCCGCGTGCTGCTGCGCTGGCCGTGGCCGATGGTGGTCGGCGCCGTCGCCGCCTTCATCGGGGCGCTCGCGCAGACGGACGGTGACCACAGCTCCTGGCCGATCCACCTGATGATCTTCCTCGTCGCCCTCACCATCGACATGCTGCTCTTTCCTGCCTTCATGTGGCTGATCCACGACCGGGAACAGCAGGTCGTGCAGCACAGGAAGTCGCTCACCGAGCTAAGCGAGGTGAACCGGCGGCTGGAGGCGACGATCGCGGAGAACGAGGGCCTGCACCGGCAACTGCTCATCCAGGCCAGGGAGGCCGGCGTCCTCGACGAACGGCGGCGGATGGCACGGGAGATCCACGACACCCTCGCGCAGGGGCTGACCGGGATCGTCACCCAGCTGCAGGCGGCCGAGCAGGCCGTGTCGGGCACCCCCGGCGACCCGACGGGCTGGCGGCGGCACGTCGACGCGGCCACCAGGCTCGCGCGGGAAAGCCTCACCGAGGCGCGCCGGTCGGTGGACGCGCTGCGGCCGGAGCCGCTTGAGGGCTGCCGGCTGAGCGACGCGCTGGCCGGCGTGGCCGAGCGCTGGTCGGCGCTGAACGGTATACCGGCGCAGGTCACCACCACGGGCACGGCGCGGCCGGTCCAGCCGGAAGCCGAGTTCGCGCTGTTGCGCGCCGCGCAGGAGGCGCTCGCGAACGTGGCCAGGCACGCGCACGCCAGCCGGGTCAAGCTGACCGTCTCCTACATGGAGAACGAGGTCGCGCTCGACGTGCGGGACGACGGGGTTGGCTTTGACCCGGCCATTTCCTTTTCCGGGTTCGGGCTGGTGGCAATGCGCCAGCGGATCGCCGGCCTGTCAGGGACGCTGCAGGTCGAGTCGGAGCCGGGCGGCGGCACGGCCATCTCCGCCTGCGTGCCGACCGTTTCCGCGCTGGCCGGCTCGTGAACGGCATGGCGGACCGGGTGGCGCGTGGGCCGATCAGGCTGCTGATCGCGGACGACCATCCCGTGGTCCGCGACGGGCTGAGCGGCATGTTCGCCGCCGACCCCGACTTCGAGGTGGCGGGCGAGGCGGCCGACGGCTCCCAGGCGCTGCGGCTCGCCGAGGCCGTGCGGCCCGACGTGATCCTGATGGACCTGCGCATGCCGGGCATGGACGGCGTGACGGCGATCGCGGAGCTGGCCCGGCGCGGCAACCCGGCCCGGGTGCTTGTCCTCACCACCTACGACACCGACAGCTACGTGCTGCCCGCGATCGAGGCGGGCGCGACTGGCTACCTGCTCAAGGACGCGCCGCGCGCCGAGCTGCTGCGTGCCGTCAGGGCGGCCGCCGCCGGGCAGTCGGTGCTCGCGCCGACGGTGGCCGCCCGCCTGATCAACCGGGTCCGCACACCAGAGCCTGAGCTGCTCAGCCAGCGGGAACTCGAGGTGCTCGGGCTGGTGGCGGCCGGCACCACTAACCGCGAGGCGGCGGCGCGGCTGTTCATCAGCGAGGCGACGGTGAAGACCCACTTGCTGCACATCTACGCCAAGCTGGGCGTCACCGATCGCGCCGCCGCCGTCGCCGAGGCCTTTAACCGCGGCCTGCTTACGCCACTGCGGGAATCTTGACCGGCGGCTCGGTCTTAGCGCGGACCTCGTCCGCGTCAACGCCCGGGGCGAGCTCCACCAGGACGAGCCCGTCCCGGGTGACGTCGAGCACGCACAGGTCGGTGATGATCCGCTGGACCACGCCCTTGCCCGTGTAGGGCAGCGAGCAGTCGGCCACGATCTTGTAGCCGCCGTCCTTGGCGACGTGTTCCATCAGCACGATCACCTTCTTGGCGCCGTGCACGAGGTCCATGGCGCCGCCCATGCCCTTGACCATCTTGCCGGGGATCACCCAGTTCGCGATGTCCCCGTCCTTGGACACCTGCATCGCGCCCAGGATGGCGGCGTCGATCTTCCCGCCGCGGATCATCCCGAAGCTGGTCGCGGAGTCGAAGAAGCTCGCGCCTTTTCTCAGGGTGACGGTCTCTTTGCCGGCGTTGATCAGGTCCGGGTCCACCGCGTCCTCGGTCGGGTAGGCGCCCACGCCGAGGATGCCGTTCTCCGACTGCAGGACGAGCTCGACGTCGTCCCCCACGTAGTTGGGCACGAGCGTCGGCAGCCCGATGCCCAGGTTGACGTAGTCGCCGTCGGACAGCTCCGCGGCGGCGCGGGCCGCCATCTGCTCACGCGTCCAGCTCATTGGGCGCTGCCTTTCATTGGGCGCTGCCTTTCATTGGATGCCTGGCTCTCATTGGGTGCTGGCTCTCACCGTGCGCCTCTCGATCCGCTTGTCCGCCGCCTGCTCCGCGGTGAGGGCGACCACCCGCTGGACGAACACGCCCGGGGTGTGCACCTCGTTCGGGTTGATCTCACCCGGCTCTACCAGGTGCTCCACCTCGGCGATGGTCACCCGGCCGCACATGGCGGCGAGCGGGTTGAAGTTGCGCGCCGCGTCACGGTAGACGAGGTTCCCGTGCCGGTCGCCCTTCCAGGCGCGCACCAGCCCGAAGTCGGCCACGATGGCGCGCTCGAGCACGTACTCGAGTCCGTCGAACACCTGCACGGTCTTGGCCGGGCTGGCGAGCGCGACGTTGCCGCTGTCGTCGTACTTCCACGGCATGCCGCCCTCCGCCACCTGGGTGCCGACCCCGGTACGGGTGAAGAACGCGGCGATCCCGGAGCCGCCGGCCCGCATCCGCTCGGCGAGCGTGCCCTGCGGCGTCAGCTCTACCTCAAGCTCGCCCGCCAGGTACTGCCGGGCGAACTCCTTGTTCTCCCCGACGTAGGAGGCCACCATCCGCCGCAGCCGCCGCGCGCCGAGCAGCAGGCCAAGTCCCCAGTCGTCGACGCCCGCGTTATTCGAGACCACTTCAAGCTCGCGAGTCCCTGCCGCAAGCACCGCCTGGATCAGTACCGAGGGAATACCGCACAGCCCGAACCCGCCCACCGCGAGCGTGGCCCCGTCCGGGATGTCGGTGACCGCCGCCTCAGCGCTCGCTACCACCTTGTCCATGAATCAGACCATAGCCCACGGCATTAGCGGCGCTCCTGGTGCGCTGGCCCGGTTCCGTCGTTTCCTTACTCCTCGTCGAGGCGCTGTGCGCGGCGGATGGTGACGTCGCCGAGCTTGGTGCTCGCGCGGACCTCGACCCGGGCGACCGGCTCGCCGGCCTCGGGGGCGTCGGTCGAGCTGAGCTCGTTGTAGACGCGGCCGAGCCCGGTGTTCAGCTCCAGCCAGGCAGCGCTGCCCTCGCGGATGCCGACCTCGACGGCGCCGTTCTTGGACGTGGCGGACACCTTGCCGCGCGCGACCTCGCCGATCCGCACCTCGCCGTTGGAGCTGGTGGCGGTGATGTCGGACAGCGCCCGGTCGACGGATACCGACCCGTTGGAGACCTTGAGGCTCGCGGGACCGGTGACGACGCCGACCCGCACCTTCCCGTTGCTGGCGGAGACGTCGGCGGTGCCGTCCACGGCACCAATCTGGATGTCGCCGGAGCCGGCGTGCGCCTCGGCGGAGCCGCTGACGCCCTCGACGGAGATCGCGCCGGCCGCGTTGCGCACGTTCAGCGGGCCGGTCTCGGCGAGCCGGACGACGCCGAGGTCGGTCTTGAGCGTGACGGTGCCGAGCGCGCCGTCCGCCTGGAAGTCGCCGATCCCGGCCTCGCCGCGGACGTCGGAGTCGGTGGGCAACTGGATGACCACGTCGATCGACTCGGGGCGCTTGCTGCTGAAGTTGACGAAACGGTTGCGCGGCTTTCGCGAAACGACGCTCAGCGTCCGGGTGGCGTCGTCGTACTCAACGCGGGTGTTCTCGGCCGCCTGGATATCGGCGGCCTTGTCCGGGTTGCTTGGGCGGACCTCGACGCTGGTGTCGGCGCGGTCGGAGACCGCGAAGCGGACGTCGGCGACGTAGAGGTCAAGGGTGACGGCGATCGGTGACGGGGTGTTAAAGCTCGAGACAGACATCTCAGGGTTCCTTACTCAGAGTGATTTCTGCTTTTTGTGTCTTTTGTTGCTTTACGCGCTGTTGTGTTGTCAGCGGACCCAGCCGCTGTAGCTCTGGCCGCCAATCCGGTCGGACTGCTGCGCGCGAGCGGGCCGGGCGCCGCGCCGCCCCTCGCTAGCCAGACCGGCGGCGGCGGCGCGGACGATCCAGGTATTGACCGACAGCCCGCCGCTGGCGGCGGCGTCCTCGATCAGGGCCTTGAGGTTGGCGGGCAGCCGGAGGTTGATCCGGACCATGGTGGCGTCGTCGCCCTCGGCGACGGGCAGCCGGACCTCGGCGGGCGCGGTGGCCGCGTCGTCGGCCGCCGGGCCGGCGGGCGCGGCCGGCGGCGTCACGACGAACCCGGCCGTCCCGCCGCGCAGCCGGACATCGACTGAGCCGGGCGCGAGTTCGGCGGAGATCTCCTCGGCCGCGGCGGAGAGCGCCTCGAGCAGGGTGAGCCGAACCGCGGCGTCGAGCGGGGCGAGCAGCCGGCCGGCGAGCGCGCGGGCATCCTCGCCGCCAACCTCGGCTGCGATCGTCAGCTCGCGGCGCAGGTTTTCGACGTACTGGGTGAGTTCCATGGCTCCAGTATGGCACCACTTTGGCACCAATACAAGCCATAGTGGCTCAATCTGGCATCCATGCAGGTGGTAATGGCGCCAAGCGTCGTGGCGGAACCTCCGGCACCGCCGCCACGGGCGCCTGGAGCAACGGGAACGCCGCCTTGTCGGCGGACCGGCAAA
>CAZORE010000037.1:0-9457 GCA_964581815.1 uncultured Streptosporangiaceae bacterium | reverse complement strand
GCCGCCACGGGCGCCTGGAGCAACGGGAACGCCGCCTTGTCGGCGGACCGGCAAATCGGGCGGCCGTCGGGCGCGACCTGACCCTGGAAGTTGATGTGATCCAGATCACACTGTGTTGGATATTGTGTTTACCTGTGCTCAGGTGGTGACGGTGAGTATAGTCACACAGTGTTACCGATGAGTTAGGCCGACACTGCGAGGTGAGCACGGGTATGCGCATGCTCACGCTGGGTTCGGTGGTCTTGGCGCTCGTCAACATAGGGGTCATGTGGGGCATGGCGCACCGCTGGCGCTATGCCTGGCACGGCAACCTGGGGCTGCAACTGCTCTGGCTGCCGTATGACTTCGTTACGAGGCAATACGGCCTGCTCGGGCTCGGGGCGGTGATGACCGTCGTGAGCATCAAGGGGTGCATGCACAAAGGCGAGGCTCAGCCAGCCACGGCGCCCCGCGGCGGGCCGCGCCACCGCCGCCCCCGGCAGGGGCGGTCCGGCAGGCGCGTCGAGGTGACTGACCCGGCCGTCCAGGCACCAGGTCCGGCTCTGATTCCGTTGCCGGCGCTTTCGAACGAAGCCGGCGAAATGGCCGCCGCGAGCACGACGGCCAGCGTCCGCTACCGGTCGACGACCAGTCCGGACATGCTCCCTCGGCAAAGTGATCGTCGCCGTCAGCTCCACGTCGGCCTCGCGCACCGCCGCAAGCAGGCGGTCTACCCCAATCGACCGCTGGCCGGCATCAAGCTCAAGGACGTAGCTGACGAGCACAGCAGGCCCGTCGTTTCCCAGTGATCAGACTGAGTGCATGATGGCGCACACGGCGTCCAAGGCACCGCCGCCTGCTGCCAGCACCTGCCACCCGGCGCGGTAGGCGTCCAGCAGCCCCTGCTCGTAGGGCCCGCGAGCGGCCGGAGTCAGCGCCGCCACCCGGCCGCCGGCCCCGCCGTGCAGGGCCAGGCTCGGTCCTGCTGCGGGCGGCGCCACTTCGAAAATCTGCATAGCGATCGTCTTTCTGTCGTGGGCGTCCGGCGTCCCCGCTAGACCCAGATCTCCCGTATGACCCGGTAGATGTTGCCGCCGAGAACCTGCTGGATCTCGGCGTCAGAGAAGCCGCGTCCGACCAGCCAGTCGCAGATGTTCGCGAAGTTCTCGGTGGGGTTCTCCAGGCCGTCCACGTACTCAACTGGTTCGTACGACGGGCCGCCCATCCGGGACAGGCTGAGCAGCTGCGCGAACGTCCGGTGCAGGGCCACGTGGTCGCCGTAGAGGGTGTCCGGGCCGAACGCGACGTGATCGAGTCCTACCAGGTCCACGCAGTAAAGGAAGTGATCCATGACCGACTCGAGGGTGTGCCGGGGGTGCGGGTGCGACAGCGTGGTGTGCGGCGCGGCCGACATGCCGATCACCCCGCCCGTCTCGGCGACCGCCCGCAGCACCGTGTCCGGCTTCATCCGCGCGGTGTCCCACACTGCGCGCGCGCCCGCGTGGGTGATGAAGACCGGCTGGCCGGACTGCGCGCAGGTGTCCAGTGCGGTGCGGTCCGAGGAGTGCGAAAGGTCGATGGCGAGCCCGAGCTGATTCATCCGGGTCACCGCCCGGTGGCCAAACGCGGTCAGCCCTCCGTCGGTTGGCTCGCTCAGCCCGCTGCCGAGGGTATTGGCGTCGGAGTAGGCGATGCCGATCTGCCGGATGCCCAGGCCGTAGAGGACGTCGAGCCGGTCGAGTTCGTTCTCGATCGGCGTCGCCGCTTCCAGCCCGAACACCAGCCCGACGGTGCCAGCGGCGCGGGCCGCGTCAATGTCGGCGATCGTCTTGATCAAGTCGAACCCGGGCGCGTGGGCCAGGTCGGCCAGCCGCAGGCCGAGGTCGGTGATGATGTCGTTCCACCGCCACGGCGCGCTGCCGGTGACGCACGCGGTGCCGTCCATCAGGTTGTCGAAGATGACGTCCACTCCGGAAGCGCGCATGCCCGCGTACGCGGCGTGCTGCCGCCCGGTCCGGTTGTAGGCCGGCGTCTCGCCCATGTCGGCGGGGAACCGGACCGGGTGGTCGTGCAGGCTGATCACCAGGCTGTCGCGCAGCAGCGCGGCCGACCGCTGCGCCTGCTCGTCCGTCAGCCGCGCCCCCTGGTACGGGGGCACCCGGCCGAACTCCGGAGTCAGGACGAACGGAGGCAGCGTTCCCGCCGGCAGGTAGGAGTAGGCGCGGTAGTCGTCACCGGTCAACGCAAGGTCCCTTCCACGGCCAGCTGCCGCAATAGCACTTCCCACGCCCGCATCCCCTCGCGCAGCCGCGCGATCCGCAGGAACTCGTTCGGCGCGTGGAGGTTCTCATCAGAGGTGGAGAAGGAGAAAAACAGCGTCTTGGCGCCGAGGACCCGCTCGAACAGGGCCGTCGCCGGCAGCGTGCCGCCGATGCACGCGAGCAGTACCTCCTGCCCGGGGTAGACCGCGGAGAGCGCGGCGCTCGCGGCCCGGATCGCCGGATGGCCGGGTGCGATCGTGTAGGCGGGGATCCGCGCCTCGTCCGGGCGCACCCGCACCTCGACGCCGGCCCAGCGGTGCGCGCTGACGTGGCCGGAGATGGCGGCGAGGACCGCGCCCGGATCCTGGCCAGGCACCAGGCGGCACGACAGGTGGGCGGTCGCCACGTGCGGTATCACGGTGTACTTGCCGCCGCCACTGACTCCGTTGACCTCCAGCGTAGGCCGCTCCCACAGCCGCTCGAGGGTCGAGTAACCGGGCTCGCCGTGCGCCTCGCCGAGACCGAGGGCACGCAGGTAATCCGCGTGGTCGAAGGGCACGGCGGCGATCTCGGCGCGCCGGGCGGCAGTCAGCGGGGGGATGCCGTCGTAGAAGCCGGGGACGGCGACCCGCCCGTCGGCGTCGTGCAGGCTGGCGAGTACCCCGGCGAGCGCGTGCAGCGGGTTGGCAACCGTCCCGCCGTAGCGGCCCGAGTGCAGGTCGGAGTCCGCACCGGTGACCACGATGTCGAGGGACACCAGTCCTTTGGACGCTACCGAGAGGGACGGCTCGCCCGGCCGCCACATCGCGCCGTCGGCGGAGATGACGAGGTCGGCCGCCAGCTCGGCGGCATGCGAGGTCACGTATCCGGCCAGGTGCGGGCTGCCGATCTCCTCCTCGCCCTCGAGCAGGAACTTGACGTTCAGCGGCAGGGCGCCGTCGCGCGCCATGAACGCCAGTGCCGTCTGCAGCGCGATGTAGACCGGGCCCTTGTCGTCCGTAACCCCACGGCCGCGGGCGACATCGCCGTCGATGACCAGCTGGAACGGCGGCGAGGTCCACTCGGCCCGGGCGCCGGTCGGCTGGACGTCGTAGTGGCCGTAGACGAGCACGGTGGGCGCGCCGGGCGCGCCGAGCCATTCGCCGCGGACCACCGGGTGGCCCGCGGTGGGCTCGACCCGGCCGTTGGCGAACGCCAGCCTGCCCGCCAGCCACTGCGCGGCCGCGAGCATCGTGCCCGTGTCGGCGTCCCGGCTGACGGTGGGGATGGCGACAAGCTCCGCGAGTTCGGCCAGGTAACGGTCGTCGCCGGCATCGAAGTCGAGCGCGGGCGCGGTCACTGGAACGCGCTCCCGCCATCGATCGCGATGACCTGGCCGGTCACCCAGCCTGACTTCTCCGAGGCGAAGAAGCTCACGCCGTTGGCGATGTCGGCGGCCTGGCCGATCTTGCGCATCGCGATCCCGTCGATCAGCGCCCGCTGCCCGTCCCTGCCGTAGCCGTCCCACTGCAGCTGCGTGGTCGGGTTGGACAGGATGAAGCCGGGTGCGATGCAGTTGACGGTGATCCCGTGCGGGCCGAGCTCATGCGCCATCTGCCGGGTGAAGCCGAGCTGGCCCGCCTTGGCACTGGCGTAGGCCTGGATGCCGGTCTTGCTGACGGTCAGCCCAGCCCCCGACGAGATGTTGATGATCCGTCCCCACTGGCGCTCTTTCATCGCGGGCACGACCGCGCGGGTGCACAGGAACATGGTCGTGAGGTTCGCGTCGACCACCGCGTGCCAGGCGTCGGCGGCCACCTCCTCGAGCGGCCGGCCGACCTGACCGGCCACCCCGCCGGCGGTGTTGACCAGGATGTCAACCGGGCCGACGGCGGCGAAGAGGTCGTTGACGGCGGACGGGTCGGTGAGGTCCGCGGCCGTCAGGGCGGCCCCGTCAAGGGCAGTGGGCTGCTTGTCGACGCGGTGTACCTTGGCCCCGTCCGCGGCCAGGGCGTCCGCGATCGCGGCGCCGATCCCGTGGGCGGCTCCGGTAACGACCGCCACCCTGCCTGCCAGTGACATGCTTGAGCGCTCCGTTTCTCTCGTCGGCTGCGGTTCCGCGCGGTGTCAGTTGACTCACGCTGACCCCGGTTCCAGGTGGTGCTGGTTAAGTGGGCGGCGGGCCCACCGACCCGCGGGAGACCAGGAACATCGGCTCGCCGATGAGGACATCGGATCCGCCGGTGCCGTCGATTCTGGCGATCAGCGCGTCGACGGCCGCCGCGCCGAGCTCGGCCAGGGGCATGCAGATGCTGGTGACCGGCACGTCAAGGTAGGCCAGGGACTCATCCTCGTCCAGGCTGACCAGGGAGACCGCGCCCGGCACGGCGATGCGCGCGTCCCGCAGGGCGGCCAGCACCCCGAACACCTGCTCAATGCTGCCGACTCCGATGGCCGTCGGCAGCGGCCCGGCCGACAGCAGCCGCCGGATAACGGCGAAGCCGCCCGCCTCGGTCGCGTCGGTGTGCTCGATGACGGCATCCAGACCGAGGGCGGCGCAGTGGCTCCGGGCCGCGGCGGCCCGGCGGTGCACGGTGTCCACCTCACGCCTGCCGTCAACGAGGAGCACGCGGCGGTGGCCAAGGCCGGCTACGTGGTCAAGGAACAACCGGACGGCGCCCGCCTCGTCCATGACGACGTCGTTGCCCTGGTCGGGACCGCGCCGGTTCACGTAGACATGCGGCACCGCGTTCAGCGCCTCGTCCGCTTCGCCCGCCTCGGAGCGGCGGGTGCCGCGGCCGTCGGCGCCGCGCCTGCTGCTACGCAGCGCGGTGGCGAGGAGCAGCCCGTCGGTGCGGCTTTCGGTGACGAGGTAGCTGTAGGCGCCGGGCGGTTTGGGGTCCTCCATCGGCTCCTCCATGATCATGACGACGTAGCCGAGCTCGGCCGCGCGCAGCAGGGCGCCGCGCTGCAGCCGGACCCAGATCGGGTTGCGCACCATCGGGACGACAAACGTGAGCGCACCCGTACGGTGCTGGCGCAGTGCCCGGGCGAGCGCGTTCGGGCGGTAACCGCGGGCACGGGCCTCGGCCAGGATGCGCTCGACCGTCTCCGGCCGCAGCGAGTGGCCGACCTCGCCGTTGAGCACCCGCGACACCGTGGACGGGTGCACGCCGACAGCGCTGGCGATGTCAACCAGCCGGACCACCCGGCGCCTGCCCGCGGGCTGGTGCTGCTGCTCGGGTGCCCGCCCGGTCACCTGGCTTCCGGTGCGTTCGCGGCTTCTACCGACCAGGCGAAGTGACAGGCCGCCCGGTGCTCAGAATCCGTGTCGGCCGAGGCGAGGGCCGGGTCCCGTTCGGCGCAGATCTGCTGGGCTATCGGGCACCGGGTACGGAAACGGCAGCCGGTCGGCAGCCGCAGCGGGCTCGGCGGGTCGCCCCGCACCGCGGGCGCCTCATCCTCGTCGCGGGCCGTCATCCGGGGGATGGCGGCGAGCAGCCCGGCGGTGTACGGATGGCGCGGATTGCGGAACAGCTCCTCGGTCGGTGCCACTTCGATGATCCGGCCCATGTACATGACCGCGACCCGGTCGCACAGGTGCCGGACGACCGCCAGGTTGTGCGAGATAAACAGCAGCGTCAGGCCGAGCTCGGACCGCAGGTCCTGCAGCAGGTTCAGGATGGTGGCCTGCACGCTGACGTCAAGGGCGGAGACCGGCTCGTCGGCCACCAGCAGCTCGGGCCGCAGCGCGATCGCCCGGGCGATGGCGACGCGCTGGCGCTGGCCGCCAGAGAACTGCCGGGGCCGGGCACCGGCCGCGTCCTCGGGCAACCCGACCATCCGCAGCAGTTCCCTGGTGTGGGACTCGACATCGCCGCGGGGCACCACATGATGCACCCGCAGCAATTCGTGGAGGATGCCGCCCACCGTCAGCCGGGGGTTGAGCGACGAGTACGGGTCCTGGAAAACCATCTGAATCCGGCGCTGATCGGCGCGGGACCGGCGGGATGAGGGCAGCACCTTGCCGTCCAGCTTGATCTGGCCGCGGTTTGCGCGCTGGATGCCGGCGATCACCCGGGCGAGCGTCGACTTGCCCGAGCCCGACTCGCCGACCAGGGCGAGTGCCTCACCCCGGCGGACTCTCAGGTCGACGCCGTCCACCGCGTGCAGCAGGTGCGGCTGGTGACGCAGCCGGGCGACGAGCGGTGAACCGACGGAAAAGCTCACCTCGATGCCTGTCGCCTCCAGGATGTCCTGCTCACTCATCAGTTGGTTCCTATCTGGTCCAGGCAACGCTCGAAGTGCAGGCACGCGGTGGCGCGGTCACCCTCGAGCAGGCGCAGCGGCGGGTCGCTGACCTTGCAGTCGTCTTCGGCGAACTGGCACCGGGGATGGAACCGGCAGCCGGACGGCGGGCTGACCAGGCTGGGCGGCATACCGGGGATCGGAACCAGGGACTGGCCGGGGTGATCGACATCCGGGGCCGACCGCAGCAGGTCCAGGGTGTAGGGGTGCAGCGGCTGGCTGAAGACCTCGGACACGGTGCCGCGCTCGACAATCCGCCCGGCATACATGACGGCGACCTTGTGGCAGACCTGCGCCACCACGGGCAGGTCGTGGGTGACGAACATCAGGCTGGTGCCCGACTCGTGGCACAGCTGCGCGAGCAACCGCAGGATCTGGTCCTGGATCGTCACGTCAAGGGCGGTGGTGGGCTCGTCGCACAGGATCAGCTCGGGGTCGCAGGACAGCGCCATCGCGATCATGACGCGCTGCCGCATCCCGCCGGAGAACTCGTGCGGGTACGCGCGGAACCGGCGCTCGGGCTCGGGGATGCCCACCCGGCGCATGAGGTCGACAGCGCGCGCCACCGACTGGGCCCGGCTGAGGCCGAGGTGGACCCGGGGCCCCTCGGCGATCTGGTTGCCCACCCGCATGACCGGGTTGAGCGCGCTCATCGGCTCCTGGAAGATCATCGCGATCCGCCGGCCGCGGACCTTGTTCAGCCGGGACGGTGAGAGCCGGGTCAGGTCGGTGCCGTCGAAGACCACCGAGCCCGAGGTGACCTTCGCGTCCGGCGGGAGCAGGCCGAGGATCGACTTGAGGGTCATGCTCTTGCCCGAGCCGGACTCACCCACGAGGCCGACGGCCTCGCCCGGCGCGATCTCGAGCGAGACCCCGTCGATGGGGCGCACGACGCCCTGGTGGCCGGCGATCTGCACCCGCAGGTCGCTGACCTCGAGCTGCAGCGGGCGCGCAGTGCTTATCGATTCGCTCGCAAGCTCGCTCATGACGTGCCCGTCCGCAGCAGGTCGGCCAGGCCGTCCCCGACCAGCGACAGGGCCAGGCCGGTGATCACGACGGCGAGGCCGGGGATGGTCGTCAGCTGCCACTGGGTGGTGAGGAAGTTCTGCCCGGCGGAGATCATGGTGCCCCAGTCTGGGGTGGGGGGCTGGATGCCCAGCCCCAGGTAGCTGAGGGTGACGATTGCGAGGATGTCCTGGACGATGTCGGACATCGCGTAGACGATCGACTGCGTGACCACGTTAGGCAGCAGATGGCGGCCGATGATCCGCAGGCTGGACAGTCCGCCCGACTGGGCCGCGAGTACGTACTCCTGCCGCTTGGCGACGGTGATCTCGCCGCGGGTGATGCGGGCGTAGGAGACCCAGCCGACCGCCGTGATGGCGATATAGATGCTCTTCTCGCCGGTGCCGAGGACGAAGACCAGCGCGATGACCAGCACGAAGAAGGGGAAGGCGACGACGATATCGATGATGCGCATGATGATGGCGTCGACCCAGCCACCGAAGTAGCCGGCCAGGCTGCCCAGGATCGTGCCGAGGATGAACGGGAAGATCACCGCGATGACGGCGACGCGCAGGTCCACCTGGCCGCCGTAGAGCAGTCGGGCGAAGGTATCGCGGCCTTCCTGGTCGGTACCGAGCAGGTGGCCGCCCTGTCCGACGCCAAGCAGCGGCTGCAGCAGGTTCTGGGTGTCCGGGTTGAACGTGGTCAGCAGGGGTGCGCCGTAGCACATGAACAGGATGATGGCCAGCAGCACCAGGCCCGCCATCAGGGTCGGCTGGCGGTACCAGCGGGCGCGGCGCGCCCGGACGGGCGCGGCGGCCGGGGCCGGCGCCGGGGCCGGGGCCGGGGCGGCTGAGACTGCGCTCATGCGTCGAACCTCACTCTCGGGTCGAGCGCGACGTAGGCCATGTCGGTAAGCAGGTTGACCAGGACCACCAGCACGCCGTAGACGAGGGCGACCGACTGGATGACGGTGAAGTCGCGTTCGAAGATCGCCTCGATCATCAGGCTGCCGATGCCGGGGACGGCGAAGACCTGCTCCACGATGAGGGTGCCACCGATGAGGTAGCCGATGTTGATGCCGAGCACGGTCACCGCCGGGATGACGGCGTTGCGCAGCACGTGCCGGACCAGCAGCCGGGGAGTAGGCACGCCCTTGGCCCGGGCGGTGGTGACGAACTCGGCCCCGAGCACGCCCAGCATGCTGGCGCGCAGGCTGCGGATGAGGACCGGGCAGAGGGCGACCGCCACGGTCAGCGCGGGCAGGAACATGGACCGCAGGTGGCCGGTAAAGCCCTGCCCGTAGCCGGTGACCGGGAACAGCCGGACCTTGACGCCGAGCCAGGTCTGCAGGATCAGGCCGAGCCAGAAGGCCGGCATGCCCAGGCCGAGCAGCGGCACGACGCGGACTACGTGGTCACGGACTGCGTCTTTGCGGCTGGCGGCCAGCGTGGCCAGCGGCACGCTGATCGCGACGGCGATGACCGCCGCGTAGCACAGCAGCCACAGCGTGGCCGGCAGGCGGCTGGTGATCAGGCCCGAGACCGGCACTCCGTAGTACAGGCTCTGGCCCAGGTTGCCGTGCAACAGCCGGTCGATGAACAGCCAGTACTGCTCAATGAGCGGCTGGTTCAGGCCGAGCTGGCCGTCCAGGGCGGCAACGGTGGTGGGGTTGGCCCGCTGGCCGAGGATGGTGACGGCGGGGTTGCCGGGGATCAGGTGGACCATGAAGAACGTGATGATCGTGACGCCCACGGCGGTCGGCACGAGCAGCACCAGCCGCCGGAGGACGAAGCTCATCCGGCCCATGAAGACCTCGCTCGGGGTGGGGTCGGTCGGGCCGGGGCGGGCGGCCAGGCCCGCCCCCCCCCCCCCCGGGGGAGAGAAGCGGCGCCAGCCGCGAGAAAAGGAACAGAAACCCCAGA
>CAZORE010000036.1:48500-58080 GCA_964581815.1 uncultured Streptosporangiaceae bacterium | reverse complement strand
CCTCAAGATCGAGTCGGGCTGGCGGGACTCGAACCCGCGACCTCGTGCACCCAAAGCACGCGCGCTAGCCAAGCTGCGCTACAGCCCGTTCACCATCGCGAGTGTACCGTGCTAGCGCCGCTCAGGCGGGCGCCACGGCCGGCGCGCCGCCCTCGGCGGACCGTGACGCGTCACCGCCGCTCTTGATCAGCACAGAAAGCACCGAGTGCACCGTCGACGTCACCGCCTCAAGCTCCGGGTCGGCCGGCAGCGGGCCGGGGACCCGTGGCGGCGTCCGCGTCTCGATCGCGTCCGCGACCGCGCGCAGCTTCCCGGTCAGCGCGTGCACCGACGCCGCCGGGGGCACCGGCGCGCCGCGCCCGATCGCCACCACGGTGGCGGTCACCGCGTCCATGACCTCCTCGAGCCCGATCACGGCGGGCCACCAGGCGGCGGCCCGCCGGCTGGCGGGCGCGGGCTCGGACATGGTCCGCTGGAACTCCGCGCGCAGGTTAGACAGCGCCCGGTACGTCCGGCGCCGCAGCCGCGACCGCTGGCCAGGCGCCGCTCCCGGCGCCTGGCTGGCCGCCCGGGCCGTCCCGCGCGCCGCGATCCGCGCCTCCGGCGTCGTCACCAGCGCCTCGTCGGCGTACGCGCTGACCGCCCGCAGCGCCTCGGCGAACTGCCCGGGCAGGTGCGCCTGCCACGTGGCCGGCCACGGCGCGTACCCGATGACCAGCACGACAAGCGACGCGAGCACGGTGTCCACCAGGCGGGCCTCGGCCAGCTGCCAGCCGCCGACGTCGAGCAGGTCGATAAGCAGCACGACGAGCGGCGTCAGGAAGACCGCCGCGAGCCCGAAGCTCCGTGCCTTCGCGTACGGCAGCAGCGCGGCGAGCACGCCGAACGGCAGCAGCAGCCACGGTCCGTACGGCACCTCGATGAGGATGACCGCGCCGAGCACCGCGCCGATCACGGTCCCGATGCCGCGCTGCAGCGCGCGGGCGAACACCGAGCCGTAGTCGGGCTTGAGAATGATCCCCACGGTGAGCACCAGCCAGTAGGACCGCTGCAACGGCAGCACCTCGCTCAGGATCGCCGCCGCCCCGGTGCAGATCGTCAGCCGCAGGGTGAACTCCCAGGCGATCCGCCCGCCGATGACCTGCTCGGCCACGTGCCACAGCCAGGCCCGCACCCGGGCCCGCAGGCCGGGGGCAGCACCGCTGGCGGGCGGTCCGGGGACCGCGTCGGGCGTCCAGTTACCCGACAGCACCCGGGCCAGCGACACCATGGCCTCGCGCAGCGCCAGCGCGCCGGGCGACGGCGACCATGGCGGCGGCAGGGGCGGCAGCGCGGGCCCGCCGCGGTGCGCGCGGCGGATCCGCCGCCCGCCGAGGCCGAGCACGCCGGTCCCAGGCCCTCGCTCGTCAAGTACCGCGTCGCCGAGTCGTTCGACCGTGTCGGAGACAAGCGGCGGCACCCGCTCCCCGGTCGCCCGCAGCGCGGCGGCCGCCTCCGCGAACTGGTGGCTCACGTTGAGTACCGCCATGAGGTGGCGGTCCCGGCGGGAGCGCCCGCTCGCGGACGCCCGCCCGGTCAGCATCGCGTCGTACGCGCCGTTCAGCGCGGCCGCGAGCGCCGTCCGGGCGCCGGCCGCACCGGGCGTGCCGATCAGCCGCAGCCCGCGCGCGAGCGCGTAGTAGACCTCGGCCACCGCCTTGCGCTCTGCCGACCGGGGCGACAGCAGGTAGCCGGGCGTGATCAGCAGCAGCGCCCAGGCCACCCCGGCGAGGAACTGCAGCGCCGTGTGCCACCACGGTCGCAGCGCCCCGAGCGGCCCGAGCCCGAGCGAGCTGTAGACGAACAGCTGCAGCCCGGTCACCGACCCGGTGCCGCCGAACCGCGCCAAAATCGACGACACGCCGGCCACGAAGGTGACGGCGCCGACCGCCACCCACCCGCGCCCGTGAATCAGCGTCCCGATGAGCAGCCCGGGAGCGCCACCGAGCACCGCCGCCGCGGTGATCCGCTCCACCCGCGGCCAGTACGGGCCGCCATTGTCGATCATGATCGACAGCAGCCCGCCCATCGCGGGCAGCAGCGCGAGCTCCCGCCGCCCGGTCGCGAACGCCACCGCCATGGGCACCCAGAGCGCGAGCACCGCCCGCGCCATCGTCCCCCACGGCGGCGGCACCTTCTTGGGCCGCGCCACCTCGGCCAGCCAGTCAGGCACCACCCCGATCAGCCAGTCGGGCACCCCGAGCCGGCCTCCGCCCACCGCCCGCGCCCCGTTCAAGCTCCGCACAAGATCAAAGGCTAGAGACAAAAACCAAGGACCGATAACTCAGAACGTACGCGTGCCCGCCCGGCCCCGCCCGCGCCCGCTCCGTCGGGCCAGCCCGGTCCTATTGCGCGTTATGCCGCGTTTGCCACACAATCACCCGGCGCGCGGCCGTGTGCGGTAAAAAGAGGGCCATGAACCCCCTGCTCCGGATCGTCATCGCGATCCTCGTCGCGATGGCCGCCCTCGGCGTCGCCGCGTGGCTGGTCCCCGGCATCGTCCTCTCCGGCCACAGCACCACGGCGAAGGCGGAGACGCTGCTGATCGTCGCGCTCATCTTCGGCGTGATCAACGCCTTGCTCAAGCCGGTCATCAAGACCGTCGGCTGCGCGTTCTACGTGCTGACCCTCGGCCTGGTCGCGATCGTCGTCAACGCCCTGCTGCTGTGGCTGACCAGCTACATCGTCTTCGACAAGCTGCACGAGCCGTTCCACGTCACCGGCTTCACCGCCGCGGTCGAGGGCGCGCTCATCGTCGGCGTCGTGACCTGGCTGCTGCACCTCGTCCTCGGTGACGACAAGTAGAAGGCGCTGCGGCAACCGCAGCGTCTGCGGGTCGGCCGCGCCGCTGAAGGTCATAGACTTAACCGCCTATACACTCTTGGTGCGCTGTCCATCCGCGCAGTCAATCCATCCACGTTTCTGGAGTCACGCCGCCGTGAAGACCGATGTCGAAGAGCTGAGCCCGACCCGTGTCCGGCTGAGCGTCGAGGTTTCCTTCGAAGAGCTCAAGCCGAGCCTCGACAAGGCTTACAAAGAGGTGGCGCAGCAGGCGCGCATCCCCGGGTTCCGGCCGGGCAAGGTTCCGCCGCGCGTCATCGACATGCGGATCGGCCGTGGCGCGGTGTTGTCCGAGGCGGTGAACGACGCGCTGCCCGAGTTCTACAGCAAGGCGGTGCAGGAGGCCGAGGTCTTCGTTCTCGGCCAGCCGGAGGTGGAGATCACCCAGCTCGACGACGGCAAGGAGCTCACGTTCACGGCCGAGGTCGAGGTCCGGCCCAAGTTCGAGCTCCCCGACTTCGCCGCCCTCAGCGTCACGGTCGACAACGCCGAGGTCACCGACGCGGACGTCGAGGAGTACCTGAACAACCTGCGCGAGCGCTTCGCCACCCTCAAGACCGCGCAGCGGCCCGCGGAGGACGGCGACTACACGACCATCGACCTGTCCGCGAGCCTGGACGGCGAGCTCATCGAGGACGCGCAGGCGACCAGCCAGTCGTACCAGCTCGGCAGCGGGATGATGCTCGACGGCCTGGACGACGCGCTCGCCGGCCTGTCCGCGGGCGAGTCGGCCACGTTCAAGAGCGAGCTGGCCGGCGGCGAGGCTGAGGGCCGGGAGGCCGACATCACGGTCACCGTGCAGGCCGTGAAGGTCAAGGAGCTGCCCGCGCTCGACGACGACTTCGCCCAGCTGGCGAGCGAGTTCGACACGCTCGACGAGCTCAAGGACGACACCCGCACGCAGCTCGAGCGGGTCAAGAAGCTGCAGCAGGCCACGCAGGCCAGGGACAAGGCCGTCGAGGCGATCGTCGACGCCATTGACATCCCGCTGCCGGAGAAGTTCGCCGAGCACGAGCTGCACCACGCGCAGGAGAACATCGAGAACCAGCTCGCCCAGATGCGCATGTCCAAGGAGGACTACCTCGAGTCGATCGAGAAGACGGAGGAGGAGTTCGAGGCCGACCTCGAGACGCAGTCGCAGCGCAGCGTCAAGGTCAGCTTCGTTCTCGATGAGCTGGCCCGCACCGAGAACCTGTCGGTGAACCAGGCCGAGCTGTCCTACTTCGTCGCCGACCAGGCGCAGCGGATGGGCGTGAGCCCCGAGTACTTCGCCCGCCAGCTCACCGAGTCCGGCCAGATCGGTGTCGCGATCACCGAGGTGCTGCGGGGCAAGGCGGCCACGGTCGCGGCCGAGAAGGTCAAGGTGACCGACGAGGCGGGCAACGAGATCAACGTCAAGGCGCAGATCGAGGCGCTCAACGCCGACGTCGATGAGATGCTCGCGGCCCAGGCCGCCGAGCAGGCGTCCGCGGGCCAGGCCGGCGCCGAGGGCGAAATCGAGGTCAGCGACCGGTCGATCGACGTGGCCGGCACTATCGAGGCGGACGACGTGGCCGAGGCGCTGGCCGCGGACGAGGCGGCCGCGGACGACGCGGAGGCCTAACCCGGACCCGAGACACCGTGCGCAGCCCGGCCTGGAAATAGGCCGGGCTGCGCACGGTGTCTTTCCCCGCCCGTTCCCGCCCGTCATCCGGGCAGTTAAAAGATGCTTTGTAGATAACTGTCGGATTAATTGGCTTATCCCCTGACAAGGAACGCGCAACGGCGTGCGCCGGTAGCGAACAGTGGGGTACCGCGGACCCGGTTACTCCGCACTGGCGTTAATGTCCATTGCAACGACACCGAAGTGATCGGAGCAGGTGACCACGTGACAGAGCTAGTCCAGCCAGTCGCCCGGACGGCTACCCCTGACGCCCCAGTGATTCCAGGGGACCTGCTGTTCCAGCGGCTGCTGCGGAACCGCATCATCTTCCTCGGGCAGCAGGTCGACGATGACATCGCGAACCGGATCGCCGCCGAGATGCTGCTGCTCTCCGCCGAGGACCCGCAGCGCGACATCAACGTCTACATCAACTCCCCGGGCGGCTCCGTTTACGCCGGCCTGGCCATCTACGACGTCATGCAGTTCGTGCCCAACGACGTGGCCACGTACGCGATGGGCATGGCGGCGAGCATGGGGCAGTTCCTGCTCACGGCGGGTACCACGGGCAAGCGCTACGCCATGCCGAACTCCACCATCCTGATGCACCAGCCGTCCGGCGGCATCGGCGGCACCGCGACCGACATCAAGATCCAGGCCGAGCAGATGCGCTACGTGAAGAAGACGCTGTCGGAGCTCACGGCGCGGCACACCGGCCAGCCCCTGGAGAAGATCCTCAAGGACGCCGACCGCGACCACTGGTACACGGCGCAGGAGGCCAAGGCGTACGGCTTCGTGGACCACGTGGTCAGCAGCGCTCAGGAGACTGCGACCGGCACGGTCGCCTCCTGACGGCCGCTACGCAGCCGCCGACCCACCTGAAGCAGACAGGGAGAAGCCGAACGTGACCCAGTACCCATCGTCCAGGTACGTACTGCCGTCCTTCGTCGAGCGCACGTCGTACGGGATCAAGGAGATGAACCCGTACAACAAGCTCTTCGAGGAGCGCATCATCTTCCTGGGCGTCCAGATCGACGACGCGTCCGCGAACGACGTCATGGCCCAGCTGCTCACGCTCGAGGCCATCGACCCGGACCGCGAGATCACCATGTACATCAACTCGCCTGGCGGGTCGATGACCTCGATGATGGCGATCTACGACACCATGCAGTTCATCCAGCCGGAGATCACCACCTGCTGCATCGGCCAGGCGGCGAGCGCGGCGGCGGTGCTGCTCGCGGCCGGGACGAAGGGCAAGCGGATCGCCCTGCCGAACTCGCGGATCCTGATCCACCAGCCGGCCACCGAGGGCGGCTACGGCCAGGCGAGCGACATGGAGATCCAGGCCAACGAGATCGACCGGATGCGCAAGGCCATGGAGGCCATCCTGGCCCGGCACACGGGCAAATCCGAAGAGGAGGTCGGCCTCGACATCGAGCGGGACAAGTTCCTGAGCGCGGAAGGTGCCAAGGACTACGGCCTGATCGACGAGGTGCTGACGGCGCTCAAGCGGGGGCAGACGGCCGCCGTGCCGGTAGCCTCTTAAATCGGGGGAGGCTTCACCTCTTCCCTCCCGGGCCGCTAAGGGGGTTTGATTGGTCCATCGGACTCCACAAGGCGGTACCGTCAAATAGCAAGTGGTTGACGGCATGGCGGGACATGCCCGCCACGCCGGACCGTACGGGTCCGGCGAGGCGGCCCCATGTAAAGGAGAAACTGGGTGGCACGCATCGGTGACGGTGGCGACCTGCTGAAGTGCTCGTTCTGCGGAAAGAGCCAGAAGCAGGTGAAGAAGCTCATCGCCGGCCCAGGTGTGTACATCTGCGACGAGTGCATCGACCTCTGCAACGAGATCATCGAGGAAGAGCTCTCCGAGCCGGATGGCATTAAGTGGGACAGCCTGCCCAAGCCGCGGGAGATCTACGAGTTCCTCGACGCCTACGTGATCGGCCAGGACAAGGCCAAGAGGTCCCTGTCCGTCGCGGTGTACAACCACTACAAGCGGATACAGCAGCCCGTCGGCGAGCGCCCGGGCGACGAGACGGTGGAGCTGGCGAAGTCCAACATCCTGCTGCTCGGCCCGACCGGCTCGGGCAAGACCCTCCTCGCGCAGACCCTGGCCCGCCTGCTGAACGTGCCGTTCGCGATCGCCGACGCGACCGCGCTGACCGAGGCGGGGTACGTCGGCGAGGACGTCGAGAACATCCTGCTGAAGCTCATCCAGGCCGCCGACTACGACGTCAAGAAGGCCGAGACCGGGATCATCTACATCGACGAGATCGACAAGATCGCCCGCAAGAGCGAGAACCCGTCGATCACGCGCGACGTCTCGGGCGAGGGGGTCCAGCAGGCGCTGCTCAAGATCCTTGAGGGCACCACCGCCAGCGTCCCGCCGCAGGGCGGCCGCAAGCACCCGCACCAGGAGTTCATCCAGATCGACACCACGAACGTGCTGTTCATCTGCGGCGGTGCCTTCGCGGGCCTTGAGAAGATCATCGAGCAGCGGTCCGGCTCCAACGGGATCGGCTTCAACAGCGTGCTCCGCCACCGGGCGAAGAACGTCACCGACGACACCTTCGCGGAAGTCATGCCGGAGGACCTGCTCAAGTTCGGCATGATCCCCGAGTTCGTCGGCCGCCTCCCGGTCATCACCAGCGTGCACAACCTGGACCGCGAGGCGCTCATCCAGATCCTCACGGTGCCGCGGAACGCCTTCGTGAAGCAGTACAAGCGCCTCTTCGAACTGGACGGCGTGGACCTGGAGTTCACGCCCGACGCCATCGAGGCGGTCGCCGACCAGGCCCTGCTGCGCGGAACCGGCGCCCGCGGCCTGCGCGCGATCATGGAGGAAGTCCTGCTGTCGGTGATGTTCGAGGTGCCGTCCCGCAAGGACGTCGAGCGCGTCGTCATCACCCGTGAGGTCGTCCTGGAGAATGTCAACCCGACCCTGGTCCCGCGCGACGCCTCCCGGCGGACCCCGCGGGAGAAGTCGGCCTGACCAGGGAAAATACCCCTCCTATCCCGCTAAAGGGTCATAAATTCTGGTAATTGTGGCGAATCGGACTCCGGGCGCAGAATGGGCGGAAGCCCGGCTGCGGAACGTGAGTATGAGGGTTCACTTTGCCGGTATTGCCGTACCGGCGCGCCGCTCCCGGATACTCTCAGTTGGGTACTGCCGAGATCACGAGTCGGGAATGAGCGCAGATGAGCGGCTGGGACACGTCCTCCACACATACCTGGGGTCATCAAGACGGCCCTGACGAGACCCAGAGTTTCGCGGCGCCTGGCGATAACTCACGGGACTTTGGCGAGGACTTCGGGTCGCAGGAGTTCGGCCGGATGGCCCCGGGTTCACCGCCGGCGGGGTTCCCCGCGGCAGGGGGCGGTTTCCCCGGCGAGCGGTCGTCCGCGAACCCGCCGCCCGAGTTCTTCGGTCAGGGCTACGGTCAGCAGGAGCCGCAAGGCTCCGGCGGCTACCCGCAGCGCACGCCAGGCCGGAGCCTGCACGACCTGTCGCAGCGCGACGCCGGGTACGGCCAGGACGGCGGTTACGGCGACAACGGCTACGGCCAGGACGGCGGCTACGGCCAGGAGGCCCAGTACGGCCAGACCGGCGGCTACCAGAGCGGCGGCTACAGCCAGGACCCCGGCTACGGCCAGCAGGACCCCGGCTACGGCCAGCAGGACCCCGGCTACGGCCAGGACGGCGGCCACGGCCAGGACTGGGGCGCGGCGGACCAGGCCGACGGCTGGCGCGGCGGCACGGCCGGCCAGCCTTCCCCGTGGGCCGACCGCGGGCAGCGGGACGCTGGCTACCAGGACGTCGACGGCGGCTTCGGCCGCCAGGACCCAGGGCGCCCCGGCTATGCCGCGCAAGACTACGCGGGCCAGGACTACCCGGCCCAGGACTACCCGGCCCAGGATTACGCGGGCCAGGACTACCCCGGCCAGCAGGGACGCGGCCTGCAGGAGCCGTCGCCCTACGGCCGCAGGGACGAGGCGGCGGCCCGGCAGGACCCGGCGCTGCAGGACTTCTTCTCGCCGCAGTCCGGGTACGCCTCGCAGCCCGGCGGCGGGCCCGGCGCTCCGAGGGAACCGCGCTTCCGCCAGGAAGACAACGGCTGGGGCGGCTGGGACGGGCCGGCGGACCGCCCGGCGCCCCCGCGCAGCGGGACGGGCCCGCGCCCGGCTCCGCGCGGGGCGCGCGGCGGCGGCGATGATGAGCGCCGGGGCCTCGGCACGCGCGCCTACGTGGTGATCGGCCTGGTGATCGCGGTCATCATCGTGCTCGCCTACGTGGTGCTCACCAAGGGGTCCGGCAACAAGACGCCCACGGCGGCCAATACTCCCTCGGGTTCCACGACGTCGGCTCCGGCGAAGCCGTCCGCGAGCACGTCGGCCGCGGCGGCAACCGCCTACAAGCTGTCCACGCCGACCACGGCGGGCGGCTACCCCCAGGGGCAGGACCCGCATTTCCTCGCGACAGCGACCGCCACGGCGGGGCAGATCGCCGCGGCGGTTAAGTCCGGCGGCGGCGGCACGGTGAGCACGGTGAAGGGTAACCCGGTGTCGGCGGCCTACCAGCTGCCGCTCAGCCAGGTCATCACGTTCGTCGGGTACCAGGGCACGTTCACCCCGGCGAAGATCGCCACGATCCTGGCCACGCTCGGCAGCGACCCGCACAGCTACCCGGCGGGCCCCAACGGCGGCATGCTCGGCTGCGCCAACACGGCCGCCACCGCGACGGCGACCAGCGGCGCGGTCTGCGTCTGGGCCACCACGAGCACCCTCGGCGTCACCGAGTTCTTCAGCGCGACCGGCCCCGAGGCCCTCACCACGAGCCAGAGCAAGGGCGCCGACGACACCGTCAAGCTCCGCGCGGACGTCGAGGCGAAGCCCTAACGCGATAACAGCAAGAAGGCGCCACCGCACAAAGATGGTGGACGTTTGGGCACACTCCGATGTGCTTCAACGTCCACCATCTTGCGTCCGCGCCCGGACGCGGCGGGTCCGCGGAATTCGTAGACTGATGTGCTGTGACAGCACGCGAGCACGACGAGC
>CAZORE010000036.1:35977-48400 GCA_964581815.1 uncultured Streptosporangiaceae bacterium | reverse complement strand
CGCAGTACGCCCCCGCCGAGGTGGAGGCCCGCCGCTACGAGCACTGGGAGAAGGCCGGCTACTTCACGCCGGAAGCCCAGGATGACCCCGGCGCGCCGACCTACGCGATCGTGCTGCCGCCGCCGAACGTAACGGGCATCTTGCACATCGGCCACGCGCTGAACCACACGCTGAGCGACATCCTCGTCCGGCGCCGCCGCATGCAGGGGTACCGCACGCTGTGGCTGCCCGGCATGGATCACGCTGGGATCGCGACCCAGAACGTGGTGGAGCGCGAGCTCGCCACGGAGGGGCTGTCCAGGCATGACCTCGGCCGGGACTCGTTCGTGGAGCGGGTCTGGCAGTGGAAAGGCGAGTACGGCGGCCGGATCCTGTCCCAGATGCGCCGCCTCGGCGACTCGGTGGACTGGTCACGCGAGCGGTTCACCATGGACGAGGGCCTGTCCCGCGCCGTGCAGACGATCTTCAAGCGGCTCTACGACGACGGGCTGATCTATCGCGCCGAGCGGATCATCAACTGGTGCCCGCGCTGCCTCACCGCTCTGTCCGACATCGAGGTCGACCACTCAGACGACGACGGCGAGCTGGTCTCGATCCGCTACGGAGACGGTGCTGACAGCATCGTCGTCGCCACCACAAGAGCAGAGACGATGCTCGGCGACACCGCCGTGGCCGTCCACCCCGACGACGAGCGATACAAGCACCTCGTCGGCAAGACGGTTGAACTTCCCCTCACCGGCCGCACCATCCCGATCGTGGCCGACGCCCACGTCGACCCCGGCTTCGGCTCCGGCGCGGTCAAGGTCACCCCGGCGCACGACCCGAACGACTTCGAGATCGGCCGCCGCCATGACCTGCCCGTGCTCACCGTCATGGACGAGCGCGGCGTGATCACCGCGGCGGGGCCTTATCTGGGCCTGGACCGGTTCGAGGCCCGCCCGGCCATCGTGCAGGCGCTGCGCGAGGACGGCAGGATCGTCAGGGAGACCCGTCCCTACGTGCACGCGGTCGGGCACTGTTCCCGTTGCTCCACCACCGTCGAGCCGCGGCTGTCCCTGCAGTGGTTCGTGAGCGTCGCCCCCCTGGCCGAGGCAGCGGGCGACGCCGTCCGCGACGGCCGGGTGCGTGTCTCGCCACCGGAGATGAACGCCAGGTACTTCGGCTGGGTGGACGACATGCACGACTGGTGCATCTCCCGCCAGCTGTGGTGGGGGCACAGGATCCCGGTCTGGTACTCACCCGACGGGGAGGTGCGCTGCGTCGGCCCGGACGAGGCCGCGCCGGCGGGCTGGACGCAGGACAGCGACGTCCTCGACACCTGGTTCTCCTCCGCGCTGTGGCCGTTCTCCACCCTCGGCTGGCCGGACAACACCGCGGACCTGCGCGAGTTCTACCCGACGAGCGTGCTGATCACCGCGTACGACATCCTGTTCTTCTGGGTCGCCCGGATGATGATGTTCGGCCTGTACGCGATGAGGGACAAGGCACCTGAGGCGGCCGTGCCGTTCCAGACCATCGTGCTGCACGGCCTGGTCCGGGACCAGTTCGGCAAGAAGATGTCCAAGTCCAAGGGGAACGTGGTCGACCCCATCGACTGGATGGACCGCTTCGGCACCGACGCGACCCGCTTCACCTTGGCCAGGGGCGCCACCCCGGGCAGCGACGAGGCGATCAGCGAGGACTGGGCGGCGGGCTCGCGGAACTTCTGCAACAAGCTGTGGAACGCGACCAGGTTCGCGCTGCTGAACGGGGCTGAGGTCAGCGCCGGCGTGCGGGCCGCCCTCGGTGCCGCAGCCGGTTCCACCGAACGGATGGCCGGTTACTCCGTCACCGACCGCTGGATACTCTCTCGCCTGGCCGCCGTGATCGCCGAGGTCGACGGGCTGCTCGAGCAGTTCGAGTTCGGCAAGGCCTGCGAGGCGCTCTATCACTTCGCGTGGGACGAGTTCTGCGACTGGTACCTGGAGCTGGCCAAGGTGCCGCTGGCCAGCGATGACGAGGCTACGGTCACGCGCACCCGGGCGGTACTCGGGTTCGTGCTCGACCAGACGCTGCGGCTGCTGCACCCGGTGATGCCGTTCGTCACCGACGAGCTGTGGTGCGCGCTGACCGGCGGGGACTCGGTGATGACGGCGGCCTGGCCGGGCTACCGGTTCAGCGACCCGGCGGCGGAGGCCGAGGCCCAGTCGCTGATGCGCCTGGTGACCGAGATCCGCCAGTTCCGGTCCAGCCAGGGGCTGCGGCCGGGACAGCGGGTGCCCGCCCGGCTGGCCGGCATCCAGGCCACGTCGCTCGCGGCGCACGAGGAGGAGATCCGCTCCGTGCTGCGCCTGACCGGGCCGGAAAACACGGGCGCGGACGAGGGCTTCACCGCGAGCGCGTCCCTGCTGGCCGAGGGCGTCACCGTCGAACTCGACCTGGCCGGGACGGTTGACGTCGCGGCTGAGCGCAAGCGGCTGGAGCGGGACCTCGCGACGGCCCGTAAGGAGGCGCAGTCGATGACATCCAAGCTCGGCAACGAGGCGTTCACCGCCAAAGCGCCCGCCGACATCATCGAGAAGTCCCGCGCCCGCCTCGCGGCGGCCGAGGCCGACATCGCCCGCCTGGAGTCCCGCCTGACCAGCCTGGCCTAGCACGGCAGTTATCTTCCGGGGGGACGACCCCCCGTACCCCCCGGTGTTCGTGCAGGCGGGCCTGATCGCAAAAACCGCGACCTTATCAGGCCCGCCTGCACGAACGAGAAGCCTCGGGCGATGCCCGTACCCCGCACGAAGCCTCGGACCAGGCCCTTGGCCCGCCGCGACTGGCACCGGTCGCACGGCAGTAGGCTGATCGGCGTGGAGGACATCGCCGCGCGGCTGCGCGAGGTAGAGCTCGAGATCGGGTCGCGCCGGGCCGAGCACCAGATCGACCCGACGCTCGACCGGGTCGCCGCGCTGGTCACCCTGCTCGGCGACCCGCACCGGGCGTACCCGGTCGTGCACGTCACCGGCACCAACGGCAAGACGTCGACGACGCGGATGATCGAGGCGCTGCTGCGCGAGCGCGGCCTGCGCACCGGGCGGTTCACCTCGCCGCACCTGGTATCGATGCGCGAGCGGATCAGCATAGACGGCCAGCCGCTGTCCGCGATGAGCTTCATCGAGCTCTACGAGGAGATCGCGCCCTACATCCAGCTGGTCGACGACCAGCAGCCGGCCAAGATGTCCTTCTTCGAGGTGCTCACCGGCATGATGTTCGCCGCGTTCGCGGACGCCCCGGTGGACGTCGCGGTGATCGAGGTCGGCATGGGCGGCCGGTGGGACGCGACCAACGTGGCCGACGGCCAGGTGGCCGTGATCATGCCGGTCGCGATGGACCACATGCAGTGGCTCGGCGACACGATCGAGGAGATCGCCACCGAGAAGGCGGGCATCATCAAGCCGGGCGCGACCGCGGTGATCGCGCAGCAGCAGGTCGCCGCCGCGGAGATCCTGCTGCAGCGCGCCGCGCTCGTCGGCGCGACCGTGGCCCGCGAGGGGTTCGAGTTCGGCGTGATCGCCCGCGAGCTTGCCGTGGGCGGGCAGCAGCTCGGGCTCCAGGGGCTGCGCGGGATCTACGGCGACGTGTTCCTCCCGCTGTTCGGCGCGTACCAGGCCTCCAACGCCGCCTGCGCGCTCGCGGCCGTCGAGGCGTTCGCCGGCGTTTCCGAGACGACCACGAACGAGGACGGCTCGACCGTGACCCTCGGCCCCGGCCTGTCGACCGAGGGTCTCGACCCAGACCTGGTCCGCGCCGGATTCGCCAGGGCGAGCTCTCCCGGACGGCTCGACATCCTGCGCCGCTCGCCCACCGTGATCGCGGACGCGGGCCACAACCCCGCGGGCGTGGCGGCGACCGTGGACGCGCTCGCCGAGAGCTTCAACTTCCAGCGGGTCATCGGCGTCGTCGGGGTCCTCGCGGACAAGGACGTGGAGGGCGTGCTCGACGAGCTTGAGCCCGTCCTCTCCGAGATCGTGGTGACCACGAACTCCTCGCCTCGCGCGATGCCCGCCGACGAGCTGGCCCAGGTGGCCCGTGACATCTTCGGCGAGGACCGCGTCCAGGTCGAGCCGCGCCTCGACGACGCCATTGAGGCGGCGGTGGCGCTGGCCGACGCGGCGGACGCGGAGCTGGCCGGCGGGGCGGGCGGCCGGAGCGGCCTCGGCGCCGTCGCCGTGCTGGTGACCGGCTCGGTGGTCACGGCGGGGGATGCCCAGCTACTGCTCGCCCCGGCGAGCGCGGTCGGCACGAGCGCCAACGCAGGCTACGCGGAGAAGTGGGCGGCGCCATCCGGATCTGCGCCGTCGGGGCAGAACGAAAGGAGTTCTTCGTGAAGCGGCTGCTGGTCACCGTCCTGTCCATGGAGGCGGTCGTTGCCCTGCTCGCGATCGTCCCGGCGAAGACGCTCGGTCATGCCAGTGCGGGCACCGCGGGCGCCGTCTGCGGCGCGATCGCGATCATGGCGCTGGCGCTGTGCGGGTACCTCGGCCGGGGGCGCGGCGCGCTCTACGCGGGCTCGGTGTTCCAGGCGCTGGTCATCGCCTCCGGCGTCCTGCTGCCCGCGATGTACATCCTCGGCGCGATCTTCGCGGCCCTCTGGTTCACCGGCATCTGGCTCGGGCGCAAGTGGGAGCCGGCCAGCGCCGTGCAGGAGCCCCGGTAAGCTCAGGCGTGACTCAGTAAATCAAAGGCACCTAAAAGCAAACGCAAGGAGCAGTAGTGTCACAGCGCACCCTTATCCTCGTCAAGCCGGACGGCGTTCAGCGTAACGTCATCGGGGAGGTTATTTCCCGAATTGAGAGCAAGGGCCTGAAGCTCGTTGCGCTCGAAATGCGCACAATAGACACCGACACCGCGCACGCGCACTACGCCGAGCACGCGGAAAAGCCCTTCTTCGGTGAGCTTGTCGATTTCATCACTTCCGGCCCGCTGGTCGCGCTGGTGGCCGAGGGCGAGCGGGCCATCGAGGCGTTCCGCGCGCTCGCCGGGGCCACCGACCCGGTCAAGGCGGCGCCGGGCACGATCCGCGGCGACTTTGCCTTGCAGGTGGCGCAGAACATCGTGCACGGCAGCGACTCACCGGAGTCGGCCGAGCGGGAGATCAAGATCTTCTTCCCGGAACTCGTTTAACCGCGCTCCCGTTAGATAGATACCCGTAGTAACCAGTCCGGCCGCGCCCACCGGGCGCGGCCCGGCCCGGGACGGCACGTTCACTCGCACGTACCGGCAAACGTTCCGTTGCCCGGTAGAAACCGGACGGAGCGGCTGTTAATAGACTTTTGTCGAAGTTCCGCATAATTCGCGCTGAATTACCTCAGGGTTACAAATGGACGAGACCGAGCCGGCTTGTCCCAGGCTTTATCCGATAGGCTCGACACTGGCTCATAGCGCCTGATGATCGGAAGGGTTGCCGCACCCGATGAGCAATGCGTTGACGTTCCTTGGCCGTGACATGGCGGTTGACCTCGGCACTGCTAACACGCTGGTCTACGTGCGAGGGCGGGGCATCGTCCTCAACGAGCCGAGCGTGGTGGCGCTCAACACCAACAACGGCCAGGTCGTCGCCGTCGGTGTCGAGGCCAAGCGGATGATCGGCCGCACCCCGGGCAACATCGTGGCCGTAAGGCCGCTCAAGGACGGCGTGATCGCCGATTTCGACGTCACTGAACGCATGCTCAGATACTTCATCCAGAAGGTGCACCGCCGCACGCGGATGGCCAAGCCGCGCATCGTGGTCGCCGTGCCGAGCGGCATCACCGGAGTCGAGCAGAGCGCCGTGAAGGAGGCCGGGCACCAGGCAGGCGCCCGAAAGGTCTACATCATCGAGGAGCCGATGGCCGCCGCGATCGGCGCGGGCCTGCCGGTCCACGAGCCGACGGGGAACATGGTAGTGGACATCGGCGGCGGCACCACCGAGGTCGCGGTGATCTCCCTCGGCGGCATCGTGACCAGCCAGAGCATCCGCATCGGCGGCGACGAGCTTGACCAGGCGATCATCACCTTCGGCAAGAAGGAGCACAGCCTGATGCTCGGCGAGCGCACCGCCGAGGAGATCAAGCTGGCGCTCGGCTCGGCCTTCCCGTCCAAGGACGAGCCGCAGGCCGAGATCCGCGGCCGGGACCTCGTCTCCGGCCTGCCCAAGACCGTGCTGATCACGGCCGGCGAGGTGCGCCAGGCGATCGAAGAGCCGGTCAACCTCATCATCGACGCGGTCAGGACCTCGCTGGACAAGTGCCCCCCCGAGCTGGCAGGCGACGTCATGGACCGCGGCATCGCGCTCACCGGCGGCGGCGCGCTGCTGCGCGGGCTCGACCAGCGGATCCGCGAGGAGACCGGGATGCCGGTGCACATCGCGGACAGCCCGCTCGAATCGGTCGTCCTCGGCACGGGCAAATGCGTGGAGGACTTTGACACGCTGCGCCAGGTGCTCGTTCCTGACCGACGATAACCTGACAAACACACTCGGGGAGAGCGCAAGCGACGGGAGTTGCGCATGCTTGAAGCGAGGCGAACACGAGTGGTCCTCATCGGGCTGCTCGTCGTAGCGATCGCGCTGATCACGATCGACTTCCGTGACGGTGGCGGCTCAAGTGCGCACGGCGTGGGCGGCCGTCTCTTCGCCCCCGTTGAGCACGTGGCGGGCGACGTCACCGGCGGCCTCCGCGGCGCGGCGGGCGGCGGCGAGGTCGCCAGCCTGCAGCGGCAGAACGACCAGCTGCGCGCCCAGCTCGCCCAGGCCCAGGCCGCCGACGCGGACGCCGCGCAGCTCGCCGCCCTGCTGCACCTGGCCAAGGGCAAGTACACCGTCGTCACGGGCACCGTCATCGCTGCGGGCGGCGACTACTCGGACACGGTGACGCTCAACGTCGGCAGCGCCGACGGCATCACACCCAACGAGACCGTGCTCAACGGCGACGGCCTGGTCGGCACGGTGGCGGCGGTCACGCCGACCACCGCGACCGTCCAGCTCGCTACCGACGCAGGCGCCACGGTCGGCGTCCGGATGACGGGCAGCGGGCAGATCGGCGCGCTCACGGGCAGGGCAAGCTCAATGACCGGCAGCGTGCAGCTCAAGCTCACCATGTTCAACTCGAGCGCCGCGCTCCAGCCCGGTCAGACCCTGGTCACGTTCGGCTCGGTCGGCGGCCGCCCGTACGTGCCCGGCGTCCCGGTCGGCATCGTGTCCGCCGTCACCACCCCGCCGGGCTCGCTCAGCCCGACCGCGCTCGTCAAGCCGTTCGCCGACTTCACCGGCCTTGGCGTCGTCGGGGTGGTGGTCAGCAAATGAGCCGTCAGCAATTGAGTGGTCAGCAAGTGAACGGCCTCGCGGCGAAGGAGGCCGAGCCGTCACTGGCCCGCAAGGCACTCACCGCCGTCGCCCTCGCCGTCGTGCTGCTCGCCGCCGTCATCGTCCAGCTCACCGTGGTCAACCGGCTGCCGCTGCCAGGTGACGCCTGGCCCGACCTGGTCCTGCTGGTCGTCACCGCGATCGCCGTCTGCACCAGCCCCCTCGCGGGCGCCCTCGCTGGCTTCGCCGGCGGCCTCGCGCTCGACGTCGCGCCGCCCGCCATTCACTACGCCGGGGAATACGCGCTCGTTTTCTGCCTGGCCGGGTGGGGCGCCGCGCGGGTCATCTGCGCCATCAGGGACGCGCGCGGTGAGCGCGACCAGGTAGTCGCCTTCGCCGTCATGGCCGGCGCCGCGGCGGCCGGCGAGGCGGGCAAGGCCGCGCTCGGCATGATGCTGTCCGACCCGGACATGACCGGGACGGTGGCCAGCCGCATGCTGCCCACCGCGATCCTGTATGACCTGCTCGCCGCGCCGTTCGTGTTCTGGCTGGTGGCGCGGATCACCCGCGGCGCCGACCCGGAGCGCGCCCCGGCGCCGGAGTTCAGCGTTGAGCAGCGGCTCGCCCTGGTGTTCCGGTCGGCGGCGGCCGGGGCGGCGCCGGGCCTGCGGCTGGCCGGCACGGGGGAGAACTATCACAAGCCGCCGGCGGCGGGCCGGGCACCGCGGTTGCGGCTATCCGACGGCCGCGCAGGATCAAGGACGTACGCGGCCGCACCCGGCGGCGCCGCCAGTCCACTGGCGGGCGGACGGGCGCGCAGGCTCAGCTTCGGCGGGGACCTGCCCGCCCGCACCGGGCAGGTCCAAACCGGGCCGCGCGCATCGCGCGGACCGGGCAGCGGCTGGCTCACGACGGGGACCCTGGGCGGCCCGCCCGCGCGGCGCAGGCCGCGGGCCCCGGGCGCCGGCTGGATCAGGGCGGCGGGCGGGGCCGGGCTGGCCGGACCGCCGGTGAAGCGCGGGTCGCGGAGTCCGGGCAAGGGGTGGATCACCGCGGTAGGCTCGGCGCTTCCGGCCGGTAAGCGCGCGTCCCGTGCCCCTGGCCAGGGCTGGATCACGACGGGGAGCCTCGCCGCGCCGTCCGTGCGGCGCGCTTCGCGGGGTCTGGGCAAGCGCTGGATCACGGCGGGGAGCCTTGCCGGCCCGTCCGCGCGGCGCAACGCCCGCGGCCCGGGGCGAGACTGGCTGCGGGCCGCGCGTCCCGGCGCCCCTGGTGGCCTGGCCGCGGCGGGCGGCGTTGGCGTCCCGCGCTCCGCGGCCGAGGCCCTCGCCGCCCGGTCGGCCCCGTCGGGTCTGTCGGCGCTGGCCGGCCGCGGAACGCCGATGGCCGCCACGTCGAGGCCGCACCGGGCGCCGCGGTCCGGCTGGCTCGGCACCGCCCGCTCCGCCGCGGCGGCCGGGACCGCGCCGCGGCTCGCGCCGCGCCGCGGCTGGCTGCGCGGCGCGAGCCGTCCGCCTGGCCGCGCGTATCGCGGCAACTGGTACGCCGCGGCGCCCTCAGGCCAGTGGCTCCGGCGCGGCCGCCGTCCCTGGCGCAAGCGCAGTTTTCTCCCGGGGGGACGACCCCCCGTACCCCCCGGGGCGCGCCCGATGGCTTCGCCATCGTATCGGGCGCGCGGTCGTCAAGGCTGGATGCGACCCCCCGGTGCGCGCCCGATGGCAAATAGCGCCGTTGTATCGGCGGCGCGGAGACTCGGCATCTTCGGAGGACGCAGGTGATCCCGCGCTCGCGCAGGCGGCTCGTCGGCCTGTCCGCCATCGCGCTGGCCATGCTGGTCGCGCTCAGCGGCCGGCTGTGGTACCTGCAGGTACTCGACACCGGCCAGTACAAGGCCCTCGCGCAGGTGAACGGGACCAGGTCGATCGTCGTGCCCGCGGTGCGCGGCATGATCACCGATGACGGCGGGACGGCGCTGGTTACCGACCATACCTCGATGACCGTCGCGGTGAACATGATGCAGCTGTCGCAGACGACCCGCGACGACGGCAAGGCGGTACTCGCCCGGCTCGCCCCGCTGCTCGGCATGTCCGACACGACGCTCACCGAGAAGGTGCGGCTGTGCACCCGCGGGGTCCCGCAGCCCTGCTGGACAGGCTCGCCGTACCAGCCCATCCCGGTCGCGGAGAACGTGAGCGACGCGATCGCGCTGCAGATCATGGAGGAACCCACGCTGTTCCCCGGCGTCACCGCGCAGGTGTCGCCGATCGTGGACTACCCGATGCCCGCCGGGGCCAACCCGGCGCAGGCCCTCGGCTACCTGCAGCCGATCACCCAGGCGGAGATGGCCAAGGACCACCTGCCGGAGACCGGGTTCGCGGGCGATGACCTGG
Organism: uncultured Streptosporangiaceae bacterium; assembly: GCA_964581815.1. Taxonomy (GTDB): domain Bacteria; phylum Actinomycetota; class Actinomycetes; order Streptosporangiales; family Streptosporangiaceae; genus Trebonia. Next base: position 38,701 of record CAZORE010000036.1, on the reverse strand, counting down.
TCGGCCAGTCCGGGCTCGAGGCGGAGTACAACGCGGCGCTGACCGGCAAGGCGGGCACCCGCATCGTGTCGGTGAACGCGGCGGGCGATGTGCTCGGCACGGTCGGCGGTGCCGCGCCGCAGACCGGCGACACGCTGGTGACCTCGCTGAACGCGAATGTCCAGGCGGTCGCGCAGCAGGCGCTTAGCAGCGCGATCGCCAAGGCGCGCGCGGCGGGCAACGCCGCCGACCAGGGCGCGGCGATCGTGGAGACGACTACGGGCCAGATCGTGGCGATGGCCAGCTACCCGGACTACAACCCCAACGTGTGGTCAAGCTCGATCTCACAGCATGAGGTCAACTACCTGTTCGGGCTCGGCGGCCAGTCCGGCTCCGGCGAGCCGGCGCTGAACTGGGCGACCCAGGGCCAGTACGCGCCGGGCTCGACGTTCAAGGTCACCTCGACCGCCGCGGCGGTCGCCGACGGCTTCCCGCTGCACGGGCTTTACGCCTGCCCGGCGTCGGTGAACATCGACGGGGCCACGTTCATCAACGACGGCGAGCCAGGCATGGGTGACATGACGTTCGCCGAGGCGCTGATCAAGTCCTGCGACACCGTTTACTACAACCTCGGCTACGAGATGTACCAGAGCGACGACCGGGCGGCGAACAACGTGCTCAGCGCCAAGGCGCCCACGCAGAAGATGCAGCAGATGGAGCTCGACTGGGGCTTCGGCAAGTACACGGGCGTCGACCTGCCCGAAGAGTCCGCCGGCACGATCCCGACCCGCCAGTGGCTCTACTGGATGTGGGAGGACAACGCGCACAAGGGCCAGAACTGGTGCAAGAACGGCCGGGAGCACGGCTCGTACGTGCAGCAGATCGAGTGGCAGAACTGCCAGGACGGCTGGGTCTGGGAGCCGGGCCAGGCGGCGATCGCCGCGATCGGCCAGGGCTACGTGACCGTCACGCCGCTGCAGCTTGCCAACGCCTACACCGCCCTGGCCGACGGCGGCACGCTGTACGCGCCGCGGCTCGGCGAGGCACTGGTCAGCCCGGCGGGCAAGGTAGTGCAGCAAATCAACCCGCCGGTGATCAGGCACCTGCCGGTCTCCGCGGAGACCCTCTCCTACATGCGCACCGCGCTGGCGGGCGTGGTGACGTCGGGCACCGCGGCCGGCGCGTTCAGCGGCTTCCCGCTGAACAAGGTCTGCGTGGCGGGCAAGACCGGTACCGCGCAGATCATGGGCAAGGTCGCGACCTCGGTGTTCGCGTCCTTCGCCCCCTGCAACGACCCCAAGTACGTCGTATTGGTCATGCTGCCGAACTCCGGCTACGGCGCGGACGCCGCGGCGCCCGCGGTCCGCCAGATCTGGGACGGCATCTACGGCCTGGAAGGCAAGACGGCGGCCCTGCCCGGCGGCACCCTGCCAGGGCTGCAGGAGGCGGCCGCAACGCTCAAGAAGGGCGGCGTCCAGTGAGCGTCGGGCTGCCGTCACGTGGCTGGGCCGGCCCGCGGCCGGGCACGTTCACGCCCCGCCGGCGCTCGTTCCTCGCCCGGGCGTTCGCCAAGGGCGGCGTGGCCCGGACCTGGGACTGGCCGCTGATCTTCGTCACCTGCGGGCTCACGGCGGCCGGCGTCGTGCTTGTCTGGGCGGCGACCGCGCCGTCGCTCCGCGCGGTCGGCCTTGACCCGCACACCTACCTCAAGAAGGCGGCGCTGTGGGGGTTCATCGGCCTGATCCTCATGTTCGTCACCGCGTCCATGGACTACCGGCGGATCAGGCGCCTGGCGCCCGCACTCTATGGCCTGTCGCTGTTGCTGCTCATCGCCGTGCTCGCCGTCGGCCAGTCGGTCAACGGCGCCAAGGCCTGGATCGCGGTGCCCGGCGGCTTCCAGATTGAGCCGTCGGAGTTCGCCAAGCTCGGGCTGATCCTCATCGCGGCGTGGCTGCTGTCGCGGCGGAAGCTGCCCACGGGCTACCCCACGATCAGGGACGTCTGCTACGCCGCGCTCGCCGCCGCGCCGCTGATCGCCCTGGTTGAGAAGGAGCCGGCGCTCGGCGTCACCTTCGTCCTCGTGTTCACGCTGGCCGGCATGATCGTGGTGTCCGGCATCCGGAGCTACTGGGTCCTCGGCGGCGTCACCGCCGTCGCCATCGGCATCTACCTGGTCGGCAAGGAGCACCTGCTCAAGGGCTACCAGCTGACCCGGCTTACCGCGTTCCTGCACCCGGGGCAGGACCTGGCCGGGGCCGGCTATAACGGACTGCAGGCCAAGATCGCGGTCGGCTCCGGCGGCCTGTTCGGCCAGGGCCTGTTCCACGGCGGGTTCACCGGGGGCAGCTTCGTCCCCTCGGTGCAGACCGACTTCATCTTCACCGTGGCGGGGGAGGAGCTTGGCTTCGTCGGCTGCGCGGTCATCGTCGCGTTGCTCGCGTTCATCGTGGCGCGCGCGATCCGCGCCGCCCAGCTCGCCGACGACATGTTCGGCATGCTCGTCGCGTCCGGCGTGGCGATCTGGTTCGCCTTCCAGTCCTTCGTCAACATCGGCATGACGATCGGCATCATGCCGATTACGGGACTGCCGCTCCCGTTCGTCTCCTACGGAGGCTCCGCGATCGTCGCCGACATGATCGCGATCGGCCTCCTCCAGTCCGTCCGCCGCCACCACACCCTGTTCGGCTGACCGCCGTCACCTCCCCGCTCTGTTCGGCTGACCGCCGTCACCTCCCCGCTCTGTTC
>CAZORE010000036.1:32570-35877 GCA_964581815.1 uncultured Streptosporangiaceae bacterium | reverse complement strand
CGCCGTCACCTCCCCGCTCTGTTCGGCTGACCGCCGTCACCTCCCCGCTCTGTTCGGCTGACCGCCGTCACCTCCCCGCTCTGTTCACCCGGCCCCGCCGCTCACCCACCCCGTCCGCCCGGCCCGCCCCGCATCCACCACTGGATGACAGCTTTCCGGCATGATTGCGCCGTGGGTGCCTAACCGCTCGCCAGCCGTCAAGGAGGTCACGTTGCCGCGATACCGGGTGGTCGAGGTCTGCGCCGGCGCGGGCGGGCAGTCGCTCGGGCTTGAGATCGCGGGATTCGAGCACGAGCTGGCGGTGGAGCTGGACCAGAACGCGTGCGCGACGCTCCGGCACAACCGGCCGCACTGGAAGGTCGCGCAGGGGGACGTCGCGAGCCCGGGTGTCTGGGATCCCGCCGCGTACGCCGGCGTCGACCTGCTCGCGGGCGGGGTGCCCTGCCCGCCGTTCACCATCGCCGGCAAGCAACTCGGCGCCACCGACGAGCGGGACCTCTTTGCCTGGGCCATCGAGCTGTGCGCCGTGATCGGGCCGCGCGCGTTGCTGCTCGAGAACGTCCGCGGGCTGTCGCTGCACCGGTTCGCGGCATACCGGCAGCACGTCCTCGACCGGTTGGCCGAGCTAGGCTACGCCGCCGACTGGCGGCTACTGCACGCCGCCGACTACGGGGTGCCGCAGCTGCGGCCCAGGTTCGTGCTCGTCGCGATGCGGCCAGACGACTTCGCGTACTTCCGCTGGCCGGAGCCGCATTCAGGCAGCACCCCAACCGTGGGCGAGGCACTGCTCGACCTGATGGCGGGCAACGGGTGGGCGGGGGCCGCCACGTGGGCGGCGAAGGCGAACGACATCGCGCCGACTATCGTCGGCGGGTCCAAGAAGCACGGCGGGGCCGACCTGGGGCCGACCCGGGCCAAGCGGGCCTGGCGCGTGCTGGGCGTGGACGCGCTCGGTGTGGCCGACGCCGCGCCGACGGTTTCCGACCCAGCGGCGTTGCTGCCCAAGCTCACCTGCGAGATGGTCGCCAGGATCCAGGGCTGGGACGGCCGCGAGTACCGGTGGGAGTTCACCGGCAGGAAGACCTCGAACTACCGGCAGATCGGCAACGCCTTCCCCCCGCCGGTCGCCCGTGCGCTCGGCGACCAGGTACGGCGCGCGCTTGACCATGACGGCGAGGCCCTCGACCTAGTGGAGCGCTCCGACAGCGTGCACGACCCGGTGTACGCGGTGCTGCGCGACGACGGCGGGTTCCTCACCATAGACCAGGTCGTGCGCCGCCTCGCCTCCCCGCTCGACGTCCCCGCCTTCGAACGGCGCCTCGCCCACCTCAAGCGCGACTTCCATATCGACGTGCGCCCAGGGAAGTCCGGCGACGCCTACCGCCTCGGTGCCTTCAAGGCCTTCGTGGGCCAAGACGACCATCTCCGCCACGAGGCCTTCGTTCACCCAGCCAAGATCAGCTGACGTCATGATGAGCCCGCAGCGCCACGAATAGGCGGATACCTGGTATCTCGCGAGTCTCACCAGTCTCTGTAATCCCGTCAGTAGCCTCCCTGCCGCGCAGGTCGGCGCACCGGTGCCACCGGCAGCAGGCCGGCCGTCGGCCGCCTGGCGTCTGCGGGCGCCCGGTCGAGAGCTTAGGCCGGGCGAACCGTCATCTGGCCCACTCTCTAGGGTGGTGGATATGCGCTTTGGACTCTTCGTGCCGCAAGGCTGGCGGCTGGACCTGGCAGGCATCGACACCGCGGACCACTGGGCGACCATGCTCGGGGTGGCGAAGGCGGCCGAGGACGGGCCGTTCGAGTCCGTCTGGGTCTTCGACCACTTTCACACCGTGCCGGTGCCCACGCAGGAGGCGACGCACGAGGCGTGGACGCTGATGGCCGGGCTCGCCGCCGCCACCAGCCGGGTGCGGCTCGGGCAGATGTGCACCTGCATGGGGTATCGCAATCCGGCCTACCTCGCCAAGGTCGCGGCGACGGTGGACGTGATCTCCGGCGGGCGGGTCGAGATGGGCATCGGGGCGGGCTGGTACGAGCACGAGTGGCGCGCCTACGGCTACGGGTTCCCCGGAGCGGGTGACCGCATCGGCATGCTCGACGAGGGCGTGCAGATCATGCACCAGCTCTGGACGACGGGCACGGCCACCCTCGACGGCAAGCACTACCAGGTCAACGGGGCGATCTGCCGGCCGCTGCCGCTGCAGGACGGCGGCATCCCGCTCTGGATCGCCGGCGGCGGCGAGAAGAAGACGCTACGGATCGCCGCGCGGTACGCGCGGTACACCAACTTCGACTCGGCACCGGACGGGTTCCGCCGCAAGTCGGAGATACTCGCCGAGCATTGCCGCGAACTCGGCACCGACTTCGACGCGATCACCCGGTCGGCGAACTACAACGTGATCCTCGGCGAAACGGACAAGGACGTGCAGGACCGCCTCGCCTGGATGAAGGCCCACCAGATCCGTTACGGCGTCCCGGAGAACACCGCCGAGGCGCGAGTGCGCATGTTCGCGGACGGGCCGCTCGTCGGTACGCCCGAGCTGGTCGCCGAGCGCCTGGCCGAGCTCGGCGGGCTCGGCATGAGCTACGCCATACTCAACTTCGCCGAGGTCGCCTACGACCGCACCGCGCTCACCCTCTTCACCGAGAAGGTGGCACCGGAGTTCAGCTGAAGGTGACCCAGGGCCCGCGGTCACCTGCTGCTGCGCGCGGGCGCCGGTGGTTCCGTGGGTCGCTTACCCGGCCGTAAGGGCGGCGGCGAGCGACCGCGCCGCGTCGAGCGAGCCGACCAGGGGGTGGGCCGCGAACGCGCGCAGCGCGAGGGCTGCCGCGCGTGCCGCGGCGTCGGCCGCAGCCCCCGGCCCGGCCGCGGTCTCCGGCCCGCCTGGGGTCCCGAGTCCGGCCGCGGTCAGCGCGGCGTCGGCGATGTCGCGCTCGCAGGAGCGCACCGCCGCCATCAGGCCGAGCTGATGAGCCGACGGCGCCGACACGGGGAGCGGGACCGCCCCGGAGGCGTCCGCCCGGCAGGGCACCTCGATCACCATGTCTGGTGGCAGCGCGGGCACCGTGTCACCGTTCCGCACGTTCAGAATCAGGCGGGCGGCCGGCCCACCGGAGAGCGCCGACGCCAGGGCGATCGCGACGGACTCGTACCCGCCCGCCGCCACATCGGCCTCGTCACGCGAGCCCGCGCGTTCCCCGGTCCGCAGTTCCGCGAAGTAGCTGCGGTTGCGCTCGTCGTTCGCCGCCTGCCACAGCGCCGCCGCGCTAGCCGGGCCAGCCGCGCTAGCCGGGCCACTCGCGC
>CAZORE010000036.1:14696-32470 GCA_964581815.1 uncultured Streptosporangiaceae bacterium | reverse complement strand
CGCGCTAGCCGGGCCACTCGCGCCGGTCAGGCCAGCCGGCCCGGCGGCCGCCGCCGCCGCGGCGTAGAACGCCTGCTGTCGCTCCCGCACGTGCTCGCCGCGGGTCCGCCCGGCGGCCAGGACGTCGCGCAGCGCCTCGTCGTGCGCGTAGTACCAGTACAGGTACTCGTTCGGTATGGCGCCGAGCGCGGACAGGAGGTCCGGGCCGAACAGCCGCCCCTCCTCCGTCGACCCGGCCCGGGCCGGGCCGTCAAGCAGCCGGGGAAGCAGGTCGCTACCGGCCACCCGCAGCGCGCGCAGCCAGCCCAGGTGATTGATGCCGAGGTAGTCAGCGTCGACCCGGTCCGTCACCGCGCCGAGGGACGGCCCGGGATCGACGCCCAAAGCTGCGCAGGCCCGGCGGATCAGGCCTACGGGAGAGTCGCAGACGCCGATGACCCGCGGGCCGAGGGTCGCGGCCATCACCTCGGTGACGATGCCGGCCGGGTTGGTCATCGAGATCACCCACGCGGCCGGCGCAAGCGCGGCGATCCGGCGGGCGATCACGGAAGCGACGGGCACCGTGCGGAAGGCGCTGGAAAGGCCGCCGGCCCCGACCGTCTCCTGGCCGAGCACCCCGCGGGCGAGCGCGGCGCGCTCGTCGCTGACCCGGCCGTTCAGGCCACCCGGCCGCAGGGCGGAGAATATGACATCGGCTCCGCGCAGCGCCGCGTCGAGTTCGGTGGCGGTGGCCAGTGGCAGCGCGGACGTGACCGCGTCGCCGCGCAGCACGCTGGCGATCACCGCCAGACGGCCCGGGTCGGTGTCGAACAGGTACACCTGGGACACCGGCAGCCCGCTGACCGCGAGTTGCCTGGCGATAAGCGGTACCCGGAAGCCGCCACCGCCGAGAATGGTTACGCGCACGCACCGGACACTACCGTCCGCCACCGCGCTGCCGCCGAGGAGGGGCGATGCACGATCACACGTTCGACCTATTCGTTAACGGCACCGTGTTCTTCGACGTCGTCTTCACCGGGCTGTCCTCGCTGCCGCTGCGCGGCACCGAGGTGCAGGCGTCCGGCATGGGGTCGTGCCCGGGCGGCATCGCCAACCTCGCGATCGCCGCCAGCCGCCTCGGGGTGCGGACGTCGCTCGCCGCCGCGTTCGGCGACGACGTGTACGGCGACTTCTGCTGGTCGACCCTGACGGAACAGGAGGGCGTCGACCTGACCTACTCGCAGCGGTTCTCCGACTGGCACTCGCCGGTCACCGTCTCCATGGTGGTGGAGCGGGACCGGGCACTGCTCACCCACATGCACCCCGCGCCGGTGCCGGGCAGCGAGCTGCCTGCCGCGGTGCCGGACGCGGCGATCGGCTTCGCCCACCTGGACGCCGTGCCACGGGACTGGTTCAAGCCGGCCCGCGAGGCTGGGATGCTGCTGTTCGCCGACACCGGCTGGGACGAGGAGGAGAAGTGGTCGCCGGTGCTGCTCGAGCAGCTGACCGACTTCTACTGCTTCCTGCCGAACAGCGACGAGGCGATGGCGTACACCCGCACCGACGACCCGAACGACGCGCTGCGCGCCCTCGCCGACCGGGTCCCTGTCGCGGTGGTCACCTGCGGCGGGCAGGGCGCCCTCGCCATCGACTCCGTCACGGGCGAGCAGGAGTGGGTGCCGTCGCTGCCGGTCAACGCGCACGACCCGACCGGCGCGGGCGACGTGTTCGGCGCCGGGTTCGTGCTCGGCACGCTGCGCGGCTGGCCGCTGCGCCAGCGGCTCGCGTTCGCCAACCTGTGCGCCGCGCTGTCGGTGCAGTACGTCGGCGGCTCCCTGGCCGCGCCGGGCTGGGGCGACATCATCGACTGGCTCGCCCGCACCCAGGCCAAGGCGGCCGACGGCTCGGCCTACGCCGCCGAGCTCGCCGCGGCGTACGGCTTCGTCTCCGACGTGCTCCCGGCGACCGGCCGCATCTCGGTCCGCCGCGCCCGCGCCACGATCGCCCGTGCCTCCGACGCCGAGCCGCAGCGCCGCCGGTAGGTCAGGCTGGCGGGTCAGGTGGCGTCCTGTGACCGGCGTTGGCCGGGAAGGCTGAGGACGGGCGGCAGCGCGGCCGCCACGTCGGCCACGATCCCGCGCAGCCAGGTGAGCGCCGGGTCGGTCGCGTGCAGCGGATGCCACCAGGCGGCCTCGACCAGCTCGATGATGCCGAACGGCGGCTCGACGAGCGTCACCCCTGCCGCTGCCCCCGTCCGGCGGGCGAGGCGCTCGGGGACGGCGGCGACCAGGTCGGTGCCGGCGACCAGGAAGGGCAACGGCAGCCAGCCGCCCGTGGTGAGGACGACGTTCGGGGTGATGCCGCGGCGCAGCAGCGCCATGCCCGGGTGGTCAGACCCCGGGTCGGGGAACCGGGCGGCGGCGTGCGGCAGCGCGGCCAGGTCCTCGGCGCTGAGCCGCCACCTACCGTCCGCACTGGCGCGCAGCCGCGGGTTGGCTGGGTCGGCCACGTACACGAACCGGTCCCGCATGATCACCTCGGGCTGGCCCGCCGACTGCAGCCGCGGCGGCCCGATCAGCAGGTCGTGCCCAAGCGAGACGCGGTCGGCGTCCGCCAGCTCCCTGGTGGCCAGGCGCAGCTGGATCCGCGCGTCGGGCGCGACCTCGTGCACGCGCCGCAGCAGCGGCTCGCCGAGCACGGTCATCGAGTAGTCGGAAAGGCAGATGGTGAACATCCGGTCGCCGACCGGGGGCTGGACGGCCTGCCCGGGAGCGAATGTGCGTCCGATGAGCCGCGTCGCTTCCTGCACCGCGGGCAGCAGTGACCGGGCCAGCGGGGTGAGGTCGTAGCCGTTGCCCGCCCGGAGCAGCAGCTCGTCTTGGTAATGCCTGCGCAGCCGGGCGAGGGCATTGCTAACCGCGGGCTGCGGCATGCCCAGGCGCACGCCCGCGCGCGTGACGTTGCCCTCCTCGAGCAGCGCCTGCAGGACGACAAGCAGGTTCAGGTCGATGCCACCAAGCGCCATTCAGTGACCCCTGTCGATATCGAACCGTAATCATCTGTGGAAATGATATGGTTAAAATGCGAATAAGTTACTAATTGTCGGCTTTTGGCCAGAAAGGAAGTCTCGTGACGAGCGCGGCTGGCATCGACCTCAACCTCCTGGCCGTGCTTGGCGCGCTACTCGAACACCGCAACCTGACGCGGGCGGGCAAACGGCTTAGCCTCAGCCAGCCGACGATGAGCGGCGCCCTGGCCAGGCTGCGCCAGCACTTCGGCGATGAGCTGCTGGTCAGGTCCGGGCGCGAGCACCAGCTCACCCCGCTGGCCAGCGGCCTGCTGCCCGCCGTGCGGGAGGCCCTGGACCAGGTCGAGCGGACGCTCAGCCTGCCGGCCGAGTTCGATCCGGCCACCAGCCGACGCCGGTTCACCATCGCGATCTCGGCGCAGTCCATCCTCGCGCTGAGCGGAGTGCTGCGGCGGGTGCACGAGCTGGCGCCCGGGGTGCATCTCGACACGTGGCCGATCACCACCACGCTCATGGAGACCGGGCACCACCTGCTCGGATACGACGTGCTCTTCGGGCCGGAAGGGTTCCGCGCCGACGGTGACCCTGAGGTGGTCCTGCGGGACCGGATCATGTTCGTCGCCGACCCCGCCAACCCGCGGCTGCGGGCCAGTGCGGACGGTAGGTGGCGGCTCAGCGCCGAGGACCTGGCCGCGCTGCCGCACGCCGCGGCCGGGCTGCCGCAGGCGGCGCTGGTCACCGCGGCGCTCCACCGGATCGGCGTCACCCCGCACGTGGTGGCGACCACCGGGGGCTGGCTGCCGCTGCCGTTCCTGGTCGCCGGGACCGACCTGGTCGCCGCCGTCCCTGAGCGGCTGGCGCGCCGGGTGAGCGGAGCGGCCGGCGTCACGGTCTGCGAGCCACCGTTCGGAACGGTCGAACTGGTCGAGTCCGCCTGGTGGCACCCCATGCACGTCACCGACCCGGCCCTGTCCTGGCTCCGCGGCAGCATCCTCGACTCCCTCGGGTCACTGGCGCGTGGCCGGGGTGAGCTCGCGCCCGACCCGCTCGACGAGCAGGCTCATCTCGTATGCGACGAGGCCTAGGTCGCACTGGGCCGTGGCGAGGACGGCCAGGCTTGAGCCGTTGCTGATCGTCATGACCACGAACAGCCCGGCCTCCATCTCCACGGCGGTCTGGATCACCCGGCCCCCCTCGAACACGCGCGCCGCGCCCAGGGTGAGGCTCGCGAGCCCCGACGTTATCGCGGCGAGCTTGTCCGCGTGATCGCGCGGGAACCTGGTGTTGAACGCCAACGGAAGCCCGTCGGCGGACACGACAACCGCGTGCGCCACGTCACGGACCCGTTCCACGAAGTCAGTAACCAGCCAGTCAAGATCATGCACGGCATGCTCCGTCGCGCTCACCCGCGCTCCTTATCGATCGCTGCCCACTGGCCCGGGCTCGCGCCGGCCATCGGTGCTTGCTTAGTTCTCATCGGTGCCTGGCCCCTGTGATCCCGGTCCCTGGGCCGGCGCGCGCCCTTCCCTGCCGTGTACCTGGAAACCCATCAGCCGGGCGCGTACCGCCTCCGGTGACCGGCTGGCCGCGCCGCCGGCCGACGGCGCGGCCAGCCCGGCTCGCTGGGCCGCCGGGCGGGCGCCGACCGAGCCGGGGACGAGGTTGGCGCTCGGCACCCGCTGCGGCAGTCCCGCGTTCGTCGTGTGTCCCGCGACCGGGGCGGCGACCGTCTGCGCGGCGCGCCGGAAGCCCGCGTCAGCGGGCGATGACCAGGAGCGGCCGCCTGCTGAACCGCTTGCGCTGAAGGTCGTGCTGCCGCGCCGGAACCACTCCGACTCGATCGAGTCGTAGATCGGCAGCCGCACCCCGGGAACGTCGTCGGCCGCGGTAGCGCCGGGTGCGGGAGCGGCCGCGGCGGGCTCCGGCTCGGCGACGGGCGGGTCCACGACCACGACGGGGGCGGGCGGGTCCGGCTCCTGCCCCGGGTCCTCTTCCCCGGTGTCGAACCAGATGGACTTGGGCCGTGCCGCTGTCCGCACTCCCATCACGGGCGTCCTGGCCCCGTTCACCGCCTGCGCGGGGCTTGAGATCATCACCTGCTGGCCGCCGGTGCCGGAGCGGCGGCGCGAGCCGACAGGCATGGCCGGCTCGGTCTCCGCCACCGTCTCCGGCACCCAGATCAGCGCGGACAGGCCCCCGCTCTGCGCGCGCCGTAGCCGGACCTTGATCCCGTGCCTGGCCGCCAGGCGGCCCACTACGAACAGGCCCATCCGTCGCGATACCGCGACGTCGATCACCGGCGGGTTGTCCAGGCGCCAGTTCGCGTAGTCCAGCTCCTGCTCCGGGATGCCCAGGCCCTCGTCGGTGATCTCGATTAGCACCCCGCCGCTGACCAGCAGCTGGCCGGTGACGTGCACGTGGGTGTCCTTGCGGGAGAAGGTGGTGGCGTTCTCCACCAGTTCGGCCACCAGGTGCACGACGTCGCTCGCGGCCTTCCCCGCGATGACGAGCCCCGACTGCACGTTGAGTGCGATCCGGTCATACTGCTCGATCTCGGAGATGGCGGCGCGCAGCACGTCCACCAGCGCGAGGGGCTGGGTCCACTTGCGTGGAGCCTCGTGCCCGGCGAGCACCAGCAGGTTCTCCGAGTTACGGCGCATGCGCGTGGCGAGGTGGTCCAGGCGGAAGAGGCTGGACAGCCGGCTGGAGTCCTGCTCGGTCTGCTCCAGTGACTCGATGATGCCGAGCTGCCGCTCGATGAGCGTCTGGCTGCGGCGGGACAGGTTAACGAACATGGCGTTCAGGTTGGTCCGCAGCATCGCCTCGACGGCGGCCAGCCGCACGGCCTCGCTGTGCACCTGGTCGAATGCGCGGGCCACCTCGCCGATCTCGTCGGTGGAGTCGATGCCGATCGGCTCGATCTCGATGCTCTCGCTCACCTCCTGGCTCAGCCGCTGCACCATCGTGGGCAGGCGGTGGCCTGCCACGTCGAGGGCATCGGCGCGCAGCCTGCGCAGCGGAATGATCATGGACCTGGCCATGACGATCGTGGCGATCAGCACAAGCAGGATCACCACGGCCACAATGATCGAGGTCAGCTCGGCGGAGTTCTGGGCGCCGGCCTGCGTCGCGGAGGCCTGCACGCCGATCGAGGCCAGCTCGTCCTGCAGCACCTGCCGCATCTGGTTAAGCGTGAAGGTCATGTTGCCGAACAACTGACTCGCGGAGCCGTTGACGACCCCGCCGAGCGCCTGGCCGAGGGCGCTGGCCTGGATGGCGTCATTCTCGGCCTGAGACGCCAGGTCGATCTGCGGGCCGGTGACAATGTTGCTGAATTGCTGGGCCTGGGTGAGGTTCTCGCTGAGGCCGGTGCCCGGCACGTAAGAGGGCAGGTTAGCGGACACCTTCTGATAGGTGGCGGTCACGCTCTGCTGGCTTGACTGCGCCGCGGTGGTCGCGCTCAGCGCGCCGGTCTCGAAGGCGCCCGCCTGCAACGCAGAGAACACCAGGGCACGCTGCTGTGACGCGTCCTCCTCGGCCTGAGCGAGAGCGGAGAACGAGGTCACGGTCTGTGCCAGCTGCGCGTTCGGGCTGCCCGCGGCGATATCGTTATCGAATTCGAGCAGCGCCGCGATCAGGTTCGAGTAGCGGATAATCAGCGGCAACGCAGACATCTGGCTCGGCGCCGTTGTCCTTGGCAGGGTTCCCGCGAGCACCCGCAGTTCGGTGGTCGCGCCCAGACTGCCCTGGACGGTTACCAGGTCCTTCGTGGCGACGGCAGGAAAGGCGCCGCCAATCTGTCCGATGCCCGCCAGGACCACCGAGGTACGGCGGTCGGTGACCCCCTCTTGGGACTGCACCTTGGCGAGCAAGGGCCCTGCCTGCCCCGTATTGCCGCTCAGCTTCGCGGTCACGTAGCCGGCTGTGAGGTCGCGTTCGTCTTCGAGCGACTCCACTAGCGCGGTGAGGTTCGTACCGAGCGTGGCCAGTTGCCCGGTGCGCCCGGCAGCGGCGGAGGTATCGCGCGCGGCCTGGATACGAGCCCCGCCGAGCGCGAGCGACGCCATTGTCGGAATGAGCACCAGGGCGAGGACCCGCCAGCGCACCCGCCAGTTGCGCAGATGCCAGGGTCGCAACGCCCGCCGTCTGTCGTCCGCCGGGCGCACCTCGGGCGCCGCCTGACGCGCGTCGCTGGTCTCCAGGGCCGCCACCGCGATTCGGCCGCTGTCTTGATCAACCATCTGACCCCTCTGCTTCAGTCACGGAACCCGCAGGACTCGCAGGAAGAACGGCGGGAACTACAAAGGCGGGGTACGAATAACCGGCCATGCCAAGGCAGCCGGGAGTTTCCGTCGGGCGACATGCCCGCTCTCCCAGCCAGGCATAGCCCGGGTATGACCTGATGCCGCATTTCAGGAAAACTCGCAATAAAACATAGCTAAACGGGTCCAGCGGGATGGCCTGTATCGAAGGATGTCAACAATTTTGTTCTGTTATGCCGGGGTATACGAATATCCGATGGTTCGGGCTGGCTTATATCAACCGCGCTTCCGGTGCCGATGCACCATCCTTGACCACTGGTGGCGGCCGCCGTGCTGGGCGGCCGGCCATGTGCGGCCAGCAAGCGAACAGGAGCGCGGTGCTTGAAGTAAGCGGTCTGACCAGGACCTACGGATCACACCTCGCGATCGAAGACATCAGCTTCCGTGTTGCGGACAGAGAGCTGGTGACGGTCGTAGGGCCGTCCGGCTGTGGCAAGTCGACGCTGCTGCGGTGCGTGGCAGGCCTGCAGCGGCCCACCGCTGGCCAGGTCGTCCTGAACGGGACGCCGGTGCTCGGGGTTCCCGACCGGCTCGGTGTCGTCTTTCAGGATTACAGCCGCTCGCTCTATCCCTGGCTGAGCGTCGCCGCCAATGTGGCCCTGCCGCTGCGCCGCACCATGCGACGCCGCGGCGAGCGCCGCGAGGCCGCGCTCGCCGCACTCAAGGCCGTCGGACTGGGCGGTTTCGCCGACCGGTACCCGTGGCAGCTGTCCGGCGGCATGCAGCAGCGCGTCGCGATCGCCCGCGCGCTCGCGTTCGACCCGGTGCTGCTGCTGATGGATGAGCCGTTCGGCTCGGTGGACGCGCAGATGAGGGAGGATCTGGAGGATCTCGTGCTGAGGGTCAGGGCGGACAGGAAGATGATGATCCTGCTTGTCACGCACGACATCGACGAGAGCGTCTATACCGGTGACCGGGTCATCGTGCTGACCGCGGGCCCTGGCCGGGTGCGCGCCGACGTGCCGGTGGACCTGCCGCAGCCCAGGGATCAGATCACCACCAAGGAACGGCCGGAGTTCGCGCACCTGCGCGGCGAAGTGAGCCGGCTCGTCCGCGGGGTGCGGGCGCCGGAGCCGCACTGACGTGGTTGCCGTCGTTCAGGTCTCCGCCGTGCCCAAATGTCGAAAGGGACACTATGACCCCCAGCCGCAGTTACCACGCCGAACACGTCGGCAGCCTGCTCCGCCCGCCTTACCTGCTCGACGCTCGTGAGGCGTTCGAGAAAGGCGAGCTAGCCATCGCGGAGCTGCGCGCCGCCGAGGACCGGGCGATCGACGAAAACCTCCGTATCCAGGCGGACGCCGGCGTCGAGGTCTTCACCGACGGCGAGGCGCGCCGCGAGTCCTGGCGGGCCGGTCTCTTCGAGTCCGTCGACGGCGTGGTACCGGCTCCGCGCCTGATGACCTGGTACCGGGACGGCAAGGAGCTCACGCCCGAGGAGACACTGAGCGACGGGGTGGCGGCCGCCGCGAAGGTCTCGCGGAAGGGTGACCTCACCGGCACCGAGGCCGCGTTCATGGCCGCCCGCGCGCCGGGCCTGTTCAAGGTCACCATGATCAGCGTTTCGATGGGCGGGATGATCTGGCATCCGGAGATCAGCGCGCCGGCGTACCCCACGCCGGCCGACCTCATCGAAGACCTGATCCCGCTGCAGTTGGCCGAGATCGACGCCCTGGTGGCCAAGCACGGCGTTCGCTGGATCCAGCTCGATTCCCTTGCCTACAACCGGGTGATCGACGCCCGCCGCGACGACCGTATCCGCGGCGTGCGGACGCCGGAGGAACTGCTGGAGGCGACGATTGACGTCGACTCGCGGGTGGTCCGCGCCATCAAGCGCGAGCATCCGGACATTACCGTCGCCATGCACATCTGCCGCGGTAACTACCGCAGCTCGTGGGCGGCGAGCGGCAGCTACGAGGCGGTGGCCGAGCGGCTGTTCGGCGAGGTTCCCGTCGACCGGTTCCTGCTTGAGTACGACACCGAGCGGGCCGGCGGCTTCGAGCCGCTCCGTTTCGTCCCCTCCGGCCCGGACGGCCCCGTGGTCGTGCTCGGCCTGGTGACCACCAAGGTTCCCGGGCTTGAGGACCCGGACGGGCTGGTGCGCCGCATCGACGAGGCGGCCAGGTACGTGCCGCTGGACAACCTGGCGATCAGCCCGCAGTGCGGCTTCGCCTCTGGCTCCCTCGGCAACCTGATCAGCATCGATGACCAGCGCCGCAAGCTCGACCTCGTCGTGAGCACCGCGCAGCGGGTCTGGGGGTAGGCCGCGGGTCAACGCCAATTCATCGAGCGCAACGCGGACGATATGGCTGTCTGCTTTCCCCAGCATGCCTAACATCACAATTTCATCGGCGCGTTATCTTGTTTCGCTTTTATAAATTCATTACGATGTCCGCTCGGGTGCGGTAATGTCATCCCCGATCCGATCAACTGCAGCCGGCGCGTACGCGTCCTTTTTCCGCGGCGGTCCCATCTCTTATCGGACAATGATAATCCGGTGAGCCTACTGAGATGCCGCCCTAGTGGGCTCCCGGCAATGCCAGCAGTAAACAATGGGCGTGAATAATTTTAAAGGAGTATCATGCGCTTTCCGTATATCCGCCGGCTCGGCGCCGGGCTCGCGGCCCTCGCGCTGGCCGTCGGCGTCGCCGCGTGCAGTTCGGGCTCGAGCAGCAGCGGCACCCCAACTTCGGGAACCTCCGGCTCGCCGGAGATGACCAACGTCAAGGTCGGTATCCTGAGCGCCTCGGACGACGCTCCGGTGCTCCTTGCCATTAAGCAGGGCTTCTTCAGGCAGCAGGGGCTGAACGTCAGCTACACGATCATGCCGTCGACGAACGCCTCGACGGCCCTGCTCCAGTCGCACACCATCCAGTTCGCGATCATGAATTACGTCGGCATGTTCCAGCAGGAGAAGGCGTTCCCCGGCCTGAACCTGCGGATCATCGCGGACAACGTGCAGACCTCGCCGGGCCTGTTCGACTTCATGGTGGCGAAGGACTCGAAGATCAAGACCCTCGCGGACCTGAAAGGCAAGAAGCTCTCGGTTCCCTCGGCCGGCGTCTTCAGCTTCCCGCAGCTTTCCCTCGACGTCCTCGGCAAGCCGTACGGAGTCAACGCCGGCTCGGTCACCGACATAGCGATCCCCTTCCCCTCGGCGCCGCAGGCGCTCGCGAGCGGAAAGGTGGACGCCGCGTTTACCACTGAGCCGTTCATCACGATCATGGAGCAGACAACCGGGGCGAGGGTTCTTGTCGACATGCTGAGCGGGCCGCTGGCCGGCTTCCCGGTCTCCGCCTGGGGGACTACCCAGTACTACACGCAGCACGATCCGAAGACCGTGGCCGCGTTCGCCCGTGCGATCCAGGAAGCAACCCGCTACGCCGCCGCCAACCCGCAGGCGGTTCGCCAGGTGCTGCCCACCTTCATCAAGGGCATGAAGCCGGCGCTCGCCAGCGTGATCGTCCTGCCGACCTTCAACACTTCGCTCAGCCTGACGCGGATGCAGCGGGTCGCCAGTTCCATGGAGTCCTTCGGCCAGCTCTCGGCCAGCTTCGTCAAGACGGAGGTTCCGGCGATGTATGACCCGCAGACCTGATCGTCGCTGTGACAGTCACGCGTGTGCGACGCACCGCGCGGCGGCCTGCCCTGCATGGGGCGGCCGCCGCGCGGTCGGCCGTTTTCCGCCGGATCGCGCTCGGCGCGGCCGGCCTTGCCCTGCTGTTCGGTGCGGCCCAGCTCGCGGTCTTGCTGAGCGGGGCGAGCCGGCTGACGTTCCCGCTACCGTCGGCCGTGCTCGGCAGCGTTTTCAGCCTCGCCGGAACCAGCGATTTCTGGTCGAGCTTCGGCGGAACGGTATCCGCCTGGGCCGAGGCGATGCTGATTGCCGTCGTCATCGGCGTGCCGGCCGGGCTGCTGCTTGGCTCGTTCACCGCCATTGAGTCCGCGCTCACGCTGGTGATCGAGTTCCTCCGGCCGATACCGTCCGTAGTTCTGGTGCCGACGATCCTGCTTATCGCGCAGGACCCCATGCGAACCCAGGTCGTGGCGATCGTCTTCGCCGCCATCTGGCCAGTGCTCATCAACACGGTCTCCGGGGTGAGGAGCGTCGATCCAGTGGCCGTGGCCACCCTGCGAAGCTTCGGCTTCGGGCCGCTGTCCGTCGCGCGCTGGGTGGCGCTGCCGAGTGCGGCGCCGTTCATCGCGACCGGCATCAGGATCGCCGCATCGCTCGCCTTCATCGTCGCCGTGGCCGTCGAGCTCGTCAGCACCGGGGTGCCTGGCCTCGGCAGTTACGCGAGCGTCACCGAGAGCGGCACCGCCGACCTCGCGCCGCTGCTCGCCCTGGCCGTGTGGTCTGGGGTGTTCGGCCTCATCATCAACGGCGTCTTCACCGCAGCGGATCGCTGGGCATTCCGCTGGCATCACGCCCTGTCCGCCCAGGGGACGGGCCAGTGAGAGGAGATGCGCCAGTGAGCAAGGCACTGCGGCGGCTAGTTCTCACCGTGGCCAGGCTGGCAGTGCTCGCCGCCGCGCTCGCGGGCTGGCAGCTCGCCGCGGAAGGCGGCGCGAACCCCTACTTCCTCCCGCCGTCGGTCGTCTTCCCCGCCATGTACCGGCAATGGTTCGACGGCCCGGTCGCCCACCTGTGGCTGACCGCCGACGCGACCGCCAACCTGTTGCCCAGTATCGGCCGGATGCTGGGCGGGCTGGCCATCGCCAGCGTCATCGGCATTGCCCTGGGCGTCGCGATCGGCCGGTCAGCGCTGGTGTCCGACCTTGTGGAGCCGGTCGTGCACTTCGCCCGCGCGGTCCCGCCGCCGATCCTGGTCCCCGTCTTCCTGTTCGTGATCGGGATCGGCACGCCAATGGAGATCTGGTCCATCGTCTTCGGCGTGGTCTGGCCGGTGCTACTTAATGCGATCGACGGGGCCAGGCACGTACACGCCGGCCACCTGGAGACCGCGCGGGCATTCAAGATTCCGGCGCTGCAGCGGCTGGTCCGGATCATCCTGCCGAGCGCGGCACCGAAGATCTTCGCAGGCCTGCGCCTCGGGGTGGCGCTCGCCCTGGTCATGATGATCGTCTCCGAGTTTGTCGGCAGCGTCAACGGCATCGGCCGGGAGATGATGACCGCGCAGGGCTCGGGGCAGATCTCGCTGATGTGGGCAATTATCGTCATCCTCGGCCTGCTTGGCGTTGTCCTTACCCTGCTGCTTGGTGTGGCCGAGCGCCAGGTGCTCGCCTGGCAGCGCGGCAGCGCCTGATCCTTGCGATGAGCATCGCTAAGCTGTCGGGTCATGGAGTACCTGCCGTATGACCAGCGCCCCGCGTCCACGGAGTACCGGCGGGTCCTCGGGCACATCCTCGGCGCCGGGGTCGAGGCGGAGACCCGGCAGGGGGTCAACGCGCTGACGGTGATGCAGGAGGCGATGCGGTTCCCGCTCGCCGAGGGGTTCCCCGTCATCACCGAGCGCAGCGTCAGGTCGTTCTGGCGCAAGCCCATCGGCGAGCTGTGCGCGTTCATCAACGGTGCCACCACCCTCGCGGAGTTCGAGCGGTTCGGCGTGGACTGGTGGGGGCCGTGGGCGACGCCGGAGAAGACGCTGAAGAAGGGCATCGAGCCCGGCGGCCTGGGGCCAGGGTCCTACGGCGGTGCCTTCCACTCCTTCCCGACGCCGGAGGGGCCGCCGTTCGACCAGTTCAAGCACCTGGTCGAGCAGCTGCGCGAGCTGCCCGAGCTGCGCACCCACTTCGTCGACCCGTGGATAGCGCCGTACCAGGTCAGGGGCGCTGGCAAGCAGCCGAGGACCACCATCGCACCGTGTCACGGCTGGGTTCACGTCCGCGTGCTTGACGGCGGCCTGCACGTCCACATGACGCAGCGCTCCGGCGACGTCCCGGTGGGCGTCCCGTCCAACATGATCCAGTACGCCGCGCTCGCCCTCATGCTCGAGCAGCTCACCGGCTACCGGGCGGTCGCGTACTACCACACGATCTCCGACGCGCACATCTACGCCGACCAGGTGGACGCGGTCCGCGCGATGCTCGCCACCGAGCCCCGCCCGCTCCCGACGGTCACCCTGAACGCGGCCGGCCGGGCGGTGACCGACATCCATGACTTCCGCGCGGAGCACTTCGACCTGGCGGACTACCACCCGAACCCGGCCATTGGCGCGATCCCGATCGCGACCTGAGCGGCGCTCTAGCATGGCAGTTAACGGAGAGGGGCGGTCAATGAGCAGGTTCAGGCAGCTACTCGGCGGCCGGCACGGCCAGCCAGGTCAGGGCCAGCCGGGCGACGCCGGCCAGTCGAGTGACGCCAGGCCGGGCAACGGCAAGACCTTCGGCCCGGCACCGCTGCTTTCCTCGCTCGGCATGTCGAGCAGCCTGTTCGCGGACGCCTCCAACTTCGACCAGCGGTTCATCGAGGACTACGAGCAGATCGAGACCACGGTCAACGCGCTGCGCACGCTCGGCTTCAAGGTGGTGCTCACCAGCGGTTCCTTCGATGTCATCCATGAGGGCCACTCCATGTACCTGGAGGCGGCCCGCCAGTTCGGCGACTTCCTCATCGTCGGGCTCGACAGCGACGAGAAGATCCGCCGCCGCAAGGGGGAGAACCGGCCGGTCGTCCCGCAGATGGAACGGCTCCGCATGGTCACCCACCAGCGCGGCGTGGGCCTGGTCACGCTCAAGCACACCCATCACCCCAAATGGGCGCTGATCAAGGCGGTGCGCCCGGACGTGCTCGTGGCGACCGAGGAGACCTACACGCAAGCGGAGATCACCGAGCTCGAGGCCGGCTACTGCGGCCGGGTCAAGGTGCTTGAGCGGATGGCGACGGTGAGCACGTCGGCGCGGCTGCGGGACATCATCATGGCCAACCCAGCCACCTCAGACGACGCGGGCAACGCGGGCACGCTGCGCAGCAAGCTGGCGTCGGCCACCCGGCCACGGGGCTGACCGGCCCGTGAAGCAGGTCCTCCTGTACCTGCCGGTGGTGCACGCGGGCCATGAGGCCTTCTTCGCGCGGCACCCGGACGCGACCGAGATCCTGCTGCTCGGCCCCGGTTTCAAGTCCCAGTTCAAGTCCCTGGCCAAGGACATCAGGGCGCTGCCGCCCGACCGGGCCGCCCAGTTCCTCCGGCTTATGCTGCCCCACGCCACGGTCCGCGTGGTCGAGCCCGCGGACCTGCCGCAAGCGCTGACCGCGGACACCCTGGTGCTGCCCGACGAGGACGTGACCAGGCAGCTCGCGCAGGAGCTGAAGCTCGCCCAGGGACGGGACCTGGTCTTCGACAAGACCTTCCTGCGCTGGGACCGGGAGTGGAGCCGGGCGCAGCGGCCCGTGGCGCCCGACGGCGTGGTCAAGCCGGCCGGCCTGCCGGAGCCGCTCCTGCGCCGGGCC
The DNA here is from genome assembly GCA_964581815.1 of uncultured Streptosporangiaceae bacterium. Taxonomy (GTDB): domain Bacteria; phylum Actinomycetota; class Actinomycetes; order Streptosporangiales; family Streptosporangiaceae; genus Trebonia. The sequence continues at coordinate 17,730 of CAZORE010000036.1, read as the reverse complement.
AGGGAGCTGGCGGACCGTAGCTCGGACTGGTGGCGGCAGGTGGGCGCGATCGCGTGGCGCGACGCGGTGGTACTCGGCGCCGCGTGGAACCACCACGGCCCGACCGAGTACGCACCTTACACCGACGGCGACCCGCGGGACGGCTTCAGCCGGGGGGTGCGCGCCGACCTGTCCACGGCCATCCACGCGGAGGCGTCCGTCGTGGCCACGGCCGCGCGCGACGGCGTATCGCTGGACGGCGCGGACCTCTACGTGACCACGTTTCCCTGCCCGGCCTGCGCCCGCCTCATCGCGGAATCCGGCTTCCGCCGCTGTTACTTCTCCGGCGCCTACTCGGTGCTTGACGGGGACGCCCTCCTGCGCGCCGCGGGCGTCGAGCTGCTCTGGGTGGACGCCGGCGGCGCGCCGGGCGCTAGGCCCGGCGCGGCCGCGAGCTGAACCGCATCCGCACCGGGACCTCCGGCTCGGCGTCCGGGTCGCCGACGAGCACGTGCGCGTGCACGTGGGCGATGGTGGCGCCGGTGAAGCTGCAGTTGCCGTTGCGCACGCCGAGCCCGTAGTGCCCGAGGCCGAACCTCATCCGGACCGTCCGCAGCACGGCCCAGAAGTCGGCGAGCGCCGCCTCATCCAGGTCAAGCATGTCGTTCACGTGCTGCCGCGGCACCACGAGCAGGTGCAGCCGGGTCCCCGTATACGGGTACGCATTAGGAGTCACCGCCCAGTGCGGCGTCTCCAGGATCACCTCATGCCGTGCGTGCTCCCGCAGCGCCTCCGGGCAGAACAGGCAGATCCCGGCGGCCTCCAGCCGCCGCATTTCCGCCAGCTGCTCCTCGGTCCGGTAGTTATCCGTGCAGTACAGGCTCAAGAACGCTCCGCTTCCTCCGGCCCCGGCCACAAGCACAGGCCACGTCGCGACCATGGTGCCACGGTCGCCGCGCCGCCATCCGCCGCACCCCAGCGAGGTCTGGATGATCCAGAACGAGGGCGTGGTCCCCCCGTCCCTGGCACCCGTGACGGATCGCGGTCGAACGCACTCGTTCTGAATGATGGGTATCCTCGGACGTATGCCTGTCGAGTCCGTATTCCCTCAGCTGGAGCCGCTGCTGCCGCTGGTGCGCAAACCGGTGCAGTATGTCGGTGGTGAGGTGAATTCCACCGTCACGGCATGGGATGAGGCCGATGTCCGGTGGGCGCTGCTCTACCCGGACGCGTACGAGGTCGGGCAGCCCAACCAGGGCATCGCCATCCTGTACGAGGTGCTGAACGAGCAGCCGGGCGTGCTCGCCGAGCGCACCTACAGCGTGTGGCCCGACCTGGAAAAGCTCATGCGGGCGCATGGCGTACCGCAGTTCACCGTGGACGCGCACCGCCCGGTGTCCGCCTTTGACGTGCTCGGCGTCTCCTTCTCCACCGAACTCGGCTACACCAACCTGCTGACCGCGCTTGACCTGGCCGGAATACCGCTGTCCGCCGCGGACCGCGGCATCACCCACCCGGTCGTGCTGGCCGGCGGGCACGCGTCGTTCAACCCCGAGCCGGTCGCCGACTTCGTCGACGCGGTCGTCATCGGCGATGGCGAAGAGGCCGTGCTTACCGTCACCGGGCTCATCCGCGCGTGGAAGCAGGGCGGCTGCCCCGGCGGGCGGGACGGACTGCTGCTGTCGCTCGCCGCGACCGGCGCCGTCTACGTACCGCGGTTCTACGACGTGACGTACCTGGCGGACGGCCGCATCGGCCGGGTCACGCCGAACCGGCCCGGCGTCCCCGCCTCGGTGCGCAAGCACACGCTGATGGACCTGGACGCCTGGCCGTACCCGAAGGCGCCGGTCGTCCCGGTCGCCGAGACTGTGCACGAGCGCTACAGCGTGGAGATCTTCCGCGGCTGCACGCGGGGCTGCCGCTTCTGCCAGGCCGGGATGATCACCCGGCCGGTCCGCGAGCGGTCCATCACCACGGTCGGCAACATGGTCGCCTCCGGCCTGGCGTCCACCGGCTTCTCCGAGGTCGGCCTGCTCTCGTTGTCAAGCGCCGACCACAGCGAGATCAACGAGATCGCCGTCGACCTCGCCGACTGCTACGAGGGTTCGAACGTCGGCTTGTCGCTGCCGTCCACCCGGGTGGACGCGTTCAACGTGACCCTCGCGGACGAGTTGTCGCGCAACGGGAAGCGCTCCGGCCTGACGTTCGCCCCGGAGGGCGGCTCGGAGCGGATGCGCAAGGTGATCAACAAGATGGTCACCGAGGAAGACCTGATCCGCACCGTGAGCACCGCCTACGCCTCCGGGTGGCGGCAGGTGAAGCTGTACTTCATGTGCGGCCTGCCGACGGAGACCGACGAGGACGTGCTCGCGGTCGCCGACCTGGCGCGGAAGGTGATCGCCGCCGGGCGCGCGGCGACCGGCCGGAAGGACATCAGGTGCACCGTGTCCATCGGCGGGTTCGTGCCCAAGCCGCACACGCCGTTCCAGTGGGCGGCCCAGTGCCCGGCCGACGTGGTCGACGCGCGGCTGCGCGCGCTCGGCAGCGCGCTGCGCTCCGATAAGACGTACGGCCGGTCGGTCGGCTTCCGCTACCACGAGGGCACGCCGTCCATGATCGAGGGCCTCCTGTCCCGCGGTGACCGGCGGGTCGGCCAGGTGATCCTCGCCGCCTGGCGGGACGGGGCGCGGTTCGACGGCTGGAGCGAGTACTTCTCGTTCAGCCGCTGGCTGGCCGCCTGCGACACGGGGCTGGCCGACAGCCCCGTCGACCTGGCTTGGTACACTACGCGCGAGCGTGACTACGGCGAGGTACTGCCGTGGGACCACCTGGATTCCGGTCTCGACCGGGACTGGCTGTGGGAGGACTGGCAGTCGGCGGTGGCACCGGTCGCCGGCGAGGTGGAAGATTGCCGGTGGACCCCGTGTTATGAGTGTGGGGTCTGTCCGGCGATGGGCACGGAAATCCAGACGGGCCCGACTGGCGAGCGACTGGACGGAAGGCGGCTGCTTCCCGTGCTGGCGACAAACGGGAGATAGCCATGGACGTGACACAG
>CAZORE010000036.1:0-14596 GCA_964581815.1 uncultured Streptosporangiaceae bacterium | reverse complement strand
GGCGGCTGCTTCCCGTGCTGGCGACAAACGGGAGATAGCCATGGACGTGACACAGAACGGCGGCGCGCCGGTCACGACCCAGCATCTTCTGGTCCGGTATGCTAAACGGGGAAAGATGCGTTTTGCCAGCCACTTGGATGTGGCGCGGGCCTTCGAGCGGGGCGTACGGCGGGCAGGCTTGCCGATCGCGTACTCGGCTGGGTTCACGCCGCACCCGAAGATTTCCTACGCAGGCGGCGCCCCGACCGGGGTCGCGAGCGAGGCGGAGTACCTCAGCCTCACGCTGACCAGCCGGACCGAGGCGGGCGCCGTGCGGGAGCGGCTGAACGCGGCGCTGCCTGATGGGATAGACGTGATCGCTGTGACTGAGGACACCGGGGGATTGCCGGCGAGTCGGCTCACCGCGTCCGAGTGGCAGGTAGCGCTTCCCGGGCTACGACCGGACGACGTGGTCCCGGTGGTTCAAAAGTTTCTCGCCCTGACCGAGGCGCCGGTGGAGCGGCTGACCTCCAAGGGCATGCGGCGCATGGACGCGCGAGCGGCCGTCGTCAGCCTTGACGTCGGTTATCTCCCGGGGGGACAACCCCCCGTACCCCCCGCGGATGGGGAATCCCTGCCTGAGGGATCATTCCTGCGCATGGTCGTCCGGCACACCGCCCCGGCTGTACGGCCGGACGACGTGCTCAACGCGCTAAAAGACGTTTCCGATGTGTTCCCTGCCGGGCAGCCGTTCATAACGCGGCTCGCGCAGGGCACGCTCGGCGATTCCGGGGTGGTCGGGCTATGACCGCCGCCTCCCCGGAGCTGAAGTACTCATCCATGCCTGGGCGTCATGCCCGCGCCGTCGCGCGTGACCTTTTCCCGCGCGACCGCGGCAGCGAATCAGGCGTACGAACACTACGAGCCACCGTGCGGCGCGCCGTTACCTCGCGTACGGCCGCGGTCGGCGAACTCTCTTCTTTTGGCCCTCCCGTGAAGATTTCGCTGGGTTGGACTCGCCAGAAGGACGAGGGTTCGGGTGGCCTGACTGGAGATTGCCCGAATGCTCGACAGCGAGCGCAACAGCCACGAGACAGACACTAACGGAGCCACTGGCGCTAACGAGGCCACTGGCCACGCAGCGGGAACCGCTCCCGCACCCGCGGCGTTCAACGGGCCGGCCCAGCCGGCCGCGCCGGCGGTGCCGGCCGCGGTCTTCCAGGCGCCCCAGGTGCTTTTCCAGCCGCCGCCGGCGACACCGCCGCCATCCGGCAGCAGGGACGCCGGGGACCGGGACGACGACCGGGACACTGACAGCGGGGCGGAGCCGGAGGCGGACGCCGCCCGGCCGAGCCGCAGGACCAGGAGCACGAAGAGCACCAGGAGCCAGGGCGGCGCTGCCGTCGGCGACCAGGCGGGGCCGGACGGTGAGGCCGGACGCCCGGCCCGGCCGACCCGCAGCCGGACGCGCGCCCGGGTGCGCGACGCCGCGCCGGATGACGACCTGTTCAGCGCGGAGAGCGCCGGCGCGATCGCCGAGGCGGAGGTCGGTACCATCACGGCCACCGCGGGCGTGCCGGGGAGCGAGGACGCCGAGACTCCGGCGAACGCCCGTAGCCGCCGCCGCCGCAACAGCCGCACAAGGAGCCGGGCCGAGGCCGCGACGGACGGTGACGACCAGGGCCGGGACGCGGGCGGTGAAGTTGGCGCGGACGGCGACGCGGACACCGACGATGACGGCGAAGGCACGGGCGAGGGAAGCAGCTCCAGCCGCCGCCGGCGCCGCAAGCGCCGCCGCGTTGCTGGTGACGGCGACGCGTTGTCGGCCGACGACCCGCCGGACACCGTGGTGCACGTCAGGGAGGCGCACAACCCCGCCGACGACGTGCGGGCCATCAAGGGGTCGACCCGCCTTGAGGCGAAGAGGCAGCGCAGGCGGGAGGGGCGCGAGTCCGGCCGCCGCCGGCCGCCGGTCGTCACCGAGTCGGAATTCCTCGCGCGCCGCGAGTCCGTGGAGCGGACCATGGTGGTCCGCCAGCGGGGCGACCGGACCCAGATCGCGGTGCTCGAGGACGGCGTCCTCGTCGAGCACTACGTGAACCGCACGACGCACGCGTCCTACGTCGGCAACGTGTACCTGGGCAAGGTGCAGAACGTGCTGCCCTCGATGGAGGCGGCGTTCGTCGACATCGGCAAGGGCCGCAACGCCGTCCTCTACGCCGGCGAGGTCAACTTCGACGCCAGCGGGCTTGAGGGCCAGCCCAAGCGCATCGAGGCGGCGCTTAAGCCGGGCCAGTCGGTGATCGTCCAGGTCACCAAGGACCCGGTGGGCCACAAGGGTGCCAGGCTCACATCGCAGGTGTCGCTCCCCGGGCGTTACCTCGTGTACGTGCCCGGCGCGTCGATGACCGGCATCAGCCGCAAGCTCCCCGACACCGAGCGGACCAGGCTCAAGGCGATTCTCAAGAAGGTGACCCCGGAGAACGGCGGCGTGATCGTGCGCACCGCCGCGGAGGGGGCTGCCGAGGCCGAGCTCGACCGGGACATCACCCGGCTCGCCGCGCAGTGGGAGAGCATCGAGAAGAAGGCCAAGACCGCCAGCGCGCCCGCCCTGCTCTACGGAGAGCCCGACCTCACCATCCGGGTGATCCGCGACGTCTTCAACGAGGACTTCAGCCAGCTGATCGTGTCCGGCGAGGACGGCTGGGAGGTCATCGACGAGTACGTCAGGTACGTCGCGCCGCACCTGGCCGAGCGGATCAGCCGCTGGGACTCCGCGGACGACGCCACCCTGCCCGCTGGAGAGGGCGCGGACGACGACGTCTTCGCCGCCTACCGGATCGACGAGCAGCTCGCCAAGGCCCTCGAGCGCAAGGTGTGGCTGCCGAGCGGCGGCTCGCTGGTCATCGACCGTACCGAGGCCATGACGGTCGTCGACGTGAACACCGGGAAGTTCACCGGCCAGGGCGGCAACCTCGAGGAGACCGTCACCAAGAACAACCTGGAGGCCGCCGAGGAGCTCGTCCGCCAGCTCCGGCTGCGCGACGTGGGCGGCATCGTTGTCATCGACTTCATCGACATGGTGCTCGAGTCCAACCGCGAGCTCGTGCTGCGGCGGCTGCTCGAGTGCCTGGCCAGGGACCGTACCAAGCACCAGGTCGCCGAGGTTACCTCGCTCGGCCTGGTGCAGATGACCCGCAAGCGGGTCGGCGCCGGACTGCTCGAGGCCTTCTCGCAGCAGTGCGAGTGCTGCAACGGCCGCGGCGTCATCGTCGCGCTCGACCCGCCCGCCGAGCCGGCCCACCGCGCGTCCGCGGGCACCGCGCACCGCCCGGTCCCGACCCCGCCGGGCCACGCCCCTGGCAACGGAAACGGCAGGGGTCAGGGGACCGGCGCGGGCGGCGGCCGGGGCGGCCACGCCGGCGGCCGCCGCGGCACCGACCGCCGGGGCGCCTACTCCGACACCGCGCAGGACAACGCCGCGGCGCGGGCAGAAGGCACGGTGGCCGACACGGCACCGGCGGGCACCGCACTGGCCGGCACCGCACTCGCCGGCACCGCACCGGCCGGCACCGCACTGGCCGGCACCGCACCGGCGGACACTGCCGCGGCCGGCGCGCCGCGCACGCGGCGCAGCACGGCGGCGGCTGGCCGGGCGTTCGCGACCGCCGTCCTCGTCGACGACGAGCCGGCCCTGGTCCCCGTGGTCCAGACGGCCCCCACGGTCATCGAGCCCGTGGCGCCCGCCACCGCGCCGGCCGGCGACACGGCCACGGACGCGCCTCCGGTCCGCCGCACCCGCGCGGGCTCGGCCGTCGCCCGGGTCACCGTCACGGCCGATCCAGAGCCCGCCGCCGAGGCCCACCCTGACGCCGCGGTCGATGCGGAGCCTGCTCAGCCTGAGGCCGAGGTGGCTCCCGAGGCCGTCGGCTCGCCGGACCAGGACCAGCGCGAGTTAGCCTTACCGCCGGGCCCGGCGTGGTGGCCAATCACGCGGACGGACCTGGTATGCTTCAGGAGCGATTAACGCGACCAGCGCGAGCCCGTCTGTTCCAGTTCCGGGCAAGCTGGATCGCGGGTCGCGTTCATGCGCGTAAGATGGCATGTCAGGTTCATGGCGAGCCCGCTACCGGTGAGAAGGCCAGCGACAGTGTTGGCGGAGACAGGGCGGGGCACGCATACAGGGAGAGGCAGTTCTCGGGTGTACGCGATTGTGCGCTGCGGTGGCAGGCAGGAGAAGGTCGCCCTCGATGACGTGCTCGCCGTCGACAAGCTTGCGGACGAGGAGGCCGGGTCGAGCGTCACGTTCCCCGCGCTGCTCGTGGTGGACGGCGACACGGTCATCAGCGACCCGGCGGAGCTCACCGGCTACACGGTGACGGGCGAGGTTGTCGGCCCGGCTAAGGGGCCGAAGATCAACATGATCCACTACCGGAACAAGACCGGGTACAAGCGCCGGCAGGGCCACCGCCAGCAGTACACCCAGGTCAAGATCACCGGCATTGAGAAGCCGAAGAAGGCCAAGGCAGCGGCCAAGGCTGAGAAGGCGTAGGGACAGGCAGAGATGGCACACAAGAAGGGCGCGTCGTCCAGCCGGAACGGCCGGGACAGCAACGCGCAGCGGCTTGGCGTGAAGCGCTTCGGCGGCCAGCGGGTGAACGCGGGCGAGATCATCGTCCGGCAGCGCGGCACGCACTTCCACCCCGGCCTCGGCGTCGGCCGTGGTGACGACGACACGCTGTTCGCGCTGGTCACGGGCAAGGTCCAGTTCGGGCGCTTCCGCGGCCGCCGCGCGGTGAACGTCGTCCCGCAGCCGGAGCCGGAGCAGGTCTCGGCCTAGGCCATAGCGCCGCAAACGCAGCGCGGCAGACACGACAAAACGGGCAATGGCGGGCCGGGAGCACTCCGGCCCGCCATTGGCATGTTAACGAGGGGATCGATCATGGCGGAATTCGCCGATCACGCTGTGCTCAAGGTGCAGGCCGGCCATGGCGGGCACGGCTGCGCGTCGGTGCACCGCGAGAAGTTCAAGCCCCTCGGCGGCCCGGACGGCGGCAACGGCGGCCGTGGCGGCAGCGTCATCCTTGAGGTGGACCTGTCCACGTCGACCCTCCTCGACTTCCACCGGCGCCCGGTGCGCAAGGCGGGTAACGGGGTCCAGGGCGAGGGCTCGAACAGGAGCGGCGCCGCAGGCGAGGACACGGTCATCAAGATCCCGAACGGCACCGTGGTGCTCGACGCCGACGGCCAGGTCCTCGCCGACCTGGTGGGCGCGGGCACCCGGTTCGTCGCGGCGGAGGGCGGGCGGGGCGGCCTCGGCAACGCGGCGCTCGCCTCGCGCAGCCGTAAGGCTCCCGGCTTCGCGCTCAAGGGCGAGCCGGGTGAGGAGCGCGAGCTCACCCTTGAGCTCAAGGCCATCGCGGACATCGGCTTGATCGGTTTCCCGAGCGCGGGTAAGTCCTCGCTGATCGCCGCCATGTCCGCGGCCCGGCCCAAGATCGCCGAGTACCCGTTCACCACCCTCATACCGAACCTGGGCGTCGCCGAGGCGGGCGACGTGCAGTTCGTTGTCGCCGACGTGCCTGGCCTGATCCCTGGCGCGAGCGAGGGCAAGGGCCTCGGCCATGACTTCCTCCGCCACGTCGAGCGCTGTTCCGCGCTCGTTCACGTCCTCGACTGCGCCACGCATGAGCCTGGCCGCGACCCGATCTCGGACCTGGACACGATCGAGGCCGAGCTCGCCGCCTACGAGGACATGACTGGCCCGACCCTGGCCGGCACCCGCCTCACGGAGCTGCCCCGGCTCGTCGCACTCAACAAAATCGACGTCCCCGAGGCTCGTGACCTCGCCGAACTGGTCAAGCCTGAGCTTGAGGCGCGGGGCCTCGCGGTCTACGAGATCTCCGCCGCGACGCACGAGGGCCTGCGCGAGCTTGGGTTCGCGATGGCGGGGCTCGTGGCGAGCGCACGCGAGAACGCGCCGGAACCCGAGAATGTCCGCGTCGTGATCAGGCCCGCGCCGGTCAGGGAATCCGGCTTCGAGATCGTCCGCACCGCGGACGGCGCCTACCTGATCAGCGGCGAGAAGCCCCTCCGCTGGGTCGCGCAAACCGACTTCACGAACGACGAGGCGGTCGGCTACCTCGCGGACCGCCTGGCCAGGCTCGGCGTGGAGGAGGCCCTGGCGAAGGCAGGCGCCGAGCCGGGCGACACGGTGCTGATCGGCGACCTAAACGACGCGGTCGTCTTCGACTGGGCCCCGGAACTGTCCGCGGGCGGCGGCCACGCCCCCGGTCCCCGCGGCTCCGACAGGCGCCTGAGCGGACGATGAGCGCGCCCGGTGGCGACTTCGCGGAGATCACCGCCGGCCAGTTCGCCGGCCCGGCGCGCCCCGACATCGCCGCGGCGCACCGGGTCGTCGTCAAGATCGGCTCATCATCGCTGACCACCCGCGACGGCAGCATTGACGAGGCGCGCATCGCCGCGCTCACCGACGCTCTCGCCGCCCGGGTGCGCGACGGTCGCCAGGTGCTGCTCGTCTCCTCCGGCGCGATAGCCGCCGGCCTGGCGCCGCTCGGCCTGCGGAAGCGCCCGAGGGACCTGGCCACCCAGCAGGCCGCGGCCAGCGTGGGCCAGGGCCTGCTGATCGCGCGCTACACCGAGGCGTTCAAGGCGCACGGCCTCGGGGTCGGCCAGGTGCTGCTGACCGCCGACGACCTGATGCGCCGCGCCCACTACCGCAACGCCCAGCGGACCCTGGACCGGCTGCTCGAGCTCGGCGTGATCCCGGTCATCAACGAGAACGACACGGTGGCCACCGAGGAGATCCGGTTCGGCGACAACGACCGCCTCGCCGCCCTTGTCGCCCACGTGAGCAGGGCGAGCGCCCTCATCCTGCTCTCCGACGTCGACGGCCTCTACGACGGTGACCCCCGCAAGGGCGGGGCGAGCCGGGTCGAGCTCGTGACCGGCCCGCACGACCTGGCCGCCGTCCGGGCGGGCAAGACTGGCGCGAGCGGCGTCGGCCGGGGCGGCATGTCCACGAAGGTCGACTCGGCGCTGATCGCCACCGCCGCCGGCATCCCCACCGTCGTCACCTCGGCGGCCAGCGCCGCGAGCGCCGTCGCGGGAGACCGTACCGGCACGTACTTCGCCCCTACCGGCCAGCGCCAGCGCACCAGGCTCCTGTGGCTGGCCCACGCCGCGGTGGCCAGGGGCGTACTGAGGCTCGACCAGGGCGCGGTGGAGGCCGTCACCATGCGCCGCGCAAGCCTGCTCCCGGCCGGCATCACCGGCGTGGAAGGCACCTTCGAGGCCGGCGACCCGGTCGACCTAACCGACGAAACGGGCCAGCCGGTCGCCCGCGGCCTGGTCAACTACGACGCCAGCGAACTTCCGTCCCTCATGGGCCGCTCCACGAGATGGCTCGCCTCCAAACTAGGCCCCGAATACGAACGCGAAGTCATCCACCGCGACGACCTGGTAATCCTCTAGGCGCCCGGCCCCCTGAATGAGAAAGCGGGGCCGGGGAGATTCCCCGGCCCCGCTCAGAGACTCAGTTGTCGTTATTGTCGTTCGGCCCGGACCCGGACCCGGATCCGCCACCCCGGTTGCCGCCGAGGCGGTCGAACAGCCCGGACGCCGCCCGGACCCCGGTCTCCGCGACACCGCGGAAGATCCCGGCGAGCGGGTCCTCGGAGCGCGCCCACGAGTCACGGTAGGAGTTGGCCGCGTTGCGCATCTCGTCGGTGAACGACGCGTCCCTGTCGGTGTCCCGCCGCGGGTAGTCGCCGGCCAGGATCGCCTCGTACGAACCGTCGGTCGCCCACCGGTCGAGCTCGGCGAACCGCACCACGGCGAACGGGTGCGTGTTGCCCTGCAGCTGGAGGATCTTGAGAATCGAGTCGCGCAGGTCGGGCACCGCGTCGTACTCGTGCGCCTGATCGCGGAACGCGTCCGGGTTGAGCTCGGACAGGTACGGGCCGCCGGCCAGCTTCATGAGCGCGCGCCGCGCCGCGTCCACGTCCTGGCCGGCCAGCAGGCCCGCCCGGTCGCAGGACAGCTCGGACTTGCGGAACCACTCCTCAAGCCCCCAGATGATGCCGCGCAGCCCCAGGTACCCGATCGGCATCCAGGCGATCCGCTGGGCGAGCTGGATGAGGATCAGCAGCATGGTCCGGTAGACGGCGTGCCCGGACAGGATGTGCCCGAGCTCATGGCCGACGACGAAGCGGAGTTCCTCCTCGTCGTTCAGGTTGACCAGGCCGGTGGTGATCACCACGAACGGCCGGTCGCGGCCGATCGCCATGGCGTTGCAGATCGGCGACTGCATAACATAGCACTCGGGGACCTCGGGCAGGTCCAGGATGTAGGCGCCGTCCCTGACGAGCGCGTGGATGTGCGGGAACTGGCGTTCGGAGACCTTGACCGCGCCGGCCAGGAAGGTCAGCCGCAAGGCTCTTTCGTTGATGAGGCCGAAGAGCTTGCTCAGCAGCACGTCGAAGCCGCTCAGCTTGCGCAGCGCGACGAGCGCGGAGCGGTCGGCCGGGTGCTCATAGGTGCGCGACGAGATGCCGGTGAGCCGGACTCTGGCACGATCAGGCACTGAAGTCATATCTCGAATGGTAGCCCGCCCGGCGACCAAAACACATCGTCCTTGAGGCGTAACCCGCCGGGCGCACGCGGAACATTTTTTGCCCCCCGCGCCCTTATACCATCTCGGTACCCAGTGCACTAAGGAGACGGGCGTTGAGCAACGAGCGCAGGCGGGTCGGCGTGATGGGCGGTACCTTCGACCCGGTACACCACGGCCACCTGGTGGCCGGCAGCGAGGTCGCGCACATCTTCGCCCTGGATGAGGTCATCTTCGTGCCGACCGGGGAGCCGTACCAGAAGAGCGACCGGGTCGTGTCGAGCACCGAGGACCGCTACCTGATGACGGTCATCGCCACCGCGTCCAACCCGCGGTTCTCCGTCAGCCGGGTCGACATCGACCGTCCCGGCCCCACCTACACCATCGACACGCTCAAGGACCTGAAGAAGGCAAGCGGTCCCGAGACGGACCTATACTTCATTACCGGGGCGGACGCCCTTGCGAACATCCTGACCTGGCACGACGTCGACGCGTTGTTCGGCCTGGCGCACTTCATCGGCTGCACGAGGCCGGGCCACCGGCTAACCGGCCAGGGCCTGCCCGACGGCAAGGTCTCCCTGGTGGAGATCCCCGCGCTGGCGATATCGAGCAGCGAGTGCCGCCACCGGGTCGCGGCCGGCGAGCCGGTCTGGTACCTGGTCCCCGACGGCGTGGTCCAGTACATCGCCAAGCGCGGCCTGTACCAGCGGACCGGATGACGCGCGGTAGCGGGCCGGACACGGACGTGTCGCATCTCGCTTGCGCCCCCGTGAGATCCTAGAGACAAGCAACCCCGACCAAGGAGGCCGAACCCGCCACGTGACTGCAACCCTAAGGGCCATCGAGCTCACCCAGATCGCCGCGCTCGCCGCGGCGGACAAGCTGGCGAATGACATCGTCGCGTACGACGTCAGCGACCAGCTCGCGATCACCGACGCGTTCCTGCTCTGCTCCGGCGCTAACGACAGGCAGGTCCGCTCGATCATCGACGAGGTAGAGCTCAAGCTCAAGCAGGCCGGCGCCACCCTGGTGCGCCGCGAGGGCGAGAACGAGGGCCGCTGGGTGCTGCTCGACTACAACGACCTCGTGGTCCACGTGCAGAACAGGGAGGAGCGCGTCTTCTACGCGCTCGAGCGCATCTGGAAGGACTGCCCGCGGATCGAGCTGCCCGACGCCGCCCTCGTCGGCAACCCGGGCAGCGGGGCAGGGGAGTAACGCTGAGCGCAGTCAAGCGGCTCGTGCTGTGGCGGCACGGGCAGACGACCTGGAACCTCGAGCACCGGTTCCAGGGCCAGACCGACATTCCCCTCGATGAGACAGGCGAGGCGCAGGCCGAGTACACCGCGAAGCGCCTCGCCACGCTGCGGCCCGACGCGATCTTCACCTCCGACCTGAGCCGGGCGCAGCAGACCGCCGCCGCGCTGAGCAAGCTCACCGGCGTGCCGGTCACCCCCGACAAAGAGCTGCGCGAGCGGGCCGGCGGTGACTGGGAGGGCCTGTCCGACGAGGAGATCCGCACCCGCTACCCGGCCGAGCGCGCCAGCTGGAACCCGCCGAACGGCGAGCCGACCGCCGCCGTCGCGGACCGGGTGGCGGCCGCCTTCACCCGCATCGCGGGCACCCTGGACGGCGGCCAGCTCGCGGTGGTGGTCAGCCACGGCGCGGCGCTGCGCCTCGGCATGGAGCGCATCCTCGGCCTGCCCGCCCTCGGGGTGGGCGTGCTCGGCCCGCTGGCGAACTGCTCCTGGTCGGTGCTGTCCCTGGTGGACACGCACTGGCGGCTGCTCGAGTACAACGCGCAGACCGTACCCGAGCCCGTCATCGGCGACGACCGCTAGTCAAATTCCAGGGAACCGAACGGGCGGCGCACCTCATCGTTCGGTATAACCGGTTTTCTTCCCGGCGGCCACGAAGTAGGGTGGCGGACCGTGGCCGTGATCGCGCGGGCCCATCGGGTAGCGACGGGCAGCAAGCTGAGCGGACGGCGGTCGTTCCGGCTGCTGTGGGAATCGAGCAGGCCGCTCAGCGCCGCCGTGCTCGGCTGGGCGGCGCTTGACGCCGTTGACGGGCCGCTCGTGGTCGGGGCGCTCGGCTTCGTGGTCGGCGCCATCCCCGGCGCGGTGCGCGACGGCATGTCGTCGGCGGCGGGGCACCGCCTCGTCGCGGCGCTCGTCATCGCCGCGCTGCTGTACGCCGTCTCGCTTATCCTCGACCCGGTCGGCGGCGCGCTCGGCACCGCGGCCAGCCAGCGGATCAACGGCCAGCTCCAGGCGCGCCTGCTCACCGCGGTCACCGCGCCCGCGACGGTCGCGCACCTGGAGGACGAGGAGACGCTGAACCGGCTGGCCGCCGCGGAGGGCTCGCTGACCGGCTACTTTCCCGGCGACGCCCCGGTGACCTGGGTTGGCTCGGTCGCGGGCCGACTGTCCGGGCTGGTCGGCTGCGCGGTGATCGCCGCCTACTTCTGGTGGCTCGGCCTGCTGCTGCTCGCGATGTGGCTCGCCGTCCGCCAGGTGATCCTGACGTCGGTGCTGCGGCAGGCGATCGACATGCGCGGGCAGACGACCGAGATGCGCCGCGCCTGGTACTACACCGGCGTCGGCTCGAAGGCGCGGGACGCGAAGGAGGTCCGGGTCTTCGGGCTCGCCCGGTTCTTCGGCGGCCGGTACGCGGCGCACTTCACCGAGTCGATCCGGGCCGGGCACGCGGGCCTGCGCGGGCTGCACAAGCGCGCCGCCGCCTGCTTCCTCGTCGTCACCGGCGGCTACGCGCTGGCCGTCTACACGATCACCGACGCGGCCCGCGTGCACGAGATCAGCATCCGGTCGATGTCCATCATGCTGCCGATGCTCGCCATCACCGCCGCCGTCGGCACCGTGTCGATCGACGACATCACCCTGGCCTGGACGCTGTTCGGGCTGCCGGACGCCGACCGGCTTGAGCGGGACCTGCTTCCGCCGTCCGAGCTCGACGGGTCGGCGGACCCGGACGGCGCGCCGCGCGCCGCCGTCCGCTTTGAGTCGGTCGGCTACCGCTACCCGTCAGGACCAGGCAATTCAAGCACGGGGGACGTGCTGGCTGGCGTCGACCTCGAGCTGGCCGCGGGCACGTCCACCGCGCTCGTCGGCGTCAACGGTGCCGGCAAGTCCACGCTGGTGTCGCTGCTCGCCCGGCTGCGCGACCCGACGAGCGGCCGGATCACCGTCGACGGCACCGACGTGCGCGACCTCGACCCTGGCCGCTGGCAGCGCGCCATCGCGCTGATGCCGCAGGACCCGGTGCGCTACCCGCTGACCGCGTACGACAACGTGGCGTTCGGCGCCCTGGAGCAGGCCGGCGACCGCGCTGGCGTGGAACGGGCCGCGCGGCTGTCCGGCTTCGCCGGCGTGGTCGCCGAGCTGCCGCTCGGCTGGGACACGGTGCTCGCCCGCGAGCTGCCAGGGGGAGCGGAGCTTTCCGGCGGCCAGTGGCAGCGGCTGGCCCTCGCGCGGGCCCTGTTCGCGACGTTCCACGGCGCGCGCATCCTGGTCCTCGACGAGCCGACCGCGGCGCTCGACGTGCGCGCCGAGGCCCGGTTCTACGAGCGCTTCCACGAGATCACGGCCGGCCTGACCACCCTGGTGATCTCACACCGGTTCGCCACGGTGCGGCGCGCCCAGCGCATCTACGTGCTCGACGGCGGCGTGATCACCGAGCAGGGCAGCCACGATGACCTGGTCGCGGCGGGCGGCACGTACGCGGAGATGTACCGGGTTCAGGCCGCGAGGTTCGGGCGGTGACCGAGCCGGCGGAGGTGACCGAGCCAGCCGTCAGCGCCAGCGACGCCCCGCGGCCGTCGCCGCGACGCCTGGCCCGGCTCGCGTCGATCTTGTTCTTCGACGGCTTCCGGGCCGCGCCCGGCTGGATGGCCCTGGTCACCACCCTGCTCGTGCTCGGCTCGGTCGCCGGCACCTGCTACCCGCTCGGCTACAAGCTGCTCGCCGACGGCGCGCTATCCGGCGACGCGGCGCAGGTTTCCGAGGGCGTCGCGGTGGTGGCCGTCCTGCTCGGCCTGTCCTGGGTGCTGACCGGCATAGGGGCGACCGAGGCGATGGCGCTGTCCGACCGGATCGCCGTGTACCGGACCAGGCGGCTGATCGAGCTGATCAGCAGCGTACCGACGCTTGAGCACCTGGAGCGGCACGACTACCTCGCCAAGGTCGAGCAGCTCAACAACGGCCGTCGCCAGCTGGCCTCCGCGCCCAGGCAGATCCTGGCCAATGTCTCATCAGCCGCCCGCATCATCGCCCTGCTCGTGCTGCTCGGCTCGGTGTCCCCGTGGCTGGTGCTGCTCCCGGTCGCCGCCGTGCCGCCGCTGGCCGCCGACCGGCTCGCGAAGCGGATCACGAAGCGGTCGGCGGACGCGATGGCCGCGGACCGCCGCCTGGCCGGCCTGATCTTCGACCTGTCCGCGAACGCGTCCGCCGCGGGCGAGCTCCGCTCCTACGGCCTGGCCCCGCGACTGAGGTCACTGCACGCGGGCCTGACCGCGTCCCTGGACCGGCGCGCCGCCCGCGAGGCCCGCCAGGTGCTCGCCGTCCAGTCGGCGGGCTGGCTGCTTTACGCGGCAGGCCTGATGGCCGCGATCGCGTTCGTCGTGGTCCGCGCGTCCGCCAGTCCTCCAAACAGTGCGATCTCGCTCGGCACCGTGCTGATGACCGTCTCGCTGATCCGGCGCTCCCGGGCGCAGCTGGCCACGGCCGCCTCCGGATCGGCCGGGATGATCTCCACCCTGGCGACCGCCGACCGGCTGCTGTGGCTGGAGGACCACCACGCCGCCGCGGTCGCGGCGGCGGGGACGGCGGACGCGCCGGAGCGGCTGGCGTCCGGGATCGAGATCCGCGACCTGTCGTTCCGCTACCCGGGTACGCAGCGGACGGTGCTTTCATCGCTCACCCTCACGCTGCCCGCCGGCGGGTGCGTCGCGATCGTGGGGGAGAACGGCTCGGGCAAGTCCACGCTGGTGAAGCTGCTGCTCGGCATGTACGAGCCGGCCTCGGGCACGATACTCGTTGACGGGGTGCCGCTCGCCTCGATCGCGCACGACAGCTGGCGGGAGCGCTGCACGGCCGCGTTCCAGGACTTCGCCCGGTTCAGCCTGCCCGCGGTCGAGTCGGTGGGCGTCGCGGACCTGCCCGAGCTGTCCTCGGAGCCGCTCGCGCTCGCCGCGCTCGACCGGGCGGGCGCCGCCGGCCTTACCGGCCAGCTGCCGTCCGGCCTGTCCACCTACGTCGGCGGCCCGTACACCGGCGGCCACAACCTGTCCGGCGGCCAGTGGCAGAAGCTGGCCCTCGGCCGGGCCATGCGCTCGCCGGACCCCCTTCTCGTGGTGCTCGACGAGCCGACGGCCTCCCTCGACGCGCACGCCGAGCACGCCCTGTTCGAGCGGTACGCCGCCGCGGCCGCCGCGCACGCCGCCAGGTCAGGCACCATCACCCTGCTCGTCTCGCACCGCTTCGCCAACGTCCGGATGGCCGACCTCATCGTCTACCTGGAGGAAGGCCGCGCCGCCGAGGCCGGCACGCACGAGTCGCTGATGGCCTCGGCAGGCCGCTACGCGGAGCTGTTCACCCTGCAGGCCGCCGGCTACAACTGACGCCCCGGCCCTAGGGGACTCCGGCCCCGGCGACTACCTCCGCTACCCGGGCGACGTCCCGCACGTCTTCGACGCCCTGGAGCCCGGCACCCTCGGCGTCATCATCATGGAGCACGTCTCGTAGCCTCGGCCAGGCCCGGCCGTCCTATCCTCGAATTCATGGAGTCAGCGGACAGCCGCCCGGCCACCGTCGATGACGTGCACGCACTCGCCCAGGCGATGCCGCACGTCACCATCTGGGATGGCTCGAAGGACCGGCCGATCTATCAGGTGGGCGGCAAGTCCTTCATCTTCTTCCGCGAACGGGACCTGCCCGACATCACCTACCGCGAACTGTCCGAGGTCGTGCA
>CAZORE010000035.1:44668-58908 GCA_964581815.1 uncultured Streptosporangiaceae bacterium | reverse complement strand
GTAGCTGCCTCGGAGGTGGCTGGCATGGCAGTCGTGTCTCCCGAAGCCCAGCGGCTTGCCCGTCGGCTTCGCCAACTGCGAGTTGACCACTGGCCCGATGCCCGGCTAACTCAGGCGAAGCTCGCGAAAGCCTTCGACGCCGAGGAAGCACTTCAACCCGCCACGGTGTCCTCCTGGGAGAGTGCTACGGTGCCAAAGCTCCCGCCGCGCTATCGGCTGCAGGCTTACGCCCGGTTCTTCGCGACGGAGCGGTCACTTGACGGATCATCCCCCAAACTCCTACCGCTCAAGGAGCTAACCCCCCACGAGCTTGATAACTACAAGAAGCTCGAAATGGAGCTGCTTGGACTGAGAAGCAGCGTCGTAGCGGAAGGGTTCTGGCATTTCACCGACGACGGGCCGGTCACGCTCGTGTGCGCGCAGCTGCCGACCGACCAGACGGGGCCGCTCGCGGAACCAGCGAATCCGAACTATACGGAGCTTCACGGGTATGCTGACGCGGATGCCCTAATCGAGCTGCACGGGCACATCCGCGCGGAGAACCCTAACATGACCGTGCACTTCATGACTCCTTCCGAGGTCGATCACGACGACCTCACCGGCCACGTCATCCTCGTCGGCGGCGTGGTCTGGAACGATGTAACCGGCCGCCTGTCGAATATGGCGAGGCTGCCAGTCAGGCAGATCACCGGGGCGGAGCTCGAATCCGGGGATATATTCGTGGCCGAGGTCGACGGAGACGACAAGCAATTTTGGCCAGAGTGGGCGGACAGTGAGAAGAAATTGCTCTCAGGGGACGTCGGCCTGCTCGCCCGGGTACCGAACCCGCTTAATGCCAGCCGCACCCTGACGATATGCAACGGCATTCACAGCCGGGGAGTCTACGGTGCCGTCCGCGCGCTCACCGATACGCACCTCCGGGACGCCAATGAGCGGTACATCGCCGCGAACTTCGGCGACGCCAGGTCGTTCGCGATACTCATGTCGGTCGAGGTGATCAGGAACAGGACCATGACCCCCGACTTCAGCACGAACGGGGTCGTGCTCTATCAGTGGCCGCAGGACACCGAGGCAAGTGACCTCGCCTGACATCGCTCCCGCCGCAGGCCCGCGTTAGCTGCCGCGGTAGGTGGAGTAGGCGAACGGCGAGAGCAGCAGCGGCACGTGGTAGTGGGCGCCGGGGTCCGTCACGGTGAACGTGACCGTCACCTCCGGGTAAAACGCCGCCACGCCGCGCGCGGCGAAATACGCCCCGGTGCCGAACACCACCCGGTACGTCCCCGGCTCGGTCGCCGACCCGAACCGGTGCCTGCCGTCCCCGTCCGTCTCGCCCGACTCCACCGGCACCCAGCCACCAGGAAGAGCAGCGAACGACAGCGACAGGGCGACGCCGGCGGCGGGCTGCCCCGCGCTCGCGTCGAGAACGTGCGTGGAGATGGTCACGAGCCCAGCTCCTTGCGCCCGCGGAGCACGGTAATCTTGCGCAGCTCAGTCGTCGCTACCTTCCGTTCGGTATGCGGATCGTTGCCCAGCCGCTCGCGGAGAGCGGCCAGCATCTCCTCGCCACTGAGCCCGGTGGCGCAGATGAGGAAGACGTGACCGAAGCGTTCCTCATATTCGCGGTTCCCGTCGGCCAGCGCGG
The DNA here is from genome assembly GCA_964581815.1 of uncultured Streptosporangiaceae bacterium. GTDB lineage: Bacteria > Actinomycetota > Actinomycetes > Streptosporangiales > Streptosporangiaceae > Trebonia. The sequence goes on along the minus strand of CAZORE010000035.1, from coordinate 57,266 downwards.
CGCGGGACGAGTCGGCGACTCCCGACTGCTCAGCGGCGGACTGGCCGGCGGCCCGGGCACCGATCCGCGGGTGCCCGGCGATGGCCTCGAGGACGTCCGACCAGTCCAGTGACTCGAACGTCGCCATGATCGCCACCTCGACCGCGGCGAGGGAGGGGTACGGCCGGCCGGCCGCCATCGCGGCGGCGAACCGCTTGGACGAGCAGCAGGACATCATCACGGCCACCGCGTCCTCGGTCGCCGCCGCGTTGAACGAAGCCAGGCTCACAGCGCCCGACACTACAGTGCCGCCTCGCTCGGGATGAGTTCCTGGCGGGCCACGCCCCGGGTCCACACGCCTGCCACGTCCGCCGGCGTGGCCAGGGCAAAGACCCGGGCCAGCGCGTCGGTCGTGTCGCGGGCGTGCTTGAGGTTGACCGCCAGCGTGCTGCGCTCGGCCGGCCGCAGCCATACCGCGTCGAAGTGCTTGCCGACCGAGAAGTCACCGACCACGTCGTCGAGCCCGAGCGCCCGGGCGCCGGCCCGGGTCGCCAGGTAAAGCAGGTGAACCGGCGTCAGGTTCATCCCGTCCTGGCCGAGCAGCTGCTGTACGAAGTAGGCCTGCAGCGCCTCCTTGGGCAGGAACAGGCCGGCGCCCGCGCCCACGTCGGACCCGAGCGCGACGGCGACGCCGTGCTCGACGTGCCTGCGCAGCGGGAACAGCCCGCTGCCAAGCGCGCAGTTGCTTGTCGGGCAGTGCGCGACCGAGGCACCGTGCTCGGCGAGCACTTCAAGCTCGGCGTCGCCTGGATGGACGTTGTGCGCGAAGACGCTGCGCTTGGTGACCAGGCCGTGGCGGCGGTAGGTGTCCAGGTAGTGCAGCGCGCGGGGGAACAGCCCGGCCACCGCGGCGACCTCGGCGATGTTCTCGTTGACGTGCGAGGTGAACCAGGCGCCGGACTCCATGAGCTGCGCGCAGACGTCGAGCATCTCGTTCGACGCGGAGAGCGAGAAGCGCGGCGTGACCGCGTACCGCAGCAGGCCGCGGCCATGCCAGCGGCCGATCAGGCCAGTGCTGTCGGCCAGCGCGGCCCGCGGTGACTGCAGGAGGTCGGGGCGCAGGATCCGGTCGCTGAGCACCAGGCCCGAGGTGACGTTCAGGCCATGGCGCTCGGCCGCGGTGAACAGCTCATCCATGGCGGACGCGAAGTGCGACCCAAACACGAGCGCGCTGGTCGTCCCGCAGGCGAGCAGGCCGCTGAGAAACTCCTCGGCCACCTCGCGCGCGTACGCCTGGCTCGCGAGCCTGCTCTCCTCCGGCAGGGCACACTGCTCAAGCCAGTCGAGCAACGGCATGCCGAGCCCGCCGATCACGCGGATCTGCGGGAAGTGAACGTGCGTGTCGACGAACCCAGGGACGAGCATCCCGTCAGGCAGCCGGGTCACCGGCTCGCGTGGGTACTCGGCCCGCAGCGCGGCCAGCGTGCCCCGGGCGCGGATGACGCCCTCGCGGACGCACAGGGCGCCGGCCTCGGCCAGCGCATCGGCCGGGTCGCCGTCGAACGGGTCACCCGGCGTGTCGACGATCGTGCCCGCGTAGATGGTCACGGGCTCACCGTGCTTTCCCGCCCAGTGCTTCCCCAGGTGGTGCTTTCCGTGGCCGCGGGTAGCCGCTGCAGCAGGGCCGCGGCCACCGCGACCGCGATCACGGCCGGGTCCTTGCCGGTGATACCGGGCTGCCCGATCGGGCAGGTGATCCGGCCGATCGCCTCCGGTCCGTGCCCTGCCGCGGCGAGCTGGGCACGGAACCGGGCCCACTTCGCGCTCGAGCCGATCAGGCCGATGCCGCCGAGCGGCTGGCCGAGGCGCAGGGCCGCGTCACACAGGGCGTAGTCCTCCGCGTGATCGTGCGTCATGATCACGACGTGCGCCCCGCGGGGCAGCAGCTCGAGCACCTGCTCGCCGAGCAGCGTGTGCCGGATGCTGACGTCGGCGGTGCCGTCGATCACGTCCGCGAGCCGGACCCGGTCGAGCTGCTCGGCCCGCGAGTCCACGAGCAGCAGCTCGACCGGCAGCCTGGACAGGATGCGGGCCAGCTCGTAGCCGACGTGCCCGATCCCGAACAATGCGATGACCGGCCGGGCCGCGAGCGGTTCGAACAGCAGCCGGACTGAGCCGCCGCAGCACTGGCGGCCGTGCTCAGTGCGCGCATGCGGGCTGAGCTGCATCTCGCTGGTCTCCGGCACCGCGGCCCCAGACGCGATCAGCTCCCTGGCCCGGGCGACGGCCGTCGCCTCCAGGTTGCCGCCGCCCACGCTGCCCCAGCTGGCCTCGCGGCTGACCACCATCTTGGCGCCGGCCTCGCGCGGCGCGTGACCGCGCACCTCGATGACGGTCACGAGCACGCCGGGCTGCCCGTCGTGCCGCAGCTGCTGCACCGCTGCCAGCCAGTCCATCTCATACCTCCGCGTAGGCCGCGGCGGGCCGCGCGGACGGCGCCGCGTCGCGCGCGGCCTTGACCGCCCAGTAGACGGCTTCCGGTGTGGCCGGGCTGGCCAGCGTGACCGGCCAGCTGGCCGGGCCGAACGCGCCGACCGCCTGCCGCAGCGCCTCGCGGACACTGAACGCCTCCATCAGCGGCGGTTCGCCGACCGCCTTCGAGCCGTACACCACGCCCGATTCCGTGGCCCGCTCAAACAGGTGCACGTTGAATTCCCCCGGCATCTCGGAGAAGCTCGGGATCTTGTAGGTGCTCGCGGCCTGGGTGTTCAGCCGGCCCCGGTGCGGCCCGTCGGTCTCGTCCCAGAGCAGCTCCTCCAGGGTCAGCCAGCCGACGCCCTGCACGAAGCCGCCCTCGATCTGGCCCAGGTCGATCAGCGGGGACAGGCTGTCGCCGACGTCGTGCACGATGTCCGCGCGCAGCAGCCGGTAGGCGCCGGTGAACCCGTCCACCTCGACCTCGGCCGCGGCCGCGCCGTAGGCGAAGTACTTGAACGGTTCCCCCTGCATACTCATCGCGTCCCAGTGCAGCCCTTCCGTCCGGTAGAAGCCGGCCGCCCAGAGCTGAACGCGCTGGAAGTAGGCGTCGTGCACCAATTCGGGCCAGGCGATCTTGCGGTCATGGAAGCCGATGCCGGTGACCACGCCATCAGCGAAGCGCACGTCGTCGGGGTCGATGCCGAGCTTGCCCGCGGCCACCACGGCGAGCCGCTCGCGGATCTGGTCGCAGGCGTTCTTGACCGCGCCGCCGTTGAGGTCGGCGCCGGCGCTGGCCGCGGTGGCCGACGTGTTCGGCACCTTGTCGGTGCGGGTCGGCGCGAGCCGCACCGCCGCCATCGGCACGCCGAGCGCGGTCGCGGCGACCTGGATCATCTTGGTGTGCAGGCCCTGCCCCATCTCGGTGCCGCCGTGGTTGATCAGCACCGAGCCGTCCTTGTAGACGTGCACAAGCGCGCCGGCCTGGTTGAACGCGGTGAAGTTGAACGAGATGCCGAACTTGACCGGGGTGATCGCGAGCCCGCGCTTGGTGTCCGGGTGCGCCGCGTTGAACGCCGACACCGAGGCCTGCCGCCGGCCGAAGTCGCTGCGCTCGGCGCACAGCGACCAGACCGCCTCGAGCCGCTCGGCGTGCCGCACCGGCTGCCCGTACGGCGTCGCCTGACCGGGCGCGTAGAAGTTCCTGCGGCGCAGCTCGTGCGGTTCGATGCCGAGTACTGGCGCGCAGCGGCCGAGGATGTCCTCGATGACGATCATGCCCTGCGGGCCGCCGAAGCCGCGGAACGCGGTGTTCGACTGCCGGTTGGTCTTGGCGACGCGGCCGTGCACCTCGATGTCGGGAATCCAGTACGCGTTGTCGATGTGGCACAGGGCGCGGGCGAGCACCGGCTCAGACAGGTCCAGGCTCCAGCCGCCGTTGCTTGTCAGCGTCGCGCGCAGCGCGCACAGCCGCCGGCCGGCGTCAAAGCCAGCTTCCCAGGTCGCGAAGAACGGGTGACGCTTCCCGGTCATCGTGATGTCCTGGGTTCGGTTGAGCCGCAGGCTCACCGGGTGCCCGGTCAGCGTGGCCCCGAGCGCCGCGATGGCGGCGAGGCCGTGCGGCTGGAACTCCTTGCCGCCGAAGCCGCCGCCCATGCGCAGGCACTGCACGGTGACCTGGTGCGCCGGCACCCCGAGCACGTGGGCGACGATGTCCTGGGTCTCCGACGGGTGCTGCGTGCTCGACTGGACGAACACCTGGCCGTTCTCGTCGACCAGGGCGAGCGCGGCCTGGGTCTCCAGGTAGAAGTGCTCCTGGCCGCCGATCTCGAGCTCGCCGCTGAACCGGTAAGCAGCCGCCTCTAGCGCGGCGGCCGCGTCGCCGCGGCTGACGGTGCGGTGCGCGCCCTGGTAGCTGCCGGCCCTGATGGCGTCGTGCACGGTGATCAGCGCGGGCAGCGGCTCGTAGTCGGCCTCGACCCGGTCCGCGCCAAGCCGGGCCGCCTCCAGGGTCTCGCCGAGCACCCAGCAGACCGCGTGCCCGTAGTACATGACCTCACTGGGGAACAGCGGCTCGTCGTGCTTCTCGCCGGCGTCGTTCAGGCCGGGCACGTCGGCAGCGGTCAGCACGCGCACCACGCCGGGCACCTCGTACGCGGCGGTCACGCGCAGGCCGGTGAGGCGGGCGTGCGCGTGCGGCGCCTGGACCGGCCAGGCGTGCAGCGTGCCGAGCGTGCGGCCGGCCAGGTCGCTTGTGTACAGCGCGGCCCCGGTCACGTGCAGTTCGGCGCTCTCGTGGGACACCTCAAGGCCGACTGCGGGCTTGTCCGGCCGGTCGGCCAGCGGTCCGTAAGCCTTGCTCATGATCTCGGCCCTCCTGTTGGCGCCGGGTTCTCCGCGTGGAACTTCAGCAGCGAGTTGCGCAGCATGGCGACCCGGTAGCCTTCGGTGGCCCGGTGGTCGCTCATCGGCGTGCCGGCCCGGGCCAGCTCGCCGGCCGCCGCCGCGACCGTCTCGCTGGTCCACGGCCGCCCGAGCAGCGCTTCCTCGGCCCCCGTCGCGCGCAGCGGCGTGGCCGCCACCCCGCCGAGACCGATCCGCACCGAGGCCACCCGGCCGTCGTCGTCCAGCGCGAGCGCGTAGGCCACGGCCACGCTCGAGATGTCGTCGAACCGGCGCTTGGCGATCTTGTGGAAGGCGGTGACCGGCGCCAGCGGCAGCGGGATCCTGATCGTCTTGATCAGCTCGCCGGGCCGCCTGACGCTCTGCCGGTAGCCGGTGAAGTAGCTGGCGAGCGGTACCTCCCTCATCCCGGCGACCGAGGCAAGCACGAGCGAGGCGTCCAGGGCCAGCAGCGCCGGCGGCGCGTCGCCGATCGGCGAGGCGGTGCCGAGGTTGCCGCCAAGCGTGGCCCCGTTGCGGATCAGCCGCGACGCGAACTGCGGGAACAGGTCGGCCAGCAGCGGCACCCGGCCGTCAAGCCGTGACTCGATCTCCGACAGGCTCAGCGCCGCGCCGAGCTCGATGCGGTCCGCGCCGACGGAGAATTCCCGCAGCTCCTCGAGCCGCTCGATGCCGATCGTCAGCGAGGCCCGCGCGTGCCTGATGTTGAGCTCGACCCCCCAGTCGGTGCACCCGGCCACCAGCCGCGCGTCCGGGCGGGCGGCGAGCAGCTCAAGGGCGGCGCGCAGCCCGTCCGGGCGGACGTAATCGCCTTGCGCGCTCGAGACCTTGGTGGCGGCGGCCGCCGGGGCGGGCTCGGCGGTCCGGGCCTGCAGCGGGTCGGCGGCCTCCGGCTGGCCGAGCGCGTACGCCGCGTCGCGGATCGGCCGGTAGCCGGTGCACCGGCACAGGTTGCCGGACAGCGCGTGCAGGTCGAACCCGTTCGGCCCGTGCTCGCCGGCGGCCGTCTCGGAACCGTTGATGTGCGCGGAGCCGGCGGGCCGCCGCCCCGGCCGGTAGTACTCGGCGGCCATCGAGCAGATGAAGCCGGGCGTGCAGTAGCCGCACTGGGAGCCGCCGCGGTCGGCCATCTCACGCTGCACCGGGTGCAGCTGGCCCGGCCGGCCCAGGCCCTCGGCCGTGACCACCTCCTGCTGGTCGAACGCCGCGGCCGGCACCAGGCAGGCGTTGATCGCGACCCAGCTCGTCCGGTCCGGCCCGTCCGGGCGGGCCACGAGCACGGCGCACGCGCCGCACTCGCCTTCCGCGCAGCCCTCCTTGCCGCCGGTGAGGCCGTCGGCGCGCAGCCAGTCAAGGAGCGTCACGTGCCCGCCGACCTCGCCGAGCTCGCACGTCCGCCCGTTGACGACCAGCTGAGGTTTCACCACACACGCTCCTACCTTGGACAACTCTGACCTCTACCGACGATAACCCCGTTAGAAGCCAGGAATGGCCTGCCAGGCCCGGCCGGGCCCTGGAGCGTCGTCGCGGGTCACGCTGCCTTCGATCAGTCCGTACGGGCGGTCCGCGGCGTAGTAGACCTCGTTGTCGTTCGGCAGCCCGAACGGGCTCAGGTCGACGAGGAAGTGGTGCTTGTTCGGCATCGACATCCGGATCTCGGCCACCTCGGGGTGCGCCTCGAGCACCTGCTCGCCCATGTAGTAAAGCGTCTGCTGCAGGGCCAGGCTGTGCTTGGCCGCGAACGACTCGATCAGGATGCGCCGCACGTCGGCGTAGCTCTTGGCCCAGTCCACGTCGGTGCCCGCGTACCGCCAGCGTGCGGTGACCGCGGTGGCCAGGATGCGGTCCCTGGTCTCCGCGAGCGAGGTGTACTGGTCGCGCGGGAAGCCCCAGAACTCCGACCCGGTCGACTTGAGCACCACCAGGTCAGTCAGGCCCGAGACCACCCAGGCCTGCTCGCCGTCGATGGTGACGTCCGTGGTCCGGGTGCCGCCACCCGCCCGCGTGAAGGCGTGCCCGTGCTCGGCGCCGTCTACCGCGATCCGGTCCCAGCCGTACTCCTGGATGCTGATCTTCGCCCCGGTCACCCACTCGAAGTCGTCCACGAAGTGCCTGCCGAGGCGCAGCGCGAACGCCTCGATCTCGCCCACCCCGTACTGCTGCGCGAAGGCGTAGACCGTGTTCTTCTGGGTGTCGGTGGCGACGACCTTGGAGTTGTCGCCGAGCAGGTGCGCGTCGGCGAAGTCGCCGCGCAGCGCGCTCGACACGTTCAGGTCCTTGACCTGATGCCGGTCACCGTTGCGGGTGACGTGGACCAGGCGGACCTCCGCCTTGCCGTACTGGTTGTCGCCAAAGGTGATGGCCATGATGACTCCGCGATCTCTCGTGCTTTTCTTATGAATTAGTCCGAACGAGGCGGAACTGCTCGTACCCGGCCGGGGGCAAGCCCGCCAGCCCGGTTCGCGCGCGGGCGCGGCGGCCCGCCTCGTCGGGCGGCAGGCCGGCCAGCTGCAGCAGGACGGCCAGCTGCGCCTGCGGCAGCAGGCGGAGGAACCGGTCGGCCAGTGCCTCGCGGGCGGCCTTGGTCGGCGTGCCGAGCACTCGCAGCCGGGCCATGCCACCGTCCGGGTAGATGTCGAGGCGCACCTGCTCGGCCACCGGGCCGCTGGCCACGGCGAAGCGGTGGCGGGTGTCTGGCTGCAGCCTCGTGCGCTCGATCAGGTCCCCGCCGTCGTAGCCGAGGGCTGCCCAGCCCGGCGCGTTGCCAACGAAATGCGAGGTGTCCAGCTCGACGACCTCGACCGAGCCGGCGCACGCCAGCCGGACCGCCACCCAGTCGTTGCCGTCATCGCGGCGCCTGGAGGTCTCCCAGCCGTCGCCCATCACCCGGGCCAGGCCCGGCATGAGCAGGTTGGCGGGCGCGGAGTAGAACATGTTGCTGCAGCCGGTGACGACGGCGCCGTTCACCAGGGCGGCCAGGTCGATCGTCGCGGGCAGCAGCCGCGGGTCAGGCACCGGCTCGCCGTAGACCCGTAGCCGGGCCACCCCGCCGTCCGGGAACATAGTCAGCCGCACGTGGGTGAAGCGCTCCTCGACGGCGACGTCGAACTCGTTGCGGGTATTGCCGGCCACCGCGCTGCGCGGCACCAGGGTGCTCCAGTCGGCCGCGGCCAGTTCGGCTGGCGCCGGGTACCCCTCGGCGCCGCACGCCTCGACCGACACCTCGGGCGGGTAGTTGCCGGTGAAGTAGGCGGTATCGACCACGACATGGCGCACCACGCCGGCGGAGCCGAGCCGCACGACCGCGCTGTCGCTGCCAGGAGAGCGCCGCCGGCGGGTCTCCCAGCCGTCCATGATCTGGCCCTTGTTCCCGAACGTGTGCGGCTGGAACACCGGGTCCGCGGCCTTGATGAGGTTCTCCCGGTCGGCGAACAGCTCGTCGTCGGCGCAGACCACGCCGGCCCCGAGCGACCGGGAGGCCAGGTCCACCCACTGCGTCTTGTCACTGGTCATGTTTCCGTCTTCTCCAGGTTCGCCTCTCTCATCACCAGCTTTTGAAGCGTGAATTCTAAATTCTGTATGATGGAAGAGTGATCAACTCGCTCCAGGTGCCGGGCTGACGCCGGCCGCCCGGCACGAGACTGCCCGCGCCGCGGGCGGTGTGCAGTCCATCGAGCGGGCCTTCGACCTGCTCGAGATGCTGGCCGACGCCGGTGGCGCGCTAGCGCTCTCTGAGCTCGCGGCCAGCTCAGGGCTTCCGCTGCCGACCGTGCACCGGCTGATGCGCACGCTAGTCAACCGGGGCTACGTCCGTCAGGAGGCGTCCCGGCGCTACGCGCTGGGCTCCCGGCTGATCAGGCTCGGCGAGACTTCCAGCCGCATGCTCGGCACGTGGCTGCGGCCGTTCCTGGCCCAGCTGGTCAGGGAGACGGGCGAGACGGCGAACCTGGCCATGCTCGACGGCGGCGAGGTCGTCTACATCGCGCAGGTGCCAAGCCCCTACTCGATGCGGATGTTCACCGAGCCCGGCCGCCGGGTCCGCCCGCACTGCACGGCGGTGGGCAAGGCGCTGCTGGCGCAACTCACGCCGGAGCAAGCGCGCGCGCTGCTTGGACGGGATGGCATGCCGGCCTACACGCCCACCACCATCACCGATCCCGACCTGCTGCTCGCCCACCTGGCGGTGATCCGCGAGCAGGGTTACGCCATCGACGAGGGCGAGCAGGAGGTCGGCGTGCGCTGCTTCGCGGTGGCCGTACCTGACGCGCCCGCGTCCCTGGCCATCTCCACCTCCGGCCCGCAGGCCCGGATGACCGACGACGCCGCGGCGCGTATCGTGCCCGCGCTCAAGCACGCCGCCCTCCGAGTGTCGGCGACCATCGCCGCGGAAGGCGCCGGCTGAGCGACGCGCTTAGCCGATGCCGTTGCCGTTGGACAGGTGCTGCCCGGCCGCCCCCGGCAGCCACTCAAGTTCCTTTTCAAAGTGGACCGTCGTACCCCGGTATTCGGTGCTCGTCAGCTGCAGGTTGTCGACCAGCGAATCGATGATCTTCAGGCCGCGGCCATGCTCGGCGGTCGCGGGAGGCGGGTCATCGGCGAAAGCGGCACCGCACGGCCACTCACGGCCGCCGGAATTGACCACCTCGATGACACACCGGCGATTCGTCGCGCTGACCTGGACTTCGTACTCCTCGTCGGTGCCGGCGTGCTGTATGACGTTGGCACAGGCCTCGCTGAGCGCCAGGGCAATGTCAGCGCGGGTGTCTGGCGTAACGCCGAGAGACTGCAGGCAGCCGTCGAGGACCTGGCGGGTTACCGGCACGCTGACCGCTTCGCGGGGAAGTGAAAGCACCAGCTTGATTTCCACTCCATCACTCCTGACGAACGCCCTTTACACCGACAGGCGATTAACTGCCCCGTCTCGTGCACCTCAACCGGGTCATCCGAGACGCGCGGGGCACGAGCAGCGGCCGGTTACTGCGTTTCTGATTAGGCCTTTAAGCGCCCAGGTCACAGGTAATAAACGTTCGCAGTTTTCGGTCGCAAAGCGCGGGTTTGTTTGGCTATGGTGCCTCCATGCATCAGGCCTGGACGGTGCGCACCGCCCTTCTCCTCCCCGCGCTCGCGGCGGCCACGGTGGCCGCCACGGCGACGCTCTCGGCCACGGGCGGCGCCGCCCTTGGCACCACCACGCCGTCCTCGCCTACCTCTGTCGTGACGGCATCCGCGCCCCAGATCGCGGTCTACCCCGACGCGATCATCCTCCCCCATGCGCCGAAGGCGGCACCGCCCACGGACTCCGACTGCCAGGCGGCCGACAGCCTGGATTGCTACACCCCCGGTGACCTACGGAACGCCTATGACCTGCCAGCGCTTTACGCGCGGGGGGCGACGGGCAAGGGCGAGACGATCATGATCGTCGACGCGTTCGGCTCCCCGACCATCAAGGCCGACCTGGCCGCCTTCGACGCGCAGTTCGGCTACCCGGCGCCGCCGAAGTTCACGGTCATCGCCCCGGACGGCGCGATACCCAAGCTCAACCCGAAGAACAGCGACATGGTCGGCTGGGCCGGGGAGACCACGCTCGACGTGGAATACGCGCACGCCCTCGCCCCCGGCGCGAGCATCCTGCTCGTCGAGACCCCGGCGTCCGAGACCGAAGGGGTGGTCGGCTTCCCGCAGATCGTCGCGGCCGAGGAGTACGCCCTCTCGCACTACAAGGTCGGGGTGATCAGCCAGTCGTTCGCCGCGACCGAGCAGACGTTCACGGGCTACGGGCAGATCGCTCCGTTGCGCGCCGCCTACACCGACGCCGAGAGCCACCACGTGACGGTCCTCGCCGGGACCGGTGACGCCGGGGCCACCAACTTCGAGAACGACGGGGTGACCTACTACCGGCACCGCGTCACGGCCTGGCCGGCCACCGACCCGCTGGTCACCGCGGTCGGCGGTACCGAGCTTGAGCGCAGCGGCGACGGCAGCTTCACCTCGGTGGCGTGGAACGACACCTTTAACCAGACGTTCACCAAATTCTGGACCGGCTCAACCCGCGCGTCGCCCTTCGCCACCGGGGGCGGCGGGTCAGAGTTCTTCGCCCGGCCGTCGTTCCAGAACGGCGTCAAGGGCATCACCGGCGCAGCGCGCGGCGTGCCGGACATCTCGATGAGCGGGGCCTGCAACGGTGCCGTGGATGTCTACAGCAGCTACACCACCAAGGGCTGGTCGCTCGCCTGCGGCACGAGTGAGGCGACACCGGAGTTCGCCGCCATCGTGGCGATCGCCGACCAGATCGCCGGCCGCTCACTCGGCGTCATCAACCCCGCCCTGTACAAGATGTACGCGCAGCACGCGGCCGGGATCGTGGACGTGACCTCGGGCAACAACACCGTCGCCTTCTATCCGAAGGGCGGCAAGTCGCCGGTGACCGTGAAGGGCTACTCGGCCGGACAGGGCTACGACCTGGTGACCGGCATCGGCACGCTCGACGCGCTGCCGTTCGCCTACGAGCTCGCCGGCAAGGGCTAGAGCGTTCGGAGGGTCACGCAGGGCCCGCGGCGCCGCGGGCCCTGCGGGCCCTGCGCAGCCACGTGAACAGCAGGACCAGCGGTATGACCAGCCCGCCGATGCCGTAGATGACGAATTCGGCGGGGCCGTCGACGTTGCGCACCAGCCAGCCGAAGTTCTGGCCGAAGAATCCGGTGACGAAGGTGAGCGGCAGGAAGATCGTGGCCAGGATAGTGAGCTGCTCGATCGTGGAGTTCTGACGGATGCTGATCCTCGTCTGCTCCACGGAGATCACCGCCATGTTGGCCTCGAGTATGGTGCCGAGCAGGTCACGCTGGGCAGCTACCTCCTCGTCGGCGAGCAGCAGATGATCTTGCACGTCGCGCAGGTAGTGCCGCAGCTTCTTGTCAGCTAGGCGCTCGACTGAGGCGATCACCGGGAGCAGCGGGTGGACGGCACGGTAGAAGTCGGTGGCTTCGCTGCGCAGCGAGTAAATGCGCTCGGTCGGCGTGGCGGCACCTGAGAAGACGGTGGCCTCGATCTGGTCGACGTCGCGCTCGAGCCCGGTGACGACCGGCCCGTACCCGTCCACCACTTGGTCCAGGATCGCCCACAGCGCCGCCGCGCTGCCGAACGCCAGCAGTTCAGGGCGCTGCTCAAGCCGCTGCCTGGCGCCGCGTAGCTCGCTCGCCACGCCCTGCCGCACGGTAATGACGAAGGAAGGCGAGAGGAAGACGCTGATCTCGCCGAACTCGACCTCCTCGGCGTCATCGTCATAGCGCGCGGTACGCAGGATGACCAGCTGAACTTCCCCGTCGTACCGCTCGATCTTCGGCCGCATGTGCTCGCTGAGCGCGTCCTCGACCGCCAGCTCGTGGAGGCCGAAGACCTCCCGGACATGGTCAAGCTCCGCCTTGTCCGGCTCGTAGAGCCCCAGCCACACGAAGCCGCCCTCGCCCCGCCGGGCCGCCACCTCCTCCAGCGGCATCCCGCGCTCGTCCGTCCTGCGGCCGTCCTGGTAGTGGGCGCAATCGATGATCATGTGCGCATCTCCTTGTCCGTTGCCCGTGTGATCCTGGCGACACTCCTGCGACATAGTGGATATGACCTTCTAGCGGCCGACTATGACCTGAGCGGCGCAGTATGCCGCTCGCGGCAAGACCACGCATGACCGCGTGGCATGCTGACCGCATGCTCGGACGACTGCACCACGTGGTGCTTGACTGCCCCGACCCGG
>CAZORE010000035.1:0-44568 GCA_964581815.1 uncultured Streptosporangiaceae bacterium | reverse complement strand
GCTGAACACCGCCGCCCACGAACCGGGCATCGTTAGCGCACGGTGGGCAGCCCGGTGACCCGGTCTGGGGGGCGGCGGCGTATCAGTAATGCGATAAGGAGGCGTCCATGGGGGGCACGGGCAAGGTCAGCGCTGGGGAGCCGGGCAGGCTGCGGTCATTCGATCCCGTTCGGCTCGCCGACCTCGAGTACCGGGCCTGGGTGGGGTACTACCTGAGGAAGTGGCCCCAGGTGCTCTTCGCCTCGGTAGGGCTGGTGCGGGTCGGCTTCGGCCTTGGCTGGCTCAAGACGATGCGCGGCGCCTGGCTAGTGCTTCGCGCCAACCAGCTCTGGGCGCCCTATCCAGACAACCAGCCCGAGCGTGCGGTGGCCTGCATGCGCCGCTTCTACGCCCTGGTCGCGGTCGTCCATGGCGAGCCCGCCGACCCGGCCAAGGCCGCGGAACTTGAGGTCGACTGGTGGCGCGCGCACCGCGAGGGCCAGCACAAGGACGACCCGCTCGCGGCCGGCAACGTGGAGCCCCCTGAGGAACTGGTGGAGTCGCTCACCCGCCTGTACCACTACCTGTATGACGAGCCCGAGGCCGCGGTCCGCCCGGCCGCGGTGCACCGGGCCCGGGCCATGGACCTGTCAGACGAGTGGATCAGGCAAGGCTGCCATCCGGACAGCGAACTACTCCAGCTGGAGCACGCAGCGCTCGTCCGCTGCTACGCCGCCCTGCTCGCCGCCGTCCACCATGAGAGCGCGGCCGCCAGCCACTAGCCGTCAGGCGAGCGAGGTCGCCGGCGCCTGACCGAAGATCACGTCGGCGAAGTCGAGGTCAAGCTCCCGGTAGTGGGCGCGCATGAGGTCCGTGGCGGCGGCCGCGTCTCGGGCCTTAAGCGCGGCGAGCAGGCGCTCGTGCAGCGAACGGTAGGTGCCGGCCGGGACCGTGCTGAGCTGGCGCGCCATGATGACGTACCGCTCCGTCCGTGTCGAGATCGCGTCCCGGTACTGGATGAGCACCTGGTTGTGTGACCCGCAGTAGACCATGCGATGGAATGCCCGGTTAACGTTGTGCACGCCGCCAACCGCCACGGGCAGGCCGGCGTCCCGCAGGTAGCGGAGCGCTTCGTTCTCATCCCGGCTGGCGACCAGCTCCCGCGCCGCGGCCAGTTCATCGCGCGTCATCTGCCCGGCCGCGAGCCGCGCCGCGAGCAGGTCGAGCTCCCGCCGGACGGCGACGAGCTCGGTCGCCTCCTCCCGGGTGAGCGGCGCGATCACCACGTCCCGGTGCGCGTTACGTATGACCAGGTGGTCGGCCTCAAGTCGGCGGAGGGCCTCGCGCAGCGGGGTGATCGAGACACCGAGGGCGGCCGAGAGCTGCATGTAGTCAACCCGGCTGCCCGGCTCAAGGGTGCCGAGGAGTATCTGGTTCCGCATCTCCAGGTAGGCGCCGTCGGCCTTGGTCGTCGCGCCCTGGGTTGGATCGCCATACGTCACGGTGTTCCTCGGTCATTGATGAGCACGCAGCGTGATAGCTCTTGCCGTCTGCCACTAACTTTATATTATAAAGTACGACATCGCCCGACCCGAGGGACACGAAGGGACTCGCCGTGCAGACGAGCACAGACCGGATCCTGACCACGCACACGGGCAGCATCGCCAGGCCGGACGACCTGATCGAGCTGATGCGCGCCAAGGAGAACGACCGCCCCTACGACACCGACGCGTTCGAGGCCCGCGCGACGGCGGCCGTCGAGGAGTGCGTCCGCCGCCAGGTCGAGGCCGGCCTTGACGTGATCAACGACGGCGAGCAGCGCAAGAGCGGGTTCACCACGTACCTGACCGAGCGGCTGGCCGGGTTCGAGGCGGTGCCGTACGAGCCGGGCGAGTCGCCCGGCTCGTGGCGCGAAGTCGCCGACTTCCCCGAGTACTACGAGCGCTACTTCAAGACCGCGATGTACGGCGCGATGCTCAGCCCGCCGAAGCGGCTGGTGTGCCGTGGGCCGGTCAAGTACGTCGGCCAGCAGGCGCTCGCCGCCGACATCGCCAACCTCCGCGCCGCGCTGGCCGGGAAGGACTACACCGAGGCGTTCATGTCGGCGGCGCTGCCGACCAGCCTCGCCCAGCACGACAACGACTACTACCCTTCGCGCGAGGAGTTCCTCACGGCGCTCTCCGACGCGACCCGCGAGGAGTACCGGGCCATCATCGACGCCGGCTTCCTCATCCAACTCGACGACCCGTCCGCGTCGGACCTGTGGGGTCACGGTGCGGCCGAGCCGGCCGCGCGGGACCGGCACGTGGCGGAGACCGTCGAGCTGATCAACTACACGCTGCGCGACATCCCGCCGGAGAAGATCCGCTACCACACCTGCTACGGCATCAACCAGGGCCCGCACGTCTACGACCTGCGGCTGCGCGACTTCATCGAGCCGATGCTCAAGGTCAACGCCCAGGCGGTGTCGTTTGAGGTGATGAACACCCGGCACATGCACGACTACCACGCCTTCGAGGACGTGAAGCTGCCAGACGGCAAGGTGATCATCCCCGGCATGCTGAGCAACGGCGCCAACTGGGTCGAGCACCCCGAGCTCATCGCCGAGCTCACCGTGCGGTACGCGGAGCTCGTCGGCCGGGAGAACGTGCTGATCGGCAACGACTGCGGCTTCGCCTCCCAGGCCGCCACCAGGGAGGTCGACCCGAAGGTGGGCTGGGCGAAGTTCGCGGCGCTCGCCGAGGGCGCCCGCATCGCGACGAAGCGGCTGTGGCGCCGCTGACCCCGGCGTACCGACCCGTAGTATCCCGAACGGAAGCGGCCTACTCTGCACGGTTAGGGGATCCCAGTGCGCGTGATCATCGCCGGAGGCGGCACCGGCGGGCTTGCCACGGCCATCGCCCTGCGGAAGGCCGGCATCGAGCCGCTGGTGCTCGAGCAAGCCCCCGCGTTCACCGCCATCGGGGCCGGGCTCGGGCTGTACGTGAACGCGATGAAGGCGCTCAGCTACCTCGAGGCCGACGCGTTCTGGCGGAAGACCGCGGCGCGCATCGACGTCGCCGAGCAGCGCGGCCTCGGCGACAACCAGCTCATCACCGAGTCGTCACTTGAGCCGCGGGCGGCGAAGTACGGCGAGCCGTACTACTGCGGGCACCGCGCCGACCTGCTGACCAGCCTGCTGCTCGAGCTGCCGGCGGAGTGCGTGCGCACTGGCAGCCGCGTCGTCGCCTTCGAGGAGACCGCGGACGACGTGCGCGTCGAGCTCGCAGGAGGGGAGGAGGTGCGCGGTGACGTGCTGGTCGGCGCGGACGGCCTGCGCTCGGCGACTAGGCGGCAGCTCATCGGCGAGCGGGAGGCCCGGTTCACCGACGTCGTGGTCTGGCGCGGGCTGATCCCGCGGGAGAAGGTGCCGGCCCGCTACGACGCGAAGATCATGTCCTGGTACGGTCCGCGCCGCCACGTGCTGCTCTACCCGCTGCGGCACGACGGGCACCCGGAGAGCGTCTACAGCCTGAGCGCCTTCGTGCCCGCGACCGAGGTACACCGTGAGTCCTGGACGGCGTCCGGCGACCTGGCCGACCTGCGCGCGTCCCTGGCGGACGCCTGCCCGGCGCTGCGCGACCTGCTCGCGGTGATGGACGGGGCGCTGATCACCGGGATCTACTTCCGCGACCCGCTGGAGACCTGGGGGTCGGACCGCGTGGTGCTGCTCGGCGACGCCGCGCACCCGGCGCCGCCAAGCGCGGGGCAGGGGGCAGGCATGGCACTCGAGGACGCGGTCATGCTCGCCGCCTGCCTGCAGCGGGCCGGGGCGGGGAACGAGCAGGCAGCGCTGCGGGAGTACGCGTTCCGCCGCAAGGCCCGCACCGCCCGGATGCTCGAGTCCTCCCGGGTCAACCTGCGCAACAGCCAGACCAGCGACCCGGTCCAAGTCCGGGCGCGCAATGGCTACCTTCGCGGGCTCGAGCGGCTCAGCCCGGCCGGACCGCCGATGCAGGAATGGCTGCTCGCGCACGACCCGGTCACCGCCGCGCGGCAGTCGGCGGCGGAGTTCGAGCAGAGCACGGCCGGGCCAGGCAACCCGATGCGCCGCCCGGAGGCGCGGCGCGCCTACGACCTGTGGCGCGGCGCGCTGACCGGCGAGCACCGCGCCGCGGGCTGGCTCGGCGAGCGCCAAGGCTACGCCGAGTTCGTCCGGGACAGGCTGCATCCGCCGACCGGGGGCGGGCCGGCCGCCACGGTCAGCTGCGACGGCACGCCCGCGCTGCTTATCGGGCGCCCGGCGCGGTCGCCTTCCCCGGACTCGCGGGCACCGGTGGTGCTGCACCTGCACGGCGGCGGCTACGCGCTCGGCTCGGCGGAGCTGTCGGTGCCGCTCGCCGTACGGCTGGCTGAGGCGGCCGGCGGCTGGGCGCTCGTCCCCGACTACCGGCTCGCGCCGGAGCACCCGTTTCCCGCGGCGCTGCACGATGTGCTCGCCGCCTACCGCTGGCTGGCCCGCCGGTACCCGCGGGCCCCGGTCATCGTCAGCGGCGAGTGCGCAGGCGGCGGCCTCGCCCTCAGCCTCGCCCTGGCCCTGCGCGACGGGGCGGGCGGCCGCGCGGCGGGCGGCGGGGCCGCGGAAGGCGATGCGGGCGGGCTGGGCCTGGCCACCCGGATGCCCGCCGGCCTCCATGTCGTCTCCCCCCTCTGCGACCTGGCGCTGTCGGCGGACCAGCTCGGCCCCGCCGCCGACTCCGACCCGTGGCTCAACCGCATCGCGCTGATCCAGCTGGCCGCCTGCTATATCCAGGACACCGATCCCGGCCACCCGCTGGTGTCCCCGGTGCGCGCGGACTTGTCCGGCCTGCCACCGCTGCTCATCCAGGCGGCCGAGCCGGAGGCGCTGTTCCCGGTCGCGCAGCGGCTGGCCGACCGGGCCCGCGACGCTGGCGTGCCGGTCACATTCCGCCCGGTCGCCGACAGCGTGCACTCCTTCATCCTGTTCGGCTTCCTGCCTGAGGCCGACAATGCGCTGGCGGAGTTCGCCGCGTTCGCGCGCACGCTGAGCACGCGCTAGTCCCAGCCCGTAGCAGGGCTCTTCCACCCCATCACTCACAGTGGTGATCAGCTTTACCTAATAACCACGGGAGGATCCCAACGGAGCCGGATCCACTCTCCCCCGCCGCCTACCAGCTGCCCCACTCAAGCGCCGGCTTGGGCAGCTCCGGCGGTGTCAGGAAGGCCGGCGGAGCCGTCAGGTCGAGCGCGCCGAGGGGCGCGAGCGCCGCCGCGTCCCGCCGGGTCAGCGCGGGCAGGTTCCACTTCTCCTGGATGAGCTTGAGCACCGAGGTGTGATCGAACACGTCGGAAAGGACACAGTCCGGGCGCGCGTAGGGCGACACGATCACCGCAGGCACCCGGAACCCGTAGGTGTCATAGGCGTCCGGGCCCGCGACGAGTTCCTCGGCATGGCGCACGTAGCCGGGGAACAGCAGCTTGAGCAGGGTGCGCGGCAGGCCTGGGCGGGTGGCAATGCTGCTGCCGCGCACGTCGTCCGGCGGGACCGCCGGGGGCGGCGGCACGTGGTCGTAGTAGCCGCCGACCTCGTCGTACACCCAGATGAGCAGCGTGTCTGCCCAGCCGGGGCCGTGCATGACCCGGTTGATCACCTCGGCGGCGAAGCTCTCCCCCTTGCGGATGTCCTGCGGGTTCTCCTCGGAGAAGCCGCGGAAGTCCGGGTCGACGATGCAGAACGACGGCAGGTTTCCTGAGTCGGCGTCCGCGAAGAACTGGTCGATGCTGCGGACGTGGGCCATGTAGCCGGCCATCCCGAGCGGGTAGATGGCCGCGGTGAACTGGAGGTCCCGCTTGAACGCCTCGCTTGTCCTGCGCAGCGGCCGACCGTAGGAGGTCAGGTGGTGTCGGTGCCGACGGCTCCGGTACCGCAGGTAGCGGCGGAACTGGGTCTGGTCGCTGCCGGCCGGCCGGTAGTTGACCCAGGAGATGCCGTGCCGGGTCAGCATCTCCATGATGGTGCCCGCCTTCGGCCGGTCGAGCAGGTTGAACGGCAGGTCGTCCATCAGCCCGTTGGCCGTCCCCGCCAGCAGGAACCGGCGGTTCGGGAACGTTGGCCCGAGGCAGGAGCTGAACCAGCGATCGGCCAGCGGGAAGGTCCTCGCAAGCCCGTGGTAGAAGGGCAGGTCCTGCTCGGTCCAGTAGCCCATGGCCGCGGTCTTGTCACAGCCCTCCGGCATGACCTGCTCGGTCGCCGCCACGAAACCGGTCATCTTGCCGTCGGCCCACTGGATGTGGCTGGCACACCAGCTCTGGGTGGGCACGCCGTCTTGCTGCACGGTGGACGGGGCGTGATAGGCCCGGATCATGGTGCCCGCGGAGTCCGGGTTCGCGGCATCCGGCGCGCCGTCCTCACCGAGGGGGAACCCGTCCCCCCGGCCGAGGGTGCCGAGGTAGTTATCGAACGAGTGGTTCTCCATCATCAGCATGACGATGTGCTTGACCTGCGGCAGCTTGTCCGTGCCGGCCGGGCTCGAGGGGTCCGGTCGGTCCCCCGGCCGGAGATGCCTGCGCCACCGTTCCCGGCGGTGCAGGTTCCGGCGCTCTATCCGTTCCCACGTGCTCACGCTCGCCATGTCAGTCAGTCCTCCGCCGCATGCTCAAACCCGCCGTCGCGATCCGGCGTCCGGCTTTGCGGCTACCCCAGCCGCCTCCCCAGCAAACGGACCATGCGGGACACGGACTCGGCTGGGCGTGTAGCCGGCCCATGCCGAGCCCGCCCCGCTTCCCCTCAGGAGGGACGTTCATCCAGGCGGAAGCCGAGCTTCACCCGCACCTGGAAGTGGCAGGTACCGTCGTCCTCGATCCGGCCCCGGATTTCCGCCACCTCGAACCAGTCGAGGTTGTGCAGGGTCTGCGCGGCCCGGCTGATCGCTCCCTTGACGGCATCGTCGATGCTCTCCGTAGAGGACCCGACGACCTCGCTAACCGAATAGACGCTATGAGACATGGATGCTCCTTCGCAGGTGTGGCCTTGAGTCCTAGTACCCGCGGTGAGTGTAGGTCTAGCATCATGCGCCATGAGGTCGGTGCACGGTCGCGACAGGGTCCTCCGGGGCCTTGCCCGGGTGGCTCGTGCGGTCCTGGCCGCTGCGGCCGCGGGCGTGACGGTTACCGCGTGCGCAGGGCCGGTTCCCGGCGCATCGCCGGCGCCGGTCTCGGGTACCGCGGTGCCCAGCGCCGCCACGGCGCCAGGCGCGCCGGTGGCGGTCGCGTCCGCCGTGGTGCACGCCGTCAAAACGGCGCCGGGCGCGTCCGGCACTGCCGCGCCGCGGACGGCCCCCGCCAGCCCGGGCGGTGCCCGGCCCGCCGCGGGCAACCCTGACGGGCACGCGGCCGTCCCGGCGTCCGCGCAGGCGGTCGTCACCGGCCACCCGGACCACGTGATCGGTAACGGCACGCCGGCCAGTTGCACGTCGGCGGCGGTAATCGCGGCGGTCGCCGCGGGCGGCGTCATCACATTCAGCTGCGGCCCGTCCCCGGTCACCATCACCATGACCGCCGCGGCCATCGTGGCCGCCAGCAGCCGCCTGGTAGTACTCGACGGCGGCGGCAAGGTGACGCTCACCGGCGGCGGGAAGACCCAGGTCTTGTCCATGAACGCCGGCTGGCAACAGCAGTGGCCGCAGCTCGTCGTGGAGAACCTCGACGTCACCGACGCCTACTCCGCCACCCCGCAGGTCAGTGGCAGCTCGGTGTACGGCGGCGGTGCCATCTTCGCCGAGGGCGGCCAGCTCAAGGTCGTCAACTCCGTGTTCTCCGGCGACAGTTGCTACGCGAGCGGCCCTGACCTTGGCGGCGGCGCGATCCGCGCCGTCGGCATGTACCCGGCCAGTCCCGTCTACCTCACCGGTGACACCTTCAGCGACGACAGCTGCTCCAACGGCGGCGCGCTCAGCGGCCTCTACGCGAACTTCGACATCATCAACTGCCTGCTGGCCGGCAACAAGGCGATCGGCTGGGGCGCCAACCCCGCCCAGGCCGGCACGCCGGGCGGCGGCAGCGGCGGCGCGATCTACACCGACGGCAACGCCTACGACCTCACTATCTCTGGCACGGTCATCCACGGCAACACCGCCCGCGAGGGCGGCGGCGGCATCTTCTTCGTCGTCAACGCCGGCGGCGGCACCCTGCGGATCGAGTCCTCGACCATGCAAGGCAACCCGAGCGGCGAGTTCCAGGACGCCCCGGGCATCTTCGACAGCGTCAACGGCCAGGACACCCAGCCCGTCATCGTCAGTTCCTCCGTGGGATAACTCCACCTGCCAGACATGCCGAGGGTCGCCCGAACGGGCGGCGGTCTTACCCGAGGGTGAGGATCGCCTCGACCTCCGTGGTGATGCCCATCGGCAGCGAGGCGACGCCGATCGCGGAGCGCGCGTGCCGGCTTGACGGGCCGTACAGCGCGAACAGCAGGTCGCTCGCGCCGTCGGCGACCTGGTGCGGAAACTCGAAGTCCGTGGTCGCGTTGACCAGGACAAGCAGCTTGAGGAAGCCAGTAACCCGGCTGAGCTCGCCGACCTGCTCCTTAACGGAGGCGAGGACGTTCAGCGCGGTCAGCCGGGCCGATAGCTTGCCGGTCTCGATGTCCACGCCGGCCCCGAGCTTGCCCCGGTAGACCGCTGCGCCGCCCCGCATCGGCCCGTGCCCGGAAACGTAGGCGATATCCCCGTGCACCCGCACCGAGCGATAGGACGCGGCCGGCGGGAACGGCGCCGGCAGCTCAAGGCCAAGTGCCGCGAGCCGCTGCTCGGGAGTCCGCCCGTCATCGGTCCAGTCCGCGTTCGTCATCTCGTCTCCTTGACTCGTTTCACCACCACGATCATGCCAGCAAGCCGCGCCGGGCCGGGTTCCTCCGCTCCGTGGCCGACTGCATCGAATCACCGGTCATCGCCCCCGGAGACATGTAAGGATCGGTTGACTCCTCGCGATCCGGTGCTGGCCGGTTTAGCAGGATAAGGAGGCGCTGATGCGGCCACTTGACGAGCAGACCATCCTGATCACCGGGGCAACCGATGGCTTGGGACGGGTGCTGGCGGCAGAGCTGGCCGCCGCCGGCGCGACGCTGCTCATCCACGGCAGGGACGATGCCCGCGGGCAGCAGGCGATCGACGACATCGCCGCAGCCACCGGCAGCCGGCGCCTGCACTGGTTCCGCGCCGACTTCGCGTCGCTCGACGAGGTCCGCGGCCTGGCCGATCGGGTGGCCGCCGAGCACCCGCAGCTAGGAACGCTCGTCAACAACGCCGGCATCGGCTTCACCACCAACGGCGCGGACCGCCGTGAGGAAAGCAGTGACGGGCACGAGCTCCGGTTCGCCGTCAATTACCTTGCCGGGTACCTGCTCACCAGGCGGCTGCTGCCGTGCTTGCAGGACAGCACGCCGGCTCGCATCGTCAACGTCGCGTCCTTGGGCCAGGCGCCGGTCGACTTCGACGATGTCATGCTGCGAGACCGTTACGACGGCTTCCTTGCCTACCGCCAGAGCAAGCTCGCCCAGATCATGTTCACCTTCGACCTCGCCGACGAGCTGGACCCGCGCCAGGTGACGGCGAACTGCCTGCATCCCGCGACGTTCATGCCGACCAAGATCGTCCTCGACGCCGGCGCAGCGCCCGCCAGCTCGCTGGAAGATGGCGTCCGCGCGACCCTGCGGCTCGTCACCGACCCGGGGCTCGACGGGGTCACCGGCCGTTTCTTCAACGGGACCGCCGGGGCCGAGCCGAACCCGCAGGCCCGCGATGCGGAGGCCAGGCGCCGGCTCCGCGAGATATCCGACCGGCTCTGCGGCCTGCCGCAAGCCTGAACTGCCATGCCCGCCGTCAGCGAGGAAACGGACGGAAGCTGTCGAGCAGCGCGTCGAGCATCTGCCGCTGCCTGAGGGCCGGCACCCGGCCCGGGTAGAGCACCCGCTGGGCGCTGAGCCCGTCGATCAGCACGAGCAGCTGGTGGGCCGCCACGTCGAGGTCCACGCCGGCGCGCAGCTCGCCGTGCTCCCGCGCCTCCGCGAGGTGGGCGCGCAGCCGACGAGCGAACCGGTCGAACTCGGCGTTCTGCACCGTCCGCAGTTCTAGGTTGCCAAGTGCCCGTCCCCAGAAGCTGATCTCGATCTGCGCCTCGAGGTCGCGCTCGTCGTCAAGCGGCAGCGCCTCGAGCATGATCACGCCGAGCGCGTCGAGCCCCGTCCGGCCGGCCACCCTGACGTCCATTCGCGCCACCACCCGGCGGTGCGACAGCATCAGCGCCGAGCCGAGGATGTCGGCCTTGTCGTCGAAGTAGTGTGCGAGTATACCCGCCGAGCAGTGCGCCTCGCGGGCGATGGCCCTGATGGTGGCCTTGGCGATGCCGTCGCGCGCGATCACCCGCCAGGTGGCAGCCAAGATCTCGTCGCGCCGCTCATCCCAGTTAACGATCTTCGGCATGACTCAGGGTCTCCCAACCCGCTCGCCGCAGCATCTGTTGTTTTATCGGACGTCCGTCTAATATCCCCTCAACGTACCGCAAGGACGCGGTGCCCACGGGAAGGACGCCGCGCCCATGACCAGCCGTCAGCGCGAAATCCCGGGAACCTGGCCGCTCGGCCCGGTGACCGTGCTTGGGGCCCACATCCTCGACGTGCTCGGCAGGCCGGTCGAGGCCATACCGCCAGGCCAGGGGAGCGCCCGGCTGACCGAGATCCGGGCCACGGCCGCGGGCACCGCCGCCGGCACCGGCGTCGACCTCGCCAAGCTGGGCGCCGACGTGCTCGCGGTCGGGGCGATCGGCGACGACCTGCTCGGGGACGTGGTCGCCATCGCACTGGCCAGGCACGGTGTCGACACCAGCGGGCTGGCCCGCAAACACGGGGTCCAGACCTCGGCCACCATCCTGCCGATCAGGGCGAACGGCGAGCGCCCCGCGCTGCACGTGCCCGGCGCGACGTCGCTGCTCGAGCTCGCCGACGTCGACCTGGACCGGGTGCGCCGCAGCCGCGCGCTGCTCATCGGCGGCCCCGACGCGCTCGGCGGCATCGTCGGTGCCGGGCTTGCCCAGGTGGTCGCGGCGGCCCGGGCAGGCGGGGCGCTCGTCGCCGTGGACGTGCTGCACCCCGGCCGCCCGCGGGACCTGGACCGGATCGCCGGGCTGCTCGGCGCGGCGGACTGGTTCCTGCCGAACGCCGACCAGCTGCTCGCGCTCACCGGCCGCGACGACCTGCACGCGGCCATCGCGGACATCCTCGCGCTCGGCGCCGGCGGCGTGGCCGTCACCTGCGGCGCGGACGGCTGCCTGGTCGCCTGGCCGGGCGGCGGCGCCCCGGTGGCGCTGCCCGCCATCCCGGTCGACGTGGTGGACACCACCGGCTGCGGCGACGCCTTCACCGCGGGCATGCTCGCCGGGCTGCTTGCCGGGGCCGGCTGCGTCGACGCGGCCTGGCTCGGCATCGCCTGCGGTTCGCTCGCCGCCACCGGCCTTGGGTCGGACGCCGGCATCGCGAGCCTCGGCCAGGTGCTTGACTTCCTCGGCCGCGCCCAGCCGGAGGCCGCCAGCCGGATCGCCGCCGCGGCGGCGCGGCGGGCCGCCCAGCAAGCGGCAGCGCAACACGAACAGGAAAAGGAGCAGGTCCATGACTGAGCAGCCAAGCGAAACGACCGGGCGAACCGTGGACCAGCGGCTGCGGGAACGCGCGCGGGCGGTGATCCCCGGCGGGATGTACGGGCACCAGTCGACCGCGCTGCTGCCCGCCGTCTACCCGCAGTTCATGCGCGGCGGGCGCGGCGCGCGGGTCTGGGACGTGGACGGCAACGAGTACGTCGACCTGATGTGCAGCTACGGTCCGGTCGTGCTCGGCCACAAGCACCCCCGGGTGGAGGAGGCCGTGGCGGCCCAGGCCGCGCTCGCCGACTGCCAGAACGCCCCGGGCCCGGTCATGGTGGACCTCGCCGAACTGCTGGTGCGGACGGTCCGGCACGCGGACTGGGCGATGTTCGCTAAGAACGGCACCGACGCCACCACCATGTGCTGCACGATCGCCCGGGCGCGGACGGGGCGGCGCAAGATCCTCGTCGCCTCCGGCGCCTATCACGGCGCCGCGCCCTGGTGCACGCCCCGGCCGGCCGGCGTCACCCCGCAGGACCGCGCCAACCTCGGCTACTACACCTACAACGACCTCGACAGCGTGCGGCAGGCCGCTGCCGAGGCGGGCGACGACCTGGCGGGCATCCTGGTCAGCCCGTTCAAGCACGACGCCGGCCACGACCAGGAACTGGTCGATCCCGAGTTCGCCCGCGGCCTGCGCGCGCTGTGCGACGCCGCCGGGGCCGCGCTCATCCTCGACGACGTGCGCTGCGGGTTCCGGCTGCACCTCGGCTCCAGCTGGGAGCCGGTCGGCGTGGATCCCGACCTGTCCGCCTGGAGCAAGGCGATAGCGAACGGCCACGCACTCGCCGCGGTGCTCGGTAACGACGCGTTCCGCGACGGTGCGCGCCAGCTGTACGTCACCGGCTCGTTCTGGTTCTCCGCCGTCCCGATGGCGGCGGCGATCGCCACCATCACCGCGCTCGCCGAAGAGCGCGCGGTCGAGGCGATGGAGCGGGCAGGCACCGCGCTGCGCGCCGGGATCCTGGCGCAGGCGCACGCGTGGGACCTGGCGGTCAGCTACACCGGCCCGGCCGCGATGCCGTACCTCTCCTTCGCCGGGGACGAGGACCACCGGCTGGCCGACGTGTTCGCGGCCGAGGCCCTGCGCGGCGGCACCTACCTGCACCCACGGCACAACTGGTTCGTTTCCGCCGCCATGACCGGCGACGACATCGCGCGGGCGCTGGAGGCGACCGACCAGGGGTTCGCCGCCGTCCGCAAGCAGGTCGGCCAGTAAGCAAGCGAATCAGCCAGCAAGCAACCGCAACCCAGAGAGCAGTCCGAGTGAGATAGCGAAACCGAAAGTAGGTCACATGTCCTCCAGAGCAGCCGACCCCGACCCGGCAGCGCCCGCACCCGTTCCGCTAAACCAGGCAGACTCTCCGGAGTCGGTCGTTGAGCGGGCCGGCTACAAGCCCGAGCTCAGGCGTTCGCTTCGGTTCTTCTCGATGTTCGCGATCGCGTTCTCGATCGTTTCCATCACCACGGGAATCTTCCTGAATTACGGGTTCGGCCTCGCCTACTGGGGGCCCGCCTCCATCTGGACGTGGCCGATCGTCGGGGTCGGCAACCTGATGATCGCCCTGGTCGTCGCCGAGCTCGGCACCCGTATCCCGCTGGCCGGCTACGCCTACCAGTGGAGCGCGCGGCTGGTGAACCCCAGCTACGGCTGGTTCGTCGGCTTCGCCGGCCTGCTCTACATGGCGGTCGGCGGCGGCGCGATCATGCTGCAGGTGGCAGCGCCGCTTCTGCTCAGCGAGTTCAACGTCGACAACCCGAGCCCGCACCTGGTGCTCGCGGTGGCGATCATCTTGATGCTGCTGCCCGTGGTGATCAACCTCATCAGCATCCAGGTGGCCGCGCGGGTCAACAACATCGCGGTGTTCACCGAGATCATCGGAACCGTCGTGTTCGGCGTGCTGCTGCTCGTGCTGTGGGGAGTGAAGTCCAAGCCCGAACAGTACGGCGCGGGCATCCTCACCAGCACGACCTCCGTCTACCACAACCCGACCTGGTACGCCTTCACCCTGGCCGGCCTGCTCGGCGCCTTCACCCTGGTCGGGTTCGAGCTCGCCGCCGACATGTCCGAGGACGCGGTGGACCCGCGCCGCAGCGTGCCCCGCGGCGTGCTGTGGGCCGTGGCCGGCTCCGTCGTGCTTGGCATGGTCGCGCTGATCGGCTTCACGCTCGCTATCCCCGACCTCAAGACCGTGGAGTCGGCGCCGCTGCCGCTGCTGGCGATCGCGGGCTACTGGCTGCCGTCCTGGCTGGTGAAGGTCTTCGTCGCGTTCGTCGTCTTCTCGATGTTCTCGATCCTGGTCGTCGGCAGCGGCGCCCAGGCCAGGCTGGTCTACTCGCTGTCGCGGGACAACATGCTGCCGTTCTCCGGCGCGCTGCGGAAGATCCACCAGCGCAGCCAGACGCCCGTGGTGGCGCTGCTCGTGTTCGGTGTGATCGACATCGGCGTGATGATCTACGGGTACAACCAGCCAAGCTCGTTCGGCACGCTCGTTGGCGCGACCGCGATCATCCCCTACATCATCTACTTCCTGATCACCGTGGCCTACGCCATCAGGCGGCGCACCACGGACAGCATCCCGGGCGCGTTCTCACTCGGCCGGTGGGCGTGGCCCGTCATCGGGTTCGTGCTCGCCTACACCGTGGTGATCATGGTGGCGCTTTCTTTCCCCGCGCCGTTCCACGGCTCGGACAAGATGCTCGGCTACGCTCTGGTGCTCGCCGCGCTGTGGTACTTCGGCGGCCTGCTGCGGCGCCTGCGGAACGGCACGGCGGGGGTGAAGCCGGTCAGCGACCTCGTCGACAAGTCATAGCGGCAGCGGCAGGCTGGCGCTCACGCTGAGGCTCTCCCTGCTCGTGACGAAGCCCAGGTGCTCGTTGAGTGCTCGCATGTCATGGTTGCCGCGCTGCGTCCAGGTGTAGACCTCCCGCAGCCCGTGAGCCGCCGCCCAGGCCAGAGAGGTGCGTTTGAGCGCGGCCGCCACGCCGCGACGGCGCCAGTCCCGGCGTACCACGGTGAGCGCCTGCTCGGCTCGGCCCGGGTCGTCGGTATCTGGCAGGAGCCCGGCGCAGCCGATCACCTCACCGTCGGCCAGGGCGACGAACATGGCGTCCTCATCCGTGATCCAGTCCCGTTCCCACTGCTCCAGGCTGACCTCAAGCGGTGCTCGGGTAGCCATGTCCTGGAATGCCTGTACCCCCACGGCGTGGTAGGCCGCCCGCCATAGTCCGGGCCGCTCGCTGACCGGGAGGATCACGACGCCGTCCGGTAGGGTCGGCGCCGGCTCGTCACCGATCACGCGGACCTGCTCGACCTCCCGGTCCATTTCGCGGAAACCGTACCGCTCGGCGAACCGCGCCGAGCCAGGGTCATCGACGTGGCTGTTCACCACGTCGAACCCCAGGGCGGCGGCCCGCTCGGCGAGTACCCGCAAGATCGCCGTGCCAACGCCCCGGCGGCGCATGTCCGGCAGCACCCGCACCGCCATGGCACCCGCGCCCGCCAGGTCCGACTTGCCGACGAGGCCCGAGCCGGCCAGCACGCCGTCCATCTCGGCGATCAGGAACTCGCGGTGCGGGCCTGCTTGCGCGCGCAGGGCCTCCACTGAGTCCGCCCGCTCGCCGGGGACTACGGCAATGCGCACCTGCCGCCAGGCGGCATAATCCCCGGCATCGCGCACTGGCCGGACGGTGATCGACATGGGCTCGACACTAGGCCGCGCATTGATCGCTCATCAACGCATTAATGGCAGGCCATCGCGCCGACGTGCGAGAATCGGCTCGTGTCGGAACGACTTGAAGTTCAGCGGGCCATCGCCGCGACGCCGGAAGCGATCTTCGCAGTGCTCACCGATCCCAGGGGCCACGTCGCCATCGACAGCTCTGGCATGCTGATGGAAGCCAGCGGGGCAATTGTCACCAAGGCGGGCGATACCTTCGTCGTGCACATGGACAGGGAAGCGCTCAACGACTACCCGCTCGGCCTCTACGACGTGACCGTCGAAATCGTCGCACTCGAGCCGGACAGGGAAATTGCCTGGACCATCCGCGGCCAGTTCAATATCGGCCACGTCTACGGCTACCGCCTTGAGCCAATCGACGCGGGCACGCTCGTGACGTCGTACTACGACTGGTCGGCCATCGAGCAGAGTTGGAAGGACGCCGCGATTTTCCCGGTGGTACCAGAGAGCGCGCTGCGCGCCACGCTCGGGATCCTGGCCCGCACCGTCGCCCCCGGCAAGCCTCGTCCGGCTCTTTGACCCAGCTGGTTTCGGCGCGAATCGGTCGTAACACTAACAATCCGCCGCCTTTATCTGTATCGTCCATGTCTGTGAATGCGGGCGGGTACAGCGGAACGCGCGCTCACTCGCGCCTTCACGCGGCCGTCAATGCCCGGCTTGAGGAGATCAGCTTCCGCACCGGCCTGATCACCGCGATGATCGCGCTTCTCGCCCTCGCGGCCATCGCCACCGCCGGAGTGTTCGCGGCCACGCTCAGCCTCGGCGGCACGGCGGTCGCCGCCCAGGGCGCCCCGACCACGGCAAGCGCGCCCAAGACGGTACCGGCGACCACGGCCGCCGCGCGGCCGACCACGCCGGCGCGCCCGCGGGCGACCGCCACGCCGCGGGCGACCGCCACGCCGCAGGCGACGTACCCGGTGACGGCCGCAACGACGCGCCCTCAGTCAACCGCCGGATCGCGGCCCTGGACGGAGGCGGACGGCTCGCAGGCCAGCTTCCAGTACAACGGGCGGGCGAGCTTCGGTTACCACGGGTCGTGGTACGGCGGCTACGGGTCCCGCTACGGCGGCTGGCCCGGGCACGGTGGCCCTGGTTTCCCCGGCCAGGGATTCGGTTCTGGCCCACGGGGCTTCGGCCGCCCGTAACGTAACGGCCCTTCCGCCACTTGCCCGGCGCGGCCGTCACCTAGGTGATGTACCGATCTGCCCAGCTCGTTCCTTGAGTGACGACTGATTACCAAAGTTACGGGAATACAGAGCATGGGACTCTGAGGCAATACGAACGGTCTGAGCTCTATGGGCCGTAGTACCGCCTCAGGGGGTAAGGGGGAGGAAATGGCCACTTGGCTTCAACGCTGGTAATCGGTGAGGCGCGGCCGGACGGTACAAATCCGGCCGCATCCGCACCGGACCAGTGCATGGATCCTGTCCTACAACATGGAGTAGCACCATTGCACACGCGGGCGCCTGACAAGCCCCGCGAGCGCCTGCACGGTCCGGTCGTCACGCCATCACGACGGCTACACGTGTCAGGGGGCACACCATGCCCAATCACCTTCTGCACTCGGATGGCGGGCAGACGATCGCTCTGCTCGTCCTCATCGTCGGCGGTATCTGCGTCAGGTACTGGCGTATCGTGCTTTCGATCATGGCGGCGCTGCTCATCGGCACCGCTCTCATCGCTCTTAGCGTGATCACCGACCTGCACATCGCGCACCAGGTCACCATGTACCTGTGCGGCCTGGGCCGCGTCGTCGGGTAGAGGTGCGGAAGCGCCGGCCGAAGCGTGACAACGCGTCAAGCCCGCCGGCACCGCCGCCGCCGGGGCGCCAAGCGCCCCGGCGGTCCACTTACGTAAAGTTGTCCCGTGAAGTTCTCGCTCTGGCCAGTAAACAACCGCGCACCCGCCGACCTCCTGCTTGAGGTTCGCGCCGCGGAGGACGCCGGCTGGCACGGTGTCTGGTACGCCGACCACTACATGCCGAACACCGGCGACGCCACGCCCGCGCGCGGCGACGCGTACGAGGTCTGGGCGCTGCTGCCTGCCCTGGCCGCGGTCACCAGCCGGGTACGGATCGGCACCCTCGTCTCACCCACGTCGGTGCACCACCCCGCGCTGCTCGCCAAGCGCGCCGCCGCGATCGACGTGCTGTCCGGTGGCCGCATGGTCCTCGGGCTCGGCGCCGGCTGGCAGGTCAACGAGCACCGCGCCTACGGCATCGAGCTGGAACCGCCCGGTAAGCGGGTGAGCAGGTTTGAGGAAGCGATCCAGATCGTCCGCTCGCTGCTCGCCGAGGAGTCCACCACTTTCCACGGCGCCTGCTACGACATCACCGACGCGCCGTGCGATCCCAAGCCGGTCCAGTCGCCCCTGCCCATCCTCGTCGGAACCCGCGGCCCGCGGATGCTGCGCATCACCGCGCGCCACGCCGACGAGTGGAATACCTGGGGCGCACCGGAACAGGCCGCTGGGCAACGCGCGGCGCTGATCGAGGCCTGCGAGGCGGTCGGTCGCGACCCGGCGACGATGCGGACTTCGGTCAACGCGTTCATCGACCTGGGCGGCGGCGCGGCCCCGGCCGGCCGGCCCGTCCTGTCCGGCTCGGCAGGTCAGGTAGCCGACCAGCTCGGCCGGTACGCCGAGCTTGGCTTTGACGAGTTCATCATGCCCGACTGGAACCTCGGCGAGGCGTCTGAGCTTGCCGACAACCTGGCCAGGATCAAGGGCGAGGTGATAGACGGCATGGGCGGACCCGGCGGCACCTGACCGCCGGGTCCGCGCCGGCGTCGCGGGCCGGCTACCTGTAATGCCGGCTACCAGTAATGCCGGCGACCGCCGACCGCGCGCCCCGTTGCTCCGAGGAGAACCAGGATGAGGCCGACGACCAGCACGATAATGCCGATCGTCCAGAGGATCGCGATCTTCGCGACGAAGCCGATAACGAGCAAGATAAGTCCGAGGATGATCATCGGAGTCTCCTATTCAGCGGGCAAGTCCCGGGTCCCGGGCCACTAACGACTGCTCAGAAAACGCGTTTTCAAACACGCCGTCCGCTGACAAATGCCGGTAAACTTCGTGACCGGCCAGAACGGGCCGCTCCCGCGAGCGTCCGCGCTCAGCTGAGAGCAAGGGCGATGGCATGCAATGCCAGCCCCACCCCGGCGCCGACGACCGTGCCGTTGATGCGGATGAACTGGAGGTCTCGCCCTAGCAGCAGTTCCAGCTGGGTCGATGTCTCGGCGGCATCCCACCGCTGTATGGTCCCGGTGACCAGGCCGGCCAGCTCGTCATGGAACTGGCCGGCGAGGGTGCGGGCCCCCGACTCGACGACCCGCTCCAGGCTCTCCTGCAGCGCGGGGTCGGCGCTGAGCCTGCGGCCCGCCGCGGTCAGCGCGGCGGCCAGCCGACGGCGGAGCTCGGAGTCGGGGTCGGCCGCCTGAACGCGCAGCGTCTCCTTGGTGTTCTTCCACAGCAACGAGGTCCAGTCCCGCAGCCCGGCGCTGGCCAGCAGGTCGCGCTTGATGCTTTCCCCTCGCTCGCGCAGCTCCGGTGAGGTCTTGAGCCGTTCGGGAAGGCCGGCGACCCACGCCTCGAACTGCCGCCTGGCCTCGTCCTCCGGGTCGTCGGCCATCGCGGCCAGCCGCTCACGCAACCGGGCATACAGCCGGTCAAACGCCTTCCCGTACACCGCGTCGGGCAGCCAGCGGGGCGCCTCCTCCTCGAACCGCTCCCTGAGCTCGTCATGATGCTCGGCGAGGTAGCGGTCGGCGGCCGTGACGAGGCCGTTGAACAGCACGCCGTGATGGCCGCCGGCGATCATCACGCCCACCGCCCGCCCGGCGAGCGGCGCCACCTCGACGGCCGCCGCCGCCCTGATCACCTCGGCGGTCAGCACGCTCTGCACGTCCTCGTCGCGCAGCGTCCCGGCCAGGGTAACAACGAGGTCCGCGGCGTGGCCCGCGAAGCGCGCGGCGTTGCCCTCATCCGACAGCCACGCGGCCAGCCGGGGCGCGGGGCCGGCCGAGCGGATGCGCTCGGCGAGAACGTCGGCGTTCAAGAAGTTCTCCTGGACGAACTGGCCCAGGGTCGCGGCGAACTGGTCCTTGCGCTCGACGATGATCGCCGTGTGGGGTATCGGCAGGCCGAGCGGCCGGCGGAAGAGCGCAGTGACCGCGAACCAGTCCGCGACGCCGCCGACCATGGCCGCCTCGGCGCCGGCCTGCACGTAGCCGAGTAGCGTCCCGTGGACGCCGACCACGGTCACCGCGATGAACACGCCCGTAACGGCCGCGAGCAGGGCGGTGGCCCGCCGGCGGGCGGCCGCCAGGCGCTGGGTGCGCAGTTCGAGTGACTGACGCTCAAGCCTGGATGCTGGTGAAGCGGGCTTGGTCGCGGCAGGTTCCATCTGGCCCCCGGTCAGTCCGCGGCGCGCTGGCGCGCAGCCGCGTTGGGCGAGCAGTTCTCAGGGCAAGCAAGCATCAGTCTTGCAGAATCCCCCGGCCTGCTCGAATCGCGTCACTTCTTCCTGGCGACGCCGCCGAAGAAGCTGTTCTGGATCTCGGGGAAGGGGACGCGGTCCGGTTCGTCGGAACGCCAGTCAAGCAGCGATACCAGGCCAGGCTCGATCATCTCCCAGTCGCCGAACCAGGACAGGATGTCGCTGTCCTCGCGCCACCGCCCGGAACCGAGCGTCCCCACGAGCAGGGCCTCGCCCTCGATGGTGATCGCGCGCTGCTCTGGCAGCTCGAGCCCGGGCAGCCGGAGGCTGGAGATGGCCAGGTAGCTGCCGCTCGGCATGGCGTCGCGGAACTCGTCCGCGATCCGCTCGGGGTGATCGGCGTCATCGACGTGATGCAGGATCGCGAACATCAGCAGGCCGACCGGGCGGTCGAAGTCGATCAGCGCGCGAACCAGCGGATCGGCCAGGATCTCGGCGGGCCTGCGCACGTCGCCCACCACGAAGTCGGTCGTCCGCGCGTCGGCGAGCAGTGCCTTGCTGTGCGTGTAGACGATGGGGTCGTAGTCGACGTGGACGACGTGCGCGTCCGGGTTGTACTGGTGCGCGACCTCGCTCACGTTCCCCTGGGTCGGCAGCCCGGATCCGAGGTCGAGAAACTGCGTAACGCCCGCCTCAACGACCAGGTACCGCACCACGCGGCGCAGGAATTGACGATTGGCGATCGAGGCGAGCGGCGCCTTCGGCGCGAAACGCAATACCTCCGCGACGAATTCGCGATCGGCAGCGAAGTTATCCTTCCCGCCGAGCATGCAATCGTATACGCGAGCGATGTTCGGCTTGCTGATGTCGATGTTCGCGTACCTGCTGTCCCAGAGCGGATCGCCTGCGGCCATTGAAGGCTCCATCCCGCCAAGAAAACTGTTGATGAGAGCATAGCGGCTGGTCTGCGCAGGATTCGCAGTTTCGGCACCGCGTGCCTTGACCCGACAGTGTTTCGCTCTCGACGTGTTTCCGCACCGCATGGCAATCTTGAATTCGAGAGCGTAAATAACGCGGACGGCCGGCTCTGGATCGACAGACCGGGGCCACCTGCCGTCCGCGGAGGTGAGGGCACGGGCGATGTCGTCGCACGCAGCAGGCCAGGCCGGCTGGCCGCGGCACGCCTGGCTGGTCCCCGCGGCGCTCGCCGCGACGGCGATCGGCCTGCTGTGCTGGGGCGCGTTTGTGTACGGATACGACCCGCGCTGGCTGGACGGTGCGCACACCTGGTGGCAGCCCTTGCTCCGGCCGGACCAGGACTGGACGCTTGTTGCCACGATGGCGCTGCTCGTTGCCGGGCTAACCGCCTACTGGTGGCCCCGCAGGCGCGACCGGCCGCCGATCGGGCTGATCGCCGTTGTCGTGCTTGTGCTGGTGGCCGCGGTCCTCGGCACGGCGTCCTACGTCCCCTGCCGCGGTCAGATGAGCACCACGGGCATCACGTTCTGGATATTGCAGCTGTACGTGGGCCAGCCGCCGAACATGATCTACCAGAGCGTGACCCCCGGGGCCGCGTGCATGGGGGAGCCGCCGCTCGCGCTGCAACTCGGCCAGATCGACGGCCTCGGCGCGACGCTGATCGGGGCACTCGCCGTGGCATCGGTCCTCTGGCGGCAGCCGCTTAACCGGCTGCAGTCCCGGTTCGCGCGCGACGCGACCATCTTCACGGGCCTGAGCCCCGCGACCCTTCCCTTGCTCAGGCGGCTCGCCAAGCAGGCGCGCAACCCGCGCGACATCATCGTGATCGAGCCGGACGACGACAACCCCCTGCTTGAGGAGGCGAAGCTCACCGGCGTGCGCGTGGTCATCGGCGATCCGGCGTCGCCCCGCCTGCAACGGCCGATCATCTCCGCAGTGCGCGGCTGCGCGCTCAGCTACCTCTACGCGCTGCGCGACCGGGTCCCCGACAACGAGGCCGTCATCATGACGGCCAAGGACGTTCTCCGGCGTTATCAGCCAGACCCGGACCGCCAGCCGCACCTGGTGGCGCTCATCAACGACCCGAGGCACGCCGACCACTGGCGCGGCACGCACAGCGGCACACCGGGCGGCTGGTTCGAGGACGCGCTCAGCTCGGCCGAGTCAACCGCCCGCGGCCTCGTATCACAGGTGCTGCGCACCCGGCCCAGGCACCTGCTGGTGTGCGGGGACAGCACCCTGACGCTGGCCATCCTGCTCGAACTGGCCCGCCGTGCCTGGGAGCGGACTGAGCTCGTGAAGGCGGCCGCGGCCGGCCGTTCGGCGGCGCCCGGCCTGCAACCGCCACGGGACGCGCCTGTTCCGCTGCCGCTGGCCGGCGTGGCCCTGCTCGACCTGCGGTCACCGGACATCAGGCGCGAGTACCTCGCGTCCGCCCCGAGCGCGCTACTGGCCTCGCTGCCCGTCGTTGCCGCGCACCCGGTCCGCTGGACCGATCACCTGCTGCCCACGCTCGACGCGATGGATCACGCTCAGGCAAGGGAGACCGCCGTCATCATCGCGGAGGGACCGCCGGGGAGCGGGGTCCACGAGGCCGGGCGGGTCGCCCGGCTGCACCCGGAGACCCCGGTGTTCGTCCTCGCATCCGCGGGCGACGGGATGGGCGGCGCCATCTTCGACCTGCTGCACCCGTTCGAGCATGGCCTGCTGATCGAGGGCGAGGTGCCCGAGGACACCTGGACGCGCGTGGCCAGGCACTGGCACGAGTGCTACCGGCTGAGCCACCCGCTGCCGCCCGGGCACGCCAGGAGCCCAGCCCGGCTGCCCTGGTCCGATCTCGACCCGTTCCTCCGCCAGGACAACATCCTCCAGCTCCGCTCGATCCTGTCAGTCACCGCTGCGCGGGGCCGGCAGTGGACGCCGGTCCACCTCGTCCCGCCCGGCAGCGTCATCGAGCTCAGCGAGGAAGACCTGGCGCACATCGCGCGCACCGAGCACACCCGCTGGCAGCAGCGGCGGGTCGCGGCGGGCCGGGACGGGGAGTTCGTGGTCCCGTGGACGGAGCTCCCGCCGGCCTTCCGCGAAGAGTTGCGCGACTACCTGCGCCTGCAACTCGCTCAGCTGGAGGACGTCGGTTTCCTCCCCGTCATCCCGCCCGGCGGCCCGCCGGAGGCCGCGTTCTTCGAGCGCGTCGGCCATATCCAGGCCAGCCAGCTGAGCGAGCCTCTGGCCTGGATAACCCACGCGGGCGAGCAGATGCACGGCTTCGCAGGCGACTGGCAGGTCACCGACGACGCGGGGAACGTCAGGACGGTCACCGACCCGGACTTCCAGTCGAGCCACGAGCCGCTCGGCGGCGGTCGCTGGCGGCGGGTGGGCAGGCACCTGGCCTGGCCGGTCGGCGAGGCGGTGGTGGTCAGGACCAAGGAGGGCAAGGTGACCGCCCGCCCGGGCGACTGGATAGTCGAGGCGCCCACCGGGGTGCGCTGGCCGGTCAGGGACGACCAGTTCCGCTGGAGCTACCGGCCCGCTTTGCCCGAGTAGCCGAGCACGCCCGCGGCCGCGAGCAGCAGCACGCCGCCCAAGATCTCCTCGTAGAACGTGGTCCACGCGTAGGGCGCCAGCCAGCTGTCCTTGTATCCGAACAGGCCCACCTCAACCGCGATGACCAGGGCGATCACCGAGGCGACGAGCAGGCCAGCCGCGACGAGCAGCACCCCCACCTGGCGGCTGGCGATGACGATCAGGCCCATCAGAATGCACACAATGCCCTGGATAAGGAATAGCGGGCCGATCGTCGGTATGTCCCGGTAGCCGTACTGCTTGCCCCACAGGTACAAGTGGATGACGCCCGAGCCGACCGTGCAGGCGGCGCCGCCCGCGATCATGACCGTGACCACTACGCGCCACGGCAGCGACCTCAGGTCGGCGGGCCTGCGCAGGAGCATGTCAAGCCACCGCTGCCGTTCGCTGTGCACCCTCTGTACCATGCGTTCCCTGTCAGCCGTCTTGCCGGACACGTCCGCCTCCTCGCAGGCCGCGGATGGCGGCCACATTATCCGCACTTGTCACCCGGTGACACGCGGACCCCGTGGGACGTGGTTCGACCTGAGAGGCAAATCCGAACAATTCAGCAGGAGCGCAAAGCGCGCCACGCGCGCCGGCCGGGAATTGCCGTGCAGGCAAGCAGCCGCCCCGGACCGTTGAGCCCGGGGCGGCTACCTTTGGTTCGCAACGCCGTCAGGCGCGGCCGCTAACGCGCCAGCCTTCCGCGTAGTGCTCGCGGGCCTCGCTCGAGTACGGCACCGGCGAGACGGTGGCGCGCACCTCGACCTGCTTGTGCGGCCGCTCCACGGACGCCTTGAGCGACCCGCCGTCCGGCTCGCCCCAGACCAGCGTGACCTCGGTGCCGACGTCGATCGACGGGTCGATGACGCCGAGCGACAGCTCCTTGCGCTCGTTGTGGCTGTAGCCGGTGAACAGCGAAAGGCCGATCACCTTGCCGTCGAGCAGCAGCGCGTCGTAGTTCGACGAGGAGTAGTTCGAGATCGGCACGTCGAGGCCCTTGGCCGGGATCTCGTCGGTGAACAGCGAGGCGGCGATCCGGCCCGCGTCCTCGCCGTTCCACGCGAGGGTCACCTTCCGCCGCTGTGCCGGCTTGTCCAGCGCCTCGAGCGCCTCGCGGCCGATGAAGTCGTGGTCGAACCTGACCATGTGGCCGTAGCCGAGCTCGTACGGGGTGAGGTAGTAGTCCTCGATATTGGAGGAGACGAACGAGCCGCCGAGCGTGCCCGCGAAGCCCTCGTAGCCCACGGCGGGCAGCCACTCGCGGTACGCCTTGAGCTTCTCGCCGGTGTAGATGGCGGGCAGCGGCGACGGGATCCAGCCGGACTCCAGGGTGTTGGAGGCGTAGGCGCGGGACCCGACGGGGGTGATGCCGAACTCGGCGCCCGCCTCGAGGATCGCCTCGCGGATCTCCAGGTACTCCCCGTACGGGCCCCAGACCTCAAGGCCGGGCTGGCCGGACATGCCGTGCCGCAGCGCGTGTACCTTACGGCCCTTGATGTTGATGAAGTCGGTGCGGAAGAACTTGATGTCCGCGATCGGCCCGCCGTTCAGTTTCTCGATCACCTGGGCGGCGTTCGGGCCCTGGATCTGGAAGCGGTACTGCGACCGGGTGACCGCCGCGCCCATGGGGCGCGACGGGGAGCGGTCGTCGCGGACCAGTTCGACGTTCCAGTCGCCGGTCTCCACGTGGAACTGGATCCAGTTCACGGTCGGCACGCGGCCGACGAACTCGTACTCGTTCTCCTCGTGGTGGAACAGGATGCCGTCGCCGATGACGTAGCCGTCGTAGGTGACGGGCACGAACTGCTTGGCCATGTTCAGCGGGAAGTTCTTGAAGGTGTTGATCCCGAGGTAGGAGATCAGCTTGAGCGCGTCCGGGCCGTTGATGTAGAGGTTCGCCATGTGATGGGTCTGGTCGAACAGCACCGCGGTCTTCTGCCACGCGACCTGCTCGGCCTTCCAGTTGGAGAACTCGGTTGGGACGACCGGATAGACGTAGGCGCCCTCCTGTGAGTTCCGCAGCAGCTCAACGGGGTTGACTGTCTGCAGCAGATCCTCAAGGCTTCGCTGCGTCATATACGTTTCCTACCTTTCCGATTACTATGCGCTGCCAAGCCAGCCGGGTAAGGCGTCCAGCCGGCGGCCCGCTGACCATGATGTACCTACTCGCGCCCCTTGTCGCTGTGGAATCACCCCGAATTTACGACGCCCCCTTCGTTCCATGCAACAGTCACTCATGTCCCTCTATCGGCGATAGACCCCGCAGGTAGAGCGCATAAGCAGGGGTGATGATGCGGCGACGCCAGCGCGACCCGCAGCATCGATCGTTGTCGGACCACAAAGGCCTCAGGCCTGATCGGGGGCGCCTCGCGACCACCGAAAGGCTGGCGGGCCAGACCTGTGGTGCGATATGCCTATCAAGGCGATAGACAATGCCCAGCGAAGGAGCCCACTTATGGAGACCTGGGACGCCATCCGCGCCCGGCGCAACGTGCGTACCTACCGGCCGGACCCGGTCAGCGCGGCCGACCTGGAGCGGATCGCCGAGGCCGCCTGGCGGGCCCCGTCGGCGAGCAACCGGCAGGAGTGGAACTTCATCGTCGTCACCGACCGGGACCAGCTCCAGGCGCTGTCGACCGTCTGGCCGGGCGCCCGGCACATCGCGGGCGCCGCCGCGGCGATCGCGCTGGTCGTCCCCCAGTACGACGAGGACCGCATGCGGCTCACCAGCCGGTACGACCTCGGCCAGGCCACGTACGCGATGATGGTGGCCGCCGCCGACCTCGGCATCGGCACCGGCCACTCCTCGGTCGGCGACCAGGAGCGGGCCCGCGAGATACTCGGCGTCCCCGCCGACCACGACGTCGCCTACCTCATCGGCATCGGCCATCCTGCCGACCGTCCGCTCAAGCCCATTCAGAAGCCGGACCGGCTCCCCTTCGACGAGGTGGTCCGCCACGGCCACTGGTAGGACCGGGCGAAGCACTCGTCCGTTCGGATGTCTACTTGCCAGTCCGCTCCGCGAGCGCCAGCCGCGCGGCGTGGTGGCCGCCCATGCCGTGCACCCCGCCACCCGGCGGGGTGCTCGCGGAGCACAGGTAGACGCCGGGCAGCGGCGTGCGCCAGGGCCGGGGCGTCAGCACCGGGCGCCGGACGAACTGCGTGAGGCCGGAGTAGCCGCCCGCGATGTCGCCGCCGACCAGGTTCTGGTTGTGCGCCTCCATGGCCGCCGGGTCGTGCACGGCCCGCGCGAGCACCAGGTCGCGGAAGCCGGGGGCGAACCGCTCCACCTGGTCCTCGATCGCCTTGGCCCGGTCGGCGGTGGAGCCGTTCGGCACGTGGCAGTAGGCCCACAGGATGTGCCGGCCGGCGGGCGCGCGCGACGGGTCGGCCGCGCACGGCTGCACCGCGAGCACGTACGGCCGCTCGGGTAGCCCTCCCGCCGCCACCTCCGCCTCCGCGCGGGCGATCTCGCCGAGCGTGCCGCCGAGGTGCACGGTCCCCGCGCCCGCGACCGCCGGGTCGCGCCACGGCACTGGGCCGGACAGCGCCCAGTCCATCTTGAAGACGCCGGGCCCGTACCGGTAGGAGCGCAAGCCGCTCGCGTAGCGGACGGGCAGCCGCTCGCCGCACACGCCGAGCACCTGCCGGGGCGTCAGGTCGAGCAGGATGATCCCGGCCTGCGGCACGTCGGCCAGGTCCTTGACCGGGTGCCCGGTCTCGGCGACGCCGCCGTACTCGGCGAGCCTGCCGACCAGGGCCGCGGCGAGCCGCGCCGAGCCGCCGCGCACCACCGGCCAGCCAACCTGGTGCGCGAGCGCGGCAAGCAACAGGCCGTACCCGCCGGTGATCGGCCGATGGAGGTCCACCATGGAATGCGCGGCCATCCCGGCGAGCACGGCCCGGCCCCGCTCCCCGCCGAACAGGGTCCGGCCGAGCACGGTCGCGGGCAGGCCGCCGAACACCCCGTACCGGGCCAGCCGCAGCGGTGCGGGGGGCGGTGACAGCGGGGAGAGCAGGCTGTCCACCAGCCCGAATCCGCCGCGCGCGGCCGCACCGACGGTCTCCCGCCAAGCAAGGGCGTCCCGCCGCGAGCCGAGCCCGTCCGCGGTCTTGGCCACGTCCCGGTGCACGAGCACCGCGTCCTGCCCGTCGAGCGGGTGGGCCGCCTGGACCGCGGGGAACGCCCACTCGACGGGGAGGCTGAGGTCGCGGAACGCGGCCGACGCGCGGGCCAGCGGCAGCGCGGTGGCGCACCAGTCATGGGTGAACCCGCCGAGCCCGGTCAGCTGCCCGCTGCGCAGGCCGCCACCGAACTCGTCCGCCGCCTCGACAAGTAGCACCTTCAGGCCCGCTTCGGCGAGCGTGACGGCGCCGATCAGCCCGTTCGGTCCCGACCCGACGACTACCGCGTCAAACCCGTCCGCCTGGCTCACTGGCGTCCCCGTCCTTTCCCTTCACGGGCATTACACCGTCACCGGTGGACACCGTGACAGGGTGCTGGCCACACCCTCCATCATGCGCGGGCTGCCAGCCTCGGGTTACAGCGGACGGCGGCCGCCGTAGATGACGAAGTCCAGTTCCTTCCAGAAGACGTCGATGCCCTCGAAGCCCGCCGCCCGCAGGAAGCCGACCTGCGGCTCGAGCGGGATCATGTACCGGACGTGGTTCGCGTAACGGAGCTTCTCCTCGTCGGTCATGTGCTGGCGCCTGTGCTGGGCCGACGGGTCGCGCCGGTCGCCGGCCCGCAGCCACGCCTCCTCGGCCACCGGGTCCGGCGGCTTGACCGGGTCGTAGTTCAGGTACCAGCCGCCGGGGGCCAGGTGCGCGAGGATCTCCGCGAACAGGCTCTGCTTGCGCTCATCGTTGACGTGGTGCACGGACAGCGAGCTGATCACGGCGTCCGCCTGGCGGGGCAGGCCGGCCGGCCAGTCGCCCGCGGCGGACAGGTCGAACTCGACGTAGCTGTAGCGGCCCGCGTACGGCTCGAGCTCGACCGCCCCCTGAGCCATCATCTGCGGTGAGTAATCCGCGAGGATGGCATGCGCGGCGGAGTAATGGTCGAGCACGGTCCGGGCCGCGGCGCCGGTGCCCGCGCCAAGGTCAACGAACGTGAAGGCCTCGTCGGGGGCGAACGGCAGCAGTTCCGCCATCAGCACGCGGCGCTCGGCGTCGCGCCGGACCCGGTCGTTCTCCCTTGACTTCCAGTAGCTGACGCCGATGTCCGATTTCCAGATGGCGGCGTTGGTGTCCTCACTGGCGGCAGCGTCCTCGTTATCCGGCATGCCAGTGATGGTAGCGCCGTCCGCGCGGCGGGCTAAGCGGCCCGGCAGGCCATCAAGAGGTGTCCAGGCTCTTCCTGACCCGCGGCATGGGCACCCCGCGCCGGTCCATGTTGGCCCGCTCGAGCCTTGTCGCGGTCAGCGCGGGCAGCCAGGTGATGTTCCAGGCGGCGGCGTCGGTCTTGGCGGCGGTCCATATCTCGTAACCCACGCCGCCCAGTGAGGAGGAGACTCCGCTGCTCAGGCCCCAGCCGCTGGAGCCGACCACCGCCGCCACCGTCACCAGGGACGCCCACACCTGGCTGGTTCCGCTGAGGTTCACGATTACCAGGGTGAGCAGTCCGGCCAGCGCGGCCAGCGCGATCAGCACGAGCGGCCAGAACCGGCGCAGGATGACGGCGCTGACCTTGGCCACCGCGCGGGTGATGGCGGACGCCGCCTCCACCCACGCGCCCATGCTCGGCTGCACGGTTACCTCAGCGTCGGCAACGAGCGCCGACCGCCATACCCAGCCCTGGACGCGCAGCGCCCGCAGCACGGTGTCGGCTTCC
The DNA here is from genome assembly GCA_964581815.1 of uncultured Streptosporangiaceae bacterium. Lineage (GTDB taxonomy): Bacteria > Actinomycetota > Actinomycetes > Streptosporangiales > Streptosporangiaceae > Trebonia. The sequence continues at coordinate 15,341 of CAZORE010000035.1, read as the reverse complement.
GGCATCCACGTGTCCGCACCGGCCGACTTGATCCGGCCGCTGTGGGCGTCGATCCAGTCTGCCCAGTTGTCCAGGGACTTGGACACGATGGCGGCTACTCCGGCGGGCAGTTGCGTCCCCGCGCCGTTGAGCAGCGTGTGCAGGCCGGTCATCGAGATTCGGCCGAACAGGCCGAACAGTGCGCTCGGCCTGCTGGCCGGCGACTCCTTGCCGGGCGAGGCGATGAACGGCAGCCATACCAGGTCGCTGAGCGCGAGGCCCAGCTGGTAGGCGCTGAGCCGCTGCGGCTCGTCGGCGAAGTGGTCGAGGATGGCCTGGTTCAAGCCGACGACCGCCGCGAGCAGCTCCGTTTCGGAGAACGGTGTGTCCGCGGCCGCCGCAGCGGCGTCCGCTTCCTGGCCGGCGGTTTCGCCGGCCCCGCCGACGACGGCGTCCGCCGGACCGGCGGCCTCCTCCGCGGCCTGCCCCGTAGCGAGGTTCTCGGCCCCGATCGCGGCCCGCCGCTTGTTCGTCTGCACGGTAACCAGGCGCAGCGGCCCGGCCAGGGCGGGGTACCAGTGGAGGTACTCGGCGAGCTCGGCGGCGAGGAAAACGAGCTTGGGGTCCGGCGCCAGGTCATCGGCGAGCGGGAGCTGCACGGCCGGGTCGAACGGCGGCTGGCGCACCGTGACGCGCTCCCGCCGCCGCGGGTCGAACAGCTCGGCCATCACCCAGCCGATAGCGAAGACGGCACCGGGCGGCTGCACGGCCCGGTGCCTGTTAACGGGAAATTCGCCGATTTCGGCGCCTACCCACATGGGTCATCACATTAGCCTCGCGCGGTCGCCGCCACGAGCCCTTCACCGAGACGTTCCGCGGTCTTGCCCTTCGGCTCCGGCTGACCAGGCGTTACCGGCGACGTATCGTATAGATGAGCGTTCCGTGGGCACACCATGCGGTAGACCCGCGATTTAATCCCCAGCCCCCAAGGAGATGGATGCCTGAGCAGGTGGCGCGGCCGTGCGCCAGCGATGCCGAGGCCGGCCAGTGACCGAGCTGGCGAGCACCATGACCCCGCGTGAGATCGCCAGGCAGGCGGCGCACGCGATCGCGGTGCTGAACGAGCTCACCCACGGCGGCGGCGAACTGTCAAACTCGACCGACGTCCGTGCCATCGTCGCCAGCCTCGAGCTCATCGGGCAGGGCCTGCCTCAGCTCTACGAGCAGCTCGCCAGGTTCCTTGTGGTCCAGCACGAGGACGGCCAGCTCAGCCACGAGTCGGGGGACGACACGGACGGCTCGGTGACCGAGGTGATCGAGGCACTCGCGGCGGCCGGCCAGGCGGCGGACATGATGACCGCCGCGCTCACCGAGGCGCACGCCGCCTCTCAGGTGCTGACTCCCGCCCGGCACCGGGGCTGGGAGGGCAGGCACTCCGCGAATGCGGACTAGGCCGTTTGCCGAAGCCAGTCGCACCAGGCGGTGACGCCCTCCCCGGTGCGGGCACTGACCGGCAGCACCTCGGCCTCCGGGTTCACCGTGCGCAGGTTGCGGAGGAACCCGTTCATGTCGAAGTCCAGGTACGGCAGCAGGTCCACCTTGTTGACCACGATCAGGCCGCAGGAACGGAACATCACCGGGTACTTGAGCGGCTTCTCCTCGCCCTCGGTGACCGCGTAGACCATCGCCCTGGCATCCTCGCCGACATCGAACTCGGCCGGGCAGACCAGGTTGCCGACGTTCTCGATCACCACAAGGTCCAGCTCGGCCAGCGGCAGCCGGGGCAGCGCCGACCGCACCATGGGCGCGTCGAGGTGGCATTCGCCGCCGAACCCGTCTCCCGTGTTGATGAGCGCGACCGCGGCGCCGAAGCCCGCCAGCCGGTCAGCGTCCAGGCTCGTCTCGATGTCGCCCTCGATGATCCCGATGCGCAGCTGCCCGCCGAGCCGGGCCAGCGTCTCGCGCAGCAGCATGGTCTTGCCCGCGCCCGGCGCCGACATCAGGTTCACGACGCGGACCCCGGCGGCGGCGAACTCGGCCCGGTTGGCGGCCGCGGTCCTGTCGTTCTCGTCGAAGATTCGCTCGAGCACTTCCAGGCGCTCCCCGCCGGTCGCGTACCCGGAGTGGTCGCCGACGTCGTGCGCGTGCGCACCAGGGTGCGCATGATCGTGCCCGGTCCCGTCGTCATGCCGGTGGAAGCGCCCCATCAGCCTCATCTCTCCTGATCCGGTGAGCCCTGGCCATCCGGCTGCGGGGCCAGTTCCAGCGAGGTGACCAGGAACTCCTCGCCGGACACCACCTGCACCGCGACGCCGCCGCACCCGCCGCAGGCGAACACGGGCACCTCGCCGACATCCGTTACCTCACCGCAGGCGCGGCACCTGATGCGCGCGGGCACCGGCTCGACGTTGATCCGCGAGCCGTCAAGCGGCGTGCCCGCGCTGACCAGGCCCCAGCAGTAGACGAGGGTGTCCGGGACGATCTGGCGTAGCTGGCCCGCGCGCACGTTGATCACCTGCACCGTACGGCCGGCCGCGTGGCGGGTCACGATGTCGGCGATCGAGGAGCAGATCGACAGTTCGTGCACGGTCTCCACGATAGACACCGCAACGGCCCGGCCAGAAGGACCGGACCCGCCGAAGCGGCTCATTGGAGTCTCAGAAGTTACTCGTTTACTCATAGGTCGACTGCAAGTTCGCGGCAGGAGCCGTACAACCCCAGTTCGCACACTCTGTGCATGAGTGAGACACCTCAGCTAGAAATCGTCGTTCCGGTCAAGAACGAAGAGCATGACCTCGCACCGAGCGTCACGCGCCTCGTCGGATACCTGCGGAACACCTTCCCATTCACCACTCGCGTCACGATCGCGGACAACGGCAGCACCGACGGCACGTGGCCGGAGGCACGCGCACTCGAGGCCAGGTTCCCCGAGGTGCGCGCGGTGCACCTCGACCTGCCCGGCCGGGGCAGGGCGCTGCACCAGGTCTGGTCGTCATCCGACGCCGAGGTGCTCGCCTACATGGACGTAGACCTGTCCACCGACCTGAACGCGCTGCTTCCCCTGGTCGCACCGCTGCTCTCCGGGCACAGCGACGTGGCGATCGGCAGCAGGCTCGCCCACGGCTCGCGAGTGGTCCGCGGCCTCAAGCGCGAGATCATCTCCCGCTGCTACAACCGGCTGCTGCGGGTCACCCTCGGCGCCCGCTTCTCCGACGCGCAGTGCGGCTTCAAGGCGATCGGGGCCTTCCAGGCCAGGCAGCTGCTGCCGCTCGTCGAGGACCGGGGCTGGTTCTTCGACAGCGAGTTGCTCGTGCTCGCCCAGCGCGCCGGGCTGCGCATCCACGAGGTGCCCGTGGACTGGATCGACGACGCGGACTCCCGGGTCGACATCATGGCGACCGCGCTCGGTGACCTGCGCGGCATCGCCAGGCTCGGCTACGGCCTCGCCACCGGAACGATCAAGGTGCCGCGGCTGCGGCCACGCACGCTCGGGCCACGGCGCGGCCTCGCCTGGCGGGTGGTCCTCCGATGAGCGCCGTCACCATCACCCGCAAGATCGCGCACGGCTCGGCGGCCGAGCGCTCGCTACGCCGCTGGTGGCGCGGCCCGGACGGCGACCCGCGGTGGGCGCGGCCCGCCCTCTGCGCCCTGCTCGCCGTGACCGCGCTGCTTTACCTGTGGGACCTGAGCAGGAACGGCTACGCCAACGACTTCTATGCGGCGGCGGTGCAGGCGGGCACGCGGTCCTGGAAGGCGTTCTTCTTCGGCTCCTTCGACTCATCCAGCTTCATCACCGTGGACAAGACGCCCGCCTCGCTGTGGGTGGATGAGCTCTCCGCGCGGGTCTTCGGGTTCGGCACCTGGTCGCTGCTCGCCCCGCAGGCGGTCGAGGGCGTGCTGTCCGTGCTGCTGCTGTTCGCCGCGGTGCGCCGCTGGTTCGGCCCCGGCGCCGGGCTGATCGCCGGCGCCGTGCTCGCGCTCACCCCGGCCGCCGCGCTCATGTTCCGGTTCAACAACCCGGACGCGCTGCTCGTGCTGCTGATGACGGCCGCCGGGTACGCCGTGCAGCGGGCGATCGAGCGGGACAGGACCCGGTGGCTGGTGCTCGCCGGGGTGCTTGTCGGCTTCGCGTTCCTCACCAAGATGATGCAGGCATTCCTTGTGCTGCCCGGGTTCGGGCTCGCCTACCTGTGGGCGGGGCCGGCCAGGCTGCGCCGCCGCCTCTGGCAGCTGCTCGCCGCCGTCGGCGGCGTGATCGCCGGGGCCGGCTGGTGGGTCCTCATCGCGCAGCTGACCCCCGCTGCGGACCGGCCCTACTTCGGCGGGTCGACCGACAACAACATCCTTGAGCTGGCCCTCGGCTACAACGGCCTCGGACGGCTCAGCGGGTCAGAAAGCGGGTCGATCGGCGGCGGCGGCAACGGGGGCGGAGGCGGCTTCGGCGGTGCGACCGGGCTGTTCCGGCTGTTCCAGTCCGAGTTCGGCGGCCAGGTCTCCTGGCTGATCCCGGCGGCCGTCGCCTCGCTCGCCGCGCTGCTCTGGGGATCGAGGCGGGCCGCGCGCACCTCGCGGATTCGCGCGTTCGCCTTGCTGTGGGGCGGCTGGCTGCTGGTGACCGGGCTGGTCTTCAGCTACATGCAGGGGATCATCCACCCGTACTACATGGTCGCGCTCGCGCCGGCGATCGGCGCGCTCGTCGGGGTCGGGGCCATGGCCCTGTGGCAGGCGGGACTGTCCACGGCGGGCCGGGCCTGCGCCGCCGCCGGCGTGCTCGGATCGGGCGCGTGGGCGTACGTCCTGCTCGGCCGGACCCCGGCGTGGCTGCCCTGGCTGCGCTGGACCGTGCTCCTCGCCGGGCTGGTCGGCGCGCTGGCCGTGCTCGCCCTCCCCGTGCTGCTCGGCGGCGCATCACGGCGCGTGCCGCTACTCGCATGGGCGCCGCTCGCGCTCGCGCTCGTGGCCGGCCTCGCCGGCCCGCTCGCCTACACCCTTGACACGGTGAACAGCACGCACACCGGCTCCATCCCGAGCGCGGGACCGACGGTGACCGGGTCGTTCGGCGGCCCGGGCGGCCCGCCTGGCGGCGGCACACCCGGCGGAGCCGGCACCGGGACCGGAGGCCGGGCCGGCGGCTTCGGCGGCGGCACCGCGGGCGGCGCGACCGGGACGACTCCGGGCGGGACCCCGCCCGGCGGGACCAGCGGGTTCCCAGGTGGCGCCGGCACCGGCACTGGCGCAGGGACCGGCACTGGCACCGGCACCGGGACCGGGACCGGCACCGGCACCGGCGGCGCTCCCACGGCTGGTGCCGGAGCGGAGGGCATGCGCGGCTTCGGCGGGACCGGCGTGGCGATGGGCGGCCTTTCCGGCAGCACCCAGGTGAGCAGCGCGCTTATCAAGCTGCTCGAGCAGGACGCGTCGAAGTACAAGTGGATCGCCGCGACGGTTGGCACCCAGTCGGCCGCGCCGATCGAACTGGCCACCGGCGGAGACGCGGTGCTGGCGATCGGCGGCTTCAACGGGACCGACCCGTCACCCACGCTGGCCGAGTTCGAGGCGCTCGTCGCCAAGGGCGAGATCCACTACTACGTGGGGACGAGCGGCAACAGCTTCGGCGGCGGTAACGGCTCCTCGGCGATCGCCTCCTGGGTGGCCGCCCACTTCACGTCGCAGACCGTGGGCGGCGTCACGGTCTACAACCTCACCGCGGCGAAATAGCCCGCAACCACCCGGCGCCGCTGCGCTCGCGTCCCCGTGGCCCGCTGGCCGGTTATCGCCGGCCAGCGGGCCACGGGCGTACCTAGAACAGGGCAGCCTGCTGGACGCGCGGCCGGCGATGGCCGCGGCCGGCGAAATCGCCGCCGCGGCGGTCGAGCAGGGCCGGGTCGACCGAAGACAGGAACGGCGACGGCGCGCACTCGGTGAGTTCGCCGCGCAGCGTCCGCTTCACTGCCGTCAGCAGCGTCAGGCGGGTGGTGGCCCTGGTCATGCCGACGAAGAGGAGGCGGCGCTCTTCGGCGTAGTCGACCTCGGCGCCGCGCCAGGAGCGCAGGGGGAGCAGCCCGTCGTCGCAGCCGGCGATGAACACCACTGGAAACTCAAGGCCCTTCGCGGCGTGCAGCGTCAGCAGCGAGATCCTGTCGGCGCGCGGGTCCCAGGTATCGACCTCGGCCCCGAGGGCCAGCTCATCAAGGAACCGGTCCAGATCCGTGCCGCAGCGCGCCGCGAGCGGGCCGAGCACGTCGCCAGCCACCCGGATCGCCATGATCGCCGCCGCCCGGTCGGCGGGCTCCGCGTGGTCGTTCTCAGTAGCCGCAAGCGCCCCGGAGACCGCAACAGCAACCCGCTCGGCAACGTCGCCGGCCCCGCCGGGCCTGCGTGGATGTGCCTCTGGTGCTGCTATAGCGACACCAACGGCACATTCACGCAGCGACGAGGGATCCGACGAAGGGAGGGCTGGGGCTAGAGCGTCCGATGGGGTTAGGGACGCAAGGATCGCGGCGACACCCGGCATTTCCGCCAGCCGGGAGTGCGCGCGGCGCTGGAACGGGAAGCCGCGCCGCGACAGGGCCTCGCCGATCGCGGCGGCCTGGGTTGAGGTCCGGTAGAGCACCGCGAAGTCGGCGAACGACAGCTCGTGCTCGGCCCGGTCCCGTCCGTCGACCGCGCGGCTGTCGAGGGCGTGGAACGAGGCTCCGCCCAAAAGCCGCTCGACCTCCGCCGCGATGACCTCGGCCTCCTCCCGCTCGTCGGCCACCGCGTGCAGCACGACCGGGCCGTCGGGGATGTCGGACCTGGCGGGGATCAGCTCGCGGCCAGGCACAAGGGTGCCCGGGCGGATGAGCTGCATGGCGGCGCGCACGATCGCCGGCGCGGAACGGTAGCTGCGCGAGAGCCGCACCGTGGCCGCGGAGGGGTCAGCAGCACTGCCGAAGTCCTCGGCGAACCGCAGGAAGTAGCCGACGTCGCCCCCGCGGAACCCGTAGATCGCCTGGTCGGGGTCGCCGATCGCGCAGATCCGCGAGCCGGGCGCGGCGAGCTGGCGCAGCATCAGGTACTGCTGCTCGTCCACGTCCTGGTACTCATCGACGAAGACGTCCGTCCACCGATCCCGGTAGGCATCTGCGAGCGAGGCGTCCGTGCTGAGCAGCTCGACGGGACGGGTCACCAGTTCATCGACGTCGACCAGGCCGCGCTCGCGCAACGCCGCGTCGTAGCGGGCGGTAAGGCCATCGAGTTCCGGATCGGCGAAGCGGAAGTCATCGCCACCGCTCGGGTCGAGGTCAAGGTCGGCGAAGACGGCGGAGACACGCTTCCGTTTGGCTGCCGCGATCCGGGCACCGAGCGCGGTGGGGCTGCCGCCCGTGGACAGCGACCGCAAGACCTCTAGCCGGGATTTCTCGTCGGCGACCTTCAGGTCGGCGGGCAGGCCGAGCAGCTTGCCGTGCTCCCGCAGGATCAGCAGGCCGAGGCCGTGGAAGGTGGCGACGGTGACCCGGCCAGCGACGTCCGCGCCAAGTAGCGCGGCGAGGCGGTCGCGCAGCTCGTCGCGGGCACGGCGGGTGAACGTGACGGCCAGGCAGCGCTCGGGTGGCAGCCCGGCACCGATCCGGTGCGCGATCGCGTGCGTGAGCACCCGCGTCTTGCCGGCGCCGGGGCCGGCCACCACGAGCAGCGGCCCGCCCGCATGGGTGACGATCGCGTGCTGCTCCGGGTCGAGGCCAGCCGGCCCGCCAGCCGACGGCCTTGCCGCCGCGGACGTCGCCAGTTCGCCCGCTGCCGACGGGTCCGGCGTCACGGCGCCACCGCCCGCCTTGTGCCCGTTTCGCGCCGTGCGCGGCACCCTGGGCAGGTCGAACAGCGCGGCGCCGGCCAGCTCGTCCGGTTCGAACAGCCGGATCGTCCCGTACACGCCGTCGTATCCGGCGTCGCGGCGCACCTCGCCGCGGCGCAGCCGGGCGATCGCCTCGGCGACGACCGAAGGCGCGCCCGCCGCCAGGTCGTCGAGCGGGACGTCGCCGAGGATGGCCAGTTCCGGTCCGAACCGCTCGACCAGGGCGCTGACCTGGGCGGTGACCGACTTGGACTTGGGTCCGACACCGGCGATCTCGCCGAGGATCTCCGGCAGCTGGACGAACGACGTGAAACCCGCGGCGCCCTCGGGCCGGTACCCGTCCGGACGGTCGGCGAGCGCGTCGACCCGGTGCTGCACGCCGATCGTCGGCTTCTTCCCGCACCCCGGGCACTTGCCGCCCGCGGCCCGCGTCTCCTCCGGCGTCATCCTGACGTCGCAGGCGCGGTGGCCGTCGAGGTGGTACTTGCCCTCCTCGGGGAAGAACTCGACGGTGCCGCCGAAGCCGTCGCCGGTGCGCAGCGCCCGGTAGATCGTGAAGTAGTCGACGTCGGCCAGCTTGAACGCCGTCGCCTCCCGGCCCAGCATGGGCGGCGAGTGGGCGTCGGAGTTGGACACCAGCCGGTACCCGTCGAGGCTAGACACCCGCCAGTTCATCGCGGGGTCGGAGGAAAGCCCGGTCTCGATGGCGCAGATGTGGTCCGCGAGGTCCGCGTAGCAGTCCGCCACCCGGTCGAACCCGGACTGCGAGCCGAGCACCGCGAACCACGGCGTCCAGGCGTGCGCGGGCACCAGGTAGCACCCGTCGCCGCCGGACAGGGTGATCTCAAGCAGGTTCCGTGAGTCGAGCCCGAGGATCGGCCGCCCGTCGGCGGCCAGGTTGCCGACCCGGGCGAGCGCGGCGGTGATCGCGTCGACCGCGTCAAGCGATGGCGCGTAGAGCAGGTGGTGCACCTTCCGCGTCCGGTCGTCGCGCTTGTAGATGGTGGAGATCTCCGACGACAGCATGAACCGCACCGGCGTGCGGCACGCGGGCGGCAGCGTGTCGTGCACCGCGCGCTCCAGGTCCGGCCGCAGCCTGTAAAGCCCGGACCCATCAGGCACCAGCTTCGCGCCGAGTTCCTCCCGCCACACGGGGTGCGTGAAGTCGCCGGTGCCGACGACGCCGATCCCCTTGCGCCCGGCCCACCAGGCGAGATGCTCCAGGTCACAGTCCCGGCTGCAGGCGCGGGAAAACTTGGAGTGAATGTGCAGGTCGGCGTACGTGCGAGGCACGCCAAGCGCGCCGCCGTCGGGGGTCATGTCGAACATTATGCCGAACGGTTGCGTGCTTCGCCCGATACTTTCCGTGTTTTCCGAGTGTCAGGGTAACGCCACCGGGGCGCGCCCGGGAATGCCCCGCGGCTTCCCGGGCGCACGCGTGCCTTAGGTGATGCCGTCGACCTGGTGCACCGGGCCGCAGTCCACGCCGAGCGTGGCGTGGTGCTTGCGGACCGCCTCCTCATCGGGCGCCTCGAGCAGGCAGTACACCTGGCCGCCGGCGTTGTGGTAAAGCTCCACCTGGCGGACGCCGAACTGGTCGGCGCGCCGCTCGCGGGTGTCCTCGCTGATCTGCGCGATAACCTCGCCTGGCAGCGGCAGGTGCTCGTGGAAGTCCATGAAAAGGGCCATGTCAGCGCACCACCGAGGACTGAGCCTGGACGTCGCCAGCCGGCACCAGGGCCGGGCGCCTGCGCGCCGGCCGGGCGCGGTCGGCGAGCACCGCGAGCACGGCCGCGACGAGCGCGGCGCCGGCCGCGATGAGCGTGATCTCCCAGCCGGGCATTCCGCCGGCGGCCACGGGCAGCGGCACCGGCTGGCTGACCTCGCCACCACCGTCGGGCGGGAGCAGCATGGCCATGGCGGCCGTGCTGGTCACCACGAGCGTGGTCACCAGCGCGCCAAGGCCCGCGAGTAGTCCGCCCAGCCCGCGCACGGACCTGAGCTTGAGCAAGTTCATGTGGATTCCCTCCGTTCAGCGGCGGGAGGAATCCTCCCGGCCCCGTTTTGCTTTCGAGAACGAACGTACGGCCGGGAGGGGACGGCGCGGATCGGCAGTGACTACCCAGTCTTTCGCATCTGGGTACCCAGCTTTCGCGCTAGCTGGACCGCGTTACCCGGACCGGCGCAGGCGGTCGGCCGCGGCCGCGCGGCTGGGGGCGCCGAGCTTGCCCACCGCCGAGGCGACGTGGTGATCGACGGTCTTGGCCGAGATGAACAGCCGCTCCGCGATCTGCGCGCTGGTGAGTCCCTCGCCAACCAGGGTGAGGACCTCGCGCTCGCGCCGGGTGAGGCCCAGCGGACCGGCGCGGGTGGCGGACCGCGGGCCGACCGGGATGGACCTGATGCCGGCGCGGCGCATCTTCCGCCGCGTCACGCTGATGGCGACGGTGGCGCCTAGCTCGGTGAACAGCTCCAGGGCATGGCGGAGCAGCCGCTCGTCGTCGGTGTCGTGCAGCGTCAGCGCCGCCTGGTACCGGCAGCCCAGGTCGAGCCAGAGCTGAGCGGCCTTCTCCGGGTAGCCCTCGAACTCGCGGTGGAACGGCTCGGCGATCGCCCCGGCCGGCCCGTGGGCGACCCCGCAGCGGCGCAGCCAGGACAGCGCCGCGCCGCGGTCCCAGGGGGACACCGCCACGGCCGCCGCGTGGGCGAGGCCCGCCTCGGCGCGCGCCGGGGCGGTATCGCCTGCCAGCCAGTGCGCCTCGGCGCGGGCCAGCCGGGCCGCCACTATCCACTGCGGCTCGCCGCTGCCGTCGCCCGCCGCGGCCGCCTCGTCGAGGTACGGCCAGGCGTCGCCGTCGCCGCGGCGGGCCCGGATCTGGCCGAGGACGACCAGCGACTGGATGCGGTTGATCGGCGAGGCCGTGGTGGCGAGCAGCTGCTCTCCGAGACCGACCGCCTCGTCCCACCGCCCGGTCTGCTCAAGCAGGAAAACCTGGGTGCCCCGCAGGCAGTTCGCGTACACGCCGATGTCGTGGTCGTCGGTGTAGCGCAGGCCGTCCGCGTAGTACCGCTCGGCCGCGGCGAACTGCCGGTGCTCGCAGGAGATGCTGTGCAAGTTGGCGAACGCCCGGCCCGCCTGTTCCGGCAGGCGGGCGGAGACCGCGATGTCCAGCGCCTGCCGCAGGGGGACCGTCCAGTCGTCATCGCCATGGGACAGGGAACAGCCCAGGGTGTTCAGCGCGTCGCTGAGCACGGCGGTATCGCCGGCCGCTTCGGCCATCTCCGCGGCCTGCCTGGTCATGGCGACGGCCTCGGCCCGGCGGCCGATCACCATCCACATCCCGGAGAGCACGGCGTAGGCCCGGGCCAGCTCGCTGCTGGCGCCGAGCGGGCGCAGGATTTCCACCGCGGCCTCGGCGGCGGCGGCCGCGTCCGCACCGCGGCAAAGGCGCGAAAGCACGCGGGAGAGCCGGTTCAGCGTGTCGCCCTCGCGCTGCCGGTCGCCGAGCTGGCGCCACAGCTCGAGCGCGCGGGCCGCGGCTCGCTCGGCGTCCGCCCACCGGTCGACGAGCGATGCCTCCCGGGCGAGCGCCCCGTAGAGTTCAGCTGCCGTGACCGTGTCGGCCTCCGCCGCGAAGCGCACCGCCCGCTGGTACTGCGCCGCGGCCTCCCGGTGCGAGGCTAGGTCGGCGGCGCGCCGCGCAGCGGCCGCCGCGTAGCGGAGGACCGCTGGCCCGTCCCCCGCGCCCTCGGCGTGAAAGGCGAGCCGCGCGTCGTCCGTGCCGCCGAGCGCGCGCAGCGCGTCGAGTACCTGCCGGTGGATGGGGCCGCGCCGGTGCACCGCGATCGCCTGCTCGACGCATCGCCGGGCGATCTCGTGCCGGAACCTCAGCCTGCTGCCGTCCTCGGCGAGCAGGCCGGACGCGAGAATCTCATCGAGGAGCGGCGCCGATCCCGGCGCGACCGCCTCGATCGTCTCGGGCTCGACCTTGCTGCCGAGCAGGGCCGCGACGTCGAGCAGCGCACGCGCCCGCGCGCCGAGCCGGGCGGCCCGGGCGAGTACCGCGTCGCGCGCCGCGGCGGGCACCTCGCGCATGCCCGCCTGCAGCACCTCGGTGATGTAGAAGGGGTTGCCGCCGGTCAGCCGGAACAGCTCCGCCGGGTCAAGCCCGCTGACCGCGGCCAGCTGGCGCACGCCGGCGGCCGACAGCGGGTCGAGCCTGACCCGCCCCGTCGACCGCAGCGCGGCCAGGTCGCCGAGGGCGATCCGCAGCGGGTGGTCGACGGCCAGGCCGTCGTCGCGGTAGCTGGCGACGAGCAGCGCGGGCGCCGTCTTGAGCCGGCGGCCGAGGAAGCGCAACAAGTCGATCGTGGCCTCGTCGGCCCAGTGCACGTCCTCGATGACGATGACGTCAAGCACCCCCGGCTCGCTCACCTGCCGCAGCAGCGCGCCGAAGAGCTCGTCGCGGCCGGCCCCCGCCCGGCACAGCTCCTCCAGCGGTCCGCCGAGCTGCGCCGCGACGTCGAACAGCGGGCCGAGCGGGCGCGGCGTGAACAATCCGTCGCACGCGCCCCACGACCAGCGGGCGTCGGGCAGGTCGCGGGCAAGCCGCTCGAGGAGCGCGGTCTTGCCGACTCCCGCCTCCCCGGCGACGAGCACCAAGCCGCCTTCACCCGCCTGTGCCCGCCGCGCGCGCCCCGCCAGCTCGGCCAGCGCGGACTCACGCTCTACGAGTTCCACGCCATCAGTCTGCGGCCTGCCGGGCGCGGACGCCAAACTCTCAGGCGTCGGGGAATGAGCCCCAGGTGTCCGGCACGAACTCCTTGCCGGTCACCGGGTGCGGGTAATGGAACGGCAGCGTGGTCGTCTCCGGCCACAGCCGCGGCGCGTTCTCCAGCAGTTCGTCGGGGCCGTACGGGTCCTCCGGGTAGGTGACCGACGCGTTGGGCACGTAGTCCACCGGGGTGTGCGCCCAGCCCTCGTCCATCGTGCCGTGCCAGAACGCGCGGTAGAACAGCTTCTTGATCTTCCAGGTGCCATCGACGCGCACGTAGGTGTTCTCGTACAACCCGCCCTCCATCCACTGGCGCACCGGCGCCTGCTCGTTCGCGACGAGCTCGTGCGTGCCGGCCTGCATCAGCGTGCGGAAGCGGGCGTAGGCGGTGCGCCGGTCGGCATCCACGTGGATGATGTCCTGCAGCATCGGGTGGTCGAGCAGCCGCCCGAACTGGGGCCCGTTGTGCCCGTCGGCGAACCGCTGACGGAACCGGCCGGTGTACAGCCGGGCCGCGCCGGCGCGGCCCTTGTAGACGCCGCCGATGAAGATGACCTCGCCGTCCTCGTCGAACAGGTCGACGACCTCGTCGTAGTAGCACTTGTCCAGGTAGTACCCGTACGCGTGCTGCAGCCTCCTGATGGCGAGCTCGTCTTCGACGATGCCGAGCCGGTGCTCAAGCTCGGCGATCTTCCCTTCCAGGGACATCACGACCTCCTTGTCAGCCTTGTCAGCCCGCTCGTTGCGCCAGCTGCTCGTCCGTCACCCAGTTGCCGTGCAGGCCGCCGGGCATCCTGATCGGGATCCTGAGCGTGGCGGCCGGCTGCTCGTCGATCCGCTGCGCGTCCAGGATGAGCAGGTCGGTCGTCCCGGTCTCGTGCCGGTCCACCAGCTGCATCACGTAGCCCTCGCCGCATCCCGTATCGACACCCGACGGTGGCACGAAGATCGCCTCCTGCACCGTGGCGTTCCGCCCGGCGAACCGGGTCTTCATCGGGCCGGCGACCGGGTCGATCTGGCCGAGCCAGCGGAAGCCTGGCAGCCCGTCGTCGGGCTTCTCCCCGGGGACGTCGGTCAGGTTGATGACCCCGAACCGGTACCCGCGCGTCGCCCACCGGTCGTCGGTGCGCGGGAACTCACCGGAGCAGCCAGTGAGCCGGCGCTGCTCGAACGCGGTCGTGTCGTCGCCCAGGTCGGGAGACCCTGACGTGTCGATCGTCCACCGGGTGAGCTGCGCGCTCGCCTTCTCCGGATCGAACGGCGCGCCGGAGATGTCGGGGAACCAGGGGAACGCGGACTTCTCCCCGACCGGCGTGTCGATGTAAATGTGCCGGCCGTCGTCGTAGGCGTTCATGATGTGCGAGGCGAACCGGTTCGTCCCCCGGTACCAGCGCACGGTGCTTCCCTTACGGGGCGCCACGCCAAGGTAGACGTCTTCTGAGCCGTCCCACACGTAGAGCGGGCCGCCCGCCTTGAGCCGGTCGCGGCTGGCGGTGAGCGGGATGATCGGGAAGACCACGAAGTTCTCGGTGACGGCCCAGTCGTGCACCATCGAGGAGTACGGCGCCTCGAACCAGGCCTCGTGCACGATCCGCCCGGTGGCGTCCGCCTCGTAGTAGGCGATGTCCCGCGACGCCTCGCCCTTGGCCATGTAGCCGAAGAACACGAGCTCGCCGGTGCGCGGGTCGATCTTGGGATGCGCGGTCGCCGTCTGGGATGACAGGTCACCCTCCCAGGTGAACTCCCCGATCGTGTCGAGGGTGTCCGGGTCGATCTCCACCGGCGCGCTGTCCTCCTTGGACGCGAGCAGCCGCCCGCCGTGCCAGTACACGTTCGTGTTGGCGAGCCCGCGGCTGAGGCCGGCCACGGACGGGTCGTCGGTGAACGGGTTGCGGTACGCGCCGAACAGCGAACGCCGCGCCTCGCGCTCGGCCGTGAACCGCGGCGTCCGCACGTACCGGGACCTGAAGTCGCAGTAGCCTCCTCCGAACCGGAACATGGCGACCATGCCGTCGGCGTTGAAGTAGAAGTCGCGTTCCACGAACGGCGGCCAGGCCGGGTCCGCCCCGACCCGGTAGTACGTGCCGCGCAGAGACGCGGGGATCTCCCCCTGCGTCACCTCAACCCCGCGGATCTCGCCCTCAAGCCGCACGGGGGCGAACCGCCCCTGGAAGCCAGGCTCGTCAGGGAACCGCACCGTCATCGCGCACCGCCTTCACCCTCAAGTCGCGCTGAGCGTAACGCGGGCTCCGCCGGGCGGTGAAGGGCCGGGAACGCCCGATTCGCCCCGGCGATCTTGTGCCGTAGGGACAAACCAGGCGTCCGCCGCGAGAGGAAGCCGGCCCGCCCCGCCTGGCGGATAGGGGGAACGGGGCGGGCCGGCCGGGGAGGGGGCTATGCGGGGAGGATGACCTCGACCTGGACCGTCTCGCCCGCCTGGGCGAGCGGTAGCAGGGTGCCGGCGATGCGCTGGCCGTCGACGAGCACGCCGGCGCCCTCGGCGAGACCGGAGTCGAGCGTGCCCGCCCGGCGGACGCTGACCTGGTAGGTCGCGCCCCGGAAGCGCCTGGTGGCGGTGAAGCCCGGCCAGCCGGACGGGAGCACCGGGTCGATCCGCAGGCCGTCGAGCTCCGGCCTGATGCCCAGGATCCACTGGGTGATCGCCACGTAGTTCCAGGCGGCGGTGCCGGTGAGCCAGGAGTTCTTCGCCTCGCCGTGGGTGGGCGCGTCACGGCCCGCGATCATCTGCGCGT
>CAZORE010000034.1:57812-60387 GCA_964581815.1 uncultured Streptosporangiaceae bacterium | reverse complement strand
CGAACGACTTGTGCAGCGCGAACACGCGCTTCTCCCGCCCGCTCGCCGACGCGGTGATCCGCTGCCGCCACGGGGTCGACATCGCCGCCTTGTACCCGGGCTCGTCGAACACCGCCTCGGAGTCGATCTCGTGCAGCGACAGGAACCTGGGCGCGGTGCCCGACGTCAGCACGTACCGCCTGGCCCGCCGCCAGCCGGGCACCGCGAGCAGCATCGGGAAGTGCTCCTGCTCGTAGTGCGCCGCGAGCTCGGGCTCGGCGGCGGGCGGCACCGACATCGACACCGCCATGATCACCGGCGCGGGGCCGCCGTCAACGCCGTCAACGCCGTCAACGCCGTCCGCCCATGAGTCCTGCAGCAGCGAGTACACCCGCCGGTCGAGCGTCGACAGCGACGACATGATCCGCTTCTCCCGCTCCGACGCGTTCTCCCACAGCGCCTTGTACGCGGGCGCCTCGAGCGTGCCCGGCTTGATCAGGTAGGTGGCCAGCCAGTCCGGCTTCAACCCGTCGGTGGCCCGGTACCGCGCCACCGCGCCGAAGCCAGGCGTGGCGAGCCGCGCGGGAACGTGCTCGTTGTCATACCAGTCGGTGAACTCGGCAAGGTCAACGGGGCCGGGGGAGGAGTACACGACAAGCAGGTCATCAGCCATTGCTCAAGTATCCTCCGGCCCGCTCCCTCATGACGGCAGGAGCCGCCGGGCGGCGGCCTCGATCTCGGGCTCGGAGACGAGCACCAGGTTCGCGGCGTCACCGAGCGGCACGTAGCTGTCCGCCGCGGCCACCCGCGCGATCCGCCCGGTGAAGCCGCCGTCGGCCAGCGCCGTGATCACGCCCTCAGAGACGCCGCCCGACCGGCGCGTCTCGTCCACCACGAGCACGCGGCCGGTGCGCATCCCCTCGGCGAGCAGCTGCTCCTGCGGCAGCGGGGCGAGCCAGCGCAGGTCGAAGACCCGTGCCCCGATGCCGTCGGCCGCGAGCCTGCGCGCCGCCCGCAGCGACATCGGGACACCGTTGCCGAAGGTCACCAGGGTGATGTCGTCGTCGCTGACATGGCTGGGATAGGCGCGGCCGTGCCCGACGGGCACGTGCTCTCCTGCCCAGTGCTCCGGCCCGGCGTACGCGGACAGCCACCCGTCGTCGCCCGGCTGGTACAAGTCACGGGTGTGGTAGAGCGCGATCGGCTCGAGGAAGACCGACACGGTGCCGTCCACCACCGCGGCGGCCAGGCAGGTGCGCAGCATCGCGGCCGCGTCCTGCGCCCGGGACGGCACGGCCACCACGAGGCCCGGGATGTCGCGGAGCACGCCGACCGCGTTGTCATTGTGGAAGTGGCCGCCGAAGCCTTTCTGGTAGGCGAGGCCGGCCACCCGGACCACCATGGGGTTGCGGTACTGCCCGGCCGAGAAGAACTGCATGCTGGCCGCCTCGCCGCGGAGCTGGTCCTCGGCGTTGTGCAGGTAGGCGAGGTACTGGATCTCCGGCACGGGCAGCAGGCCGGACAGGCCCGCGCCCAGGCCAAGGCCGAGGATCGACTGCTCGTCGAGGAGCGTGTCGAAGACCCGGCCGGCACCGAACCGCCGCGACAGCCCGCGGGTGAGGCCGTAGACGCCGCCCTTGCGGCCAACGTCCTCGCCGAAGGCGAGCATCTGCGGGTAACGCGCGAGCGCGTCCGCCAGGGCCCGGTTGATGGTGTCGGCGAGGGTGAGTGGGCCGCTTTCCTCGGGCAGCCGCGGGCCGAAGGCGCCCTCCCGCTCCCGCGGGGCCGCCGCCGTGGCCGCCTGACGGGCGACCCGGTCGGGCTGGCGCGGCGCGAGCGGCGCGATGACCTCCGCCCGGGTGGACAGCTTGGGGTGGGTGGCCGCCTTGTCCGCCAGCTCCCTGACCTGGGCGCGGATCGCCTCATACCGCTCGGCCAGCTGCTGCGGGCGCAGCAGCCCGCCGGCGACGATCAGCCGGGCGGTGCCGAGTAGCGGGTCACGGGCGTAGTCCGCCGCGATCTCGGACTCGGTCCGGTAGCTGATCTCGGCGTCGCTGCCCGCGTGCCCGAGGAACCGCACCACCCGCAGGTGCAGGAACGCGGGTGAGCGGTTGGCCCGCACGTGGCCGGCCGCGGCGCTCGCCGCGTCGTAGCAGGCCTGCGGGTCACTGCCGTCGGCGCTGAAGTAGCGCAGGGCCGGGCGTCCCGAGTGCGCCGCGGCGATCCACCCGTCCGGGGTGCGGACGCTGATGCCGAGTCCGTTGTCCTCGCAGACGAGCAGCAACGGCACCGGCAGCCCCGCGTACGCGGTGCGGCAGGCGGCGTTGATGGCCCCGGTGGCGGTGGAGTGGCCCGCCGAGGCGTCGCCGAAGCTCGCCACCGCGATCGCGTCCCGTGGCCAGGCGCACGGGACGCCGAGCTTGGCGGACCGGCCGATGGAGAATGCCACCCCGACCGCGCGCGGCAGGTGCGACGCGATCGTGGACGTCTGCGGGATGACGGCCAGGTCATAGTGCCCGAAGACCTTGTGCCTGCCGCCCGCGATCGGCTCATCGGCCGCGCCGACCAGGCCGAGCAGCACGTCAAGCAGCGGCTG
>CAZORE010000034.1:46731-57712 GCA_964581815.1 uncultured Streptosporangiaceae bacterium | reverse complement strand
GAGCCTGGCACCTGCGCCGCCCTGGCCAGGTAGAAGGCGCCGGACCGGTAGTGCAGCAGCGCCGGGTCGGTGGGCCGCAGTGCGGCCGCGACCGCGGCGTTCGCCTCGTGGCCCGCCGACCCGATCGTGTAGAAGCCGCGGCCCTCCGCGCGCAGGTACCGGGCCGCCAGGTCGAGGTGGCGGCTCCCGGCCTGGGCGTCGAAGAGGGCAAGCAGCCTCATCCCGGTGAGGGAGCCGCGGGGCCGGCCAGCCGCGTCGGCCGGCAGGTCGCCCACCGCGCTCAGGAAGCGCTGGTCGAGCTCATCCTCGAAGCTCAGCCTCGTCATGGCGTCCATTCTCCGGCACCCGCCAGGACCGTCACCTCCCGGGCATGAAAGCTCCCGGACATGACAGTGCCGCCGCGGCCGGCTATCCGGCTGCGGCGGCACCATCGGCGCGCCAGTCAGTACATCAGTACGTCAGGCCGTGGGCGCCGCCATCGGGTCGATGCCCTCCAGGTCCGCCTTCTTGATCCGGATCATCGTCAGCGCGATGACCAGTGCGAGGAACGCGATCCCGGCCGACACCAGGTACCCGCGCCCGAACCCGTAGGCAAGCGCGTGGTTGCCAAGCGCCGTCTGCGCCGCCTGCGACAGGTGCCCGCTCGTGGCCGCCACGGCCGACTTGGTGTTCGACGCCACGGCGGACCAGGCCACCGTGCCGAGGATCGCCAGGCCGATCGACCCGCCGATCTGCTGCCCGGTGTTAAGCAGCGACGCCGCGACGCCGGAGTCCTTGTTCGGCACCTTCGCGAGCGCCACCAGGGACAGCGGAACGAACGTCAGCCCCATCCCGAGACCCACCAGCATCATCGGCCCGAGCAGCCCGCCGGCGTATGTGCTGTGCTCCGAGAGCCGCGACATCCAGACCAGGCCGCCGGTGGCGAACGCCGGCCCCACGGTCATCAGCGGCCGCGCGCCGATCCGCGCGACCAGCTGCGAGGAGAGCGCGGCCCCGACCATGATCGCGGCAACCATCGGCAGGTACGCGATCCCCGAGCGGACCGGCGAGTATCCCCAGACCTGCTGCACGAAGATCGTCATGAAGAAGAACATGCCGAAGATCGCCGTGCCGACGCACAGGCTGATCAGGTACGCCGCGTTCCTGTCGCGCGACCGCAGCACCCGGGGCGGCACCAGCGCGTGCCGCGACCGTGCCTCGATGAACCCGAATGCCACGAGGAAGATCACGGCGGCCACCAGCGAGGCCACGACCTTGGTGTCGCCCCAGTGGGAGACCCCGTTGGATGTCGTCGCCGCGCTGGACAGCCCGTAGACCAGGGAAGCCAGGCCGAGCGTCCCGGTGATCGCGCCCGGCAGGTCGAAGCTGCCGCGCACGCGGGTGGACTCGCCAAGGACCCGGGGCGCGAGCAGCGCGACGGCCAGGCCGATCGGCACGTTCACGAAGAACACCCAGCGCCAGTCGGCGTAGCTGGTCAGCAGCCCGCCGGCGATCAGCCCGATGGCCGCGCCGGAGATGGACACGCCCGAGTACACGCCCATCGCCCGGTTCCGCTCCTTCCCCTCGGGGAAGGTGACCGCGATCAGCGCCAGCGAGGTGGGCGCGGCGAACGCGCCGCCGATGCCCTGCACGATCCGGGCGATCAGCAGGAAGGCCTGATCGGTGGCGAACCCGCCGGCCAGCGAGCCGAGGGTGAAGAGCGCGATGCCGAAGATGAAGATCCGCCGGCGCCCGAGCAGGTCGCCTGACCGCCCGCCGAGCAGCAGCAGCCCGCCGAAGGCGAGCGTGTAGGCGTTGACCACCCATTCCAGGTTGGAGCCGGAGAAGTGCAGCGCGTCCTGGATGTGCGGCAGCGCCACGTTGACGATCGTGGCGTCGAGCACCACCATCAGCTGCGCGGTGGCGATCACCGCGAGCGCGAGCCCGAGCCGCCGCCGCGGCGCCGCCTCCCCGACGGGCGTCCGGACGGCGGTCGCGGCCGGTGCCACGCTTTCCGCCTGTCCCGAGGTTGCAGACACAGAAAGATCCCCTCTGGTTGAACTTTGTTATGGAACTAAAGATCTAGAGCTTCAGCAGAACGGAGGCATGGCTTCGCCTATCCCGCCCGACCCCGCGCTTCCGCCAGCCCCCCTCATCGGGGACCGCGGGCTTACTTGTTAGTTACCGTTGTCTGGCTACTGTCTCAGCCCGCCCGGCGGCCACTGGTGGACGTCCTGAGCCTGCTCACCCGTCGGTTCCCCGGCGGCGTCACCGGGGGGAGGGGTGTCAAGCATCTTCCGCAGGAGCCCGAGCAGGCACACCTGCTCGCTGTCGTCGAGCGCGTAGCTCCACGGCATCTTCGCCGCGAGCTCGGCCATCATCCGCTCCCTTGCGGCGGTGCCCTCCGGCGTGAGCAGCAGGTTCTTCACCCGCCGGTCGCGCTGGCCCGGCTCCCGGCGGATAAATCCGCACTTCTCAAGCTTGTCGGCGATCGCGGTGACGAACGACGCGTCGCAGCCCATCCGCTGCGCCAGCTCCTTCATCGCGAGCCCGCCCTCAAGCTTGAACAGCGCGAGCAGGTCGTGCGGGGCGATTCCGAAGCCCCCGGCGATCGAGTGCCCGATCGTCCCTGCCCGCTTGACCAGCGTGGTGAGCGCGTCGAGGATGTCCCGGTCGAGCGCCGGTGCCGAGTCGTCAGCCTGCGCTGTGACTTCGGCCCGCACCGCGTCCGGTCCCTGGATCTTAATGCTCATGACTGGCTAAACAGTTGAGCCACTCAACCTATTCCTGTCCTCCTCCAACTTTCTGACAAAGTCGGCCGGCCAGATGTGACAGTCCCCGCAAGGGTGGACGCCGACGACGCGCCAGGTTCATCGCCCGGCCCGCCGTCCCGCTGCGCCGTCCAGCCCACCCCACTAGCCCGGCCGGCCCGGCGCCGCGTGACGGGCTCCCCTTGCCGTGACGGATGAGCGGCGCGTTGCTATTGATGACAACGTAGGACAACCTAACGCATATGGAGCGCGTCCTTTTTGTGTGAGCAACTTGACAGAGGGTTCCCTGAAGCGGCGGGCCTTCCTCGGCCTCGCCGCCGGCGGCGCCGCCGCCGTCGCCGTGCCTGGCACCGCGAGCGCCGCCACCGGCCAGCGCTCCGCCACGTCGAGCATCCTCGCCGCCGCGGCCGGCCCGACCGCCGCGGACTGGACCGCCCTCGCCAAAGACCTGGCGGGCACCCTGGTCCGGCCCGGCGAGGGAAGCTACGCGACCGCCAAGCTGCTGTTCGACCCGCGGTTCGACGGCCAGCACCCGGCGGGGATCGCCTACGTGGCGAACGCCCACGACGTGTCGACCTGCCTGGCGTTCGTCCGCAAGTTCGGCGTCCCGTGTGCCGCCAGGTCCGGCGGCCACAGTTACGCCGGCTGGTCGGGGTCGAGCGGCCTGATCATCGACGTCGGCAACCTCAAGACGGTCAGCGTGTCCGGCACGACGGCGACCGTCGGCGCGGGCACCCGGCTCATCGACTTCTACCACGGCCTGGCCGCCAAGGGCCGCGCGGTCCCCGGCGGGTCATGCGCGACGGTCGGCATCGCCGGGCTCACGCTCGGCGGCGGCATCGGGGTGACCGCCCGGGCCTACGGCCTGACCTGCGACAGCCTGGAGTCTTTGCAGATCGTCACCGCGAACGGCGCGGTGCTCACCGCCACCGGCACGGGACCGAACAGCGACCTGCTGTGGGCCTCCCAGGGCGGCGGCGGCGGGAACTTCGGCGTGGCCACGTCGTTCACTTTCCGCACCGTGCCGGCCCCGGAGCCGGTGCTCTTCGCGCTGTCCTGGCCGTGGTCGAAGGCGGCGCGGGTGGTCGCCGCCTGGCAGTCCTGGGCGCCGCACGCGCCCGACGCGATGTGGTCGAACCTGCACCTGGCCGCGGCGCCCGGCGGCACCACGCCGAACGTCTCGGTGGGCGGCTGCTACCTGGGCAGCGACGCCGACGCGGCCAACCTGCTCAACCAGCTGTACGCGAAGGTCGGCTCGAGCCCGTCCAGCCACTTCCTCAGCTTCCCGCAGCCCTTCCTGACCGCGATGCTCGCCGAGGCGGGCTGCTCCTCCATCGGCTACCAGGCCTGTCACCTGCCCTGGTACGCGAGCGGCGGCAAGCTGAACCGTGCGTCCGAGTTCGCCAAGTCGGACTTCTTCACCACCCCGCTGAGCAGCGCGGGGATCGGCACCCTGCTGGCCGGCGTCGTCGCGCTGCAGCGGGTGGCGGGCGCGCCGGGCGGCGTCGGCGGCATCGCGTTCGACGCACTCGGCGGCGCGGTCAACCGGGTCAAGCCGAACGCGACCGCCTTCGTGCACAGGAACGCCCTGTTCTCCGCGCAGTACACCACCGGCTGGACCGTCGGCGCGGGCGCCGCGGGCATCAACAACCAGCACACCTGGCTGCGCAACTACTGGGGCTCGATGCGCCGCTATGCCAGCGGCCAGGCGTACCAGAACTACGTCGACCCCGACCTGGCCAACTGGCAGCAGGCCTACTACGGGGGCAACTACAACCAGCTCGCGGCCATCAAGCAGAAGTACGACCCGACCGGCCTGTTCACCTTCCCCCAGGCCATCACCCCGGCCGCGTCGTGAGTCCCCGTCACCGGTTAGCCCGCGCTTGAGGTCGCCCAGATGTTGATGCCGGCCTCGACCGCGTCCTTGTCGATCGCCGCGACTTCCTCGGCGGTGAACGAGGTCTTCGCCGCGGCCGCCAGGTTCTCCTCCAACTGCGTCACGGACGAGGCCCCGATCAGCGCCGACGTCATCCGCTCGTCCCGCAGCACCCAGGAGATGGCCATCTGCGCCAGCGTCTGACCGCGGGCCGCGGCGATCTCACCCAGCGCCCGCACATGGCCGAGCGTCCGCTCGCTGAGCTGGTCGGCGGACAGCGACCCGTTGCGCGCCGCCCGCGAGCCGTCCGGGATCCCGCCCAGGTACTTCGCGGTCAGCACGCCCTGCGCGAGCGGGGAGAACGCGATGCAGCCGACGCCGAGCTCGCCCAGCGTGTCGAGCAGCCCGCCCTCGATCCACCGGTTGATCATCGAGTAGGACGGCTGGTGGATCAGCAGCGGCGTGCCGAGCGACTCGAGGATCTCGTAGGCCTCCCGCGTCCGCTCCGGCGAGTACGACGAGATGCCCGCGTACAGCGCCCGGCCGGACCGCACCGCCGTGTCGAGCGCGCCCATCGTCTCCTCGAGCGGCGTGTCCGGGTCGAACCGGTGCGAATAGAAGATGTCGACGTACTCAAGCCCCATCCGCTTCAGCGACTGGTCGAGGCTGGCGAGCAGGTACTTGCGCGAGCCCCATTCTCCGTACGGCCCCGGCCACATGTCATACCCGGCCTTGGTCGAGATGACCAGCTCATCCCGGTACGGCCGGAGGTCCTCCCGCAGCAGCCGCCCGAAGTTGACCTCGGCTGAGCCGTACTCAGGCCCGTAGTTGTTCGCCAGGTCGAAGTGGGTGACGCCGAGGTCGAAGGCGCGGCGCAGGAGCGCCCGCTGCACCTCGATCGGCGACTCGTCGCCGAAGTTCTGCCACAGCCCGAGGGACACCGCAGGCAGCTTCAGTCCGCTGCGCCCCACGCGGCGGTAGGGCATCTTGTCGTCGTACCGGTCAGCGGCAGCGAGGTATGTCATGCCCAAGAGTCTGCCAGTGCGAGGCGGTGGGACGCCCAGAGGGCCGGGCGTACGTGGACGGGAGACGTCAGCGGGATGATGGCGCCTCGAAGCTACTGCGGCGACGGCCCGGGCAGCACCATGGCGAACCGGGCGTCCACCTCCGCGGTGACCGACTGCCTGACCGGCTCAAGGTCCAGGGCCGGTGCCTCGTCGGCGGGCCCGCCAGCCATCCGGGCGGCCGCGAACATCCGCGACGGGCCCGGGACCGGGGCCCGCTGGCTGCCGTGGCCGGTGAGCAGGCCGGCGTCCGCCGCCTCGATGAGCTCGCCGAGCTGCCCGCCGAAGGCCGCCGCGTACTCCTGCGCCCGCCGCGTCGCGTCCCGTGCCGCGGCGACCCGCGCTTCGCGGTACACGGGGCTGTCCGGCCGTAGTGACCACCACGGGCCCGCGACGGTCACCAGCTCAAGCTCCGCGAGCCGCGCCACCAGCTCGCCGAGCACGGCGAGGTCGCGCACCGTCACCCGTGCGCTGGCCTGGCCGGCGTAGCCCGCCACCCGTTCCCTGTCGCCCTTCTGCTTGAGCTCGGGGTAGGCGCTCGCCGGACCGCTCTCCACCTTCTCCACCGCGTCGCCGTACTCGCGGACCAGGTCCAGGACCTGCCGGTTCCGGCTGGTCAGCCGGTCGAGTACCGCGCGCCGGTCACGGTCGCGCGCCTGCACCATGACGTTGACCACGGCGATCTCCGGGTCGGCCTCTAGCCACGCCTCGCCGCGGACCGAGATAACCGGCTGCTGGTCGGTCACTGCACCCACCGTTCCTTCGCGCTGGCGATTTGTCCTCACTCAGAAGCTACCGGCTCCGGGCGGCATCACCCGGTACCCCACAAGGCGCCGTAGCCGCCGGGTTAGTTCGCATCGCTAACGAGCGGGGTGAAATGATTCCGCTTGACCGGATGGCAGTTCCGCGCCGAGCGGCGGCCGCGCGTCCGGCGGCCCGTGGCATGCTCCGCCGACGGAAGGATTATTGCCCATGTGCACGTACATCACCGAGAAGGTCGCGATCAGCGGCAGCGCCAAGGGAGCGGCCGGCTGGATGTCGGTGAGCGACAGCAGCGTCTACCTCGACCACCCCGTGCATGCGCCGTTCGGCCACACGCTCAACATCGACTTCCTCGCCCCGGAGCTTGGCCCGTCCGGCCGCGTGGCGGTCGAGCTCAGCCAGGACTCGGCGCGCGCCCTGGTGAAGGCGATCCAGGCGGTACTCGACGCCGCGCCGCCCGGCCTTGACTAGGCCGGCCCGCATTTGCGCAGCCCAGACCACGAACAATCCCTGACCGAGGAGACAGCTAGATGACTGACGCGCTCATCGCTGAGACCATCACCATCACCGCGGGTAACGGCGACACCATCGAGGCGTACTCCGCCCGCCCGCTCGACGAGGCGCCGCGCGGCGGTGTCGTCGTCATCCACCACCTGCCCGGCTACGACGACGGCACCAAGGAGATCGTCCGCAGGTTCGCCTACCACGGCTACAGCGCGATCATGCCGAACCTGTACTGGCGCCAGGCGCCGGGCGCGAGCCCGGACGACGCCGCGGCGACGGCGCGGGCGCAGGGCGGCATCCCCGACGAGCAGCTGGTCGCCGACGTGGACGGCTCGATCGCTTACCTCAAGGGACTGCCGAACTCCAACGGCAAGGTGGGCACCATCGGCTACTGCTCCGGCGGCCGCCAGTCGTTCCTCGCCGGGGTCAGCCTCCCGCTCGACGCCGCCGTCGACTGCTACGGCGCGTTCGTCACGGGAACGCTGCCCGAGGGCTTCCCGCTCAAGGTCACCACGCTGGTGGACCGGACGCCGAACCTGTCCTGCCCGCTGCTCGGCCTGTTCGGCGAGGAGGACGCGCACCCGTCCCCGGCCGAGGTCGCCGAGCTCGAGGAGGCGCTCAAGGCGGCGGGCAAGACGTACGAGTTCCACGTCTACCCGAACACGGGCCACTCCTTCTTCTCGGTCAACCGCCCCGCCTACCGGGTCGAGTCCGCCAACGACGGCTGGGAGCGCATCTTCGCCTTCTACGGCAAGTACCTCTCCGCCTAGCGCTCGCACTTTGTTTCTGAGTCAGTGGCGCGGGATGCCTGCGCTCCGACATCCGAGCCGTCGGCCGGATGCTCCGGCCAGCCGTCGGCAGCGTCAACGACCGTGGCCCCGGCCAGCTCGACGCGGTTTCTTCCCTGCCGCTTCGCGAGGTAGAGGGCGGCGTCCGCGAGTCGTTCGAGCCGGTCCGGAGTGCCGGCGTGCTCAGGGAAGCCCGCGACACCGATCGATGCCGTGACCTCCACATCGGTGCCAGGAAGCTGGATCTCGGCGATTGCCGCGCGGACCCGTTCGGCTATGCCGAGTGCCGCGCCGGTCTCGGTACCGGGAAGCAGGACCGCGAACTCCTCCCCTCCGTTGCGGCCAGCGAAGTCCTCAGACCGCAGGGTGCTTCGCAGTACCGCGCCCACGTTCGCGAGGACCTGATCCCCGACGGCGTGGCCCCGCTGGTCGTTGACGCGCTTGAACTGATCAAGGTCGAGGAGAAGCAACGCCAGCGGGGCCCTCGTCGTGGACGCCAGCGCGAACATTCGCTTCAGCGTGTCCGCGACCGCTCGCTTGTTGGGCAGCCCCGTGAGGCCGTCGGTCTCGGCGCGAACCTCCGCGATCGCCAGGTTGCGGAGGTTGGCGAGGACGGGTGCCGCCTGGCTGACGGACTCGCGGATCCGTTCCTCCTCGGACTCGTCGTAGGGCGCCGGGCGGCTGAGCAGCACCGAGCCGATCACCTCGCCCCCAACGACCAGCGGCATGCAGGACGAGGCACCGGGGCACCGGGTGCACACCGGGCAGGAGAGCAGGGTCGGCCCGGCGCTGCTTTCATGGTGTGTCCGGCCGGACCGGACTGCGAGGCAAGAGTGAGGCTTCGCCCCCCGCAACGTTTCGCGGAGCGGAGAGCCGCCTGGCAGCGGCGTGCCCGCCTCCAGCCGGTCCGCGCTATTGTTCCTGTTCAGTACCACCGCGGTGGTCGGGGGAAGTATCCGCTCGAGATGGCTCCCGAGAAGCTGATGCGCCTCCTCCTCGTTGTTCGCGATCTGCAGCGTGTCAGCGAACTCCGCCTGTTCCTCGCCTGGCGCCATGGCCATGCGAACACGCCGGATACCGCGAAGCAGCAGGAGAGTGCCGAGACAGAGGCCGCCGACGGCGACACCGGTAACGAGCCAGATGGTCTGCGTCGAGTTTGCGGACGCCGCGGCTTGGTCGAGGCTCGCGTCGTACTGCTCCCGCTGAATGAGCCGGTCGAGGTGAGCGCTGACCGGCTGGTACGCGGCCGTCAGCCGGGCGGAGAGCGTCGCGGGCGGGAGAGCCGCCAGGCTCGTCGGGCTGAAAAGATCACGGATGGCGGTCCACTGTTCAGCGAGCTGCGCGATGTCGGCTTGCTCGGCCGGCGCATCTCCCGTGTGGAGCTGCTCGAGAAGCAGCAGCCGCGCCTCGACGGCGGGCAGCAGGCTTGTGTACAGCTGTCCGAGAAGCCGGGTCCGCTGCGCGGACCCGGACAAAAATGCCTTCTCGCCGACGGCGTACGTCGCGTCCATGTCACGGGCAAGCACGGCCGTGGCGGTCGAGGTCGTCACCTCGTCGCTTGAGATACCCGTTCCCTGCCTAGCCGCCCAGTGCGTTCCTAGTATGCCCAGCGCGGCAATGGCGACAATAACCAGCGCGAGCCCGATGCAGAGAGCTGCAAGGGACCTGGTCGCCACTCTGACAAGTGTCCGCACTTCCTCGTGCCTACCCTGCAACCTTTATATCAAGCCTCTCTGGCCCCATTGCCGCATGTACCCGTTATAACCCTCATATCCGGTAATTCGTTTATGCCGCATATTACTAAAATACCGATATTTCCTGGTAACCCGCTGCCTGATAAACACGACAACGGGGCGCCGTGGCCCTGCTGGTCGCTCATTCCTGCGGTCTACTCAATCCTGCGGCCTCAGCCCGGCCACGCAGAGATGAGTATCGGTTACTCAGGCGCTGCCCAGCCATCGACCGTTTCACTTGGCTCATCCGCCCATCAAGGAAAGGAACAACCCCACCATGCCCAAGCTCTTCAGCCCCCTCAGGCGCGGCGGCGGCGTTATCGCCAGCGCCGCGCTCGCCTCGCTGGCGCTGGCCGCGGGCGCACTGGCCGCCAGCGCGCCCGCGGCCAGCGCGTCGATCATGCCTGATTGCGGGTGGAACCAGTTGTCCCTGATGAACGGTTGGCAGTCGGACCAGAACACCTATGGCACCGGAGATCCGCGGTACTGCGTCACCAGGGACGGGATGGTGCACCTGTCCGGTTCGCTGACCCAGCCCAGCGCTGGCGCTGGCGAGTTCGCGGCGCTGCCGCCGCAGGCCTGGCCCGCCAGCAACCTGTACCTCAGCGTGTACACGATGGACGGCACCGCGGGTTACCTGATGATCGACACGGCCGGCCGGATGTACGCCTATAGCGGTCCCGACGGGGACGCCCCGGACTTCACCTCGCTCGCCGGTGTCTCCTTCCCCGGGGCCTCGGTGGCCCAGCAGCCGCTGGCCCTGCTGAATGGCTGGCAATCGGCTCAGGGCCAGTGGGGCACCGGAGACCCGTCGTATTCGGTCACGAACGGCATCGTCCACCTGTCCGGCTCGCTGAACGGCTCGCAAGTCACGCCTGGCCTCCAGAGCGAAGCAGCGTCAACATTCGCCGTACTCCCGCAGGGGGCCCGCCCGGACTTCTGTACGGGTACCGAGGCCTACACGTACGCGGGAGTCCCCGGAACGCTGCAGGTCGACCCGTTGGGCATGATGTACGCCTACGCCCAGGGCGGGGCTGTCTACAACTCGCCCTCCGCGCAATACACCTCGCTGGCCGGCGTTTCGTTCCCCGCGGCCGGGACGACGAACTGGCACGCACTGAGCCTGCAGAGCACCTGGAGCCCAGTCGTCGCCGACTGGTGCAAGACGAACGTCGACACCGACCCGGCCTGGGACGTCATCAACGGCATGGTGTACCTGACCGGGTGGATGAGCTCGAGCGTCTCCAACAGCGGTGAGGTCACGGTGCTCCCGCCGGCGGCGAGGCCGGTGCACACCCTGTACCTCATCCTGAACGAGGGACCAGCACCCCACGCCTCCCTGGAGATTCAACCAAATGGCGCGGTGATCGTCTTTGGCGCCGGCCCGGTCAACGGCGTGGACTCGCTGGCAGGCCTGTCCTACGAGCTGACCTCGTAGCACCCGTCCAGCTGGCGGCCTGAACTGGCTGCCCGATGCCGTGCTGGCCTGCATGACCCGAGCCCG
>CAZORE010000034.1:42256-46631 GCA_964581815.1 uncultured Streptosporangiaceae bacterium | reverse complement strand
CTGGCGGCCTGAACTGGCTGCCCGATGCCGTGCTGGCCTGCATGACCCGAGCCCGGCGGGGTACGGGCTTCGGCAAGCCGGCCACCGAATTACTCGTAGGTTACTTCCGACGTCCATTCGGGCCGGTCGTGCGCGGCCCAGTAGGCCTGCCTTAGCTGGAGCGTCCGCGAGCCCGGCCGGCCGGTGCCGAGGGGCCGGCCGTCGAGCGTGCCGACCGGCATGACACCGCCCGCGGTGCTGGTGAAGAAGACCTCGTCCGCCTGCCTGAGCCGGTCGACCGGAATCGGGCCCGCCTTCGCGGGAATCCCGAGCTCCGCCGCGAGCTCAAGCACGGTCTGCCTGGTGATCCCCAGCAGGGCGCCTTCGTCCGGCGTCATGAGGATGCCGTCGACGAGCGCGAAGACGTTGTACCCGGCGCCCTCGGTGACGTTCCCGTCGCGGTCGAGGAGGATGCCGGCCTCCGCCCCGGACTCCAGTGCCTCCCACAGCCCCCTGGTCAGGTCACCCCACTGGAAGTTCTTGATGGTCGGGTCGAAGGCGGCCCGGGGGGTGCGCTGGACCGCGGCCACGACGGCGCTGACCCCGCGCTCTTGCACCTCCGGCGCGAAGATCCAGATGTACGGGCAGGCGAACGCGTAGAACTTGTTCGCGTAGCGCCGCGGGTCGCGCGACCCGGTGAGCGGCAGGCCGCGGGTGGCGATCATGCTGACGTACGCCGCGCGCAGCCCTGACCGGCCCACCAGGTCCATCAGGATGCGGCGGATGTCCGGCGTTTCCTCCGGCGGCCTCAGGTGGAGGAGGTCCCGGCTCCGCTGGAAGCGGGCGAGGTGCTCATCCAGCCGGAAGAACTTGCCGTCCCACACCGCGACGACGTCGTAGGTGACGTCGGAGCGGGTAAAGCCGGCCTCGACCAGGGGCAGGCGCGCGTCGGCGAGCGCGCAGACCTCCCCGTCAACATAGGCCAGCCCCTGGGCGTAGGGACTATCCGAGACTGTCATGGCGCTCCCTCCGGCCTGCCACCATCATCGCCGCGGCCGCGGCATTTGTCCCGCCCGCGGAGGCGAGATTCCGCCGCCGGGCAGCGCGTTACCGGTACCCGAATGTCGGTGCCGCGTGGCAGGATGCCCAGACAGCCGGTTGCCGGCGGGGCGGAAGCGCCATAGCGCGCGGGCGGATGGGAATGCATGAGGGTCGCGGAATGAAGTTCACGGTAGAGCGCGACGCGCTCGCGGAGGCCGTCAGCTGGGTGGCCAGGGCGCTGCCCGCCCGGGCCGTGCTGCCGGTGCTCACCGGGCTGCTGCTGAGCGCGGGCGCCGACGGCCAGCCGGATCAGCAGAACGTAAGCGGCTTCCTCACTCTCTCCTGCTTCGACTACGAGGTGTCAGCGCGGGTCCGCGTGCGCGCCGAGGTGGCCGAGCCGGGGACCGTCCTGGTGCCGGGCCGCCTGCTCGTGGAGATCGTCCGGTCGCTGCCGCAGCACCCGGTCGATTTCGCTGACGACCCGGACGGAGTCTCCGTCACCTGCGGCGACGCGGCCTTCACGCTGACGCCGCTGCCGCTCGGTGAGTACCCGGAGTTGCCGGAACTGCCGCAGCTCGCGGGCACGGCGGACAGCGGCGCCCTCGCCGCGGCGATCGCCCAGGTAACCCCGGCCGCCAGCCGCGACGACACGCTGCCGATGCTGACCGCCGTCAACGTCGAACTCGACGGGACGACGATGACGCTGGCCGCGACCGACCGCTACCGGCTGGCCGTCAGGGAGCTGGAGTGGAGCCCGACGCTTGGCCTCGCTAGCCAGGGCAGGATCGCGTGCCTCGTGCCTGCGAGGACGCTGAGCGAGGCGGCCCGGATGATCGGCCACGGCGACCAGGTCCGGGTGCTGCTGCGCCAGGCCGTGGACGCTCGCGGTGACGGCACCGGCGCGCCGCCCGCCGGGCGAGGCTACGGGTCGGCCGAGGCGATGATCGGCTTCGAGTCCGGTGAGCGCCGCCTCACCGCCCGGCTGCTGGCGGGCGAGTTCGTCAGGTACCGGTCCCGCTTCCCCGAAGAGTTCGGCTGCACGGCGGACCTGCCGGCCGACGCGTTCACCGAGGCGGTGCGCCGGGTGGCGCTCGTCGCCGAGCGAGGCACCCCGGTCCAGCTCTCGTTCGCGCCCGGCCGGGTCACCGTCGGCGCGGCGACCCAGGGGCAGGCGCGGGCCAGGGAGACGGTGCCCGCCGACTTCACCGGCGACGAGCCGTCGATCGCGTTCAGCCCGCAGTACCTGCTCGACGGGGTGGTCGCGGCCACCACGACGCACCCGGACGAGGCGGCCTCCCCGGTCGCCCAGGTCAGGCTGAGCTTCACCAGCCCGGCCAAGCCCGCGGTGATCACGCCGGCCCCCGGCACGGGAAGCGACTTCAGGTACCTCGTCGTCCCGCAGCGCGTCGGGTAAGTGTCCCTAGGGTGCCCCCGGCCCGTTCTGGAAGGCCATGTGTTGCGGCGCGCGCTGCACGTACTGCAGCGTCGAGCTCCGCTGGAACCCCGGGCCGACGGGGTGGTAGAAGCCGCCCCGGGCGAACAGCAGGGCGGTGAACAGCCAGATCAGCATCGCGATCAGCAGCAGGCAAAGCGCGGCGAACCGGCCCGCCCGGTCAGTGGGGGTCGGCGGCCCCTGCACTTCCCCGGCCTGGCGGCTGCCGTCGGGCCGCGAGCCGGCGGGCCACGGCGTGCCCGCCATGCCGAGGTGCGCGTACGGGAAGACCGCCGGGTCCCAGACGGCGTGCGGGACCGCGCTGGGCCAGGCCGTACGCCAGGCCAGCCGCCCCGGTCCTGGCAGGTCCGCCATGATCCGGTTGAGCTGGCCGAACGTTCTCGCCGAGAACACCGCGTCCAGGCGTTCGTTCAGCTCATCGAGGGTCAGCCGCCCGGCGGCGTAGTGCTCGCCGAGGTCCGTTGCCGCGGCGTCGCGTTCTGCGTCCCCGATGCGCAGCGCGTGCGGCCCCCGTGGCCGGGCGGGGTCGCCGCCGCCACCGGGGAAAGGTGCGTAGTAACGCGTCGCCATCGCACTTCCCGTTTGCTCGGAAGTCAGTCCCTCCCACGATAAGTCGCGGACAACGATTTTGTCTCCCGGGGGACGCATCCCGGTAACGGGACCTGACGGCGCAGAGCCAGGTGCGGCGATCAGCGACGGCGGCGCGGCCCGCGGCCACGGCCGCCCCGCGGCCCGCGGCGCCCGCGGCCGAAGATGATGAACAGGAGCCGCCGCACCAGCGCGAGCGCCGCGAGGAGCAGCACGATCCCGATCGGCCGCCCGGTCCCGATGCCGAACACCCCGAGGATGCCGACGATGAACAGCGCCCAGACGAGGACGGCGGTGAACGCGACCCGGCCAAGCCCGCGCCCGACCCCGGCGTGCCAGGCGTCGTGGCGCTGCTGCCGCTCGCGGCGGGCGTCCGCTGTGAAGGGGCCCGTGCCGAAGGGCCCACTGCCGAACGGGCCGCCGAAGGCGGGCCCTCCGCCAGGGGCGCCCGCGCCGGCCCAGGCTGGGCCGGCCGACGGCAGGTCCGCGAAGATCGCGTTCAGGTCGCCGCGCGTCCTGGCGGCGAATACCGCGGACAGCCGCATCTCCAGTTCCTCCTGGCTGAGCCGCCCGCTGGCGAAGTGCTCGCGCAGCTCGGCCGCAGCGGCCTCACGCTCGGCGTCGCTGACCCGCATCTCATGTCCCGCAGTCACAGCATCCTCCGAAAGTCCAGTACCGCCGAACCCGGCGCTCGCGTTAACTCGGTACCGCCGCGCCAGGCGAGCGGTGGCGTATCCACGATATATCGCGTATTAGCCGATGGCAACAGGCCGTTGTCAGCCCGCCGCCGAGTTCAGGAAGCCGTCAGCCGCCTAATTCAGGAAGTAGCTCGCGCCGCCGTTCTGCGGGTTGGTGACGAGCGCGTAGATGGTGACCGCGCCGCTGTGCGCGAACCTGAGCGTCAGCTGGATGTCCTTGCCGTCGTGCATCGGCCCGGTGCCGGAGATCAGCAGGTGGTAGCTGTTCGGGACGAGCTGGGTGGTCGCGTTGGCGGCAACGGGAATGGACGTCACCGTGTGCATGACGACGGGGGACTCGCCCTTGGCCACCGGACCGCGCAACTCCACGGTCCCGCCCACGCTGGTCGACACGGAGACCAGCTCATCGGCCGAGCCGTTGTTCCTGATGTCCAGGTAGCCGACGGTCGTCTTGCCGGCGGCCGGCGGCTCAAGCACGGACGCGGCCACCACGACGATCCCTGACCCGCCCGCGTGGTTCCGCGCGGAGCAGCCCGCGGCTCCGGCCGCGATCAAGGCGGCCGCGCCGACCAGCGCGAACGACCGGGGGAGCGTTTTCACGCTCAAAAGGTTACGT
>CAZORE010000034.1:8786-42156 GCA_964581815.1 uncultured Streptosporangiaceae bacterium | reverse complement strand
CGCGCCGACCAGCGCGAACGACCGGGGGAGCGTTTTCACGCTCAAAAGGTTACGTGCTCTTGCTGCCTGCGGGGGGGCGACCCCCCTGCACCCCCCGATCATGGGGGGCGCCGCCCCCCATATCCCCCTGCAGGGGGTGCCGCAAAAAGCGCGGCACCCCCGTGTGGTGGCTGAGGTTAGGGCCCTGTGGCGCGGTTAGCAGGCGCCGCAAAGCTCGCGGCGGTCAGCCCGTGGTGAAGCCGAGGAGCTTGTTCGCGTCGTCGGCGAACGAGTTCGTGTAGGTGGTGGACAGGTCGACCGGCCCGGTGATGACGCCGGCCAGCTTGCTGATCGCCATGATCACCGTGGGCCCGCTCGCCGGCATGACGCCGTCGGGGAGGAACTGCGTCTTGTCCGTGGCGAGCGTGGAGATGTAAACCGACTTGGTGACCAGCGCGTTGTTCACGAAGCTCGGCGGCAGCACGCCTGCGATGTCGGCCGCGGTGTGCGTGGCGATCCAGTGCATGGTGGCGACGATCGCGTCGACCACCTTCTGCACGGTGTCCTTGTTCGCGTTCACCCAGCTGGTCTGCGCGAGCACGCCGGCGGTGGGCACGAAGCCGCCGAGCCACTTCTGCACCCCCGCGGTCGTCGTGAGGTCGAACGCCGCGTAGCCCGCGCCGAGTTTCTCGATGGCCGCGACCGTCGGCTGGGTGGTCATCCCGCA
Source organism: uncultured Streptosporangiaceae bacterium (assembly GCA_964581815.1). Taxonomy (GTDB): domain Bacteria; phylum Actinomycetota; class Actinomycetes; order Streptosporangiales; family Streptosporangiaceae; genus Trebonia. The sequence goes on along the minus strand of CAZORE010000034.1, from coordinate 41,450 downwards.
CAGGATCTTGTGGTGCTGCAGCGCGGCGATCATGGTCGTGCCGTCACCGGCCGCGATCGTGCTGTAGTCGGTGCCGTGCTTCAGGCCGTACCGGGCGGCCAGGTACTGGGTGAGCTGGTCGGTGCCTGACCCGAGGTCGGTGACCCCGATCGACTGCCCCTTCCACTGGGTGGGGGAGGTGATGTGCGTGCCGGTGGCGCACATGATCCGCTCGCCCGGCGCTCCGGACAGCTGCGCCACGTCCTCGACCGCCTTGCCCTTGAGCTGGAAGTTGATCGTGTGCACGTACCAGGCGCCGGCCAGGTCGACTTGCCCGGACGCCATCGCGTCCTCGGCGCCCACGCCGCCCGCCTGCTCGGAGGACAGCACCATGTTGACGCCGTACTTCTTGTAGAACCCGAGGCTCTGCGCGAGCTGGTAGGGCAGGTAGATCTGCTTGTCGATGCCGCCGACCATCATCGTGACGGTGGGCATGCTCGCGCCCGCGCCGCTCGCGCTTGACGCCGCGCCGCCGGCCGCGGCCGCGGACGTGCTGCTACTGCCCGACGAGCAGCCGGCCACGGTGAGGGCGGTCGCGCACGCGGCCGCCAGGGCCGCGAGCGAGCCCTTGCGAAGGCTGGTTCTTAGCATAGGTGCTACTCCTTTGACTCGATACGAGGGAAAAGAAGATCGAATGGATAGAGAAGAGGGGAGGTGAAGAGGGAGCAGAACGAGAGGTGGCTGAGCCCGAAGGGATCAGGCGGCGGCGGCCTCGGCGACCGTCTGCGGCCGCCAGGCGAGCAGCCGCCGCTCGAGCAGGCTGATCAGCCACTCGGCGACCAGCGCGATCGCGCCGATGATGATCATCCCGGCGAAGACGCCGTTGGTGTCGAAGTTGTTTCCCGAATTGGTGATGACCACGCCGAGCCCGTGCTGCGCGCCGAGGATCTCGCCGACGATCGCGCCGATGACCGCGAACCCGAACGCCACGTGCAGCGACGCGATGATCCAGGTCATCGCCGATGGGATGACCACGCTGCGGACAACCTGCAGCCGCGACGCGCCGAGGACCCGCGCGTTGTTGACCAGGTTCCCGTCCACCTCACGGACGCCCTGGAAGGCGTTGAAGAAGACCACGAAGAACACGAGGAACCCGGCCAGGACGACCTTCGACCCGATGCCGAGCCCGAGGACGATGATGAAGAGTTCGCCGAGCACGATGCGCGGCAGCGCGTTGACCGCCTTGATGTAGGGGCTGAGCACCGTGGCCAGGAACCGCACCTGCCCGAGCAGCACGCCGACCAGGACGCCCGCCGCCGTCCCGATCAGGAACCCGAAGACGGCTTCCTCCATCGTGACCGAGATCTGCAGCCAGATCGACCCGAAGCTGGTGCCGTGCCTTACCCAGTCCACCAGCGTCCGCACGACGCCGCTCGGCTGACCGAAGAAGAACGGGTCCACGATCTTCAGCGATGTGAGCAGCTGCCAGCCGCCGAACACGACGACGAACACCGCCGCCTGCGCGCCGTACACCTGAAGTTTCCGCCGGGTCATGACAGCACTCCTTCCGTGGCGGGGGCGACGGACACGGACGCGGTCCGTGCGTACGCCCGGGTCACCTCGTCGCGCAGCGACTCCCAGATCTCGTGGTGCAGCTCGGTGAACCGCTGGCCGAACCTGATCTCCTGCACCGAGCCGCGCGGCCGGGGCAGGTCGATGTCGAACACCGCCTTCACCGTGCCCGGCCCGGCGGTCATGACCACCACCTTGTCGGCGAGCGCGATCGCTTCCTCCAGGTCGTGGGTCACGAAGATGACCGACGGCTTCGACTGGTCCCACAGCGTCAGCAGCTCGTTGGACATGATCGCCTTCGTCTGCACGTCGAGCGCGCCGAACGGCTCGTCCATCAGCAGGATCGACGGCTCGTTGATCAGCGCCGCGGCCAGCGCCACCCGCTTGCGCATGCCGCCGGACAGCTGGTGCGGGTAGCGGTCCTCGAACCCGGCGAGGCCCACCATCCGCAGCCAGTCCCTGGCGTCGGTGAGCGCGCTCTTCTTCGGCGCGCCGCGGAACAGCGGCCCGAGGGCCACGTTGCCGAGCACCGACTTCCACGGCAGCAGCGCGTCGGTCTGGAACATGAAGCTGGTGCCCCGCCCGATGCCGGTCACCGGCTGGCCGCCGACGGCCACCGTGCCCTCGCTGGCCCGGTCCAGGCCGGCCACCAGGGTCAGGGTGGTGGACTTGCCGCACCCGGACGGCCCCACCACGGCGCAGAACTCCCCGGGCTCGACGGTCATGGTCACGTCGCGCAGGGCGGTGAAATTCCCGCCCGGCGTGATGAATCGCTTGGTGACCCCGGATAGCTCGATGCGCCCGGATCGCTCCAGCTGGGACTCACGTCGTGTATTGGATCGCACAAGCCAGGAAGCTAGAGGCGGCCGTGACCCCGGTCACTATTGCGCGCGATCCCCGCCGTAAAGCGCCCTGTGCGCCTTGCGCGCGTAAAGCTCAAGCTCGTTCCGCTGGTTTTGCGCGTTCTGCGCGCCATCGCGCGCCTTCCGGCACTGTTGCCTCGTTGTTACACTGCGGTAACCCCGCAGGGAGGAAGCGGTTGAAGCTGCCCATCTGGCGCCACGTGCGGCAACGCCTGTCCACTCAGGTCGTGCTGCTGATGGTGGCCATCCTGGTGCTCACCATGGCGGGCGGCCTCTACGTACTGCAGCGGGATCTGCGCGAGCAGCTCAACGACCAGTTCGAGCACCGCGCGCTGTCCATCGCGCAGACGCTGGCGGGCGAGCGGAGCGTGGCCGCGCAGGCCGCCGCCGGGCATCCGGGCGGTCAGCTCCAGGTGCTCGCCACGCAGGTGCAGCAGGAGACCAACGCGCTGTTCGTGGTGATCACCAACGCCCAGGGCATCCGCCTCACCCACCCGAACCCGGCGCTCATCGGCACCCCGATCACCTACCACGACCCGGAGCCGGACACGACGGAGCCGTTCCGCACCGGCCTGCCCTGGGTCGGCATGCAACGCGGCACGCTCGGCCTCGTCGCGGCGGGGAAGGTGCCGCTGCGGCTGGACGGGCGCCTGGTCGGCCAGGTCTCCGTCGGCTACCCCGTGAAGTACGTCAACAGCGCCTGGGGCGGCGCCCTGGTGTCGTTCATCGGTTACCTGCTCGCCATGCTCGCCGTCGGCGTGCTCGCCGCTCTGGCCCTGGCCCGCCGGCTGAAGCGGCAGACCTTCGGCCTGGAACTCGGCGAGATCGCCGCCCTGCTCCAGGAGCGGGAGGCGATGCTGCACGGCATCAGGGAGGCGGTGCTCGGCTACGACACCGGCGGCCGGATCCTGCTGGCCAACGACGCCGCCCGTGACCTGCTCGGCCTTCCCGCGGAGTTCGCCGGCCGCAAGCTCCGCTACCTGCTGCCGCCCGGCCGCCTCACCGACGTGGTAACCGGCGTGGTCACCGGCAGCGACCTGCTCGTGCTGCACGAAGACCGGGTGCTCGTCGCCAACCGGATGCCGATCACCCGCAACCACCAGCAGCTCGGCTGGGTGGTCACCTTCCAGGACCGCACCGAGTCCGAGACGCTCAAGCGGTCGCTGGACGAGGCGACCGGCCTCGCCGACACGCTGCGCGCCCAGTCGCACGAGTTCGCGAACCGGCTGCACACCCTGGTCGGCCTGGTCGAGCTCGGCCACTACACCGAGGCGGTCGAGTTCGTGACCGGGCTGTCCGCCGCCAGGGGCGAGCTGACCGACCAGCTCACCCAGGCGATCGGCGAGCCGAAACTGGCCGCGCTGATCCTCGGCAAGATGTCGCTGGCCGACGAGCGTGATGTCAGTCTCCGGCTGATGCCAGACAGCCGGGTGGGACAGCACATCACCGCGATCACTCAGGTGCTGACCGTGGCCGGCAACTTGATCGACAACGCGATCGACGCCGCCGCGCTCGCCTCCGCGCCGCGCGAGGTGGAGCTGACCCTGGTGGCCGCCGAGTCCGACCTGCTGATCCGGGTGCGTGACAGCGGGCCAGGCGTGCCACCGGACTTGCGGGAGGAGATCTTCACCGATGGCGTCACCACCAAGTCCTCGGTGACCGGTGCGCGGCGCGGCCTCGGGCTCGCGCTGGTCCGCCAGATCGTCGAGAGCATGGGCGGCATGGTCAGCGTCGGCCAGGACGGCGGCGCCGTCTTCACCGCCGTGCTGCCCGGCTGCCTCGACGCCGAGGTGCCGGACGGCCAGCTGTCCGTCCCGCTGGCCCGGGTCGTGTCGTGATCCGCACCCTGGTGGTCGACGACGACTTCCGGGTCGCCGCGATCCACGCCGCCTACGTGAACAAGATCGACGGCTTCGAGGTCATCGCCGAGGCGCACAGCGCCGCCGAGGCGGTCAGCGCGGTGGACCGGCTCCGTCCCGACCTGATGCTGCTCGACCTCTACCTGCCGGACGAGCACGGGCTCAAGCTGGTCGCCCGGCTCCGCGAGGGCCACCCGCCGGTAGACGTCATCGTGATCACCGCGGCCAAGGACGCCGACAGCGTCCGGGTCGCCATGCAGGGCGGGGCGCTGCACTACCTGCTCAAGCCGTTCAGCTTCCCGGTGCTGCGGGACAAGCTGCTGTCCTACGCGCAGATGCGGACCAGGCTGAGCGCGCTGCCCAGTGCCAGCCAACCCGGGGCCGGCCTACCCGGGGCCGGCCAGCACGGGGCCGACCAGCGGACGGTGGACCGGGTGTTCGGCGCGCTGCGCGCCACCGACCAGCTGGCCGGCGTCAAGGGCCGCTCCGTGCACACCCTGGAGGCGGTCGAGCAGCTGCTCAGCGAGACCGACGCGGACCTGTCCGCCGCCGAGGTCGCCGAGCGCACCGGCATGAGCCGGGCCACCGCCCAGCGCTACCTCAGCCACCTGCACGAAGTCGGCCGGGTCGACATCAAGCTCCGCTACGGCAGCGGCGGCCGCCCGGAGCACGGTTATCGGTGGAAGAGCGCCTAACCTCGCTCGATCGCGGTGCCGAGCAGGCCGAGCGGCGGTGAGCCCAGGTCCATCAGCGCGGTGTGGAACCGCTTCAGCGTGAAGCCGGGTCCCCAGGCGGCCCGCGCCCGCTCGCGGAGCGCCATGATCTCCAGCTTGCCCCAGGTGTACCGGCCGTAGGTCGGGTCGAACGTCGCCCGCCGCGCCTCGGACGCCGCCGCCGACCCGGTCAGGTGGGTGTCGGCCTCGAAGCGCACGGCGGCCTCCTCCACCGTCCAGCCCGCGGTGTGCACGCCGAGCGCGCACGCCAGCCGGGTCACCCGGACCAGGGCCTCCAGCCAGACCCCGACCGCGAAGCGGGGGTCGTCGGCGAGGAATCCCTCCTCGACGCACAATTCCTCGGCGTAATGCGCCCAGCCCTCGATGAAGGCGTTGGAGAACAGGGTGCGCCGCACGTCGCCGCGGGCCCGGCGCAGCGCCTGGTGGTGCGAGAAGTGCCCGGGCGCGACCTCGTGCACGGTGATGGCGGGCAGCGTGCTGGCGCTGAACACCTCAAGCCACGCCTCGACCTCATCCTCCGGCCACGACTCGTCGGGCGGGGTGATCCAGTACCAGGACGGCGCGTCGGGCTCGGCAGGCGCGTTGGTCGAGATCATCGCCATCGCCCACCGCCGTGACTCCGGCGACTCGCCGACCAGGCACGTCCCGTCGTCCACCGGCATCAGGTCGCGTGAGCGGGTGAACTCGAGCGCCCGCTCGGTCCAGTACCGCGCGGCCTTGAGCACGCCCGCCGCGTCCGGATGATCCCGCGTCAGCTCCCGCGCGACCTCCATGGCGGGCCGCTTCTGATCGATCAGCGCGGCCGATTCCTCGAGCCGGGCGCGCAGCCGGTCCCGCTCGGCATCGGCCCGGGCGGCGAGCGCGCCGAGGTCCACGGTGATCGCCTCGGCGGTGGACAGCAGCGCCGCGAGCGCGTCCGGCCCGAGCGCCGCGTGCGGCGGCCCGCTCAGCGCGGCCCGTTCCACGTGCGCGACCAGCCGCCGGTGGGCGGCGAGCGCCGCGTCGCGCGCGCGGGCGTCCGCGTCCGCGGGTACGCCCGCCGCCAGGCCGCGGATGCCGCCGAGCAGCGACGCCGCCACCGGCGCGGGCACCAGGTCGAGCGAGCCGATGGCGGCGTCGATGACCGCGGGCCAGTGGGCCAGGTGGGCGGCCCGCGCCGCGCGGCGTTCCGCCTCGGGCGCGTAGTCCTTGTCGTAGCAGGCGAGGTCGAGCTCGCCGAGATGGAACATCGGGTTACGCCGGTGCAGCTCGAGGTCGGCGTAGACGACCCGCTGCAGCTCTTCGAACGCCCGCAGGTGCGCCTCGTCGTGCGGGTCGCTCAGCGGCGGGTGGCCCGGCCGAGCCGCCGCGAGCCGGGCGAGCCCGGCCGCCACCCCGTCATGCGACAGGTCCTGCGGCACCCCGTCGTACTCGTGCCGCCCGCCGTACTCCCGCGCCTCCGCCACGTTCAGGTCACAGATCGCCCGCACTCGCGCTTGCAGCTCGTCCATGGATGAGACGCTACCTGGTCCCGGCCGCATCTCCCGCCCGTTCCCCGCCGCGCCGCCTACCATCGTCGTCCGGAACGGTGGCGTGCTTCGCCCGTCCCGCGCCGGCCTCGCCCTGGCGCCGCCCGCGCCGCGCCCACAACCGCCCGAGCGACAACATGGTGGACATTTAGGCACACTCCGATGTACCCAAATGTCCACCATCCGTGCTTGGCCCGAGATGCCGCCACCCCTCGAGGGATAACAGCAAGAAGCGCGAAGCGCTTGCCATGCGGACGACGTGCTGTTGGATGATGAGGGAAACCGGCACGGACGGAGTGGCGCAGATGACGGAGATCCCAGAGTTCACCACGCGGCCTGAGCTCGCGGGGACGTTCGGGATGGTGGCATCGACGCACTGGCTCGCCACCGCCGCGGGCATGGCCGTGCTTGAGCGGGGCGGTAACGCGTTCGACGCCGCGGCCGCCGCCGGGTTCACCCTCCAGGTCGTCGAGCCGCACCTGAACGGCCCGGGCGGGGAGGTGCCGGTCATCGGGCACGACGCGCGGCGCGGCGAGACGTTCGTCGTCTGCGGGCAGGGCACCGCGCCGGCCGGCGCGACCGCCGAGGCGTACACGGGCCTGGGCCTCGACCTGGTGCCAGGCAGCGGGCTGCTCGCCGCCACCGTCCCCGGCGCGTTCGGCGGCTGGCTCCTGCTGCTGCGCGAGTACGGCACGCTCCGGCTGCGCGACGTGCTCGGCTACGCGATCGGCTACGCCGCGGACGGCTACCCCCTGGTCCCCGCGATCAGCTGGTCGATCGCCAGCGTCGCCGACCTGTTCCGCGAGCACTGGCACACCTCGGCGGAGGCCTACCTGCCCGGCGGCGGCGTCCCCGCGCCCGGCCGCCGGTTCGCCAACCGCGCGCTCGCCGCCACCTACGAGCGGGTCCTCGCCGAGGCCGAGGCCGCGGGCGCCGACCGGGACGCGCAGCTCGAGGCCGCCCGCCGCGCCTGGTACGACGGCTTCGTCGCCGAGGAGATCGGCAAGTTCGCCACCACCGAGGTGATGGACACCACCGGCGAGCGGCACCGCGGGCTGCTCACCGCGCACGACCTGTCCACCTGGCACGCCCGCCTCGAGGCGCCGGCCAGCCGGGACTACCGCGGTTTTACGGTCAGCAAGACCGGCCCCTGGGGGCAGGGCCCCGTCTTCCTGCAGCAGCTCGCCCTGCTCGAGGGCATCGACCTCACGGCCATGGGACCGGGATCGCCCGACTTCATCCACACCGTGACCGAGGCGGCCAAGCTCGCGTTCGCCGACCGGGAGGCGTGGTACGGCGACCCGGCGTTCACCGACGTGCCACTCGACGACCTGCTGTCGGCGCCGTACAACGACGAGCGGCGGGGGCTCATCGAGGACAGCGCAAGCATGGAGCTGCGACCCGGCCGCCCCGGCGGGCGAGAGCCGCGGCTGCCCGGGTTCGCCACGCTCCCGTTCGGTCCGCCGGACCGCGGCCCGGGCGGGCGACGGTATGGCGAGCGCGGCTGGCGGGGGAGCGGCGACCCGGGAATCGACCCGGCGACCGGCGAGCCGGTCGGCCGCGCGAGCGGGCCCGCGGGCACCTCCGGCCTGCACCCGACGCGCGGCGACACCTGCCACCTCGACGTCGCCGACCGCTGGGGCAACGTGGTGACCGCGACGCCGAGCGGCGGCTGGCTGCAGTCCTCGCCGGTCATCCCGTCCCTCGGGTTCTGCCTCGGCACCCGGGCGCAGATGTTCACGCTGGAAGAAGGGCTGCCCGCGACGATCGCCCCCGGCAAGCGGCCCCGGACCACGCTGACCCCGACCCTGGTGCTGCGCGGCGGCGAGCCGTACCTCGCGTTCGGCACGCCCGGCGGCGACCAGCAGGACCAGTGGACGCTCGGCTTCTTCCTCAACCACGTGCACTTCGGTATGAACCTGCAGCAGGCGATCGACTTCCCGGCGTTCCACTCCGCGCACATGCCGTCCTCGTTCTACCCGCGCGAGGCCTATCCTGGCCGCCTCGACGTGGAGTCCCGGGCCGGCGACGCCGTCGCCGCCGAGCTGGCCCGCCGCGGCCACGACGTCCACGTCCAGCCGCCGTGGTCGCTCGGCCGGATCAGCGCCGTCGCCCGCAGGAACGGCATGCTCTACGCGGCCGCCAACCCCCGCGGCATGCAGGGCTACGCTGCCGGGCGCTAACCTGGTCAAGCCGGGACGCTAATCCGGTAAAGCTGAACGCCGCAGGTGAGCGCGAAATGCCTGTGCGGGCGCCGGAATTGCACAGGTTCACCCATGACAGTTGTCATAGGTGAACTCTGAGCGCCGACACTACCCAGATGTCTAGACCAGATGATGGGATGCGTTAGCACGCGAAACCATCCCAATCCCAACCCCCAGGGGACGCACTAATGAGCCACAGCGGAACGGGGCCTGTCGTCTCGTTCGACAACGTCAGCAAGCACTACGGCAGCCTCAAGGCGGTCGACGGGCTGAGCCTCGAGCTCCGCCGCGGCGAGACCGTCGCCCTGCTCGGCCCGAACGGCGCTGGCAAGTCAACATCCCTCGACATGCTCCTCGCCCTGCGCAAGCCCACCTCCGGCAAGATCCGTATGTTCGGCCAGGACCCGTACCACGCGGTCAAGTCCGGCTCGGTCGGCGCCATGCTCCAGTCCGGCGGGCTGATGCCCGAGGTGACCGTCGGCGAGCTGGTGACGCTCGTCGCCGGCCTGCACCCGAGGCCCGTTCCCGTTGCGACCACGCTGCGCATGGCCGGCATCGCCGACATCGCCGGCCAGCGGGTTGACCGGCTGTCCGGCGGCCAGACGCAGCGCGTCAGGTTCGCGCTGGCGATCGCCGGCGAGTGCGACCTGATCGTGCTCGACGAGCCGACCACCGCGATGGACGTGGAGACCAGGCGGCGGTTCTGGGCGTCCATGAAGGAAGAGGTCGCCGAGGGCAAGACGCTGCTGTTCGCCACGCACTACCTGGACGAGGCCGACCAGGCGGCCGACCGCATCCTGGTCATCAACCGGGGGCGGCTGCTCGCCGACGGGACGCCCGAGGACATCAAGAAGCGGGCAGGCGCCAAGCGGATGTCGTTCCGGCTGCCCGGCGCGGACGAGGCGGTGCTGCTCGGCCTGCCCGGCGTGGTCAGCCTGGAGACCAGGCACGACCTGGTGCAGATCCAGACGGCGGACTCCGACGCGACGCTGTACGCGCTGCTCAACGCCGGCTACCGGCCGACCGAGATCGAGGTCGGCAGCCTCGGCCTTGAGCAGGCGTTCATCGCCATCACCGCGGAAGACAACCAGGCCAACGGCCCCGAGCCGGCTCCCGCCCGCTAAGCGCACATCCGACCTGACAGGAGACGAGAGACAATGCGCGGCATACTGCTGCTGACGCGGGCCGAGATCAGCCGGCTGCGTCGCAACCGGAGGTACCTGATCTTCACCGTGGGCCTGCCGGTGATCCTTTACCTGATCATCGGCAAGCAGGCGACAAGCAAGGCGTACGGCGTGGACTTCGCGGCCTACTACATGGTCGCGATGGCAACGTTTGGCGCGTTCGCCGGGGCGCTCAACGGCAACTCCATCAGGATCTCCGAGGAACGCAAGGTCGGCTGGATCAGGCAGCTGCGGCTCACCCCGCTGCCCGCCAACGCCTACGTGGTCGCCAAGATCCTGACCTCCATGGCGACCACGATCCCGTCGGTCGTGATCGTGCTGCTCCTCGGCCGCTTCTACGGCGGCGTGCACCTGGCGGCCTGGCAGTGGCTGGTGATCGCGGTCATCATCTGGCTCGGGTCGACCATCTTCGCCGCGCTCGCGGTCGCGGTGGGCTACCGGTTCCCGCCGGACCAGGTGCAGCCGATCACGTTGCTGCTGTACTTCACGTTCACCATCCTCGGCGGGGTCTGGTTCCCGATCAGCGGCGCGCTGCAGACCATCGGCAAGGGCACGCCCACCTACGAGGCGATAAAGATCTCCACCGACGTCATCGGCAACGTGGCGGTACCGTACGGCCTGGTCCTCGGCCTGGTGATCTGGCTGGCGATCTTCGCGGGGCTGGCCACGCTCTCGGTGCGCTCGATGGCGGAAGCGGTCTAACCGGGTAACGTTCCGTTATGTCCACTACGTCCGCGGACCGCTCGCTCCTCAGCGCAGGGGCCCCCGAGAGGGGGCCCCTCGCGGGGTACCGCTCGCGGGGGGCCCGGATCGCCGGGATCCTGTTCACCGGGATCTGGCTGGCGTACCTCATCGGGCCGATCGTCGACCTGAGCACCCAGCACTACAGCCCGGTCCAGCGCGCCGCGGGGCTCTCCATCATGGGGGCATTCTGCATCATCTACGTGGTCCTGGTTCCGAGCTGGCCTTACAGTCCCCGGTACGCTCACGCGGGACTCGCCGCGCTCGCCGCCCTCGCCGCGGCGGCCTGCATCCTGTTCGGCGGCATGGGCGCGGCCAGCCTGTGGATCTTCGTGTCGTCCGCCTCCGGGCTGCTGGTCGCCAACCACCGCTGGGCGGTGCGGGTGATCGTGGCGGTCTGCGCCTGCTACGTGTTCTTCTGCTACACCGGCCACGTCGCCAAGACGGACTTCCTCGGCAACCTGCTGCCGGTGACCTGCCTCGGCCTGGTCATGATCGGCCTGCGCAGGCAGCTGGAGCTGACCAGCCAGCTGCGCCAGGCGCGCGAGGAGGTGGCGCAGCTGGCGGCGAGCGACGAGCGGCTGCGCCTGGCCCGCGACATGCACGACCTCACCGGCCAGTCGCTGTCGGTGATCACGCTCAAGTCCGAGCTGGCCGCCCGGCTGCTGTCCCGGCTGCCGGGCAGCCCCGAGCGCGACCGGGTGCACGACGAGATCGAGCAGGTCGCCGCCGTGAGCCGGCAGACACTGCACGACATCCGCGAGGCGATCAGCGGTTACCGGCGGCCAACGCTCGCGGTGGAGATCATCACCGCCCGCGCCGCCCTGGTCAGCGCGGGCATCGACCTCGAGGACGACCCCGCGCTCATGCTGGCGTCCGGCACGTTCGACCCGGACGCGGAGGCGGCGCTTGCCTGGTGCCTGCGCGAGGCGGTCACCAACGTGGTCCGTCACTCCGGCGCGAAGCACTGCCATGTCAGCCTCATCAGCAAGCCGGACACCGTCACCCTGGTGGTAAGCGATGACGGCCACGGGTACGCACCGCCGATCGGCGCCGGTGCCCGCCCCGCCGGCCTGATCGCCGACGCGGGGACCGGGCTACGCGGCATGTCCGAGCGCCTGCGCGCGGCCGGCGGATCGCTTGAGCTGCGCCCGGACGAGCGCCCTGGCTTCTGCCTCACCGCCACCGTCCCCGCGCGCCTGGAGCAGGTGACATCATCGGGGACGTGATCCGGGTGCTGCTCGCCGAGGACCAGGCGATGATCCGCGAGGCGCTCGCGGCGCTGCTGTCGTTTGAGGACGACATCCAGGTGGTTGCCCAGGTGGGCCGCGGCGACGAGGTGACCAGCGCCGCGCGGGACGCCAAGCCGGACGTCGCGCTGCTCGACATCGAGATGCCGGGGATGGACGGGCTGAGCGCCGCCGCCGCGCTGCGCGCGGCCTGCCCGGACGTCAAGATCATCATCCTGACCACGTTCGGCCGCCCCGGTTACCTGCGGCGGGCGATGGAGTCCGGCGCGTCCGGTTTCATCGTCAAGGACTCACCCGCGGACAAGCTCGCCCGCACGATCCGCGGCGTGCTGGCCGGCCAGCGCGTCATCGACCCCGACCTCGCCGCGGCCGCGCTGGCCGAGGGCGCCAACCCGCTCACCCCGCGCGAGAAGGACGTGCTCGCCGCCGCCGCGCGCAACGACGGCGCCACCCTCGCCCAGATCGCCGCCGCCGTCTACCTGTCGGAAGGCACCGTCAGGAACTACCTCTCCTCGTGCATACAGAAGACCGGCGCCCGCAACCGCGCCGAAGCCGTCCGCGTCGCCCAGGACCGCGGCTGGCTCTTATCTCCCGGGGGGACGACCCCCCGATGTCCGCGCGGCCGGGCCCGATCGCAAAGACCGCGATCTTATCAGGCCCGCCCGCACGGACGAGGGCGGCGCGGGTACCCAAAGCCGCCTCGTGTGGGCACCCGTCCGGCGGCCTTAGGATGAACCGCGTGGCAACCCCTGGCTATCTCCGCTTTCCGCACATCCACGATGACCTGCTCGCCTTCGTCGCCGAAGATGACGTCTGGCTCGCACCGGCGGAAGGCGGCCGCGCCTGGCGGCTGACTTCCGACGGCGGCCAGGCCGGCCACCCGCGGTTCGCGCCGGACGGCGCGACGATCGCGTGGACGAGCTGGCGGGACGGCGGTATCCCCGAGGTCTACACCGCCGACACGGACGGCGGGATCGCGACCCGCCGCACCTACTGGGGTGACACGCGCACCCGCGTCACCGGCTGGACGCGGGACGGCGAGGTGCTCGCCGTCACCGCCGTCGACCAGCCGTCCGCGCAGCGCACCATGGCGTACGCGGTGCCGCTCGGCGCCCCGCCCAGGCGTCTCCCGTTCGGCCAGGTCAACGACCTGGCGCTGACGGAGTCAGCGACGGTCCTGCTGACCGCGCAACGCGGCGACCCGTCGTACTGGAAGCGCTACCGCGGCGGCACCGCCGGCCGCCTCTGGGTGGGATCCGCGGAGGACCCGCTGTTCACCCGCGTGCTCAGCCAGCTCACCGGTCAGCTCGCCGCCCCGATGATCGTCGGCGGCCGCCTCGTCTTCCTGTCCGACCACGAGGGCACCGGCAACATCTACTCGACCACCCTGGACGGCGGCGACCTGAGAAGGCACACCGACCACGACGGCTTCTACGCGCGCAACCCGGCGACCGACGGCAGCCGCATCGTCTACCACGTGGCCGGCGACATCTGGCGCCTTGACGGCCTGGACGCCGACGCCCGGCCGCGCCAGCTGGACGTGCAGCTCACCACGCCGCCCGCGGCCCGCGCGCCGCGGGTGATCACCGCCGCCGACCACCTCGGCGGGCTCGACTGCGACCACACCGGCCAGGCGAGCGTGGTCGAAGTCCGCGGCACCGTCCACTGGCTCACGCACGCCGACGGCCCGGCCCGGGCCCTGTCGGTGAACCCGGCCGCCCGCGCCCGGCTGCCCCGCATCCTGGGCACCACCGGCAAGGTCGCCTGGGTCACCGACGCGGGCGCCAATAACACCAGGGGCCGGGACGCCATCCAGGTGGCCGAGATCGACACGGAGTCAGCCGCCACCGTTGCGACCCTTACCTCCGTCGACCTTGGCAACGTCACGCGGCTCGTGGCGTCGCCCGACGGCGCCAGGCTCGCCGCCGCCTCGCACGACGGGCGGCTGTCGCTCGTCGACGTCGAGTCGGGCGAGGTCACCGAGCTCGCCGGCGGAGACGACGGCGACATCGAGGACGTCTCCTGGTCGCCGGACTCGGCGTGGCTCGCCTGGGCGCAGCCGGGCCCGCAGCCGCTGGCGCGGATCAGGCTGGCGCGCGTGGCCGACGGCTTCACGGTGGACGTGACCGACGGCCGCTTCCTCGACAGCGACCCGGTGTTCACCGTGGACGGGCTGTACCTGGCGTTCCTGTCCCGCCGCACCTTCGACCCGGTCTACGACATGCACTCGTTCGACCTGTCGTTCCCGTTCGGCGCCCGCCCGTACCTGGTCCCGCTGGCCGCGCACACGCTGTCGCCGTTCGGCCCGCTGCCCGGCGGCCGTCCGGTTGGCGGTGGCGAGAACTCCAAGGATGCCCCGGAACGAGTGCGGCTGACCGTGGACACCGACGGCATCTCCTCCCGCGTGGTGGCGGTCCCGGTGGACGAGTCGCGGTACCACTCCCTCGCCGCCGCCAAGGGCGGCCTGCTCTGGCTGCGCTCCCCGCTGTCCGGCGTGCTCGGCGAGGGCATCGCCGACCCCGACGACGCGCACCCGCGGCCCGCGCTCGAGCGGTTCGACCTGCGCAAGCGCGAGTCGAGCGTGCTCGCGGGCGAGGTCAGCTGGTTCACGGTGAGCGGCGACGGCGCCCGGCTCGTTATCGGCGACCGCAGCGACGTGCGCGTCGCGCCGGCCGACCGCAAGGTGGACAACGGCTCGTCCGACGAAGTCGTCAACGTGGACCTGACCCGCGCCAGGTTCCTCGCGGACCCGGCGGCGCTGTGGCGGCACGCGTACGCGGAGTTCGGCCGGCTGCTGCGCCGCGACTTCTGGACGCCGGACATGTCGGGCGTGGACTGGGACGGGATCCTCGAGGAGTACCGTTTCCTGCTCGACCGGGTCAGGACCTCGGCCGAGTTCGGCGACCTGCTCTGGGAGGTGGCCGGGGAACTCGGCACGTCGCACGCCTACGTGATGCCGTCGGGCACCTTCTCCAACCGGTCGGCGCAGCGCGGCCAGCCCGCCGCGCTGCTCGGCGCGGACGTGGTCCGCGCGCCGGACGGGCGCTGGATCGTGGAGCGGGTGCTGCCGGGCGAGTCGTCCGACCCGCAGGCCCGCTCGCCGTTCGCCGCCCCCGGCGTGGCCGTCCGCGAGGGCGATGAGATCCTCGCGGTGGACGGCCGCCCGCTGGATGAGGTGCACGGCCCGTGGCCGGCCCTGGCCGGCACGCACGGCAAGCCGGTTGAGCTGACGGTCAAGCCCGCCGACCCGTCCCTGGTGCCCCGGCCGCCGGCCCCCGCCGAGGACGACAAGGCAGAAGACTCGGACAAGGAAAAGGACGGCGCGGCGCCCCGGGTGAAGGACGAGGCGAAGGACGCTGCCACCCCTGACGCCGCCACTCCTGACGCTGCCACCCCTGACCCGGGCACCGACGCCGAGGCCCCGGCCGAGGCGCCCGCGCTCGAGTTCCCCGCGACCCGGCGCGTCGTGATCGTGCCGCTCTTCGACGACCGCCGCCTGCGTTACCAGGACTGGGTGGCGAGCCGCCGCGCGGCCGTGCGCACCAGGTCCGACGGCCGGGTCGGCTACCTGCACGTGCCCGACATGATGGGAGAGGGCTGGGCGCACCTGCACCGCGACCTGCGGGCCGAGATGAGCCGCGACGCGCTGATCGTGGACGTGCGCGGCAACCGGGGCGGGCACACCTCGCAGCTGATCGTGGAGAAGCTCGCCCGCCGGATCCTCGGCTGGAAGATACCGCGGCACCTGCGCCCGTACAGCTACCCGCAGGAGGCCCGCCGTGGGCCGATGGTGGCGCTCACCGACGAGTTCGCCGGCTCCGACGGCGACATCGTGACCGCCGCGATCAAGTCGCTCGGCCTCGGCCCGGTGATCGGCACCCGCACCTGGGGCGGCGTGGTCGGCATCGACGGCGCCGGGCACGGCCTGGTGGACGGCACCCGGATGACCATCCCGCGTTACGCCTCCTGGTTCAACGAGTTCGGCTGGACCGTGGAGAACTACGGCGTCGATCCCGACACGGAGGTCTTCATCACCCCCGACGACTGGGCCGCGGGCCACGACCCCCAGCTTGAGGTGGGCGTCGACCGTGCCCTGGCGCTGCTCGAGGAGAACCCGCGGCCCCCGCTCCCGTCCCCGTCCACCGGCCCAGTCAAGCGCCGCCCGCCCCTCCCGCCCCGCAGCTAGACCGCCCGCTGCGCTCACGACTGCCGGGTGACCAGGTCCTGGCCGTGCTTGCGCAGCTCGGCGACCGACGTCATGCCGAGGAACTGCATGGTGGACCGGAACTGGCCGGACACGAGGTCGAGCGCCCGGTCGACGCCGGCCTCGCCGCCCGCCATCAGCCCGTACAGGTAGGCCCGGCCGAGCACCGCCGCGTCCGCGCCGAGGGCGAGCGCGATCGCCACGTCCGCGCCGTGCCGCACGCCGGAGTCGACGAGCAGCGTGCACGACGGCCCCACGGCCTCGCGCACCGGGGCGATCAGGTCGACCGAGGGGACGGCCCGGTCGAGCTGCCGGCCGCCGTGGTTGGACAGCTGGATCCCGTCCACCCCGAGCTCTACCGCCCGGCGCGCGTCGGCGGGTCCCACCGGCCCCTTGAGCAGCAGCTTGCCCTTCCACCGAGAACGCAGGTCCGCGATGTCCGCCCAGTTGAGGTCGGCGTCGAAGAGGTCTGCCGTCTTCATCACCGTCGTCGGCCCCCCGTCGGTGAAGTTGACGTAGTCAAGCGCCGGGCCGGACAGCAGCCGGTACCAGTAACCTGGCCGGGACGCCACCGACGCCACCGTGGACAGGGTGAGCGCGGGCGGGATGGACAGCCCGTTGCGCAGGTCCCGCACCCGGTTGCCCGCCACGATCGTGTCGACCGTCACCACGAGCGTCGAGTACCCATTGTCCGCCGCCCGGGCGACCAGGTCGAAGGCTCGAGGGCGGTCCCTGGTCAGGTAAAGCTGAAACCACAGGTCGCCGTCGGCTCCGGTCCCGGCGACGCCGGCGCGCAGCTCCTCGAGCCTGGTCGTCGCCATGGTGGACAGCGTGTACGGCACCCCGTGCCGCAGCGCGGACCTGGCCGCGCCGATCTCGCCGTCGGGATGCAGCATCCGGGTATACCCGGTCGGCGCGAGGAGCAGCGGAACCGGCAGGGTCGCGCCCAGAACCGGGGCGGACGTGTCCGCCGCGGCCACGCCGGCCAGCACCCGGGGCAGGAACCGCCAGGACCGGAACGCGGCGACGTTCGCCGCGATCCCGATCTCTTCGTCGGCGCCGCCGTCGACGTAGTCGAACACCGGCCGCGGGATGCGCCGTTTGGCCGCCTGGCGCAGGTCGGCCACGTCAAAGCAGGCTCCGAGGCGCCGCTCCGTCGCGTTGAGCGTCACTCCACGCAGCTGGACCAGCTTGCGCATCTCGCGCACTTTCATGCTGGCGACGATACGCCGGGCCGCCCGGTCTGCGAACATTGCCGTCGCCCAAGAGAACCACCGCCCGCATGTGCCCCGCTGCCAAGCATCCGTGTGCCGCGCACCCGGGCTAATGTATATTAAACCCATCGTAAAAGTATGAATTTCTCACGGCACCTCCGCGACGGAGCCGCGTGGCTTGTGCCGAGTAGGCCGTAGGGGAGAGGATCGCGGCATCATGACCAAGATCGCAGTCGTCACCGGCAACCCCAAGCCGGACTCGCGCACCCACTCCGTCGCCCTCGCCGTCGCGGCCGCCCTGGCCAAGGAGCTCCCTGGCGCGGACACGGATCCCGTCATCGACCTGGCCGGCTACGCACCGCGGCTGTTCGACTGGTCGGATGAGGAGCTGACCGGCCTGACCGCCCGGGTGGCCGCCGCCGACGTCGCGGTCTTCGCCTCGCCGACCTACAAGGCGGCCTATACCGGCCTGCTCAAGGCATTCCTCGACCGCTACGGCAGCAACGGCCTGGCCGGCGTCACCGCGGTCCCGGTGATGACCGGCGGCTGGCCCGGCCACCTGCTCGCCGTCGAGGTGCACTTGCGCCCCGTCCTCGTGGAACTCGGCGCCACGGTCCCCGCGCGCGGCCTCTACGTCACCGAGCCCGAGCTCGCCGACCTGGACAAGGCGGTCGGCACCTGGTCCGCTCAGGCCATCCCCCTGATCAGGAACTCACTCAGGAACTAGCGAAGCCGGGCCGGGACGCGGGGTCCCAGGCCGCACCAGGGCGATGGCCTCAGGCGGGAATCTGCCCGCCGATCGAGGTGTACGTGCCCCGCCAGAACAGCAGCGGCGCGGCGCCGGCGCCGTTGGTTTCGACGTGCCGGACGCGGCCGATGACGATCTCGTGGTCGCCGCCGGGCAGCGCGTGCTCAAGGGTGCACTCGATGACCGCGATCACGTCCGTGAGCCTGGGCGAGCCGGTCGCGCCGCGCTGGTGGCTCACCCCCTCCCAGACGGCGGACAGCCCGCGCCTGGCGAAGTTGGCGGACAGGTGACGCTGGCGGTGGCCGAGCACGTTGACGGCGAACGCACCGTGATCTCGGATGGCCGCGAGCGTCACGCTGCTGAGCTCGAAGCAGGCCAGCACAAGCGGCGGA
This sequence comes from uncultured Streptosporangiaceae bacterium, assembly GCA_964581815.1. Lineage (GTDB taxonomy): Bacteria > Actinomycetota > Actinomycetes > Streptosporangiales > Streptosporangiaceae > Trebonia. Next base: position 22,998 of record CAZORE010000034.1, on the reverse strand, counting down.
TCAAGGGAAAGCGAGGTGACCGCGTTCGCCGTGGTCCCGACCGGCGTGCCGTCCGGCCCGACCGAAGTGATCACCGTGACGCCGGTAGCGAAATGCCCCATAGCCTCGCGCAGCTCGGCCGGGGAGACCTCCGTCGACTCGGCGTCAGGACGGCCGTGCGAAGCCCCGTTGACGGTTGTCATGACTCAAACGCCATAGTTAGCAGACGGTAAGGACTCAACCGAATTCCTCCTGATATGGCGATTTCTCATCGTGCAGCGTCACGCTCGGCGAGCGCGGCCGGATCGCGCCAGTGCGGCCCGGCCATGGTGCAGCCGTGGTGCGGCCCGGACGCTCGGCGCCGGGCCGCGCATTCAAGGCTGCCAGCCGCGACTGATTTTTGTCAATAATTACGACCTAATTAGTAGGAATTACCTCGCCTGGATGCTGACCAGGCCGCGGGATATGGCGGCGGAGGGCATAACGAGGGTCTGAACGGGGTTAGTCGGGGTTAGTTGTGGGGGAGAAGGGCCGGGTGCCAGCGCGGCGGCCCGGTGCGGGGCGACGCCGCCTGCGACACCCAGGGCGGGCCTGAGCGACAACCGGAGGCGACGATGAAAGCGGTACGGTTCGACGAATACGGCGGCGTTGACGTGCTCGACGTCCGCGAGGTTCCCATCCCGGAGCCGGGACCCGGCCGGGTGCTTGTCAAGGTCAAGGCGGCCGGGATCAACCCGGGCGAGGCGAAGATCCGCACGGGCGCACTGCATGAGCGCTGGCCCGCCACCTTCCCCTCCGGGCAGGGCAGCGACTTCGCCGGCATCGTCCAGGGGCTGGGGCCGGGAGTGACGGAGTACGCGCCGGGCGACGAGGTGATCGGCTGGGTGGACAACCGGTCAAGCCAGGCGGAGTATGCGGTGGCCGAGACCGCGAACCTGGCGGCCAGGCCCGCGGGCATCCCCTGGGAGGTCGCCGGGGCGATCCCGGTCGCCGGGTTCACGGCGTGGGCCATGGTGCGGGCCGTCGGCCCGGCCGACGGTGACGTCGTTGTCGTCTCGGGCGCGGCCGGCGGCGTCGGCTCCCTCGCGGTGCAGCTCGCCAAGCGGACGGGCGCGACGGTGATCGGGCTGGCGGGCGGGGCCAACCACGACTGGCTCACCCGGCACGGCGTGCTCCCGGTGGCATACGGTGACGGCGTGGCGGACCGGATCCGCGACGCCGCGGACCACCGGGACATCACCGCCTTCCTCGACACCTACGGCGGCGATTACGTGGAACTGGCGCTCGACGAGCTCAAGGTGCGCCCGGAGCGCGTGGACACGATCGTCCGTTTCGACGCCGTGGCCAGGTACGGCATCAAGGCCGAGGGCAACGCCGCGGGCGCGAGCGCGGCGACCCTGGCGGAGCTGGCCGGGCTCGTCGCGGCCAAGGAGCTCGAGGTGCCGCTCGCGCGCAGCTACCCGCTGAGCGAGGTCCGCGCCGCCTACACCCAGCTCGCTAAGGGGCACGTCCGGGGCAAGATCGTCCTCATTCCGTAACGTGGACGAAACGGCAGGCGGGCCGTGGGGCCGCCGGACGCGTCCAGGGTAAGGTTTGTCCGCTGGTACCCCCTCAGCGAGGAGCAAGCCCCATGACCGCCCGGCAGCAGATCGCGCGCCTGCTTCCGCTGGGGCTGCTTGTCCTGCTCGTCATCGCCGGGCTGCGCGGCGCGGTGCCCGCGCCCGGCTGGAACGGGCCGCTGCGGGCCTACGGCACCGTGATCGGGATCGGGCTCGAGGTGCTCTGCGGCGCGCTGCTGATCGTGATCCGCGTCAGGGCGACGGCGGCCCGCCGCGAAGCGGAGCGCCGGCCGTACAGCGCCGAGGTGCGAGACATCGAGCCGGCCGCGGCCCTGCGCTACACCCTCAGCTACGTGCTCGGCCCGTGCATGATCGCGATCGCCGTCGTGCTGGTCGCCAACCTGCACCTGCACTTCTTCACCGGGCCAAAGGGGCAGAGCCCGCTGCCGCCGCCCAAGCTCAAGGTCCCGCTGAGGTCGTCAGGTCCGGGAGGCGGTGGCTTCACCTTTCATATCCCGCTCGGCCCGATCCTCTACGGGCTGCTCGTCGTTGCCCTCGTCGCGGCGGTCGCCATCAGCATCTGGTGGGCGGCGCGGCTGCGCCGGCCGGCCGTGCCGCTGGTCATCGAGGACGTGAGCACCGAGGAACTGCGCGAGGCGGTGGCCGTGGGCCGGGCCGCCCTGGCCGGAATTGACGACGCCCGGGCCGCGATCATCGCCTGTTACGTGGCGATGGAACGCAGCCTCGCGGAACGCGGGACCGCGCGCGCCGCGGCCGACACGCCCGACGAGCTGCTGACCCGCGCGGTCGCCGCCGGCGTCGTCCGCGGCGGCGCGGCCGGCCGGCTCACCGCCCTGTTCTACGAGGCCCGCTTCTCCACGCACCCGCTCGGCGGCGGCCAGCGCGACGCCGCGAGCGCCGCGCTCGACGAGCTCGCCGCTGAGCTGTCGGCGCGGGGCGGCGCGGCGGCCAGGGAGGCGGCCACGCCGGCGGCGGCCGGCCAGGCTGGGACGGGGCAGGATGGCACCGGGCAGCAGCCGAGGCCGGGAGGCGGCTGGGTATGAGCGGAACCGGCACCAGGCCCACGGCTCCGGGCGACGGCCGCTGGCGGGCGGCGGGACCTGAACTGGTCATCGCGGCCGTCACGGTCATCGCCGCGACCCTGGCCGCCGCCGCCGTGTCGGGCTGGCCGGGTGCCGTCACGGTCGCCCTCGCGACCGCGGTCATCTCCCTGCTCGTGCTGCGCGCGCTCATCCCCAGGTCGGCCGCCCAGGCGCTGCGCCGCAAGCGGAACGCGCAGCGCGCACGGCAGATCCACGGCTACGCGCAGCGCAGGTTCGTGGTGGTCACCAGCCTGTCAAGCCGCGCGATGTACGAGTCGGACCTGCGTCCGGCCCTTGAGCACGTGCTCGCCGCCCGGCTGGCGGAACGGCACGCCGTCAACCTGTACACCGAGCCGGAGAAGGCAAGGCAGGCGTTCTGCCGCACCCGGGCCGACGGGGCCCTGTGGTCCTGGATCGACCCGGCGCAGGCCCTCGACGCGGACGCGCGCGCACGGCAGAAGCACGGGATTTCCCGCCGGGCCCTCGCCCGGCTGATCACCCGATTGGAGCAACTGTGACCCCTCAGGAGACCGCGCGGAAAGCGAAGGCCGTCCTTGACGAGCTCGAGGCGGCGGTCGTCGGCCGAAGGCGCAGCCTCGAGCTGGTCCTCGTCGGCATCCTGGCGGGCGGCCACGTCCTGCTCGAGGACCTGCCCGGCCTCGGCAAGACGCTCATCGCCCGGTCGTTCGCCCAGGTTCTCGGGCTTGACTTCGCGCGCATCCAGTTCACGCCCGACCTGCTGCCGAGCGACGTGACCGGCGCGCCGCTGTATGACCAGCGCAACGGCGAGATGGTGTTCCGCCCGGGCCCGGTCTTCACCCAGTTGCTCCTGGCCGACGAGATCAACCGCACGCCGCCCAAGACGCAGGCCGCCCTCCTTGAGGCCATGGGCGAGGGGCAGGTCAGCGTGGACGGTGAGTCGCGCAGGCTGCCGCAGCCGTTCATCGTGCTCGCGACCGACAACCCGATCGAGTACGAGGGGACCTACGAGCTCCCGGAGGCGCAGCTCGACCGCTTCCTGATGCGGCTGCGCCTCGGCTACCTGACCGCGAGCGACGAGACGGACATGCTGCGCAGGCGGGTGGACCGGGCCACCGAGTACGTCGCGCTGGCCCCGGTCACCGACGCCCAGGGCCTGCTCGCCATGCGTGAGTCGCTTGAGCGGATCGAGATCAGCGATGACCTGCTCGACTACGTGATCGCGATCGTCACCGCGACCCGCAAGGACCCGCAGATCCAGGTGGGCGCCTCGCCGCGCGGCGGCCTCGCCCTGGTCCAGCTGGCCCGCGGCCAGGCCCTGCTGCACGAGCGCGACTACGTGGTTCCCGACGACATCAAGCAGGTGGCGGTCCCGGCCCTGGCGCACCGGATCACCCTCCGCCCCGAGCTGTGGGTCCGCCAGGTCTCCGCGGACGACGTGGTGGCCCGCCTGCTCGCGGGCGTGCCCACGCCGCGGACCGACCCGCGCGCCGCGACGGGTGCGGTCGCCGCCGGCGCCCGGCCGGTCCGGTAACGAGCATGGTCAGGCAGAACGGTGGCGTGCGCTGATGTCCGCCGACCTTGGCGCGTCGTCCCAGGTGAGGGCGGAGGAGGTAGCGGTCAGCTGGCGGCCCTCGCGGCACGCGCGGCGGTTGTTCACCCTCGCCGCGGCCGCCCTGCTGCTCGCGGTGCTCACCAGGAACGCGGCCCTGGCCGGCGTGGCCGGCCCCCCGCTGCTGCTGCTGGGGATGGCGAGGGCGGGAGCAGGCGGGGCCAGGTCGGGCGCGGGCCGGGTGAGCGTCCGTAGCCCCGGCCGGCCGGACCGGGTAAGCGTCCGCATCGGGCTGACGGCGACCCGCGTCTATGAAGGCGAGCCGGCGGCGGTCGACGTAAGGGTGCAGGACGGGGCGGGCCAGGACACCGCGGCGCCGCCCTCCGCCCTCCCTGCCTCAGCCACAGTGCCCGCGGGCCGTCCAGGGCCGGCCGAGCGTGACGACCACCTGGACGCCAGGCACGGCGCCAGGTGGACGCTCGAGCCTGGCAAGGGCATCGAGCCGGGCAGCGCCACCGCCGTGAACGGCCCGGCGGCCCGGTTTACCTTCGCGGCCTCCCGCTGGGGCAAGCGCGCGCTCGGCACGGTCACCCTGACGCTGCATGACCGCTGGCGGCTGGCCGAAGGCCGGGTCACCTTCACCCTCCCGTCCGTTGACTGCTACCCGTCCCCGGCCGTGCAGCGCACGGCCGTCGTGCTGAGCAAGCTGCCGAACCGCCTGGGCGAGCACCGCGCGCGGGTTCCCGGGGACGGGACCGAGTTCATGGGCGTCCGCGAGTTCGTGCCCGGCGACCGGCAGCGCGCGATCAACTGGCCGGCGTCCACCCGGCGCGGCCGCCTTCAGGTCAACACGTTCGCCGCCGAGCGCTCCCAGGACGTGGTGCTGCTCGTGGACGCGACCTCGGACGTCGGCAAGCCCGGCGAGTCCGCGCTCGACCTGGGGCTGCGCGGCGCGGCCGGCGCCGCGCGCGCGTACCTGGACGCCCGCGACCGGGTCGGGGTGATCACGTACCAGTGGGGCGGCGCGCACTGGCTGGCGCCCTCGCTCGGCCGCCGCCAGGTCTACAAGATCATCGACGTCCTGCTCACGGCGGACACTGGCTACGCGCGCGGCGCGGTGTTCAGCCGCCTGCCGCGCGCCGCGCTGCCACCCGGGTCCCTGGTGGTCGCCTTCTCCCCGCTGCTCGACGGCCGCTTCGTTGAGGCACTGCGGGACATGCGCGAGCGCGGCGTTGCCCTGATCGTGGTGGACGTGCTCACCGCCGATCCGCCGGCCCGCCGCCTGTTCGCCGACGTCGCCGCCCGGCGGATCTGGCGCATGGAGCAGGACGCCATCCGTTTCTCACTCCGCGAGCTCGGCGTCCCCGTCCTCCCCTGGGACGGGGTGACCGCGCTCGACCTGCCACTCGCGCCCTATACCCGCCGTCCCCTGATGGCCCGCCGATGAAGGAGCATAAGCTGCCCGTCGAGGCCGACGCCGCCGCCGCCCCGACTGCGAGCGCCAGCGCGCCGCGTCCTGCCCCGCCGCGGGCCGGGGTCGCCTCGGCGATCGGCAGCCGCCTGGCCGCGCTGCTGCTCGGCGCGGCCTGCATCGCCTGGACCGCGACCCCGGTGCTGCCCGGCGGCCTGGCCAAGACCGCCCTGACCGTCGCCATCGTCGCGGTCACGGCTGGCGCCCTGCGGCTGGCCACCGCGGACATACCGCAACCGGAGGACGCCTACTTCCTGCCCGGCTACCTGCAGGCCTGGCTGACATTCCTGGCGCTGCTGCGCACGCTCGCCTGGGAGGAGACGGCCGCGGTCGCGATCCTGTGGCTGGAGATTCAGCACCCGCTCCGGCCGTGGCACACCGCGGCCCTCGGCGCCGGCCTGCTGGCCTACCTGCTGACCACGCACATCGCCGAGTCCGGCGCGGACGCCGGGCCGCTGCTGCGCCGCCAGGGACGGGTCCTCGCCGCGGGCGCCTGCCTGCTCGCCGTGGGCGCGGGCTTCGCCATGATCCCGGCCTCGGCGCCTGGCGCCGGCTCCGCGATCCTCCGCGTCCTCGCGGCGGTCGCGGTCATCGCGGCCGCCGCCCTGGTCCTGCCCGGCTGAGGCCAAGCTGAAAATCCGCCGGCCGCGGGCGGCAACCTTCCGCAGCCCCGAGCATCTGTAAAGGCGTGGACTCTCCCACGGAAACCGTGCCTGCCTCCCTTGAGGCCAGAAGTCACGTGTCGGCGCTGTACCAGGCGCACGCCCTGGCGCTGGTGAAGCTCGCCGTCCTGATGACCGGCGACCAGCCGACCGCCGAGGATGTGGTCCAGGACGCGTTTCTCGGCCTGTACCGGCGCTGGCCGGGCCTGCACGACGCCGACAAGGCCCTCGGCTATCTCCGCTCGAGCGTCCTCAACGGCTGCCGGTCGGTTCACCGGGTCCGGTTCCGCCGCCAGGGCATCACCCTCGACCCGCCTGAGCCCGCCGGCTCGGCCGAGGCGGAGGCCATGCTCGGCGAGGCGCACCGCGAGGTCCTCGCCGCGCTGCGCCGCCTGCCGCAGCGCCAGCGCGAGGCCGTCGTGCTGCGTTACTACCTCGACATGACCGAGGAGCAGGCCGCCCGGGCGATGGGCGTCGCCCGGGGCACGGTCAAGTCCGCCACCTCCCGTGGCCTGTCCGCCCTCGCCCGCATGCTCAAGGAGGGGGACGTCCGATGAGCATCGAAGACCGCGTCCGCGCCGCCACCCGGGCCCGCGCCGGCCTCGTCCGCCAGGTCCGCCCGCTTGAGCTGCCTGACGAACTGCCCGCCCGCGGCCGCCGGAGCCGCCGTACCCGGAGGGTCCGCCCCGCCCGCGACCCCCGTCACTGGCTCAACTGGGGCGCTCCCCTCGCGGCCGCGGCCCTGGTCACCGCCTTGGCCCTGGCCCTGGTCCTGCTCCGCCAGGCCCCGGCGCCGCAGCCTGGCCCGGCCACGCCGACGAGCACCCCGCCCATCCCGGCGTCGATCCCGCGGTACTACGTGACCCTGGACCACATGGATGCGGTGGTCGCCGACGACCGCACCGGCCGCAGGCTCGCGGTCATCTCGACCGGCGAGAACATCTACAACGTGACGGCCGCCGCCGACGACCGGACGTTCGTGCTTGAGGAGTCCCCGGTCGGCGGCCATGCGACCACCTGGTACCTGCTGCGGCTCACCCCCGGCGCCACTCACCCGACGCAGCTGACGAAGCTCCCCATCGCGCCGATCGTGGCCAACATCTACGGCTTGGCGCTGTCGCCCGACGGCACCAAGCTCGCCCTGATGTGGCGGACCGCCAGCACGCCGACCAACGCGGTCGCTCACCTGTCGGTCTACTCGGTGCCGACCGGTGCCACACTGGGCACCTGGACCGAGTCCGGTGGCAGCGGTCACTCCGCCCTCAACGAAGGCGTGGCCGGGGACGGGACGGGCCTCACCTGGATCGACGGCGACACCACGGTCGCCTTCCCCTGGGCCGTCCAGCCGGTGCCCGGGTATGAACACCTTACGAAGATGTTCCGGGCGCTCGACGTGTCCACCGCCGGGCATGACCTACTGACGGACAGTCGGGTCGTCTCGCAGGTACCGACCTCCTGGACGCAGACCAAGACGGCCTCGGCGACGCCCTGCGGCGTCACGCTCATGTCCAGCGACGGGATCCTGGTGTGCGGCAGCAGTGGCAGCGGCAATGACTCGTTCCAGCCGGCGTGTCCCACCGCAGACCCGACGATCGCTAGCTACTCGGCTCGCGGTAAGCGGCTCCAGGTGCTCTACCGCTGGCCGGCCGCCCAGTGCCTGAGCGCGAACACCACGGTGATGTGGACGTCCCCCGACGCCAGCACCGCCATCGTCAGCCTCGACCTCTCTATGAAGGGCATCAAGGTGACGGCACCGGAGAGCAGCCGGTTCGGCATTGTCTCGGGTGGCCACTTGACCGTGCTGCCCCCGCTGCTCGCCGGCGACTACGCGACCATCGCCTTCTAGGATGTGGCTGGCAGCCGGGCAACGCTAGCCCGCGGCCGCGCCTTCAGGCCAGCGGGACGGCGGCGATCTCCGCGAGCAGCGCTTCTTTCGACGGCTGGTCGAGGAAGGAGGCGCGAACCCCGTTGGCGGCGAGCCCGGCGAGCTCGGCGGGGGAGAACCCCAGGTCGCGCCCGGCCACCAGGTACTCATTGCTCAGGGAGGTACCGAACATCGGCGGGTCGTCGCTGTTCAGCGTCACGAGCAGCCCGGACTCGGTCATCCGCCGCAGCGGGTGCCCGGCGATCGAGGGCACGCACCGCGTGCACACGTTGGACGTCGGCGACACGTCAACGGGCAGCTGCCGCTCGGCCAGCCAGGCGACGAGCGCCGGGTCGTCGAGCGACCTGATCCCGTGCCCGATCCGCTCCGCGTGCAGGTGGGTGACCGCCTCCCACACGGTCTCCGGGCCGCTGTTCTCCCCGGCGTGCGGATTGCAGCGGAGCCCGGCGGCGTGCGCCGCGCGGAAGACGTCCCTGATCAGGGCCGTGTGCGGGGCGCGCCCCGCCTCGATCCCGCCGATGCCGAACCCGACGAGCCCGGCCGGCGGGTTCTTGAGCGCCAGCCGCAGCGCGTTCTCCGCGTGGACGTCCGCGAGCTGCCCGGGGAACTCGATGATCCATCCCATCCGCACCCCGGAGACCGCGAGGGCGTCCCGCGCCCCGCTGTCCAGTGCCTCGGTGATCGCCGCGTCCGGCATGCCGATGCGCTGGAACGCGTAGGGGCCGAACTGGAACTCCGCGTACCGCACCCGCTGTGCGGCGAGGTTCCGCGCCACCCCGCGCACCAGGTCCGCGATGTCCTCCGGCTCCTGGATCAGCCGGCTGACCGCCCCGTACACGTCGATGAAGTGCGGGAAGTCGCGGAACGTGTAGAACTCCCGTAGCCCGTCCGCGCTCGTGGGCACCCCAGCCTCCGGATGCCGCCGCGCCAGCGTGAGCACGGTCTCCACCGGCGCCGAACCGACCAAATGAACGTGAAGTTCTACCTTGGGAAGAGCGGAGATGAACGCTTCGAGTGTGTCCATATCCGGAACGCTAACAGCCGCCCGACCGGACGCGGTGATTTCTAACATCAGAAAGTCAAATTCGTCAGGGAGTCCTAGCGAGGGCGTGCCCGGCCTGGCCCGGTCAGCTCCTACTTGGCCGCCTTCGCCTTGGCGGCGGCCTTCATCGCCTGCTTGTAGCTGCGGACCTTGCCAAGGGACTCGTCGTCGCTGATGTCAGCGACCGACACGTACGACCCGTCCTCGCCGAACGGTCCGGCCGCCGCCTGCCAGCCCGGCGGCCGGACGCCGAGCTGCTTGCCGAGCAGGGCCACGAAGATCTTCGCCTTCGCCTCGCCGAACCCGGGCAGCGCCGACACGCGCGTGAGCAACTCATCGCCCGAGGACGCGGTCGCCCACAAGGCCGCCGCGTCCCCGTCGTAGTCGGCGACGATCAGCCGGGCCAGCTCCTGCGTCCTGGCCGCCATCGCCTTGGGGAAGCGGTGCAGCGCCGGCCGCTCGGAAAACACCGCGGCAAGCGCCTCCGGGTCGAAATCGGCCAGCTCATCGGCGGTAGGCTCGTGTCCCAGCCGCCGAACCAGGTCACGCGGCGCGGAAAACGCCCGTTCCAGGGGAACCTGCTGATCGAGTAGCATCGCGATTAGCAGCGCGAGGGCGTTGCGCGACAGCAGCTCGTTGGCCTCATCGTCAACTGGCAGCGAGATCGGCACAGCGGTCCTCCAGGGTTAGCGGATAAGGTGGAGCCACGGGCTAAGCAGGTCCCGGTGGATCCGGATGGATGGAGTCATCATGACACCGAGCATGAAGGTCGGGATCGCCGGAGTCGTTCTCGGGCTGATCCTGCTTGCCGTACTGCCGTGGTGGGCAGCGGTCGGGATCATCATCATCGCCGCCGCGATCCCGGTGGGCGGCTACATGACACTCGACAAATCGCAGCGCCGCCGCCTGCGGGCCATCCGCGCCCGCCAGCGCGACTAGCTCCGGAAGGCGGAGCCGCACAGCCGGCATACGGGGGGACGGGTCCCTGGACGGCACCGTCCGCGCGGGCGGGCCTGATACGATCGCGCTCTTTGCGATCAGGCCCGCCCGCGCGGACATCGGGGGGTACGGGGGGTTGTCCCCCCGGAAGATAAGAGCCCCGGCCGGCAGGCCCGCCAGGTGCCCGCCGGCCGAGGCCGTCCGCTACCGGCCTTCGGACACCCGCGTGATGTAGGTGATCCCGACGAAGGACCGGTAGACCTCAAGCGGATCGTCTCCCTCGATCCGTACCGACCGCGTGCCGCTCAGTTCGGCGCCCTTGACCCAGCTCGCGACGGCGGCCATGTCCGCGGTCTGGAAGTCGACGTCGAGGCGGGCAGGCAGCGGGATGACCGGCAGCCGTATCGACCCGAGCCGGCGCAGGGCCGCCTCCGCCCCCGCGTAGATCATCTCGCGTGCCTCTTCCGGGTGGACCTGCGCCGCGGCGAACCGCGTGATCGACCCCTTCACGGTCACCAGCTCGGCCTCCTTCATGAAGGGCGCGGCCTCCGCCGCCGTCACCTGGTCGCCGGTGATCAGCGCGACCGGCACCCCGTGCCCGAGCGCGACGAGCGCGTTGATCCCCGACTCCCCGCACTCCACGCCGTTCAGCCGCACCCGGGACACCACGGACGGGTTGTAGGTGTGTGACAGGACAGACGGCTCGCCGGAGATCGACCCGTGGTACCCGATGAAGAAGACCGCGTCGAACGACGCGTCGAGTCCCTCCATCATGTACCGCGGCTTGTGCCGGCCCGCGATGTAGGCCGCGCGCCCGTGCAGGTCCACCGGGTTGAGGTTGTTCATCGCCCCGTGCGAGTCGTTGCACACGACCTCGGTGGCCCCGCCGGCCAGCGCCCCGTCGATCGCCGCGTTGACCTCGCCGAGCAGCAGCGCCCGCCCCTCCTCGTAGGCCTGCCCGGGCGGCCCGCACTGCGCCCAGTCGACGATCCCGGCGACGCCCTCCATGTCAAAGGAAATAAAGACCTTCATGCAAACCATTATCCAGAACGGATGCGGCCGATTCTTTCGGTGCTCCGCTAAAGCCTCAGACCAGGCCCACCCAACCCGGCAGGAGTCTCCCATGGCAGTACGCAGGCTCAACCACGCGGTGCTGTACGTCAACGGCGTCGCCCGCGAGGTCGAGTTCTACACGCGGACCCTCGGCTTCGAGGTCCGCATGGAGATACCCGGCCAGGCGGCCTTCCTTCGCGCCCCGGACTCGGTCAACGACCACGACCTTGGCCTTTTCGAGGTGGGCGCGGGCCACGCCGACGGCCGCCCGCGGGTCGGCCTCTACCACCTGGCGTGGGAGGTCGGCACCCTCGCCGAGCTCGTCGATACCCGCAAGCGCCTGGTGGACGCCGGCGCCCTGGTCGGCGAGAGCGACCACCGCCTGTCGAAGTCGCTCTACGCCAAGGACCCGAGCGGCATCGAGTTCGAGGTCCTGTGGCGCGTCCCGGTTGAGGACTGGGATGCCGAGCTCGCCCGTGACGGCGGCTTCACCGTCCCCCTCGACTGGGACCGCACCCTGTCCCGCTGGGACCCCGGCCTCAAGACCGGCGCCGCCGCCAACTCCCCCACCTAGGGGCATGCGCCGGGCGGCTCCACTTTCGATCAGTTCCTGCGTGTTTTCCTGACTCTGTATCAGTTTCGGTCATTTCCGCGCCCGTTATGTCCGATATGGAAGCAGAAACTGATAGTAAGTTGTCCCGGGAGGCGGGAATGGCAAGTCGCGGCCCGCTGAGGGCGGGGGCGCGCCAACCCGGAGCCGGCTGCTGGGGCCGGGTCACGCGCAACGCCAACCCGGCAACGCCCCACCGGTAATGCCTACCCTGCGCGTGAGCAGCCGCGGCCCGGGGTCGCTAGCGGCGTCGGCTGGGGGGGAGGGGCTGAGTGGGGCTGGTGCGGTTGCCTGGGACGTTCGGGCCGAGAGGGGAGCGGAGGCGGGCAGTGGCGACGACGCGGGCGATGATCGTGATGATGATGGCGATGGGCAGGGTCTGCGGCAGTTCGCCGGACGGGGCGAACACGACGACGGCGAACGCGGCCGCCACGCCGCCGAAGACGATGGCCAGGGCGGCCAGCACCCGGCGGCTGAGCAACGTGCTGCGGGCCAGTTGCCTGGCCTCGGGGGGCAGCCGGGTCAGCATGACCGCGAAGGCACCCACGGTGGCCAGGATGAGCGTGGCGAACCCGGCGCCGATCGGCAGCACGCCCGTGTGCATCACGGTGGGGATCCACAGCAAGGTCATGGCGACGAGCACGAAGATGTAGATCATCCGCGACACCGAGCGGATGATGACCACGTCGATGTTCCTGCTGTAGATGTGCTCGCCCGGCGTGGTCCGCGCCGCGTTGATGAAGTGCCTGATCGCGCCGGTCGTGTCATGGCGGCGGAGCCGGATCCGGCCAAGTTCGTTCATCGCGCCGCTATGCGCGGGATCAAGCGCCAGGGCGCGCTCCTGATGGCCCCGCGCACCGTCTAGGTCGCCCCGGGCCAGGGCCACCTTGCCGGACAGGAAGTGCACGTCGGGCTCGTTGGGTGCCAGCGTGCGCGCCTCGGCCGCCGCGGAGGCGGCGATCGCGGGCTGGCCCGCCGCGAGCGCGGCCTGCGCGACGCACACGTGGGTCTGCCAGTAGCTGGGCGCGAGCCGTCGTGATTCCGCCGCCGCCCGCAGCGCTTCGCCGTGGTGACCGAGGTGCATGAGCGCGTTGGAGGCGAGCCGGTGCGGCCACTCCTCGGTCGGCTCGATGGCCGCGGCCCGGTTGGCGGCCTCGACCGCCTCGGCGAAGCGGTCGGCGCCCAGGTGCGCCCGGGCGAACAGGCACCAGGCCCGGCCGCTGCCCGGCTCGGCGGAGACCAGCCGGGCGAGCAGGGTGGACGCTTCCTCGTAACGCCCGAGGTCGAGCATCGTGGCGGCCCGCGCCAGCTCCTGCCTTATCTCCGTCACCGCGCGCTAGTCAGATCAGCCGGCGCTTACGCAGGTATGCCACGAGATCATCGTATGCGCCGCCCTCATTGGCGAACAGCGCCACGTTCCGCGCGGTCTCGAACCAGGTGCCGAGCGACGGCCGCACCTCGCCGACGGCCGCCTCCAGGTCGCCCTGCCCGATCAGCCGGGGCTCGCCGCGCCGCACCGAGTCGAGCAGCGCCCGTTCCGCGGCGGTCTCGCAGACGTGGGCGATGTCCGCGCCGGAGTAGCCGTCGGTCAGCCGCGAGAGCTTGGCCAGGTCGATGCCGGCCACCGGGCGGTCCCGCAGGTGGTAGCGGAACACGCCCTCGCGCGCCGGGCCGTCGGGCGGCAGCACAAGCAGCGTGCGGTCGAAACGCCCGGGACGCCGTAGCGCGCTGTCCACGTCCCACGGGTGGTTGGTCGCCGCGAGCAGGAACACCCCGGTGTTGTCCGACGCCACGTCGTCGAGCTCGAGCAGCAGCTGATTCACCGCGGAGCGCATCGGCGTGTTTCGCAGCTGTGACCGCTTCTGCCCGATCGCGTCAACCTCATCGAGGAAGACGACGCAGGGTGAGTTGCGCCTGGCGACCTCGAAGAGCTCGTGGATGTTCCGCTCGGAGCGCCCGACGAACATGTCGATCAGGTCCGCGAACGACACCGTGATGAACCGGGCGCCGAGCTCGCCGGCCACCGCGCGGGCGATGAACGTCTTCCCGCATCCCGGCGGCCCGTACAGCAGCAGCCCGCCGCGCAGGGACTTGTTGTAGAGCTTGCGCAGCTCGGGGTTGCGCATCGGCGCCAGGAACGCCGCCTCGAGCCGCTGCTTCACCTCGTCGAGCCCGGCGACGTCGGCGAGCGTGAGGCCGGTGTTCTCGGCGTCGTAGGCGCTGGCCTCGTCGAGCCCGGCGGAGACGGACCCGGCGTCGCCGACGAACATCGCCGGCAGCACGTCGCGTAGCTCGTCCTCGGCCTGCGACCAGTCGTAGGCGTCGGCCCCGTGGTCGCCGGCCCCGTGGTCGCCGGCCCGGTGGTCGGCGACACTGCC
>CAZORE010000034.1:6960-8686 GCA_964581815.1 uncultured Streptosporangiaceae bacterium | reverse complement strand
CGGCCCCGTGGTCGCCGGCCCCGTGGTCGCCGGCCCGGTGGTCGGCGACACTGCCGTCGTCGGTCCCCTCGTCGCTTTCCTGCGCGCCGTTCCCCGGGACGCCGTCTCCCGGCACAGCGCCGCCGCCCTGGGCCGGGGCGGAGCCAGGGGCGGGGGAGGCGGAGCCACGCGCTCGTTCTGTGGAACTGTCGAGGTCGGCCGGCGGGGAGGCCGGCGGGCCTGAGACCTCGGCGGAGGAGGTGAGCATCCGCATCGCCTCCGCGTTCCCCGGATCTCGCTGCAGCACGGCACCGAGGTGCCGCACGGCCTCGTCGCGCTGCCCGGCGCGCAGCAGCATCGTCGCCAGGTGCAGGCGAAGCGGCACGTCGTCGGGCATCGCGGTCACCGCGTTACGCAGGCTGTCCAGTAGTGGTTCAGGTTCCATGCGTCCGTTCCGGGGAGTGAGTGCGACCTCTTCTCACACTATGATCCCTGGCGGCCCGGTCGGTACCGATAGCCGTATTCTCCCAGGGAGAAGCGGGGACTCCCGCCCTCCGGCGTCGTCGTGTCCAGGTACCCAGGCGCCATGATTCCCTCCCGTCGCGCCCGTGGTCACGCCCGGCCGGGAACGGCGGCGGGCCGAGCCCGTCCCTGGGTAACGGCAGCGGTCACCGCGGTGAATACCAGTGGGGAACGTGACGTCAATTGAGAAATGCGTTAACGGGAGGGGAGTCCCATCTTTTCCGGGGCGGAAATTAAGATGCCACGCTCTTCTCGCCCGGCTTTGGCAAAGGCACATCGCGAGTCCTTTGCAGATCTTGGCGGAGAATTTTACTTTCGGCAAGCCCGTCGCCGCTCATTGCTTTATGTCGTTATGCCTTTGCGGTCGCTGGCCGGCAATTGCCGGACGGGAACTGCGGCCGTCTGACGGCTGGCCGGGCGTGTTCGCCCGGGGTGTCGCCGCTCTCCCGCGTGGCTAGCCGGCCTCTCTCGCGCCTCCTGGCATGGCATTGCCAGCCGCTGGGGCGGCCCGAACCGTCACATCGGTAACTCCGCAAGGACAGTTGCGCGTTGCCGTGCTGCGGTGCTTAACCACGGTGCGGCGCTCCGTTAGAGCGCCTTGTGTCCGGAAATATCGGTCATGCCGTGCGAACCGGCATTTAAGTAATTTTTTGATGTATGGGGAGGTCAGCAGGCGTGGTCGGCGGTGGTTGAGTCGGCATTAAGGGCATTGACCGTGCTGGCCGGAACCTCGCCGGCGGCCACGTCGGTCTGGACCGTCCTGAGCTCGCTGAGCAGGCTGTTTAGTGCTGACTTGACCGAGGTGCCGTGCGCCGCGGCGACCGCCTGCGTCAGCTCGGTGACCGTCGCCGACGTGTCCGCGGACAGGCGAGACTGCGACGCCTGCGTGTTCAGGTCGTGGACCATGTTGTCGTAGGCCGTCAGCGTGGGGCCCGCGTACGCCGTGCAGCCGGGGTCGGATGTGTTGAACAGCCGGGGCGCCAGGATGACGCCGCCGATCGCGACCACGCAAAGGACGCCAGCGCCGACGACAAGCACCCGGTTCCTGTTCTTGCTGGGTGACGCCCCGGCGTCCCCGGCCCGGGCGAACGCGTCGGTGATCCGCCGGCGGCCCGTACGACCGGGCCGGTCGGGACCACCTGGGCCCGCGGGCCCGGCATAGCCGCCGGGCCCGCCCGGCTGGTCGTAGCCCGGCTGGTCGTAGCCCGGCTGGTCGTAGCCCGGC
>CAZORE010000034.1:0-6860 GCA_964581815.1 uncultured Streptosporangiaceae bacterium | reverse complement strand
GCCCGGCTGGTCGTAGCCCGGCTGGTCGTAGCCCGGCTGGTCGTAGCCCGGCGGCGGCGGACGGTGCAGCGCGGTCGTCGCCTGGAACTGAGGGTCGTTCGGGTACTGGGGGCCACCGGGCAACGAAGGCGTGTCTGAGAACCAAGGCGCACCCGAGGCAGGCGGGAACTCCCTGCCTCGTGGGGGCTGAACGGATTCGGGATACGTGCCCTGGCGGTACGCCGCGTTCTGCGGGGCCATGCCCGCGGACGGCTCGTAGCCTCCACGGGAGGTGAACCCGCCCTGCGGTTCTGGCCCGCTCTGGCCGGTGAAGAATCCAGGCTGCTGAGGGGGCGCGTACCCGCCACGTGGATCATGGGCTGGGTTGCCCGGATATCCGCTGCCCGCGGGCGGGTATCCGCCCGGTGCGGACAACCCGTTCGCGCCGTACCCGCCGGGCACAACCCCGCCTGATCGCGGATCTGGGCCGGGAGGCTGCGGACGATAAGGTCCCGGTGCCCATGTTCCGCCGCCACCGTCGGGGTAACCGCTGGTGGGACTGGGGTAACCGGGACTGGGGTAGCCGCCGGCCGCGCCGGGGTAGCCGTCCTGGCGGAAGCCGTCGGCCGGCCGGCGCCCGTCCTGACCGCCAGGCCCGCCCGGGACCCCCGGGTACCCGCCCGGGCCGCTAGCCGGCCCTGGGTACCCGCCCGGGCCCGCCGTGACTCCGCGGTATCCGCCCGCGGCTCCCGGGTACCCGCCTGGCGGAACATAGCCGCCAGGCCCGCCCGCACCCGAAGGCGGCCCGGGCCAGCCGGCATCGGCACTGGCCTCGTCGCTGACCGCTCCGGCGGGCAGCGAACGGGGCGTCGGGGCAGGCATCGGGGCGGGCGCAGCGGGCCTCACCGGGGGATACCCCTCGTGCGGGTAGGGCGGTCCTGACGCAGACGACATCTAGCTAATCCGTTCTTGTGCCCCGGGAACCTGCCCGACGGGAAGGCGATGCTATCGGGCTGCTCTTGCCCGGGGGACGCCCCTTCCCCGGGGTCCCTGCCGAGAAGGCATGCGCAGGGCGGGGCGGTTAGACGAAGCCGTTGCGGCTCAGGCTAGCCGGGTCTGGCTCTCCTCGGGGGAGTGAGACGTCACCGGTCACGTCCGCGGCGAGCCGGATCTGATCGCCGTCGACGAGCCGGACGTCGCTGCCCGGGTGCACGCGCTCACCGTTGACGAAGGTCCCGTTGGTGGATCCCTCGTCGCGGATCGACGCCCGGCCGCCGTCATCGACCATGACCGTCGCGTGCCGCCGCGACACGTTGTCGTACTGGCCGAACGCGGCGGCGACCAGGGACTGCGCCGGGTCCCTGCCGAGGATGACCGAGGTCCCCGCCGGGACGTCGACGTTCCCCGTGGGGAACGAGATCCGCAGCACGACCAGGGACGGACGGCGCCGCGCCCCGGGCAGGGGCTGCCGGCACTGGAGGCAGACGACGTCGGCGGGATCCTGCACGGGCGTGCCGCAGTGCGGGCAGATCATCGCCCGGTTGTCGCCCGGCCGTATGTACTGCTGCGACACCGTCGGCGACGGGATGTCGTCGTCTGGGTACGGGGCGTGCGGCAGGTTGGCACCACACCGGAAGCAGATCAGATCCTCCGGCTGCACCCCGATGCCGCAGTTCTGGCAGGTCAGGATCGCCATCTCCTCGCTCTAAGGCGGTAAGCCGTTGTCAGCTACCATACCGCCCGAGTGGCGCTGAGCGCAGCTATCTGCCGGTGGGACGACCGCTATCTCCCCGCTTCGAAGTGCCGCCCGCGTCCGCGGCCTGGGCGTGCGGAGCGAAACCATCCTGCAACTTCCGGAGCTTGCCGGTTTTTACGTCACAGCGTCCCCAGTAGAGGTAGCCTCTCATGAGCCTGACGGGCCATATGGGCCTAGCCCACCTGCGGCGGCCTGGGTAGGTACGCCAAAGTTAAGGGTGATTCCCGGTGAATGCCGGGTCGAGGGCTGCCGATTGATGATTATATGTCCCTACCCGATTTGTAGCGCTAACTGGAAGAGTTGCCCTGTGCTGGTCCAGGTGGCCTTTGATGCTGCGAGGTGTAAAGCGCAGTGCGTAGACGTTCGATGACCAACGGAAACGGTGGTCAGCAGACGCCGGCTTCCGGCGTTCCGCTGAACGGAGGCGGTAGCCCTCCGCAGGGCGGACCGCTGGCCGTCAGCCAGGCCCCGAGTGGCCCGGGCGCTGTTAGCTTTGGCGGCCCGTCGGCCCCGGCCAACATGCCCGTCCCCGCGGTGCAGGCGCGCGGGGGCGGCCCGCTCGTCCCCGCCGGGGTGCCGGCCGGACGCAAGGGCTCGCCGTTCTCCATCAGCAACTGGCGCGTGCGATGGCGGCTCATCGCCATCATCACCGTGCCGACCGTCACCGCGTTGATCCTCGGCGTGATCCAGATCGTTGGCTCGGTTAACAACTACTCGTCGTTCAAGCGCGTCCAGGACCTGGCCAACCTGAACTCGCTCGTGGTCCAGGCGGCGGGCCTGCTCGCCGACGAGCGTGACGCCACCGCGGGCTTCGTGGCGGCGGGTGGCCAGTCGGGCGTCGCGGGATCCGCGTCGCTCAAGTCCGCGGTGACGAACGACCAGAACAACACCACCGCGGTCACCGACCAGATCGGCCAGCAGGCGCTGGCGGTCGTCAACGGCAGTGGTTACCGCGCGCAGACCGTGCTCGACCTCAGCAACGGCGTGCTTGCCAACATCTCGGACCTCAAGTACATCCGTCAGGCGGCGCTGACCACGAAGTCGCCGGCGCTGTCGGTGATCACGAACTACGACCGGGTCATCCAAGCCTTCGTTACGTTCAGCAACGACGTCGCCGCCGGTACCGGCAACGCGACCTTGCAGTCGAACGTCTCGGTGCTCAACGCGCTGCTCCGGATGGAGGACGACGCGTCGTTGCAGCGCGCCTACCTCTACCAGGCGCTGGCCAGTCCGCAGCCGATCCTCACGCCGAGTGCCCTGCAGGACCTCAACCAGGCGACCGAGCAGCAGCAAGCCGACACCAGCGCCTTCGACCAGGCGGCGACGGTCACCGAGCAGCAGCAGCTGAACAACACCGTCGCGGGTCCGAAGGTGGACGAGGCCAAGAGCGCGGAGAAGCTCGCGGTCGCCACCGCGGGCGCGAACCAGCTGCTGGACATCGGCAAGCCGCAGACCTGCGGGGGCCAGAGCCCGGCCGCCTGCTGGCTGGGGATCCAGACCTTCCAGATCGGGCAGATGCGTCAGGTCAGTAACGGCCTGGTCAGCGACATCTCGGCGCAGGCCAACTCGCTGGAATCGAACTCGCTGCACAACGCGGTCATCGTCTCGGTCGCCACCCTGCTCCTGCTCATCATCGTCCTGCTCATCACGACCTTCGTGGCGCGGTCCATGATCCGCCCGCTGCGCAAGCTGCGCGCCGACGCCCTCGAAGTGGCCGGCAGCAAGCTGCCCGACATGGTGCGCCGGCTCAGCGAGAGCGAGGGCGGTGACGCCGCCGCCGAGATCGAGCCGATCGGCGTCACCTCAACGGACGAGATCGGTGAAGTCGCGCGGGCCTTCGACCAGGTGCACCGGGAAGCGGTGCGGCTGGCCGCCGACGAGGCCATGCTGCGCGGCAACCTGAACGCGATGTTCGTCAACCTGTCGCGCCGCAGCCAGTCGCTCATTGAGCGCCAGCTGTCCCTGATCGACAACCTGGAGCAGACGGAGCAGGACGCCGACCGGCTGTCCAGCCTGTTCCGCCTCGACCACCTGGCGACGCGCATGCGCCGCAACTCGGAAAACCTCCTGGTCCTCGCCGGCCACGAGGCGGCGAGCCGGCGGTGGAGCCAGCCGGTTCCGCTCGTCGACGTGCTGCGCGCCGCGATCTCGGAAATCGAGCAGTACGAGCGCGTGGTGCTCAACGTGCAGCCCGGCATCCAGGTCATCGGCCAGGCGGTCAACGACATCGTGCACCTCGTGGCCGAGATCGTGGAGAACGCGACCACGTTCTCTCCCGAGGACACTCAGGTGTACGTGACCGGGCAGCCGCTGACCAGCGGTGGCGTGCTGCTCGACATCACGGACAACGGCGTGGGCATCTCCGAGCAGGAGATGGCGCACGCGAACTGGCGCCTGGACAACCCGCCGGTGGTGGACGTCGCGGTCTCCCGCCGAATGGGCCTGTTCGTGGTCGGCCGCCTCGCGGCCAGGCACGGGGTCCGGGTCCGGCTGCGGCACGCGCAGTCGGGCGGCCTCACCGCGCTGATCTGGCTGCCGGAGTCGGTCGCCGCGCCGGAGAGCGGCCAGCCGCTCGGCCGGCTGCGGAAGTTCGAGGCCGACGACTTCGGGCCGGCGTCGTCGCTGTCCGCGCCGACCGCGCCGGTCGCGCCGGTCGCGCCGAGCGGCTTCACCGGCCCGGTCACCTTGCCGAGCGTCCCGGCAGCCAGCGGGAACGGCTTCACCGGCGCGGCGGCGACCGCGGCCCGGATACCGCGCCTTAGCGGCGGCGGTCCGGCGGCCGGGAACGGCGGCAACGGAAACGGCAGCGAGACCGGAGGCTTCAGCGCCTTCGGCGCCGGGAACGGCCTCACCAGGCCCGCTCCGGCGATGCCGAACGGTTCCGGCGGTCAGAGCTCGACCATCGACGCGCCCGGCGGCTCGCTGCCCGTGCGCACCCCGGGCAAGCACCCGCTCGGGCCGGGTGCGCCAGCGAGCGGCGGCGGCTCGGTCTTCGGCGCCGCCCCCTTCAGCGACGAATTCGCCCCCACTCACCTGCCGGCGGTCGGCGGTGACGGCGGATCGGCCGGGACCGGCCCGATGCCGGTGACCAGTCCAGCCGGCCTCAGCGGTTCCGACGGCGGCCAGGTGACGATCCCGGCGGTCAGCGTCGCGACCGACCAGCGGTTGCCGATCTTCGACTCGCTGGAGTCGGACTGGTTCAGGCGCAGCGGCAAGTCGCTGAGTTCTAGCGAGGCTCCGGCTGCGGGCCAGGCCTGGAACTCGCCGGCGGACGAGGGGTACCGTGCGGCGCGTATCGTGGCATCACCGGAGGCCGCGGAAACCACCACGGCCGGGCTGCCCAAGCGCGTCCCCCGGGCCAACCTCGTGCCCGGTTCGGTCGGCGGCGCCGATGAGATGGAGGACACGCAGCCTGCCCGGTCGGCGGACACGATCCGCAGCCGGATGGCGAGCTTCCAGCGCGGTGTTCGCGAAGCGCGTGCCGCCGCACCCGAGATCGAGGAGCCATACGACGCATGAGAGCCACGGATAGAGCCATCGGAACTAGAGGAGGAGCCTGTATGCACGGGCGAGGAGAGGAGCGCGCGTGAGCACGCCAGGACGCCCGGTCCAGGACCTCAGCTGGCTGATCACGAACTTCGTGGAGCGAGTCCCGGACGTGGCCCATGCGGTCGTCGTCTCCTCGGACGGACTGCCGCTCGCTTTCTCCGCGGGATTCCCGCAGGAGCGCGCGGATCAACTCGCTGCGGTCACGTCGGGCCTGACCAGCCTTACCCAGGGTGCTTCCCGGGTCTTCGAAGGTGGCGCGGTTGTGCAGACCGTCGTGGAGATGCAGCGCGGTGTGCTGGTCATCATGGCGATCAGCAATGGCGCCAGCCTCGCGGTGCTCGCGGCATCCACCTGTGACCTGGGACTTGTCGCTTACGAGATGACGCTGCTCGTCGAGCGGGCGGGCCGTGTGCTCACCCCCGCCGCGCGTGGCGGGATCATGCAAGGCGCGATGCCAGGAGACGGAAGGCGATGATGGGCACAAGTGGCTCCATCTCTGGGGGATGCGGTGGCGGGGCTCGGCCGCGGCGGTGACGACCGCGGTTCGCCCACGTGGCAGGGTCCTAACCGGGCCGGCCCATGGGACGAGCCGCCGCCGCAGCGCCAGACATTCCCCCCCGGGCAGCAGCCGCAGTTTCCGGCCGAGGAGGAGAGCGGCTCAACCCGGCTCGTCCGTCCGTACACCGTAACGGGCGGCCGGACGCAGCCGAGGTACAAGCTCGCGCTTGAGGCCTTGGTAAGCGCGACCGTCTATGAGCCGCGCGATCTGTCCGTCCTGGCCCCCGAGTGCCAGGCGATCCTTCAGTTCTGCCTTGACTGGCGTTCTGTCGCAGAGATCTCCGCAGTGCTCAGGATGCCCCTCGGTGTCGCTCGGATCCTGGTCGCGGACATGAGCGCGGACGGCCTCGTACGCATTCACCAGCGTGACGACTCAGAGGGGCGTCCCGACCTTAACCTGCTCGAAAGGGTGCTAAGTGGACTCCGTAAGATCTAGCGTCGCCCGCCCGGGCGGAGGTGGCGACGCTTCGGCGATGACGTCGGTGAAGATCGTCGTTGCTGGTGGCTTTGGCGTGGGGAAGACGACGTTCGTCGGGTCGGTGTCGGAGATCACCCCGCTGACCACCGAGGCGGTCATGACCGTCGCGTCCACCGACGTGGACGACCTCTCGCATGTTCCCGACAAGAACACCACCACGGTGGCGATGGACTTCGGCCGGATCACGCTGGAGAAGGACCTGGTGCTCTACATGTTCGGCACGCCCGGACAGCACCGGTTCTGGTTCATGTGGGACGACCTGATCCAGGGCGCGATCGGCGCGGTGGTCCTCGTCGACACCAGGCGGCTGGCCGACTCCTTCCCGGCGGTGGACTACTTCGAGGCGAGCGGCCTGCCGTTCGTCATCGGTATCAACGGGTTCCACGGCCAGTTCCCGCACCGCTCCAACGACGTGCGCGAAGCGCTCGCGATCCCGTCGACCGTGCCGATCATCCCGTGCGACGCGCGGAACCGCGAGTCGACCAAGGCCACGCTGGTGACCCTGGTCGAGCACGCGATGTCGATGCAGACGGCCGGCCG
>CAZORE010000033.1:53643-60484 GCA_964581815.1 uncultured Streptosporangiaceae bacterium | reverse complement strand
GTGTACCGCTTAGCCAGCGACACCACCAGCCGCAAGTTCGCCTCAAGCAGGTGGTTCTTGGCCCGGCGGCCGTCCTCAGCGATCCACTCCAGGTCGATGCGCTGGTCGGTGTGCATCCGCTCGGATTCGGCGAGCTTCTCCTCGGCGAACAGGCCGGCCTCGATCCGCTTGGCGAGCTCGACCTCCTGCTCGGCGTTGAGCAGCGGGACCTTGCCGATCTGCTTCAGGTAGTCCTTGACCGGGTCCGCGGTCGCACCCGCCACGGCCACCTGCGCGGCGGGCAGGTCGTCGTCGTCGTCGCCGAAGACAAAGATCTCATCGTCGCCGCCCTCACCGGGGGCCTTGCCCTCGGCGGGGCCGCCGGCCGGGCCGGCCACGGCGCCGTCGCCGATCGCGGAGACGGCCGTGTCGTCGGTGTCCTCGTCGCCGTCCGTGTCGTCCGGCAGGCCGGCCCCTGACAGGTCGCCGTCGGCGTCGGGCGCGTCGGCGATCTCCAGGTCCTCAACCTCGAGCGCGTCGCCCAGGTCCTCGAGGTCCTCGAGGTCCGCAAGGTCAACCGCCTCATCGAGGTCGGCGTCCTCGTCAAGCTCGTCGGCCGAGTCGAGGTCATCATCCGCGGCGGCCAGGTCGTCAGGCAGATCCTGAGACGGCACCGCTGCTAGCTCCTCGCGTGCCTTGGCCGCGCGAGAGGCCGCGGCGGAACGCGGCTCCTGCACTGTGTCCTCGGACATGGCCGCCTCCTGCGCGCCGTCGGCTGGCTGGTCGGGCACCCGCGAATCCCGGGCCGCGGAACTGGACGGCCGGGAGCGCTTGCGCGCCGCGGAGTTGGCAGCGCTCACCACCACGGTCACCTCTTCCTTCGCTGGGTAGCTTGGCTGAGCTGCGTACGCACGCTAATCGGGCCCTCCCGAGAGGGTCTTGACGCCTGGACCGTGCCGGGAAGCAGGCTTCCCGGTCGCCTTGGGGATGTAGACAGCAACCCGCCCGCCTCCTCTCCACCACCATAGGTGGCCCCTGGGAGTGCCTTGTACACGTCTTCTGCTCCGGTCCGCCGCGCCGGGGTCACCGCTGGTCCCGCCGCAGGTCGGGTGACCAGCCGCCACCGACGGCGGCCGGCACGTGCATGACGAGTACCGTCACGTCGTCGTCTTGCTCATGCCCCGCGAGCATGTTGTCGAGCAGGTACTGCAGCAGCCGCCCGGGCGCGCCGAGCAGGTCCTGCGGGGCGGCCGCGGCGGTCCTGACCAGCTCGTCCAGGCCGGAATCGAGCCCGCGCTGCCGGTTCTCGACGAGCCCGTCGGAGTAGAAGACCGCGGTGGAGCCCGGCGGCAGCCGGAAGGCGTGCTGCTTGCGCGGGCTGGCCCAGCCGAGCGGCGTGCCCGCTTCCGTGCTGTCGAGCACCGGCAGCGCGCCCGGGGTGAGCAGCAGCGTGGGCGGGTGTCCCGCGTTGCCCGCCTGGCCCTCGCCGGTCTCCGGGTCGATGACCAGGTAGGTGACGGTCGTGACGTAGTCCTCGAGCTCGGTCGCGGCGAACAGCCGGTCAAGGCCCGCGAGCACCGCCGCCGGCCGCGGGTCCGTCAGCGCGAGCGCGCGCAGCGCGTTGCGCACCCGCCCCATGCCGGCCGCGGCGAGCAGCCCCTTGCCCATGACGTCGCCCACCGCGACGGCCAGCCGCCGGTCGGGCAGCCGGAACACGTCGTACCAGTCACCGCCCACGTCGGTGGACCTCGGCAGGTACCTGGCGTCGAGCGCGAGACCCAGCACGCTCGGCAGTTCGCCTGGCAGCAGGCTCCGCTGCAAGGTAACCGCCGCGGTGTGCTCCTTTTCGTACATCACCGCCCGTTCCACGGCGAGCGCGCACTGGCCCGCCAGCGCCTCGAGGAAGACGCGCTCCTCCTCGAGGATCGTCCGGGGCTTGCCGAAGGAGAACCGCAGCGCGCCGAGCGGCATGCCGGCCGCGAGCAGCGGAAGGCCGACCCAGGCCTGCTCGTCGCCGGTATCGAGGACCCGCCCGGTGTCTTCAGTGCCCGGGTCGCTGGCGAACTGGGCCCGCAGCTCCTCAGGATCGGCGATGAGCACCGGGCGCCTCGTCGCGATCGCGCGGGTCATGACGCTCGGCGTGTCAAGGGTGAGGCGCACGCCGGCCCCGTCGGGCCCGGTGGGGGCGAGCCCCGACCGGTTGACCACGCGCAGGCCGAGCTTGTCCTCTTCCAGCAGCGCCACCGCGGAGCGCAGCGCGCCGATCGCGGTGCGGCCCACCTCAGTGATCACCTCGACCACCTGCTCGACGTCGAGCGCTTCCGCCAGCATCGCCGTCGCCTGCTGCAACCGGGCGGTGCGCAGCGCCGCCGCCGACAGCTGGTCGGTCAGCCGGCCGCGCATCTCCTCGGCCTCGCGCTGGCTGGTGACGTCGGTACAGGCGCCGACCCACTCCGCGATCTTGCCGTCCCGCTCGATCGGCACCGCCCGGACGTCGTAGTGCCGGTAGGCGCCGCCCCTGGCGCGCATGCGGAACCGGTCATCGAAGATCCGGCCGCTGCGCAGGCACTCACGCCAGTCACGCTCGACCCGCTCGCGGTCCTCGGGGTGGATGGAGTCAAGCCAGCCGTTGCCAAGGAACTCCTCGACGGTCTGCCCGGTGATCCACCGCCACTCGGCTGAGTCCTCGAGCATCTCCCCGTCGGGTGATGCCACCCAGACGATCTGCGCGCCGCCCTGGACAAGCGCGCGGTACCGCTCCTCGCTGCGCCGGAGCGCCTCTTCCGTGGCGGGCCTGCCGCCGGCGGCGATGACGATGAGCCCGGCGCCCGCGAGCTCGCCGTCCACGCCGCGCACCCCGAACCAGTGGAACGTCCGCTGGGCAGGCGGCGCACCCGGCGTCCCGGCCGCGCCGGTCTCGAATGTCTCGGTCGCCGGGCGGCCCTGCGCGAGCACCCGGTGCAGCGCGGCCTCTGCCCTGGCGGCGTCGACCGCGGGCAGGACGGCGGCGACGGGCTGGCCCGCGAAGTCGCTCACGGGGCGGTCGTAGATCCTGGCCAGCGCCGGATTGACCCAGACGAACCGCAAGTCGGCGTCGAGGACCGCCATCCCGGCGGGCGCGTCGCGCAGCACGGCATCAGGAAGCCAGGATTCAAACTCACCCAATCCGGCCTCCCGCTGCTTCGGCACGGAGGTGTCGGCGCTCAACCGAGCACCTCACCCGCCGTGCAGGCGCCTGCCACTGGCGGCTCCTTCCTGCTACCGCGCTGCCAGTCACGCCACCCACCTGGCGCCTGGCGGCACTCCGCCGACGGCGCGGTCTGTCTCCCTCACCGCAGCGGCCCCTCAGAATATAAGCGTGCCACAAACCGGGTACCGATGCTGCCAGCTAGCGTCATGCGAGCCAAGTCTGAATCGCCTCCCCCACCAGTACCGCCTGCCGTAGGCTCCCTGCGGGCACCCGCAGAGGTCCTGCAATACGACACGGACGGGATCGACGCCATCAGAGAGCACAATGACGGCAGCATGGGTAAATTCTCCTACAGCGGATGATGTGCTTTCTCCCGGTTGCCGGCAACCCTATGCGGGTACCGGGATGAAGCGTCGATTTCACATGTGTAGATCTGAGAGGCTATCAGGGTGAGCCCGCAGAGCCGACGACGTGGCCAGGCAGGTAGTGGCGCGCCCCCCAACGCGCTATTCGCCGAGCTCCTGCAAGCGTCCCGTGAGCTGCTCGCGGTGCGCAGCCCGCTCGATGCGGAGCTGCTCGTCAGTGACTTGCTCGGCACCTGGTGGCCGCAGCGCCATCACACCATCGGCGGGACCGGGGTCGAGCAGCTGGTCGGCGAGGGGCTGGTCGATTACGCCGCGCGGCAGCGCTCGTCCGCCGCGCTCGCCCTGCTCTCCGGTATCGCCTGCCTCGGCACCTCGCGCCAGGCCGCCGCAGCGGAGCAGGCCGCCATCACGCTCATCGACGCCGGGGTGCGTACGCCGAGGTGGGCCGAGCACCTCGGCGCGGTTTCGCCGGCCGAGTGCTACGTGAACCCCGATCAGTGGGGAGACCAGGACGAGATCATCTGCGTGTTCAGCTACGCGGGCGAGGAGCCGCACGCGCTGGTGACGCTCGTCGATTACAACGCGTCCGGCATGATCAGGGACGGCTGGGTCAGCTCGCAGGTGGACAGGCTGCTCGAGCACTGCCGGCAGGCGTCCGCGGCGGCCCAGGACGGCCCCGAGGACGGCTTCAGGGAGATCGAAGCGTCCCAGGCGAGGAAGATGCTGCAGGCCGCGCTCGCCGCCACCGACGAGGCGGAGGACCCGCCGGTCAGTGACACCTTCGCCGCGCGGCACGCCTTCATCAGGGCCCGTATCCGGGCACTCCCCCCGGCGCCCGGCCGCGGCCCGCGGCCCAAGCGGCCGTGGACAACGGAACGCCGGGCACTGCTGGCCGCGGAGTTCCTGGCCTCGGACGAGGCGGAGGAACTGTCCGACCGGCAGGCCGCGAGCCGTTGTGCCGACTTGATCATCGACTTCGGCTGCGACCAGGACAGCGGGCGCCCCCTGCGGATGTCGCCTGCCAAGGTGCAGAACTTCATGCTCGGCTGGCTGCCCCGCAAGGTGCTGCTGTCGGTCGCCGACCAGAACGCCATGCCGCACGTGGTCGCCGCCTGGATCCGCTGGACGAGCCGGAAGCGCCTGCTCCGCGAGGCCGTCATCGGGCAGATGCTTGACACGCTGTACGACTCGATGGCCACCTTTTCCCGTATCTACCGCGATCCGGCCGAGTTCGGCCTTGACGAGAAGCTCGTCGCCCGGCTGCTGCCCGACTCCGACCTCGAGGCGCTGCCGCGGCGCGCGTTCGCCTTCCCCATCCTTGAGGGCAAGCACGGCGGTGTCGACCTTTCCAAGCTCGACCCGGCCGACCCGTCCGACCGGCGCCTGCTGCTCGCGGCGGACCACGACACGCGCACCGGGTCGCCGAGCGCGGCCGGCGTCGGCCGCCACATCGACCGGCACCTGGCCCTCGCGGACCGGCTCTGGCGCGGCTCACCGCCTGCTCTCTGGGACGCCGCGCAGCGGCTGCTTGACACCGGCGAGGACCGTCACATGGTGCTGCACGCGCTGATGGACGTGCTTGACGCGGCGGGCGGAGACGAGACCGCCCTTGAGATCGCGCTGCGCGAACTCGCCACCGGACTGAGCGACGACGACCTCAACGGCCTCGCCAACCCCGACTCCTGACCGGTCAAGGGCCAGCAGTGCGCCGAACGGGTGAAACACGCTTTCGTTCGGGATAAGGCGGCACCGAAACCTCCGCCGCCGGGAGTCTCGATGACGAAGACGTCACCTGGAGCGAGGTTCTTCGTGTCGCAGCCTTCCATGGGTGTCGTGGTGCCGTCGGGGTGCTCGATCCAGTGGCGGCCGAGGGCGCCGGGGGCGCCGCCGTGCAGGCCGAAGGCGGGGACGCGGCGATGGCTGGCGAGCGTGGTGACGGTCATCGGCTCGAGGAAGCGGATGCGCCTGGTGCCGCCGTCGCCGCCGCGCCAGCGGCCCTGGCCGCCGCTGCCGCGGCGGATCGCGTATGACTCAAGGCGCACCGGATAACGCCACTCGAGGACCTCGGGATCGGTTAGCCGCGAGTTGGTCATCTTGGTCTGCACCAGGTCGGTGCCGTCGAAGCCGTGGCCGGCCCCCGAGCCGCTCGCGACCGTCTCGTAGTACTGGTACCGGTCATTGCCGAACGTCACGTTGTTCATCGTGCCCGAGCCCTCCGCCATGACCCCCAGGGCGGCGTAGAGCGCGCCGGTGACCGCCTGGCTGGTCTCGACGTTGCCGGCGGCGACCGCGGCGGGGTACTCCGGTGACAGCATCGTCCCCGGCGGGATGATCACGGTGAGCGGCTTGAGGCAGCCGGCGTTCAGCGGGATGTCCTTGTCGACCAGGGTGCGGAAGACGTAGAGGACGGCGGCCATCGCCACGCTTGACGGTGCGTTGAAGTTGCCGCCGAGCTGCGGACTCGTGCCGGTGAAGTCGATGGCGGCGGTCCTTGCCCTCCGGTCGACGGTCACCGCGACACGGATA
The DNA here is from genome assembly GCA_964581815.1 of uncultured Streptosporangiaceae bacterium. GTDB lineage: Bacteria > Actinomycetota > Actinomycetes > Streptosporangiales > Streptosporangiaceae > Trebonia. The sequence continues at coordinate 54,424 of CAZORE010000033.1, read as the reverse complement.
CGCGCGCCGTTGTCGAGCTCGTAGTCGCAGCTTCCCGCACCGAGCGCGGTGATGACGTTCCTGACCGCTTCCGCGGCGTTCTCCTGGACATGGCCCATGTAAGCGTGCACCACGTCGAGGCCGTACTGGGCGACCATGCGGCGGAGCTCTACGGCGCCCTTCTCGTTGGCGGCGACCTGGGCGCGCAGGTCGGCCAGGTTGGTCGCCGGGTTCCGCGACGGGTACTCGGCCCCGGTCAGCAGGGCCGTCGTCTCAGCCTCCCGCAGCCGGCCGCCCTCGACAAGAAGCCAGTTGTCGATGAGCACGCCTTCCTCTTCGATCCTGGTGCTCGCCGCAGGCATCGAGCCGGGAGAGATGCCGCCGATCTCGGCATGATGGCCACGGGAAGCGACGTAGAACCAGATGTCGCGCGGAGCGCCGCCGGGGGACGAGGGCGGGGGAGCGAAAACCGGCGTGATCACCGTGACGTCTGGGAGGTGAGTTCCGCCGTGGTACGGATCGTTAAGCGCGTAGACATCGCCGGGCTTACTGCGCCCCTTGTTGCGGTCTATCACTATTTTTATTGATTCACTCATCGAGCCGAGGTGCACCGGGATGTGGGGGGCGTTCGCGATGAGGTTGCCTTCCCCGTCGAAGATCGCGCACGAGAAGTCGAGCCGCTCCTTGATGTTGACGGAGTGCGCGGTGGACCGCAGGCGCTCCCCCATCTGCTCGGCGACCGCCATGAACAGGTTGGAGAACACCTCGAGCAGCACCGGGTCGGGTTCGCTCCTGCCCTCGG
>CAZORE010000033.1:39561-53543 GCA_964581815.1 uncultured Streptosporangiaceae bacterium | reverse complement strand
CGGCCTCGGCCCCGGTCTCGGCCCCGGTCTCGGCGGGGACGGCCGGGCCGGCCGCGACGCGGGTGAGCAGCAGGTCACGGCCGGCCGTGACCGTGGCCCGCCAACCGGGCTCGACGACGGTCGTGGCCAGGTCCTCGGCGATGATCGCGGGGCCCTCAACGGCCTGCCCGGGCGACAAGGCGTCGCGCCGGTACAGCGGGACCGTTGCCCACTCCCCCGCGGCGAACATGCGCACCATCTCGACCGCCTCCGGGACGCCCCCCGCGCCTGGCAAACGGCGTGGATGTGCCATTGGTGTCGCTATAGCAGCACTTACGGCACTTCCATGCGGCCGGGAAAGGGATTGAGGGGATGGTGCCGACTGCGGGCGGCTGGCGGGGGTGACCGCGGGGCGGCCGGCGACGGCCGCCTCCACCGAGACCGCCTCCACCGAGACCGCCTCCACGACGATGGGCTTGTCCGGCATGAGGAAGGAGAAGCGGGTCAGGTAGGCCTGCTCGAAAGCCTCCGTCATCTCCGCGAGCGGGCCGTAAGGAACCTGGAGCGGGGTGTCCGTGCCGTCGTAGCGGAGGTGGACCCGGCAGGTCACGTCGGCATCGGCGCCGGGCGGGCCGTAGGCGGCGAGCTCGGCGCGGGCCGACTCCTCCAGGTGCCTGAAGACCCCGCCCGGCAGGCTCGCCGCCAGGGCCTGGGTGAGCGGGGCCTCGACGGCGGTCTCGCGCATCGCGATGACGTCGGCGAGGCCGATGCCGTAGGCCGAGAGCGCGCCCGCGAGCGGGTGAATGAGCACGCATCTCATGTCGAGCGCGGCGGCCACCGCGCAGGCGTGCTGCCCGCCCGCGCCGCCGAAGGTGGACAGCACGTACCGGGTCACGTCGTAGCCGCGCTGCACCGAGATCTTCTTGATCGCGTTCGCCATGTTCTGCACCGCGATCTCGAGGAAGCCCGCGGCGACCTCCGCCGGGCCGCGGCGGTCTCCGGTCACCGCGGCGATCTGGCCGGCCAGCTGGGCGAACTTTGTCCGTGTCGTGTCCGCGTCGAGCGGCTGGTCGCTGGCCGGGCCGAACACCTTCGGGAAGTACGCCGGCTGTACCCGGCCGAGCAGGACGTTGGCGTCGGTCACGGTCAGCGGGCCGCCGTGACCGTAGCAGGCGGGTCCCGGCGCCGCGCCCGCGGAGTCCGGGCCGACCTGGTAACGGCCGTCGTCGAAGTGCAGCACAGAACCGCCGCCGGCCGCGACCGTGTGGATGGACAGCATCGGCGCGCGCAGCCTTACCCCGGCCACCTGGGTCTCGTACTGCCGCTCGAACTCTCCCGCGAAGTGCGAGACGTCGGTGGACGTGCCGCCCATGTCGAATCCGATCACCCGGTCGAAGCCCGCCGCGCCCGCGGTGCGGGCCATGCCGACGATGCCGCCGGCCGGGCCGGACAGGATCGAGTCCTTGCCGCGGAACGACGTGGCCTCGGTCAGCCCGCCGTTGGACTGCATGAACAGCACCCGGACGCCGGCGAGTTCGGCGGCCACCTCATCCACGTAGCGGCGCAGCACCGGGGACAGGTAGGCGTCGACCACGGTCGTGTCGCCCCTGGAGACCAGCCGCATCAGCGGGCTGACCTCATGTGACTCGCTGACCTGGGTAAACCCGAGCCGTCTGGCGATCCGGCCGGCCCGCTGCTCGTGGTCCGGGTAGCGGTAGCCGTGCATGAAGGCGATCGCGGCGGCGCGGAACCCGTCGGCGTAGGCCAGGCGCAGCGCCTGATCGACGGCTCCCTCGTCCAGCGGGCGGACCAGCTCGCCGTCGGCGCCGACCCGCTCGGGAACCTCGATCACGCGGTCGTAGAGCTCCCCTGGCAGCACGATGTGCCGGTCGAAGATCCGGGGCCGGCTCTGGTACGCGATGCGCAAGCCGTCGCCGAATCCCTGGGTGATCAGCAGGACGGCCGGCTCGCCCTTGCGCTCGAGCAGCGCGTTGGTGGCGACGGTCGTGCCGAGCCGCACGGCGGCGATCTGGCCGGCGGGAACCGGGGCACCGGGCGCCAGCCCGAGCAGCCCCCTGATGCCCGCGACGGCCGCGTCCGCGTAGGCGGGGCTGACCGACAGCAGCTTGTGCGCGGTCAGGGTCCCGTCCGGCCGCCTGGCCACGATGTCGGTGAACGTCCCGCCCCGGTCAACCCAGAAGTCCCACAAGCCGCCCACCATCCAAGCGTAAGCCGCACCCCGCCAACGACGGCAGCCCGGAACCCCACCTTCCCCCACCACCGATGCCACTCGACCATGATCATGAAGAGTTGATAGTGCTATCACGCTAACAACCCTTCACGACACCAAAACCCTTCATGATAATGACGGCGGGGCGGCGCCGCGACGTTCACGGATGGGGCGGTGGTCGCGGATGGGACGGCGGTGGCTAGACGGTCAGCTCGGCGTAGGCGCCGCGCACGTCTTCGGCCGTGATCACGGTCAGGTCGGCGGCCGTGGCCGACTCACCGAGGCGGCGGACGACGCGGACGTCGCGGCAGGCACAGGCCCGTTCGAAGAGGGAGCGGGCGAACCGGCCGTTGCCGAGGTCGTCGATCCGGCCAGTCATCTCGGCCTGGGCGAAGATCTGGTCCAGGACGCGGATCGCCTCCGGCTCGAAGTCATCCCCTGCCTGCTCGGCCTGAATGACGGCGATCCGGGTCAGGTCCCTGGCCGTGTAGCTGGGGAAGGCGACCTTGGTGCTGAACCGGGACGCGAGGCCGGGGTTGGAGCGCAGGAACCGGTCCATGTCAGCGGGGTAGCCCGCGAGCACGATCACCAGCCGGTCCCTGTCGTCCTCCGCGCGCTTGAGCAGCGTCTGCACCGCCTCCGCGCCGAACGCGTCGCCGCCGGAGTACCCCTCGTTGTGCAGCGAGTAGGCCTCGTCGATGAACAGCACGCCGCCAAGTGCGGAGTCGACGAGCCGGTTGGTCTTGATCGCCGTCGAGCCCAGGTGCTCGCCGACCAGGTCCGCGCGGTGCGCCTCGACCACCTCTGGGCGCACGAGCAGGCCGAGCGCGGCGAAGATGCGGCCAAGGATCCGCGCGACCGTGGTCTTGCCGGTGCCCGAGGGCCCGGTGAATACGAAGTGCCTGGCGGGCGGCTGGCTGGCGAGGCCCTGCCGGTCCCGCAGCTTCGCCACCCGCAACTGCGCGGCGATCGCGCGCACCTGCTGCTTGACCGGCTCGAGCCCGACAAGCTCGTCAAGCTCGGCGATCGCCGATTCCAGCGTCGGAGTGTCCTCGTAGCCGCGCAGCCGCGACGTCAGCTCGGAGAACGCCCGGTCCAGGTCGGCGGCGCCGACCGTGATCAGGTCCTCGGCGCGGGGATCGCCGCCGGCGCTCATCACCCGGACGTCACGCGCCTGCCCGGCCTTCTCGAGCAGCGTCCTGACGAACCGCCCGTTGCCGAGCTCGTCGGTGATCCGGCGGCGGCTCACCTCATCCAGCATCCGCCACAGCACCGGGCGCGCGTCCGGGGCGAGGTTCTCCCCCCGGCCCGACAGCTGCCGCTCGGCCAGGGCGAGCATTTCCTCCGCCGAGTAGGTAGGGAACCGGATGCGGGTCGCGAACCGCGACGCCATGCCCGGGTTCGAGGCGAGGAACGCCTCGGTCTGCTTCTCGTAGCCGGCCAGGATGATGATCAGGTTCTCCCGGTCGTCCTCGGCCCGCTTGAGCAGCGACTGCACCGCCTCCGCGCCGAACCGGTCGCTCTGCCCGTCACCCTCGTTCACCAGGCTGTATGCCTCGTCGATGAACAGCACCCGGCCGAGCGCGGAGTCGATCAGCTCATTGGTCTTGATCGCGGTCGCCCCGAGGTACTCGCCCACCAGGTCCGAGCGTTGCGCCTCAACGACCTCGGGCGTGTCAAGGAGCCCGAACGAGTAGAAGATCTTGCCGATGACCCGGGCGACCGTGGTCTTGCCGGTGCCCGGCGGGCCGAGGAAGACGAAGTGCCGCATCGGCTTGTCGCTGCCGAAGCCGGCCACCGCGCGGCGGCGGGCCGCCTCGATCGACACGGCGATCGAGCGGACCTGTTCCTTGACCGAGGCGAGGCCGACCATGGCGTCTAGCTCGGCGAGCGCCTCCTCCGGCGTGAGCTGCGGCTTGGCCACCGCGGCGGCAGGCTGCGGCTCGCGGGTCGCGTGGTCGGCGTAGACCTGGGCGACACCCTGCGCGCGGGTGCTGTACTGCGCCGGGGAGTGCCCGCCCGGCCCGGTGCGCGGCAGCGGCCCGGTACGCCTGCCCGGCCCGTTACGCCTGCCCGGCCCGCCTCCTGGCGGGCTGGCCGGGGGCACGGGAGGCGCCGCGGGGCCTGGGCCCGCGTGACCGGCAAGCGGGCCGTCCGGGCCGAACATGCGGGCCTCCTGCGACCCCTTGGCCGCCCGCCAGCCGATCAGCGCCGCGGCGATCACCCAGATGGCGATCACCGCGAACATCGTGTTCTGCGGCGAGGCCTGGATGATGAAGAAGACGATGGGCAGCGACCACAGCAGCGACCAGGCCACCGTGCGGCACGGGACGAACCACTTGGACAGCGGGCGGACGTTGGCCAGCGCCGCGACGAGGAACGGGGTCGCCAGCATGGCAAGCAGCCAGCCGGGCGGCATCACCGGCACCGGGCGGGTGCCGGGCACCGTCGGGCCGTTCGTGTTCACCCGGTTGATACTGATGAAGAGGTAAAGCCACGCCCAGAAGGCGGCCACGTACAGCGAAGCCATCACGGTGCGGACGCCGCGGACCACGCAGATGGGCGCGAGCAGCCAGGGGAGCAAGGCCACCGAGAGTACCGTCAGCACCGGCCGCAGCAGGAAGGGGGCGCGCCCGATCGCCGCATGGACGCCATCGACCACCGGCACGGGTTCATCCCCCGCTGTTCGGACCCTAACGGGTGGCAACATCGTGCTCCCTCGGACAGTGGTAAATCCTTGTATAGCGCATTCGGCCGGGCGCGCGACAGCACGCGCACGGACACGCCGCGTGAAAGGCACCCGCTCCGAGCCCCATCACCGGCGAAAGAGGGCAGGTGAGGTGGGAGGGGAAGCCGCGTACGTTCGGGATAGCGATTGTGAATCTTGCTCTTTTAGATGGGGCAGGTGAGGTCGATTTCATCGCGGAGCGGAATCCCGAAATCCCCGGTGCGAGGAATCTCCGGCCGCAGGCGCCGGGTGCGGTCCACCGCGCCCGGGCGGATCGCGGCAAGCCGGAAGCCACGGCGCTGGTAGAAGCGGAGCGCCCCGACGTTGTCGTTCGTCGTGGTGAGCATGACCTGATAGCAGCCTAGGCGCTTAGCCTCGGCACGGACCGCTTCGATGAGCATCGTGCCGATGCCCCGGTACTGGTCCAGGGCGTTTATGGTGGCGATCTCCAGGGTGCCGTCCCGCACCTCGAACGTCACGAGGCCGGCGATGCGGCCCGCGCGCTCCGCGATGAAGCCTGGCAAGGCGGCCGGGTAGAAGACGCCGTCGTGCACGGCGACTTCTGGGGCGCCCCACAACTGGGTTGTCAGCCATTCGATGGTGGGCCGGTCATTCTCTTCCACCGGCCGGATCTCCACGTCCCGCGGGTCCACGTTCACCATTATCGGCGCCTCCGCATGCGTTACGCGCGGCCCCTGGCAAACCGCCGCAGCCGCCCGGCGACTGCCCGCAGGTCGCCCCGGTCCAGGGCGTAGGCCACCACGCCGAAAACGGCGATCGCCAGTATCGTCGCGATGAAGCCCGACCCCACCTCAAGGGCATTCCCGCCGGTCGGCAGGACCAGCGTGGCCGCGAGGCCAGCCGCGCCCCCGGCGGCGGCCGCCGCGAGGCCGGCGAGGGTCGCGTGACCGAGCCCGGCAACGGCGGCCGGCCCGCGCAGCCGCCTCGTGGCGATGGCCGTCGGGATGGCCACCACGATGAACCCGATGCTGCCGGCGAGCGCGAGCGCCTCCACGGTCAGGCGCGGCGGCGCGAGCAGGACCAGCGGGAAGGCGAGCGCCGCGGGCACCAGCTGCTGTCCCACCAGGGCTATGCCCGCCGCCTTGATCTTGCCGAGCGCGAACAGCACCCGCGACAGGTTGATGACCATGGCCCAGGCGGCCACGCCGGGCGCGAAGAGCAGGAACGACAGGGCCACCGGCTCGACCTGATCGGGCCGCTGAGTGAGGACGTGCGCGGCAGGCAGCGTGACCGCGATCATGATCGCGGTGCTCAGCATGGACACGAGCATGACCGCGCGGTTGGCCCCGGCGCTCGTCGTGTCGAACTGGTTGCCGTCGGTCGCCGACAGCACGGGGAAGGCACTCGTCACGATGGCGAGCGGCAGCACGGAGCCGGTCGCGGTGAACACCAGGTTCACGTAGTTGAACAGGACGAGCGCGCCGGTGGTGCCGTGGCCGTTCGCCAGGTCGATGGTGATCACGCTGTAGATGTCGGCGGCGACGAACTCGAGGACCCCGACGAGCGCGAGGCCGCTGGCCCGGCCCACCACGCCGGGCGGGAAGCGCAGCGTGGGCCGCCAGCGCAGGCGCAGCCGCCAGGTCGCCGGCAGCGTCACGAGGACCAGCATGCCGATGTTCATCGTGGTGCCGATGGACAGCACCAGGTTAGCGTCCAGCGGGGTTCTGGCCAGCGGCGCGTGGTGGTCGAGCGAGGCGAAGACCAGGTAAGCGGTGATCACCACCACGTTGCCGAGGACCGGGGCCAGGCTGGCGGCACCGAACTTCCGGTAGGCCTGCAGCAGCCCGAGCAGCACGACGGAGAAGCCGTAGAGCAGGACCTGCGGCGCGAACGAGATCAGCATGAAGCTGGTCTCGCTGAGCATGTCGCCGTGCGCGCAGTCGGCGTTCAGGTTGACCGGGTTCAGCAGCCCGGAAATCGGGCCGGCGGCGGCGGTGACGGCCACCGTGACCGGCAGCAGGATCAGCACCGACCAGGTCATCAGGGCCGAGGAGACCTGCCCGACGTGTGCCTTCGCCTGCGGGTCGGTGCCTGCCCGGCTGGCGGCGCGGGCGAGCACCGGCACCATCGCGCTTGACAGGGCGCCGCCGATGGCGAGCTCGACGATCAGGTTCGGCACCTGATAGGCGGTGACGTAGGCGGTGCCGAGGCAGCCCGCCCCCACGGTCTGCGCGAAGACGACGGTGCGGAGCAGGCCGAGGACACGTGACAAGGCGGTGAGCGCCGCGACGATGAGGGCACCGCGGGCGATCCCGCGGGCGAGCTTGCCCGGGCGGCCGTCGCTGGCGCCATGCTCGGTTCCTGGCGTCTCTAGCGTTACTGGCGTCCCTGGCCGCGAAGGATCGGCAAGGCCAGCTGCGTCGGTCTGCACCCGATCACCGCCCCCTCGCCCGATGACATGGCCGCTCCGGACAGGCTACGGCTTTCCTGTACCTTTTGACGGGCTCATCACATCGTTCGGCGAGAGAACCCTCACACTTGTCTATGCGGGCCGCGGGAGTGGCCCGCCCGCCGGGCGGTTACGCCGAGCGGAGCCGCGCGACCTCGCGGGCCGCGTGCGGGTTGAGCTGGCCGCCGCGCGAGCCGGCCAGCTTGGCGGCCAGGTGCTCACCGACCGTCACCGGCTCGTACCTAGCCGGGTTGTCCTCGCTGACGCAGCTGGGCAGGCACTCGATCACCGCGTCCACGTTGCCGTCGTGGAAGTAGGCGGCGGAACGCCGCGGCACGAGGACGCCGTTCTCCCGCGGCGCGGCGACGCGGTGCAGGGTGGAGATCCACTCCTCGTTCGTCCAGCGGGCCAGCGCGTCGCCCAGGTTGACGAGCAGGGCCCCGTCGGCCGGCATGACCGGGTGCCAGTTCCCGTCGGTGCCGTGGATCTCCAGTCCTGGCACCTGGTCGGCCCAGAGGACCGTCACGATGCCGTAGTCGGTGTGCGCCCCCATGCCGAGCTGGTCCGGCTCAAGCTGGACGCTGGCATCGGGCAGGCGGTAGTTGTTCATCCGCAGCACGTCGATCGAGTGGTCGGTGAACCGCTCGAAGTAGTCCTCGCGGCCGCCGAGCGCCACGCCGAAGATCCGGACCATTGTCCTGGCCACCCGGCCAGCCGCCGTGAACCACTCGCTCACCGCGGCCTCGAAGCCAGGTACCTCGGCGGCCGGGTACACGTTCGCCGCGTAGACGTCCTCCGGCAGGTCAAGGCCGGGAAAGTCCGCCGTGGTGGTGCCCACGTTGATCGCCTCGAACAGGTCCGCGGCGCTGGCCAGGCCGAGGCTGTTGGCGAGCGCCTCCGCCTTCGGCGGGGTATAGCCGCGGTTAATGCCTGGCGGGCAGCGGTACCGGGACTTAGCCTGCGGGCCGAGGGCGAAGAACGCGTCGGTCGCGCTGGTGAACTCGCTGATGGTGGCGGCGGGGATGCCGTGCCCGGTGACCTGCATGAAGCCGACCGTGCGCGCGGCCTCGTCAACCTGCCGGACGACCGCGGCCCGGGCGGCCGCGTCGGCGTAGGGCATCCGGAAGCTGGAGATGTCGATCATGGGGACGGTGAGGATGCCGTTGCGCAGCGCGGCTGAGGACACCAGGGGTTCTCCTTGCTGACCATCGTCAAGTGTCGGCTGCGCCGCCTGGGGCAGCCATGACAACAGTCAATACGAGCAGATCAGGTAACACCAGTGTGCACCTTTCACCCGGATGCTCCGGACGCCCGCCGACGCGTGGCCCGGCGGGCACGGCAGGTGCGCCGGCCACCCGCGGTGACCGCGAACAGCTGATTTCGGCTGGGGCGGCGCGTCATTCTTGGGTGGCGGACGGCGAGAAGGACGCGTTTGCCGGTGCGGTTGCTGGTGTCTCGCCGGCCTGGCCGCTAGCCAGCCAGGTCACCCGGCGGACGGAGGGCACCGCCAGGACGACGAGCGTGCCGAACGCCGCCCAGGCGGCACCGAACCCGAGCACGGCCCGGGGGCCGAGCGCCGCCGCGACCGGCCCGGCGGCGGCGAACGCGACCGGGCCGAATGCGAACGCGCCGACCATGTTGAACGCCGCAACGCGCGACAGGGCCTGCACGGGTACCTGCTGCTGGGTGACGGTCGCCCACAGCGCACTGCCTAGCGCGGAGCCCAGCCCAGCCAGTAGCGCACCTCCCGCCACGTCGACGGCGGGCAGTTGCAGGGCCAGCGCGAGCGGCGGGAGCGGGAAGCCGAGCGTCGCCAGGGTGGCGATCACCAGCGGCCGCCTTGGACGGCGGCCGAGCGCCAGCAGGCCGCCGAGGATCGCGCCGGCGCCGTAGCTGGCCAGGATCGCGCCCCAGGCTGATGCGCCGCCAAGGTAGTCGCGGGCGAGCACGGGGCCGAGCACCAGGTACGGCCCCCAGGTCAGCAGGTTGAACAGGGCGAACTGAACGGTATCGATCCAGAGCCAGGCGCGCGAGCGGAACTCGGCCCAGCCGTCGGCCAGGTCCGCGAGGAGCGACCTGGACCGTACCTGGCCGACCCGGGGAAAACGCACCAGGGCCAGCGCGACGCCGCTGATCGCGTAGCTCGCCGCGTCGACCGCGACTACCGTTGCCGGGCCGGTCGCCGCGATCAGCATCCCGGCGACGGCCGGCCCAGCGACCTGGGCGGCGGGCTGGACGGCGGCGAGCAGCGCGTTGGCGTCGCCGAGCCGGTCGCCCGGCGCGAGCTGGACGGGCAGGCCGGCCAGCGCGGGCTGGAAGAACGCGTTACCCGTGCCGACGGCAAGCGCGGCGGCCACGAACAGCCACAACCGCGGATGCCCCAGGTAGAGCGTGACGGCGAGCACGCCCTGCGCCGCGCAGCGGACGGCGTCGGCGGCCAGCATCACGGGCCGGCGCCCGAGCCGGTCGGCGAGCGCGCCGCCGCCCAGTGTGAACGCGATCATCGGCACGATGTTCGCCGCGAACACCACGCCCAGGCCGGACGGCGTCCCGCCCGCGCCGAGCACGGCGAAGGCGATCGCCACCGACGACATCGCGGTGCCGAGCAGCGACGCGCAATAGCCGACGTAAAAGCGCCGGAAGTCGCGCTTTCCAAGGACGCCAAGCTTCCCGTTTTGGAATTTACTGCGGTAACTCGATGAGCTTATCCCGATTGGTCGCATGCTTTCTAACATGCCAAATAATCACCGGGAAACGCAAAGATGAATCCGCGATGTTTCTCGCGTTACTGCCGCAGTAAATGCGCATTCTCCGGCGATTATGATGGGTGAATGGGATCGCCAGCACCAGTGGAGTACGCGGTCGCGGTTGACCTGTACCTCGATCAGGCGCCGATCAGCGGGGCGTCGCGCCGCGTGTACCGGATCTCGCTCGCCAGCTGGGCCTGGCCGCTGGTCGGGAAGCCGGCCCCGCGCGGAGCCGAGCGGCGGGGAGCGCTGCCGCCGGTCGCGCCCCTCACGCTGCTCGACGACCCGGGCACCAGTGACCGGCTGGCCGCGGAATTCGCAGCCCGGGCGGCGGCCACCGGCCCGCGCAGCGCCAATCGCGAGTTGTCCGCGTTGCGCAGCGCCGGCGGCTGGTGGCGGGAGCAGGGCTGGATTCAGGCCGACCCCACGGTCGGACTGCGCCTGCGGCAGCCGGCCGCTCCCGGGGCTCCGCTGACCGCGGCCCAGGTCGATGCCCTGTTCCGGCTGCCGGCCAGCCTGCGGGAGCACGCGTTGTGGCGGGTGCTGCACGACTCGGGCGCGCCCGCGGCCCAAGTGCTCGCGCTCGACGCGGGTCAGCTGGACCTGACGCTCCACCGGGTCCGGCCCGGGCCGGGCGGTGCGCTCGCCGGAGCCGGCATCGCCTGGCGGGACGGGACGAGCCAGGTGCTGCGCTGGCTGCTGTCCGGACGGACGTGGGGGCCGGTCTTTGTCACCGGCCGGCGGGCGCCGGCCGGCGCCGCTGACGCCGACCTGTGCCGCGTGACCGGCCACGCCCGGATGTCCTACCGGCGGGCGGCGGAAGTGTTCACCGCGCTCACCCGCCCGCTGGATACCGCGGGCAGCGGCTGGACACTGCACCAGCTCAGCGCCGCGGGAAAGGCGCGTAAGTCCGGCCAGGCAATGGCGCCGGAATTACGTCACCGCGACCGGGCTGTCACACCCGGCCCAGGTACTCCCACACGTAGAAAATCGTCTTTCCCGAGCGGACCTTCGCCACTAGCTGGTACCCGCCGGCCGAGGACAGGGCAAGGCCTATCGCCGCGTCGTTCGCGGGCGTCTGGTTAAAGCTGAGGATCACCAGCGAGAAGTAGTGCCGCGCGATCGCCTGCTGGTAGTACTCCGGACTGTTGTCCTGGGTGTCCGACCACTGCCGCCACGACGTGCTCGGCAAGTAGTACTGAAGGACATCGCTGGTCTCCACCAGGAACTGGCCGCCGTGCGCGGTCAGCGGCCTGACGACCTTGACGAGCCCGGTCACACTGGGCCAGTCGATCATGCCCCGGGCCTGGGCCGTGCCCGCCGAGGTGACCGGGATGAGCGCGGCCAGCGACACTGCCAGGGCGACCCGCCTGCGCGCCATGCTGCTCAGCAGGTAGCCGGCCGCGATCGCAGCGAACCAGGCACCGAAATCGACGTGCTTTTCCAGCGACGTCACGGTCTGGATGCGGGCCTGGTCAGCGGGCGCAAGCAGCGCCGAGAGCGCGAGGACGGCCAGCAGCGGCACCTGCGGCCACAGTCGGCGCACGGTGCCGACGACAACCGCGGCGACGGCCGGGATCAGCACGACGGCGGTCCACGACCACGCGTCCGCGAAGACCAGCGAGGCGGTATCGGTCCCGTGGGGACGCCCGGTGGTCGTCACCCTGATCCCGGTGAGGTAGCCGGGTCCGCCGAGCGCGAGCAGGACGGCCAGGATTGCCAGCGCGGTTCCGGCGAGGAGGGCCGCGCGCTTGCCAGCTGCCCGCCACCCGGTGTCCGGCCGCGCGCTCAGGAAGGTGACGCAGAGCACGGTGGGGTCGTACAGGGCCGTCGCGTACTTCGTCGCATTGGCCAGCGCGAGGAGGATTCCCGCCGCGATCATCCACCGCGCCGTGGGCTGGCTGCCCCGGGCTCCGACGGCGCACCAGGTCGCCGCGGCCAGGAGCAGCAGCGCCGGGGCGTCGTACGTCGCATACGAGCCCAGGTGCATCGTGGGCGCGAGCGCGGCGAAGAGCGCGGCGGCGAAGAAGGCGGCGCGGTCGTCCGCAAGCAACCGTTTCGCCGTGCTCCATGCGAAGGACGTGACGGCGAGCATGCAGGCCAGGGACAGCAGCCGCGCCGCGGTTAGCCCGCCGAGACTGTCGGCGATGGCTCCGATCGGCGGGTAGATGACCGGAGCACCGGAGAACCAGGCCTGGTACGGCGGGATCTGGGTGCCGTGCAGCCAGTGCGACCACTCAAGATGGCCGGCATTCAGGTACAACGCCTCGTCACCGAACGCGGTCCGGTCCCGCACCATGCTGGCCGAGAGCGTTGTCTGGACGGCAAGTACCGCGAGCAGCGGCCATGGCACCCGCACTTGCCGCGTTACTCGCACCTCGGGAGGATAGGCGCGGGCCGCAACTGTTCTAGACCGCTGCGGTGTCATAGCGGCCCGGTCACCGGGCTTCGGACCACGACGTGAGCTGCCCGGCCAGCGCTCGGACCCGGTCCCGCAGTTCGTCCGGCTCCTCGATGACGAACGGGAGGCCGAGGCCGGCCAGGACCGACGGGACCCAGTCGAGCCGTTCGACGCGCCAGCGCACCCGCACCCACCCAGGTTCCCCGTCTGCTTGGTCGATGACGGCGATCGGTCCTGGCATCCGCATCCGCACTGCCCGTTGGCTGCCCTGGACCCGGACGGAGACCGCATGCGGGTATGACGCCCCGGAGGCCGCCTCGGTCACCACGGTCGCCGGGTCGAACCCGGCTGGCACCTGGAACTGCCCGTCCTCGACGGCAGCACGGGTGACCCGGTCCAGTCGGAAGGAGCGCACCGCGCCGCTGCGCGAGTCCAGGCCGGTGGCGTACCAGCGCCCGTTGAGGGCGACAACCCCATATGGCTGGAGCACCCGCTCGGTAGACCGGCCGTTCTTGTCGGTGTAGGTGATGGCGAGCGGCCGACGCCGGACGGCGGCCCCGGCAACGGCCAGCAGAATTCCCGTCTCAGGGGTCGCCGGACTGCGGCTGTCGTCGGCGTAGGCGGTCACCGCGGTGAGCGTCGCGAGCCGGGCCGCCAGCGCGCGGGGCAATACCCGCCGCACCTTGGCCGCCGCGCTCTCGACGGCGAGAGCCGCGTCCGGATTCAGGGCCGCGCGCCGGGCCCCGGTGAGGCCGAGGAGCACGGCGACCGCCTCGTCGTCTGTGAGCATGAGCGGCGGCATCCGGTAGCCCGGCGCGAGCCGGTAGCCACCGTACCTCCCTCGTACGGACTCCACCGGCACGTCGAGGTCGAGCAGGTGGTCCACATAGCGCCTGACGGTCCGCTCGTCGACTCCCAGTCGCTCTGAGAGCTCACGCAGGGTTCGGGTACCGCCGGCCTGGAGGATGTCCAGCAGCGCCAGAACACGGGCGAGGGGTTTGGCCATGCGGAAGCTTTCCAGAGATAGCGGACGGATTCTGTCCAGTATCCATATTAACGTCGATCACACCGACACGAAAGGAACCGACATGGAATTCGTCTCTGTCCGCGTGATCACCAGCGACGTCGAGCGCCTCGCGGCCTTCTGGGAGCAGATCACCGGCCTGCCCGCCGCCCGGCCCGCCCCGGTGTTCGCCGAACTCCGGACCCCGGCCGGGACCATCGCCATCGGCGCCCCGGCAACCGTCGGAATGCTCGGGGACGCCGCTCCGGCACCCGGCCGGAACCAGTCCGTCATCCTCGAGTTGCGCGTCGACGACGTCGACGCGGCCCGGGAACGCATCGAGGGCCTGGCCGCCGAGATCGTGCTGGAGCCGACCGACATGCCTTGGGGCAACCGCTCGATGATCCTCCGCGATCCCGACGGCGGGCTGGTCAACCTCTTCACGCCCGTCACCCCGGAGGCAAGGGCAAAATATGGCCTCTGA
>CAZORE010000033.1:23007-39461 GCA_964581815.1 uncultured Streptosporangiaceae bacterium | reverse complement strand
GGTCAACCTCTTCACGCCCGTCACCCCGGAGGCAAGGGCAAAATATGGCCTCTGAGCCGCCAGCAAGATCGACAGCTTCGAGCCAGCTCAGGCCGGCAATGTAGGCTCCGCAGCATGCGCGAGCTAATCGACGGCCTGGTCCAGTCTGCCCAGAACAACGGTATGGAGCTCTACGGCGTACACGTCTACCGCCGGGGAGATGAGCCGGCCGAGCGGCGGCTCCGCTCGGACGACAGGGAGAACCTGTGGTCGGTGTCGAAGACGTTCGTGTCCGTCGCGCTCGGCATCGCCGAAGCCGAGGGCCGCCTCGCCCTCGACGACCCCGCGCTCACGTACTACCCGGAGCTGAAGAAATCCGCCGCCCCGGGCCTGGAGCGGGTCACGCTCCGCCACCTGCTGACGATGACATCGGGGAGCCCGCATTCCTGGTTCGCCGACGAGCCGGTCGAGGTCCCCGACCTGGCGGCGGACTTCTTCGCGACCCCCCTCGCGCACGAGCCCGGCAGCTACTTCAGCTACACCGGCACCGGCCCGTACGTGGCGGCCCGCGCGCTGCGCGCCGCGACCGGCGCCAGCGTCCGGGACTACCTGATGCCCCGGGTCTTCGGCCCGCTCGCCATCCACAATCCCCAGTGGCACACCTGCCCCCTCGGCCACCCGGTGGCGGAGAGCGACCTGTTCCTGCGCACGTCCGAGCTGGCCCGCTTCGGCAGGCTGCTGCTGGACGATGGCCGCCACGAGGGCCGCCAGCTGGTCCCCGCCGGGTACTGCGCGCGGATCGCCGCCGAAAGCGTCGCCACGGTCAACGACCCCGAGGACCAGGAGTTCCGCCTGGCGCCCCGCTACGGCCTCGGCGCCTGGTGCGGCCACGGCGACGGCACGTTCAGCATGGCGGGCCGCTACGGCCAGCTCTGCATCGTCTCCCCGCCCCGTGAGGCGGTGGTCACGATCACCGCCCACGTAGAGGAGGGCTCCGCCCGCACCTCGATCACGACCCTGGTCACCGAGGAGCTACTCAACCGCCTGTAGAACTAGCGCCACCAGCGGATCTCGCGGGCGATGCTGGTCAGGGGAGCAGCAGTTCGACCCGGACAGAGGGGTAGCGGGCGGGCAGCTTACGGTCGAGTGTTATCAGCGTGGCGTGGGGGCGCGCGCCGAAGCGCGCGCCCCCGGGTGAGGAACTCAACCCCGGCTTACCGCTAGGCAATGTCTCACGGCCCGAAGAGCTCCAGTTCGGAGACCTGCGCGCCGTTCTGGACGCTGTTGGCGGTGAAGTTGAGTTGGACGTACTGGTCACTGGTTCCCGACGGCAGCGCGATAGTGACCGTGTTGCCGGTTGACGGGTTCCATGTATAGGTAGCGGAGCCGACCAGGGTGGTGTAGGTGCTGCCGTTAACCGAGCCGAGCACCGACAGCGTCTGGGTACGCGTCTGCCACGCCGACGACGGCGGCAGGTCGACCACCAGCGAGGACAGGGAGTGCGCCGCGCCCAGGTTGACGGTGAAGGTCGTCGGCCAGGCGCCGTTGGTGCCCTCCCAGTACGTGCTGGTGTTCCCGTCAACGGCGTTGGCGGGCACGTACACCTGGGTGTAGCTGGACGCGGTGACTGGGGCGTTGAGCGCCAGGTTGGTGTTGGCGGAGGTGGTGCCAGTTCCGGATAGCGCCACCGTCAGCGGGCTGCCCGGCGCGCTGGATGCCACCGACAGCGTTCCGCTCGCCGCGCCACTGGCGGCGGGCGCGAACTTGACGCTGACCGTGCACGAGGCGCCCGCGGCGATGGAACCGCCGCAGGTATTGGTCTGGCTGAACGGCCCGCTGACGCTCACCGACGACACCGACGCCGCGGTGCTGCCCGGGTTCGACACCGTCACCGTCTGCGCCGAGCTCGTCGAGCCGACCGCCTCGTTGCCGAACGAGACGCTCGACGGCGACGCCGACAGCGCCGTGCCGCCGCTGGTCCCGCCGCCGGGGAAAACCTCGAACTCCGACAGCTGCGCGGCCGACCAGCCGGTGTTGCCGGTGAAGCTCAGCTGCACGTACCGGGCGCTGGTCCCGGACGGCAGGCTGATCGTCACCGTGTTGCCGGTCGACGGGTTGAAGGTGTACCCGGCCGAGCCGACGATCTGGCTGTAGGACGTGCCGTTGGTGCTGCCGAGGACCGACAGCGTCTCCGTGCGGGTGCCCCAGGCCGACGACGGCGGCAGGTCCAGGGTGACCGACCCGATCGACTGCGTGGAGCCCAGGTCGACCGAGATGGTCTGCGGGTACGCCGCGCCGTCGGTGCTCTCCCAGTAGGAACTGGTGTTGCCGTCGGTGACGTTGGAGGCGACGTACGTCTGATACGAGCTGCTCGCCGTGGCCGGCTTGTTCAAGGCGATGTTGGTGGTGGAGGTGATGCCACTACCACTCAGTCCGACGGTCAGCGGGTTGTTGTTGGCGTTGCTGCTGACGGTCAGGGTGCCGGTATTGGTCGCCGCCGTGGGCGTGAACTTGACGGTCACCGTGCAGGAGCCGTTGACCGCGAGGCTGGTGCAGTTGTTGGTCTGGCTGAAAGCCCCGGTCACCGACACGCCCGAGACGGTCGCGGCGGTGGTGCCGGAGTTGGTCACCGTCACCGTCTGGGTGGCGGGGGAGGAGCCGACCAGGGTGGCGGGGAAGGACAGGCTGGCCGGGGAGGCGCTCAGCACCGGGCCTGGTGCCGTGCCGGTACCGGACAGGCTCACCGTGTTGGTGACGCCGCCGGCGTTGATGGTGAGGCTCCCGGTGGCGCTGCCGGCCGCCGTGGGCGAGAACGTCACGCTGACGGTACACGAGCCGTTCGCCGCGATCGACGATCCGCAGGTGTTGGTCTGGGTGAAGGCACCACTGGTGGCGATGGACGAGACCGAGGCGGCCGCGCTGGTCGGGTTGGCGACCGTGACGGTCTGCGCGGCGCTGGTCGTGCCGGTTACTTGCGGGCTGAAGGTCAGCGCGGTCGGGCTCGCGTTGACGCCGGTGACGGGGTACGGCGGGTAGACCGGCGGTGGAGAGACGCCGACGCTGCACCCGGCCGGGCTGATGCCGGAGTTGCCGCCGTTATCGGTGATTGTGAAGCCGCTGCCTTCACAGCTGTAGCTGGGGGCGTTGCCCGCGTTGGCCTGGGCCACGCCGGTCGCCGTCACGTTGGTGGCCGAGGCCGTGCCGCCGGTCTGCTCCTGCAGGGCGAACGTCCCGGTGCCGACGATGGACACGTTGCTGAGGTTGACCCCGCTGACCGTGCCCTCGACCCACTGGATGGCCTCGAACGGGCTCTGCTCGATCAGCGCGTTGGACACGTTGATCGGGCCGGTGACCGCGCCCTGGCTGCCGTCGAACCAAAGCGCGCCGACGCCGAACTGCCAGTTCGGGTCGAGGCTGCCGTCCCGGATCATGGTGTTGTTGGAGATCGTGGTCAGGCCGACAGGGGTGGAGCTGAAGCGCTGGCCCACCTGGATGCCGCCGCCCTGGGTGATGCCGGTGTCGACGACCAGGTTCCCGCTGACGGTGTTGTTGTTGCCGCCGTAGATCGCGATCCCGTTGGCGAGCTGCTGCAGCTGCACGGTGTTGTTGGAGATCGTGTCGCCGGAGTCGGCCCCGATGCCGGAGTCAGCCCAGGTCGCGATGCCGTCGTCACCGGTGTTGCGGATGTTGCTGTTGGTTACGGTGGAGTTGGTGACGCCGCCATGGAAGTTGATGCCGTCCGCCGTGGTGTCGCGGATGCGCATGCCGCTGAAGGTCAGGCCGGTCATCGGCCCGTCCATCCAGGCGCCCACCTTCATGTGCTCGATCCAGATGTTCGACACGGTCGAGTTGCTCATGGCCCCGCCGATGCCGTTGACCTGGGCGCTGTCGTCACGCACCTGCACGTTGCCGAAGATCGCGAAGTTCGACAGGTGGACGCCGGTGCTCGGGTTCGGCGCGGAGTTGCCGTAGAAGCCGGGGGCCGTGCCGGTGACGGTCGAATACCACATGCCCGCGCCTTCGACGGTCACGTTGTTGACGATGATGTGGCCGGGGATGTTGTACGTGCCCGGCGGGATCCAGACCGTGCCGCCGGCCCCGGCCGCGGTGATCGCGGCGTTGAAGGCGTTGGTCGAGTCGGCCGCGCCGGTCGCGTCGGCACCCTCGCTGACGACGGACACCGAGCCTGACGGCTGGCTCAGTGGCGCGGCGACGTTCTCGAAGTCGGCCAGGTCGATCGTGTACGAGGACGCGGTGTCCTCTGAGTCGACCTGGAGCTTGAACGTCGTGCCCGCCGGATAGGTCGTGGTGAACAGCCGGTGCACCTCGTCATAGAAGTGGTGCGGGTTGCCGCTGCCCGGCGTGTTAACGAACGGGTAGCTGCCGTAGTACCAGCTGTACGCGTTCGTCAGGGTGAAGTCCGTCTGCTTGGTGCCGTTGACGTACAGCGACAGCGGCGCGGTATAGACCGACCCGTCGGAACTGTCCGGGATGCTGTACCGGAAGTCGATGGAGTTGGTGGCGACCGGCGTCGTGAAGGAGACGGACTGGCCGTTGCCCTGCAGTGTCACCGCCTTGCGGCCGGATGCCTCGTCGGCTAGCTGGCCCTGGGTGTAGCTAGGGCCGATGACGGTTCCGTTGGTCGCGGAGTTCTCCGCCTCTACCTCGGCGTAGGGCAGGCTTGCCCCGCTCCCGCCGGTAACCGCCGCCGGCGCTGCCGCTGTGGATACCCGCATGACCGACGCCGACGCCGGCTGGATCGCTATCGCCGCGAGCCCCGCGGCGGCTAGCGATGCGGTACTGATGCCCACGACAAGCGTGCGCCTCAGTTCTCGGACAGAGTGGAACACCATTGCTCCTCTCGACGCTTAGCGCCGAGCTTGTCCGTCGGCGCTTCGCACCAGACGTTAAACTTCTCAGCACATCTTTGCAATATCTCGACGATCCATAGATTGAGATTTACGGATCAAAGCAAAGTTGCAACTATAACCTGGAGGAGAATTGCCAGTTCAGCGGCTTGTGTTCGCTCCTGAGCGCTCCAGCCAACACGAACCGCGCGTTTGAAGTTATCTGGGGGTAATATCTTGCATTAGAACGCTAATGTTTGCTGCAAGAATTTGATTATTTTCTGCAGATTTTCAGCAATCGATGTCGACGACGATCGGCCAGGTGCAAGTAACGACGCCCAGATAGCACTCAGGAGGGGCGCGATTACCGGATCGCACTCCTCCTGAGCTGCAAACTCTTCCTGTATGACAACCTGAACCAGAGCCGCAAACGCCGGCCGACGAACGTTGCCGCCCGCAAGCGCTAAGCCGCCGACGCGGCCCGGCTCCACAGCGGCCGGCGCAGGTCCTGCCGTGTCGTGTCCCGGGCGCGGTAAGGCGGGCGCGAAATCTCATGATTGGCAGCATTATTGGTCCGTGGATGAGGCACTGCGGGAGGAACGCCAGCCGGGGGTGCTGCTCGCGGACTTCCGCTCACGCGAGCGTGACCGGGAGCGGGCGGTCCGGTGGCTCGGCTGGGTGGCGTATCACTGGGGCACCGAGCCGGTGGCCTGGTGGGAGATCCCAGATCGCGTTCCCGGCCAGTGGCTGGCCCGCACACGGCTCGCGGTGGCGGTCGTCATCGTGGCCGCCGCGCTCGGCGCGGCCATCGGGTTCAGCCTCCTGGTCGCGATCATGCTCCTGTTCCTGGTGTTCGTCGCCTTCGGCAGCAGGGGCGTGTCCCTGTCCACCCTCAGGCGGCTGCGGGCCCCGCGGCCAGGACCGCCCCGGCGGGTCACGCCCCAGCGGCCGCGCGGACGGCGTGCGCTCGCGCTGCTGACGATCTCGCTTATCCCAGTGGTGGCATTCATCCCCGTGCTGGTCAGCCGATGGACCGAGCCGGTGCACGGGGACCCGGTCCTGACGTATCGCGCGGACCGCCGCGCTACCGCTGTCCGCCTGGCAGCGTGGCTCGGCAGCGCGGGCCTGGTCGCAGCGGTCGTGCTCGGCGCCGGGGTTCCCGTCGGGGCGTGGCTCGGCGTTGACCTCTCGCTGGCGACCGGGGCGGGCCTTATCGCCGCGCTGACAGCCGGGCCGTACCCGGTGGTCAAGCTCACCGAGCTGATCCTGCTCGCGCAGTGGCGGCAGCCCGTCCGCCTGCACCGCGTGCTCACCGATGCCGCCGCCGGCCAGGTGCTCGTGCGAGCAGGCGAACACTGGAAGTTCCGCGACGAAACCGTCCGCGTGTCGCTCGCCGACGCGCATGTCGCGGAACTCCGTGAGCGGGACCAGGCGCGCGAGGCCCGCGCGACGCGGACCACCGGGGCGCGGGCGCGGCTGGTCGCGGTTATGGACGCGCGGGGGATCGCCCGCGCGCGGGCCGACCTCGCGGCCGGCATCGCGATCTTCTTCCTGCTGCTCGGGCTCACGCTCGCGCATGGGAGATGGTCCCTGGTGGGCGTGTTCGCCGCCATCGCGGCGGTCGCGGGCCTGATCTGCTACGCGTCCGCTCCCCGGCTGCTGCGCCCGGCCGTTGCCCGCGTCTGGTGGACGGTGGTGAACGTCGCGCCGTTCTCGCGACGTACCCGGCTGGTTGCCGCCGGCGTCGCCGTCGCCGTGGGGGCGCTGCTCGTTGCGGCCGCTGGCCCAGCGCTTGCCGCGTTCGCCGCCATGGTCCTCCCCGCGCTGCTGGTGGCCGCATGCGGCGGCTGGGTACTGGTGGTGACGCGCAGCGCGCCGCGATCGGGGCACTGGCTGGGCCGACGGTCAAACGGCAGCAAGTCCGGCGGCCCGGGGAGCGCGAGCGAGTCTGGCCGCTCAAGAGGTTGGCGGGGGGCGGCCTGGTGGCACCGCCGCCTCCGGGACGCGGTCGTCGCGGCCACCACGGGAACCGCGCTGCTCGCGCTGGCCCGGCGGGACGTGCTGGCGGTCGAGCCGTCGGCGGGGCTGCTGTTTCCCATAGCCGCCTGGGCCAGCTACCGCGCGTGGCGCGCGATGAACGACTCCGGACGGCTGGCTGTGCGCGCCGCCGCCGACATCACGCTGTCGCTGCTGCTCGGGGCCGACCTGGTGCTCTTCATGGTCTGGCTGGCCAACGTGCTGGGCCTTGCCAGGCCCGAAGTGGCGACGATACGCGGCGCGCTTGAGCAAGCTGGTAACCTCGCCGACCTGCCCTGGCAGCTGTGGGCCGGCCTGTACGGGACGCTCGCGCTGGCGGCCGTCGCGTTCGCAGTCTGGCCGACCCGGCTGCGCCGGGCCACCGAGGTGTCCGACTTGTTGCTCGTGGTACCCGCCATCAACGTGGTCCGGCGGGTGCTGACCGGAGCGCACATCGGCCTGCTGGTCATCGTCTTGGTCGCCGTCGCCGGCCCCGCCGCGGTCTTCCCGGTACTGCGCGACCAACTCGCCGCCCGCTACACCGTCGCGTACCAGCGGCAGCTTGAGGCTGCGGGCGAGCAGGCCGCTTACGCCGAGATCAACGGGCAGTTCGCGGCGGCGCGGGCGAACCGGGTCGTCCTGACCGACATCGTGGAGAAGATTCACGCCATTGACCACCCGCGGCCGAGAGATGGCCGCGCCACCGGCACCGAGACGGACATCGCCCGCCGGGTCGGCGAACTACAAGCGGCCACGCTGCTAGCGACAGGCCCGGAATCCGTCGCGGCCAATGAACAGAGCGCCGCCGCCACGGCCGGGTTCACTGAACCAATCCGGGATGCGCCGGACCTGCGGACGCGGGCGACGAAGCTGGACGAGCAGGACAAGAAGGAAGACGCGGCGCATAAGCGGGCCGAGCAGGCCGGAGACCTCGCCGCCGCCACAGTCTCCAGCTTGCTGTCCATTCCGGACATCGGAAGCAATGAGGTGGTCCAGATCGTCCGGGAGTACCTGAGCGGGCTCGTCGAGGAGAGTCCGCTCAAGGACGTCTTCGCCGCCTGGACTGAGCGCATCGCCGGAGCGGCCCGCCCGCCGGACGCGGCGGCCCTCGTGGTCCCGGACCCGGAGAAGCTTGCCACGGAAGCACTGCTGGCGCAGCTCAAGGCGGAAGAGCAGGACCACTTTGCCACGACGCTGCCGAGCACCGCACACGAAGGCGCGCTCGACGCGGCGGTCGACCTGGCCAACCAGGCCCGCTACCTGTCAGAAGGCGGCTCCGGGCCATGCGCGGGCTGCGCCCGGTTCGAACCCCACGACGAGCCCTTCCACGAGCCTGTCATCGAGGACCACCCCATGCCCTGACGGCCTCCAGGAGGCTCGTTGCAGCAAATGCAACAAGCGACGCCCAGATAGCACTCAGGAGGGATGCGGCCGACTAGCCGAATCCCTCCTGAGCTGGGAAATCATTCCCCGGAGCTACTCATTTTCAGGAGCAACCGCTGGTGGAGCCGCAGCCTTCGCAGACGTAGCAGCTGCCGGCCGGGCGCATCTTGGTGCCACAGGTGAGGCACAGCGGGGCGTCCGCGGTGCGGCCCTGCTGGAACTCGATGAGCTCGGCGGTGGAGTGCGGGCCGCTCAGGCGGGCGGAGGCGGCCGCACCGCCCGGGGCGGTCGCCGGGGCGGACGCCGTGGCCGGTGCCGCCGGGGCGGGAGCCGCGGCCGGGTGCGGCGAAGCCACCCCTCGTTCCGGATTGACGGTCGTTTCCACCGCCGCGGACTGGGCCAGCTCCACCGGGTCTACCTCGACCCCGAGCATGGCCGGGTCCTGGCCCGCAAGCTGGGCGGCGCGCTCGGCGGCGGAGAGGATGCCGAGTTCGGCGCGCTGCTCGTAGGTCAGGTGGTCCAGGGCGAGGCGGCGGAAGATGTAGTCCATGATCGAGGTCGCGATGCGGATGTCCGGGTCGTCGGTCATGCCGGCCGGCTCGAACCGCGTGTTGGTGAACTTGGCGACGTAGGACTCAAGCGGGATGCCGTACTGCAGGCCGACCGAGATCGCCATCGAGAACGCGTCCATCACGCCCGCCAGCGTCGAGCCCTGCTTGCCGAGCTTGAGGAAGACCTCGCCCAGGCCGTCGTCCGGGTAGGTGGAGGCGGTCATGTAGCCCTCCGCGCCGGCCACGTCGAACCTGGTCACGGTCGCGGACCGGGTCTTGGGCAGGCGCTTGCGGACCGGGCGATGCTCGCGCGGCTCTGGCGCCGCCGCCGGGGCCGCCGCAACGGGTGCCTGCTCCGCCCTTTCCACCTCGGTCTTCTTCTTGGCGGACAGCGGCTGGCCGACCTTGCAGTTGTCCCGGTAGATGGCGAGCGCCTTCAGGCCCAGCTTCCAGCCCTCGAAGTAGATCTCCTCGACGTCCGCGACGGTCGCGCTCTCCGGCATGTTGACCGTCTTGGAGATGGAGCCGGACAGGAACGGCTGGACGGCGGCCATCATCCGGACGTGCCCCATCGGGGTGATCGACCGCTCGCCCATGGCGCAGTCGAACACCTCGTAGTGCTCCTGGCGCAGGCCGGGCGCGTTGACCACGTGGCCGTGCTCGGCGATGTACTCGGTGATCGCCTCGGCCTGCTCCGGCTGGTAGCCGAGGTTCTTCAGGGCGCGCGGCACGGTCTGGTTGACGATCTGCATGGAACCGCCGCCGACCAGCTTCTTGAACTTGACCAGGGCGAGGTCGGGCTCGATGCCGGTGGTGTCGCAGTCCATCATGAAGCCGATGGTGCCGGTGGGCGCGAGCAGGCTGGCCTGCGCGTTGCGGTAGCCGCTGGCCTCGCCCAGGGTCAGGCACTCCCGCCAGGTCTTGTTGGCCAGGTCAAGGATGGCCTTGTCGAAGCTCGCGGCCGGCTCGACGCCGGCACTCGCGTCGGCGTGCATCCGCATGACACGGTTGTGCGGGGCCGCGTTCCGCTCGTAGCCGTCGTACGGGCCGACGACCTTGGCGAGCTCGGCCGACATCTTGTAGGCGCTCGCGGTCATCAGGCTGGTGATCGCGGCGGCGATCGCGCGGCCGCCCGCGGAGTCGTACGCGTGGCCGGTCGCCATCAGCAGCGCGCCGAGGTTCGCATAACCGATCCCGAGCTGGCGGTAGGCCTTAGTGGTGTCGCGGATCTTCTCCGTGGGGAACTCGCCGAAGGTGATGGAGATGTCCATCGCGGTGATGATCAGCTCGCACATCCGCGCGAAGTGCACCGTGTCGAATGTGTCGTCCGGCTTGAGGAACTTAAGCAGGTTAAGGCTGGCGAGGTTGCAGCTTGAATTGTCGAGGGAAAGGTACTCGCTGCACGGATTGCTGGCGGTAATGCGGCCCGTTTCCGGGTTGGTGTGCCAGTTGTTGATCGTGTCGTCGTACTGCAGGCCGGGGTCGGCGCAATCCCAGGCGGCCTCGGCGATCTGGCGGAACAGCCCCTTGGCGTCGACCGTCTCGATGGTCTCGCCGGTAAGCCGCGCGTTGAGGCCGAATTCCTTGCCATTCTCGACGGCGTTCATGAACTCGTCACTGACGCGAACGGAGTTATTGGCGTTCTGGTACTGGACGGAGATGATGTCCGTGCCGCCGAGGTCCATGTCGAAGCCGGCGTCGCGCAGGGCGCGGATCTTGTTCTCTTCCTTGGCCTTGGTCTCGATGAAGGCCACGATGTCGGGGTGGTCGACGTCGAGGACGACCATCTTGGCGGCGCGGCGGGTGGCGCCGCCGGACTTGATCGTTCCCGCGGACGCGTCGGCGCCGCGCATGAAGCTCACCGGGCCGCTCGCGGTGCCGCCGGAGCTGAGCAGTTCCTTGCTGGAGCGGATCCGCGACAGGTTGACGCCGGCGCCGGAACCGCCGCGGAAGATCAGGCCCTCTTCCCTGTACCACTCGAGAATGGACTCGATCGTGTCATCGACGGCCAGGATGAAGCAGGCGCTGACCTGCTGGCTTGCCGGGGTGCCGACATTGAACCAGACCGGGGAGTTGAAACTGAAGATCTGGTGGATCAGCGCGTACTTGAGCTCGTGGTCGAAGATCTCCGCGTCCTCGTCCGTGGCGAAGTAACCGTGCTCCCTGCCGGTCCTCGAGTAGACGTCGGTCACCCGGTCGACGAGCTGCTTGAGCGACCACTCGCGCTGCGGGGTGCCCACCGCGCCGCGGAAGTACTTGGTGGTCACGATGTTCCCCGCGTTGACCGACCAGAAGTCGGGGAATTCGACCCCGTACTGCTCAAAGTTGACGGAACCGTCCCGCCAGTTGGTCATCACGACGTCCCGGCGCTCCCAGGTGACCTGCTCATAGGGGTGCACGCCCGCCGTCGTGTTAATGCGCCGGATCTTCAGGCCCTTGCCGCGCCTGCCCTTGCGCGCCGCCGGGCCGCTCACCGTCTCCGTCATAACTCCCTTTCCCCCTTGCTACGCGGATCACGCAGATCCGACTTCCGGCACCGTCTTTTTGCTGCTTTCTCATACGTTCAAACACATGACGGCATTTCGCCGTCGCGGCGCCCGTGGCCGGTCGCCAGCGGCAAGTTTGATGCGCCGTCAGGCGCTGGTGCCGCCGTCATCGGTCAGCCGCCGGCCGCGCAGCTCCGTGATGGCCTTCTCGAAATCGTCGAGCGACTCGAAGCCCCGGTACACGGAGGCGAACCTGAGGTAGGCGACCTCGTCGAGATCGCGGAGAGGCCCGAGGATGGCCAGCCCCACCTCGTGGGACGGCACCTCGGCCAGGCCGCGCGCCCTGATTGTCTCCTCTACCCGCTGGGCGAGCATCGCGAGCTGGTCCTCGTCGACCGGCCTGCCCTGGCAGGCCCGCTGCACGCCCCGGATGATCTTGTCTCTGGTAAACGGCTCGGTCACCCCGCTGCGCTTGGCAACCATGAGGATGACCGACTCCTGAGTGGTGAACCGCCGCCCGCACTCCGGGCAGGACCGCCGCCTGCGTATCGCGGCGCCGTCGTCGGCTACCCGGCTGTCGATAACCCGGCTGTCCGGGTGACGGCAGAACGGACAGTGCACGCGATCACCTCCAGGAATGCCGTGCGGTACCCACACTGGCGAGGTTATCCACAACTTCTAGAAGAACCACACCCGTGTAACTACTAGATGTTGTGGTCAACCCTAGTCCGTGCGGCACCCCTAGGCAAGCGGAGACGGCCATCGAAGCCAAAAATCCTGGCCGGGCAGGCGAGGCGCGTGCGCGCCGGCGTGTCGCCGGGACGCGGCCCCGCCCCGCGCGGGCTCAGCCGCGGGGCACCCACAGCACCTCGCCGGGCTGCAATTGGTCTCCCGCCATCGAGTTCAGCTGCTGAATCTGCTGCATGACCAGGCGCGGGTCGGCATCCGGGTCGTACGCCTCAGCCAAGGACCACAGGCTCTGACCCGGCCGTACCTCGACCTTGGCGGCGTACCGGCCGGGCGCGGCCTGCCCGGCGTGTGAGGCCTGCGCCGCGGTTGCGAGCGCAATGGAGAGCGCGCCGATGGCGAGCGCCGACGCGCCGGCCACCACGACACGCCCGCGCAGGGTCAGCCGGACCGCGGGAGCGGCCACGCGCGTTCGAAAGCGCACATCTTCGCCTGCCGCGCGCCCCCGCTCCATGACCGCCATTGGCTTACGGCTCACCATCGTTACCAAGTCCACCACTCTCCTCAAACGCCTATTCGATCATACACCCGTTCGATCGAGACACAGTTCGATCGAACGGACCCCTGCCATCTTTGTACCTCTCGGGTCCGACAATCAAGCGACACGTCGAACAGATGTTTGGTGATATCGCAAATTGCCGCTAGGCTCGTATCCGTAAGCGACAATCAAGGATTCGGAGGTTCATCCGATGGACGACATGGCCCACCGCGGCGGTCCCGAAATCACGGACGCACCCGTGCGCCCGAAGGGCAGGCCGGGCCGTAAGCCCAAGGGCAGCGTTCCCGTTGTGATCCCTGAGACGCCAGACAAGCCAGACCCAGACCACGTACTCACCTGGCGGCAGCGCAAGGTGCTTCAGGTCATCAGGGACTCGGTGCAGAAGCGCGGGTATCCCCCGTCGATGCGGGAGATCGGCGAGGCGGTCGGCCTGACCAGCACGTCGAGCGTTTCGTACCAGCTATCGACGCTGCAGCGCAAGGGCTACCTGCACCGGGACGTCGGCCGGCCGCGCACGGTGGAAGTCCGGCTGCCCGGGCATCCCGCCATCCGCCCCGAGCAGGGCACGAGCGGCGGCGGCGCCGAGGCGGTGGATCTGTCCGCCGACGGCCTTGACATCGCCTCGCAGGAGGCCACCTACGTGCCGCTCGTCGGCCGGATCGCGGCCGGCGTGCCGATCACCGCCGAGCAGCAGGTCGAGGACATCTTCCCGCTGCCCAGGCAGCTTGTCGGCGAGGGCAGCCTCTTCATGCTCAAGGTCGCCGGCGACTCCATGATCAACGCCGCCATCGCGGACGGCGACTGGGTGGTCATCCGCCAGCAAGAGGACGCGGAGAACGGCGAGATCGTCGCGGCGATGATCGATGGCGAGGCCACCGTGAAGACGCTCAAGCAGAGCGACGGGCACGTGTGGCTCATGCCGCACAACCCTGCCTTCACGCCGATCCTGGGCGACGACGCCAGCATCCTCGGCAAGGTAGTTGCCGTTTTGCGGCGAGTTTAGTTGATGACCGGGGCTGGTGCGCTTGCGGGCACCTTCCCGGCTGCGTGCGGTCGCTTACCGGGGGACGGTCACGTCCCCCGTGCGATCATGCCGCGACGATGTTCACCAGCTTCGGCGGGCGGACCACCACGCGCTTGATCTCCAGCCCGGTTAGCGCGCGGGTGACCCCCGGTGCGGCCGTCGCCAGGGCGTGCAGTTCCTGCTCCGTGATGTCCGGAGAGACCTCCAGCCGGTCGCGGACCTTCCCGTTCACCTGAACTACGCAGGTGACGCTCTCCCGGACCAGGAGCGCCGGGTCCGCGGCCGGCCACTCGGCCCGCGCCACGGACGGGATACCGGCGGGTCCGGCCGGGCCGTCAAGCACCGCCCAGCATTCTTCCGCGGTGTACGGGGCGAACAGCGACAGCATCACGGCTAGCGCTTCCGCGGCCTCCCGAACCGCCGGACTGGCGGCGCCGGGACCCGAGTCGATCGCCTTGCGGGTTGCGCTGACCAGCTCCATCAGCCGGGCCACGGCAACGTTCAGGTGGTAGTTCTCCACCTGCCGGGTGACCTCGTCGATGACCCGGTGGGTGACCCTCCGCAGGTCCTGGTCCCCCGCGCCGGCCGCCACGTCGCCCGCAGCCGGGTTGGCCGCAGCGACATCGGCCGCGATCCGCCAGGCCCGGCCCAGGAACTTGACCATCGCGTCCGGGTTCATGTCGGCCCAGTCGATGTCCTCCTGCGGCGGAGAAGCGAAGATCATCGTCAGCCGGATCGCGTCGACGCCGTACAGGCCGATCTGCTCGCCCAGGTTGACGCCGTTGCCCAGCGACTTGGACATCGCCTTGCCCCGGTTGATCACCTGGCCCTGGTTGATCAGCCTGGTGAAGGGCTCGCCGAAGTCGATCATGCCCAGGTCCTGCAGCACCTTGGTGAAGAACCGCGCGTACAGCAGGTGCAGGATGGCGTGCTCGACGCCGCCTACGTACAGGTCGACCGGGGCCCAGCGGTTGACGTCCTCGCTGCGGAACGGCCCGCCGTCGTAATGCGGCGAGCAGTACCGGAACTGGTACCAGGACGAGTCCACGAAGGTGTCCATGGTGTCGGTGTCCCTGCGGGCCGGGCCGCCGCACTTGGGGCACTCGACGTTCACCCAGTCGGTGGCCGCCGCCAGCGGTGACACGCCCTTGGGGGTCAGGTCGGCACCGCGCAGGTCGGGCAGCTCGACCGGCAGCTGCTCGTCGGGGACCGGCACCTCGCCGCAGGAGGGGCAGTGGATGATGGGGATCGGCGTGCCCCAGAACCGCTGCCTGGACAGCAGCCAGTCGCGCAGCCGGTAGTTCACCGCCGCCTTGCCCAGGTCCTTGCCCGCCAGGATCTCGATGATCCGGGCGATGGCCGCCTGCTTGCCCAGCCCGTCCAGCGGGCCCGAGTTCACCAGCACCCCGTCACCGGGCGTCGCGATGCCGGTCGTCACCGGGTCCGGCTGGTCGGTGGCGACCACCACCCGGACCGGCAGGCCGAACCTGCGGGCGAAGTCCAGGTCGCGCTGGTCATGCGCGGGTACCGCCATGATCGCGCCGGTGCCGTAGTCCGGCAGCACGTAATCGGCCGCCCACATCGGGATCCGCTCGCCGTTCACCGGGTTGACGGCGTGCACGCCAAGGAAGACACCGGTCTTCTCCCGGTCGGTCGACTGCCGCTCGATGTCGGTCAGCTTGCGCACCTGGGCCAGGTAGGCCTCGAACTCGGCACGGTGCCTCTCGGTGCACAGCTCGGCGGCCAGCGCCGAGTCGGCGGCGACCACCATGAACGTCGCGCCGAACAGCGTGTCCGGGCGCGTCGTGTACACCGTGACGGGCTCGGCGCGGCCCTCAACCACGAAGTCGACGTCGGCGCCCGTCGACCGGCCGATCCAGTTGCGCTGCATCGTCAGCACCCGGTCGGGCCAGTTGCCCTCCAGCACCTCGGCGTCGGCCAGCAGGCGGTCGGCGTACTCGGTGATCTTGAAGTACCACTGGGTCAGCACCCGGCGGACGACCTCGGTGCCGCACCGCTCGCAGTGCCCGTTGACGACCTGCTCGTTGGCCAGCACGGTCTGGTCCTTGGGGCACCAGTTGACGTAGCCGCCCTTGCGGTAGGCCAGCCCGCGCTCGTAGAAGCGCAGAAACAGCCACTGGTTCCACCGGTAGTACTCGGGATCGCAGGTGGCCAGCCGCCGGGACCAGTCGAACGAGATCGCGTACCGGCGGAAGGACGCCGCCTGGGTGTCGATGTTCCGGTACGTCCAGTCGGCCGGGTGCGTGTTGTTCCTGATCGCCGCGTTCTCCGCGGGCAGGCCGAACGCGTCCCATCCGATCGGGTGGAGCACGTTCTTCCCGCGCAGGAACCAGTACCTGGCCATCGCGTCACCGATCGCGTAGGCCTCCGCGTGCCCCATGTGCAGGTCACCCGACGGGTAGGGGAACATGTCGACGAGGTAGAACCGCTCGCGCGGGTCATCGGGCGCGTCGCTGGCGCGGAACGGGTCGATCTCCGCCCAGCGGGCCTGCCACTTGTCCTGGATGTCGCGCGGATCGTACGCTTTCGCCTCGTCGGCTCTCTCGGCCGCAGTCATCGTGTCCTCACCTAGATCGGTCCGGCTAGGAATCCCCGCATTGACGGCGCGCTGCCTGCCAATACGGTGTTCGCCCAA
The DNA here is from genome assembly GCA_964581815.1 of uncultured Streptosporangiaceae bacterium. Lineage (GTDB taxonomy): Bacteria > Actinomycetota > Actinomycetes > Streptosporangiales > Streptosporangiaceae > Trebonia. Next base: position 23,273 of record CAZORE010000033.1, on the reverse strand, counting down.
ACAAAAACGCTCCTCGAGCACGAGGAGCGGCCGCGCCGACGGTAGTGGCCTCGGTGGGAGACGACACTGCCGGTAGGTCGGCGCGGCTAGCTAAGGAGCAGCCGGACAGGACGCATGGCTCTAGATTACCGTATCCGGCCCGGCCGCGACCCCGCGCGGATCAGCACGCCATGTACACGATCCGATAACGCCAGCGTGGCAGTCCAGCAACATTCGCGTGCCACCCTGGGGGCATGACCACGACGACCTCACCCATGGTCGAACCT
>CAZORE010000033.1:15845-22907 GCA_964581815.1 uncultured Streptosporangiaceae bacterium | reverse complement strand
ATTCGCGTGCCACCCTGGGGGCATGACCACGACGACCTCACCCATGGTCGAACCTAAGCGCATCGCCCTCGTCGCCCACGACGACAGGAAAGGCGACCTGCTCGAGTGGGCCGAATACAACCGGGACATCCTCGCCGACCACATCCTTTACGCCACTGGCACCACGGGCAGGCTGCTCGGTGACTTGCTCCAACTGCCCGTCACCTGCTTTCAGAGCGGACCACTCGGCGGCGATCAGCAGATCGGCGCGCTCATCGCCTCGAGTCGCCTCGACATGCTGATCTTCTTCTGGGACCCGATGAGCCCCCAGCCGCACGACTCCGACGTCAAGGCCCTTGTCAGGGTCGCCGTGGTGTGGAACATCCCGATCGCCTGCAACCGCACCAGCGCGGACTACCTCATCACCTCGCCGTTGCTCGGCGCCGCGAACCTGGCGCACCGGCCGCTTGCCTCGAGCCGCGGCTAGCGGCGACGGCGGGCCGCGGACAGCCGCGGATCCATTTTCCGTTACCGGGCCGCATAGCGAAAGACGTGGGGGCTTACCACAAAATCCCGCATTCCGGGCGCCCGCTTGACCAGCGTCAACCGCGTCAATACAGTGATGCCTGCTCGCTAATTCCCCCTGTAAGGCGGGATTCTAGTTTCCGCATTGGAGGCCTTGCCGCAATTGCCCGATTTGTACTGGGCAATGTGCGTGCGATGCAGGGGGTAAATTCGGGCCATTTCGGCGTTGCGGGGGGTAAATGCACGTTCCGGACGAAGCGAATATCGGCCCCGTGCAAGCCGTCGCTATCGTCGGCGCCGCGCTGCGGTTTCCTGGTGCCCGGGACCCCGCCTCGTTCCACGAGCTCACGGTGTCCGGCCGGCGGATGTTCCGTGAGCTCGCTGACGAGACGAAACCCGACCTGCCGCCCGGCCGCGATGAGGGCAACGGCGCCAGGCCGCCCACTGGGCACGCGTCGCTACGGGCGGCGGTACTCGACGACCTGCTGCCCGCGCCCGGCCGCGATGACGACCTGACCGGCGGGATCACCGCGCGGCACCTGCTCGCGACCGAGACCGCCGTCGCCGCGCTCACCGACGTCCCCCCGGACGGCCGGGTCGTCGCGCCCGGACGGATCGGCGTATTCATCGCCGACCTGCCGGAACCGGGCACGGCGGACGTGGGCGACTGGGTGCGGCACCAGCTCATACTGCTCACCGCTGGGGATCGCACCGCGCCGCCGAACGGGAGCAGGGGCGTCCTCGTCGGGTCAGCCGGAGCAGAGCCGACCGGGGCCAGCGTCAACGAGCTGCTGCTCGGCACCCTCGACCTGCTCGGCCGCAAGCAGGCCGTCACCCGGGTAAACGGAACGGCACCGGGCGCGCTGCACTGCTCACTTCGCGCAGTCACCGCGGCCTGCGAGGCGCTGAACTCCGGACAGTACGATCTCGTGCTCGCGGGTGGCGTGGCGAAGGGCGTCGGTGCCTGGGCGCGCGAGTGCCGCCCGGCCGGGCAGGCCGCCGGGCAGCACGTCCGGGTCTACGACGCCAGCCCGACCGGCATGTTCCCCGGTGAGGGCTGCGGCATGGTCGCACTGCGCCGCACCGCCGACATGAGGGCGGCGGGGGTGCCCGCCTACGCCGAGATCATCGGCTGGCACGCCGCTGGCCCGGCCGACCCGCATGCGGCGGCGCTGCCCGTCGCCTACACGCGCGCCGGGATCAACCCGGCGGACATCCAGTTCGTCGAGGGCCACGGCGCGGCAACCGCCGACGACGACCTGGCGGAGCTCACCGCGCTGCTTGAGGTGCTCGGCGCCCGCCAGGCGGGCGCCCGTCACCGCTGCGCGCTCGGCTCCGTCGCGGCCAACATCGGCGACACGAAGGCGGCCGCCGGGATCGCCGCGCTGCTCAAGACCGCCTTCGCCATGACGGCGGATATCATCCCGCCGTCCACCGGCTGTGTCCGCCCGAACCGTCTGGTGCGCGGGGCCAAGGGGCCGTTCCGCTTCCCGTCGGTCCCCGAGCAGTGGCCGCAGACCCCGGTCCAGCTCGCAGCGGTCAACACCCTGGGCACCGCTCCTTACCCGGACGCCCCGAGGTCGGGCCCGGTCCACGTGGTGCTGCGCCGCGAGCGCGACCCGGCCCAGCGCCCCGGCCGGCGCCGCAAGCCCGCCCTGCTCGCCGTCTCGCCGCTCAGCTAGGAGCTAGCCGTCTTCGCGCGCTCGACGGCGGGCTCCCAGTTGGGCCGCAGCGGCATGCCCGACGTCCCGTCCTTGTGCAGCTTGACGCCGAGGATCTGGTGCAGTTGCACCACGTTGCGGTCGAAGCCCAGGATGCAGCCCGCCATGTAGAGCTTCCAGACGCGGGCCGTGCCCTGCCCGACCTCGGCGACGGCCTCGTCCCAGTGGGCGTCCAGGTTGTCGCACCAAGCCGTGAGCGTCTTCGAGTAGTGCTCGCGGAGGTTCTCCTCGTGCCTGATCTCGAAGCCGTTGTCGTTCATCGCGCCAGCCAGCCAGCCGGGGCCCTCAAGCTCTCCGTCGGGGAAAACGTAGCGGTTGATGAAGCCGTCCTCGTAGATGGACGGGCCGGTGTTGTCCGGGCGGGTGATGCAGTGGTTCAGCATCCGGCCGCCCTCCTTCAGCTTGGCGTTGAGGAACCTGAAGTAGCCGGGGACGTTGGCCTTGCCGATGTGCTCGGTGATGCCGATCGAGCTGATCGCGTCGAAGTCGGTCTCGGCGACATCGCGGTAGTCCATGTGGCGGACCTCGGCCAGGTCCTCGAGGCCCTCGCGCTTGATGGCCTCCTGCGCCCAGGACGCCTGCTCCGCGGACAGAGTCACGCCGAGCGCCTTGACGCCGTAGTTCTTGGCGGCGTGCCTGACCATGCCGCCCCAGCCGCAGCCGACGTCGAGCAGCCGCATGCCCGGCTTGAGGTCGATCTTGCGGGCGACCAGGTCGTGCTTGTACTCCTGCGCTTCCTCGAGCGTGGCGTCCGCGGTGGGGTAGCAGGCGCAGGTGTACGCCATGCTCGGGCCGAGGACCCACTCGTAGAACGTGTTGGACACGTCGTAGTGGTGTGAGATGGAGCTTGCGTCGCGCCTCTTGGAGTGCCTGGCGCCGAGGCTGAACCGGCGGCGGTCGGGGACGACTTCCTGCGGCGGCGGGGGGATCCGCGGGAACAGCGCCTTCGGGCCGCCGAGGTCCCGCAGCAGCTTGATCCGGTCCCCCCAGCTGATGTCGCTGTCCTGGGCCTTGGACAGCCGGGAGAGGGCCGTGAACATGTTGCCGTCCACGTCCAGGTGACCGGAGACGTAGGCACGGGCCAGGCCGAGCGCGCCCGGCGCCTGAGCCAGGTACGACACGGCGACCGGCGACCGGACCGTGATCTTGACCGGTGAACCGGGGGCCCCGGCGGTCGACCCGTCGTATGCCTGGAATTCCACCGGAGCGTCCGGGCCAGCGATCGCCTCAAATATCTGCGCCAGCGCCATGTGCATTCCTTCCGTAATGGTCGCTTGTTAACCCGTCGCCGCTGTCGCTGAGTCAGCGGCGGCGTACGGCCTTGTCGTAGAGGGTGAGCAGGCGGCCGCCGCCGTCGTACTCCGCCTTGAGCTTGTCGTAGGCCGCGCCGTTGTACCGGGCCCGGAACTCTTCCTCGGGGTAGAAGGCCGTGGAGTACAGCGACTTGTGCCCGCCGAGCGCGCTGACCTCCTCCTCCACCATCCGGTTGTAGTAGCCGTCGCCCTTGCCTGCCGGCAGCGGGGCGGTCCCCCAGAAGCCGAAGTTGACGTAGAGGTCACCGGGGTGCATCGGGTACAGGGGCCACGACTCGGTGCCGCGCAGCCGGACCGGGCACATCCAGACCGGGGTCATCTTCACCTTCTCGGCGAAGAACGCGAGAAACTCGTGCCCGCGCTCGACCGGGATCTCCACGTCCTGAGTGACGAACTCCCGCTGCGGCGAGTGCCGCTTCTCGTACATCGCGGCGGTCAGGCCGTGCTTCTGGTCAAGGGCCACGAGCTTGCGGTAGACGTCCGAGCGCCGGTACTTCCGCGGCCACAGCCGGCGGACCACCTTGTTCCTCAGGCCGAACGCGCCGGCGCACCAGAACCAGTCGGTGTCCCAGCGCCAGATGTAGCCCTTGACAGTGAGGAAGTCCTCGCGGCTGCGCTGCAGCGACTGGTAGTAGATCTGCTGGCCGGTGTAGTCGCTGACCCATGGGGCCTTGTCGCTGAACGCCCCGACCGTGAGGTACAGCTCGTCGCTGCTGAAGGCTACCCCGTCGAGGAAGTCGGCCTTGTGCCCGTGATAGCTGCCGTCGCGCGCGATCTCGGCGATCGCGTCCATGCAGCTCTTCGGGTCGCTGAAGGCGAAGTGCCGCACGTGGACGTACGGCTTGACCGGCATCAGCTCGATGGTGAGCGCGAGCGTGTACCCGAGGGTTCCGTAGGAGTTAGGGAAGCCGTGGAAAAGCGCGCTGTGCTCGTTGTCCTTCGTGGCGATGACGACGCGGCCGTCGCCCGTCAGGAGCTGCATCTCGGTCACCGACTCGTGCGGCAGGCCGTGCCAGACCGAGGTCGCCTCGATGCCGAGGCCGGTGACCGCGCCGCCAAGCGTGATGGTCTTGAGCTCGGGGACCACGAGCGGCATCAGGCCATGCGGCAGGGTCGCCTCGCACAGGTCCTCGTAGGTGGTCATGCCGCCGACGACCGCGGTTCGCGCCGCGGCGTCCACGTGGATGACCCGCGCGAAGGCCGATACGTCAAGGCTGACGCGCTCGGCGGCAGACGACGGGTCGCGGAACCGGAACAGGTTCGACGTCGGCTTCGCGAGCCGCACGGGGACACCCTCAGGGACCGCGGCGTACGCGTCGCGCAGCCGGGCCACCGCGGCCTCGTGAGCGGCCTGTTTAGCCGGCGGCAGGCCTGAGATGCCAGTCACGTGCTCCTCCTCACTCCCGGGTGGGCACCACCGCGCCCGCTTCTTCCTGTCCACCATCGTGACAAGAATGCGCACTGGAGCACAAACGGGGCAAGCTCCACACCCTGCCAGGCAAACAGCTCAGGCAGTGTATCGGGTCGCAAGATGTCACTTTCACCCCCCTTACCTGCGGGGACGGTCATCTCCCGCTCTGCCCTTCTGCGGCGCGACCTGTTGCCGATGTGTCTCGAGTTTTGCTGCGATGGCGGCGTTCATCTCGGCGCGCAGGATTTCGTGTGCATCCTGGTGGCCCAGGCTGGCAGTGAGGTCCGCCGCTAGCTGACGTGCGAGCGCTTCCGTCTCCGCCCGCTTGCGGTCGGCGGCAGCGGTGGACACCCGGGCGTCGGAGGCGTCGCCACGGTAGGCCGTGGGCGGCGTCACCGGGCCTTCACCGCGTCCTCCGCGGCGTCGTAGGCGGCGGCGACCTCCTCCGGCGTCATCGGCAGCCGCGCCAGGGCGGGAGGCGCGCCCGAGTCGAGGGCCTCGCGCAGCAGCAGCGCCATCGAGTAACGGGGGTTGTCGGCAAGCGCGCGGTCGAGGGCGACGTTCGCCAGCGCCCCGTCGCCGGACTGCCAGGCGACGAAGGCGAGCAGGGCCGCGGGCGCCGCCACGTAGCCTGGCCGCGCCAGCCGGGTCAGGTCAGTCCACAGCCGCAGGTGCGCGCTCCGGTGCTGAGGCTCCATCCGCGCCCAGGCGTCATCGCGAACGCGCAGCTGACGCAGCGCGACCGTCAGCCAGGCCGCATCCTCCGGGCCGACCTCCGCACCGTCGCGGTAGCGGCGGATAGCGTCGCGCACCGCCACCTGCCCGAGTGTGCCGGTGAGCCGCGCCGCGGTGACCTGCAGCCCTTCCCGGTCGAGGCGGGCGACGCAGCGGGCGACCTGCGCGTGGGCCTTGGATGTCGCGCGGCGCATCACCGCGCCAAGCTGACCCCCCGCCGGGGCGAGGCTCGCGGACAGCTCGTCCCGGCCGGCCAGCACCTGACCGCCGGCCGCCGCCAGGGCGCGGGCTGCCGGGTGCGCGGTGACGTCGTACGGTGTGCCCTCCGGCGGGCAGCACGCCGGGTTGGCGCACACGTAGGACCAGTACCGCTGACCTTCCGCCCGGAGCACTTCGGTCAGCGTGACGCCGGCGTCGCCCGCGCGCTCGCGCAGCGCGGCGGCGACCGGCGAGACGGCCGCCTCGCTGCCGTACCCGACCGCGACCGCGGTGGTGACGCCCTGCGCGGCGAGCACGCTGACCGCGTGCCCCGCCAGCGCGGCGGCGGTCGCGGGCCGCCCCGGATCCGGCACGTCATAGCGGAGCGTGACCCGGACCGCATGGCCGGGCGACTCGGTACCCACCACCACGATGCTGTTCCCTGGCTCGAACCCGAGCAGGCCAGGGACGACCGCGAGCAGGGACGCGGGCGACCCGATCCGGACCCGCAGCGGCGGTGAGCTCGCGTCTGGCGCGCCGCCGGCGCGCGGAGCCCGGCACGGCCAGGGTTGCTGCGGCTGTGCCTGCTCTGACTGTGCCTGCTGTGACTGTGCCTGCTGTGACTGTGCCTGCTGGGGTCCTTGACGTGGCCGTACCTGGCGTGACCCTGGCCGCGGCGCGCGCTGCGCGCGCTTGGACGAGGCTAGTGCCGCTGTGCTTGCGGGCGGCGGCCCGCCCGCGGGAAGGTTGCGTGTCATGGATCCAGGGTCCTTGGCGGCACCCGGGGAAGGGAAAGCGGAGACGAGGGGCTGTGGATAACTCGCGAGAAATCCACAGGGCGCGATGAGGGGCTTGCGGAAGCGGCCCGATGCTGCCCCGGGCCGGTCCGCGCGTTACAGCGCGACGCCGAGCAGCGCGTCAGCCACGTCCCGGACCAGCGCAGCGTCCTGCGGCGCGGCGCCACCCGCGCCCGCCCCGCCGGCGCCCGCGCCCGCGAGCACCGCGTCGGCCCACGCGTCGATCGCGGCGACCGCCCCGGGCGCGTCCAGGTCATCGGCGAGCCGCATCCGTACCGTGGCGAGCACGGCCTCCGCCGCCGGAGTCACGGCAGCCGGAGTCACCGCGTCCCGGGTCGCCCCGGCCGGCGCCGTCGCCAGCGCGGCGCGCCAGCGGCCAAGCC
>CAZORE010000033.1:0-15745 GCA_964581815.1 uncultured Streptosporangiaceae bacterium | reverse complement strand
CGCCGTCGCCAGCGCGGCGCGCCAGCGGCCAAGCCGGCGCTCCGCCTCGAGCAGCACGTCGTCGGTCCACTCCCAGTCCGCGCGGTAGTGGTGCGCGAGCAGCGCGAGGCGGATGGCCATCGGGTCGGTGCCCGCGGCGCGCAGCCGGGACACGAAAACCAGGTTGCCGAGCGACTTGGACATCTTCGCGCCCGCATAGGCGACCATGCCCGAGTGCGCGTATACCCGGGCGAACGCGTGACCACCGTCACCTGGCGCGCAGGCGACCCGCGCGTGCGATGCGCTCATCTCGTGGTGCGGGAACACCAGGTCGGTGCCGCCCGCCTGCACGTCGAAGGACGGCCCGAGGTACTCGGTGGCGATCGCGGCGCACTCGACGTGCCAGCCGGGACGGCCCGGGCCGAAGCGCGACTCCCAGGCGGGCTCACCAGGCCGCTCCGCCCGCCAGACGAGCGGGTCGAGCGGGTCCTTCTTGCCGGGCCTGGCCGGGTCACCGCCGCGTTCGGCGGACAGCTCGGTCATCTCGGCGATGGAGAACCCGGACGCGGTGCCCGGCCCGGCGAGCGCGCCGAACTCCGCGTCCGCTGACCTGGTGAAGTAGACGTCGCCGTCGAGGTCGTAAAGCGCGCCGCGGGCGGCAAGCCGCTCGGCGAACCGGTCGATCAGCGGGACCGCCTCCACGGCGCCGATGAAGTAGTCCGGCGGCAGGTTACGCAGCGCCTCCATGTCGCCGCGGTACCGGTCGGTCTCGCGCAGCGCGAGCTGCCACCAGTCGTCGCCGTCCCGTTCGGCCCGCTCGAGCAGCGGGTCATCCACGTCGGTCACGTTCTGGGCGTAGGCCACCTGGTGGCCGGCGTCAAGCCAGGCGCGCACCAGCAGGTCCCAGGCGGTGAACGTCGCGGCGTGGCCCATGTGCGTGGCGTCGTAGGGGGTGATCCCGCAGGCGTACAGTGACGCCCGGTGACCGGTGGCCGCGACGGCGAGCCTTCCCGTGGCCGTGTCGTGCAGCCAGACTTCCGGACCGTGTCCAGGAAGCGCGGGAACCTCAGCGCTGCGCCATGCATCCATGAATGCCAGGTTACTGGCGTCTTGCCAGGAAGCCGGCCGCGCATCCCGCGCCGGCGGTCCCGGCCGGCGACTCGTCCGCGCAGGCGAACGCTGCTAGCGTCACTGGCATGACGCTGGTCGCAGGGGTCGATTCCTCTACTCAGTCCACCAAGGTGCTCCTCGTCCAGGCGGAGGACGGTGTTGTCGTGGCCGAGGCGTCCGCGCGCCACCCGGACGGGACCGAGTGCCATCCGGACCGCTGGTGGGAGGCGCTCTCGGCGGCCGGGCGCGGCCTGCTCGAGCGGGCGGCCGCGGTCGGGGTAGCCGCACAGCAGCACGGCATGGTCACGCTGGACGACGCCGGCGCGGTGGTACGGCCCGCCATGCTGTGGAACGACGTGAAGTCGGCGCCGCAGGCGGCGGAGCTCGTCACCGAGTTCGGCGGTGCGGCCGAGTGGGCGGCGCGGACCGGGTCGGTGCCGACGATGTCCTTCACCGTCACGAAGCTGCGCTGGCTGGCCGAACGCGAGCCGGTCAACGCCGCCCGGGTCCACCGCGTCGTGCTGCCGCACGACTGGCTGACCTGGCGGCTGGCCGGGGGCGGCCCGCGTGACGCGGGCGGCGACCCGTCGCTCGAACCGGTCACTGACCGGGGCGATGCCTCGGGGACCGGGTACTTCTCCCCCGCCGCGGGCGCCTGGCTGCCCGATTACGCGGCGCGGGCGCTCGGCCGGCCGGTCGCGCTGCCCCGGGTCGCCGCGCCCGCCGAGGTGGCCGGGCGGACCCCGTGGGGCGCCGCGATCTCGGCAGGCACCGGGGACAACATGGGCGCGGCACTCGGCATGGGGCTGCGCGACGGTGACGTCGCGGTCTCCATCGGCACCTCGGGCACGGCGTACGCCGTTACCGAGCAGCCGTCCGCCGACCAGACCGGCCTGATCAGCGGGTTCGCCGACGCGACCGGGCGGTTCCTGCCGCTCGCCGCCACGCTCAACGCGGCGCGGGTGCTCGACGTGACGGCTCGCCTGCTCGGTGTCACCCCGGCCGGGCTGTCTGACCTGGCACTGAAGGCGGAGGCCGGGGCGGGCGGTATTGTGCTCCTCCCCTACCTGGACGGCGAGCGGACGCCGAACCGGCCGACGGCGAACGGGGTGCTGCGCGGGCTCACCACGGCGAACGCGACGGCGGAGAACCTGGCGCGGGCCGCAGTGGAGGCCGTCCTTTGCTCACTCGCCGACGCCGTGGACTTCCTGCGGCCATGCGGGATCACCCCGGCCCGGATCGTGCTCACCGGCGGCGCGGCCAAGTCGGAGGCGGTGCGGACGATCGCGCCCGCGCTCTTCGGCCTGCCGGTGGCGGTGCCTGAGGCGGCCGAGTACGTCGCGCTCGGCGCGGCCCGCCAGGCGGCCTGGGCGCTGTCCGGTGACGCGGAGCCACCGGCCTGGGCGGGGCGGCCGTCGGCGACCCACGAGGCGAGCGCGACCCCCTGGGTCCGGGAACAGTACGCGGCACTCAGGGACGACGCGGCCGCCTGGCAGGAGCCCTAGGCGCACGCCGAATTAGACCGTTTCCTGGATCACAGCGAGCGGCGGCTGGGACTGCGCCCACGGCGCAGCGTCGATCACGCGGCCGCCGGATTCAGGTGGCGGCCGGACTCACGTGGCGGCCGGGGCGGCGTCCGCTGACGGCGGGACCCGGGTGAACACCGCGGCGGCGGCCAGGGCCAGCAGGCCGGCGAAGACGAACAGGCCGCGGTAGCCGCCCGCGCCCGCCACCACGAGCCCGGCGATCGGCGCGCCGATGACCTGGGGAACCGCGGACGCGATATTGATGATGCCCAGGTCACGGCCCGCGTTCGCCGGGCTTGGCAGCACCACCATGGACAGCGCCTGGCTGACCGACTGGAAAGCGCCGTAGCCGACCCCGAGCGCGAACGCGCACGCGATGACCACGGCCCACTGGGCGAACCCGGCAAGCACGAAGCCAGTCGCCGCCAGCACCACCGAGGAGAGCACCGCGTACCGGCGGTAGCCGCCCGACAGGTCGGCGACCCGCCCGACCACGACGGTCGCGACGATGACCGCCAGCGTGGCGATCAGCACGAGGATGAGCTGCCCCTGGCCAGGGTTGCGGTACCGCACCACGTCCTGGAGGTAGTAATAGAGGTAGAGCAGGGCGATGGTCTCGGCCAGCGTGACGAGGAACTTGCCGGTCCAGACCAGGCCGAACCCCTGCTCGAGCGACAGCAGCGCGCGGACGCCCTGTCGCCGGGCCGCCGCGATCGCGGTCGCCGGCGCGGCTCCTTGGCCGGCCGCGGCGGCCGCTGAGGTGCCGTCAGACGCCGGCCCGGCAGTTCCAGAAGGCGCGTAGCTGACCCTGGGCAGCCGATAGAGCACGAGCAGCAGCGGGACCAGGCAGACCACATAGCCGACGGAGATCGCCGTCATCCCCGCGGGGACCGAGGGGAACACGTAGACGACCGCGGCGAGGCCGACGATGAGCCCGACCGCCTGCGCCACCGAGATCAGCCCCCAGATGAGTCCCCATGACCGCCGGTCCACGTGGTCGACCACGATCGCGGACATCGGCCCGTACGCGATGTTGATCGTCGCCTGGCAGATGGTCCACCAGATCGCGATCGAGAGGACGGAGTGCTGGTAGCCGAGGATGACGTGCGCCACGCCGCCGGTGACGAGCCCGACGAGGATGGTGGCCGCCCGGTTGTCCGTGCCGACCCACCGGTCCGAGTAGTGCCCGGCCACCGGGTTGGCGATGAGCGCCGCGAACGCGCCGATCCCGGTCACCAGCCCGAGCGCCAGCGCCTTGCCCCCAGCCCCGGTGGCCGCCTCCACCATCCGGGGCAGCACATTCTGGATAGGCGCGATGAGCGCCACGTTGGTGCCGAAGTTGGCGACCATCAGCGCAGCGACAAACGGCCGGCTCAGCCGGGGCTCGGCCTGTACCGCCGCCGGCGCGGCTTGCTCCAGAGCTGACACCTATCCCTCGGTCATGTAAGAGGCGCGGGCAGCACGCTACCACCGCCCCCGGACCAGCGGAGCCATGGAGCCAGGAGTAACGGCGGCAGCACCGGCAGCCGGCCACCCCCGAGGACGGGCCACCCGACCGGAGCGCGCGGGCTCCCCGGCCGCCCCAGGGGTAGCACCTCAACGGAACGAGCAAGCGGCCGGCCGGGAAAATGGCGGGCGCGGCGCATCAGGGCAGGGCCGGATACTCCGGCCGCGACCGCGATGCGCAGCGCCAAGGAGGGCCATAGCTAAGCGGAAACGCCCTGCGGCCGGCTGGCGTCCCCGCTGACCTGGGTGGTGGGGTTTCTCTGTGAGCCTTGCGAGCCAGGGTCGGCTGGGAGATTTCCTCGCGGCCTTCCGAAGGAGACCGCGAGAAATCTTCCCGGCCGGCCCAGGCCCGCCGTTCTTTTGACTTAGGGTTTTAAAGACTCAGCGCACCCCGTAAAGATGCTCGAGGGCCAGCTGGTCCAGGTGCTCGTAGGCCATGCCCCGCGCCGCGAGCGCCTCGATGTCCGCGGTGGCGGTACGGACGTCGCGCCAGGTCTCGCCGGGGGCCAGGGTGGGCTCGGCGAGCTCGGGGATGCGGGCGGCGGCGAGGGCCGCCTGGACCTCGGGATCGGCGCGGAACGCCCTGGCCTTATCCCGCAGGATCAGGTAGTTGCGCATGCAGGCGGCGGCCGAGGCCCAGACGCCCTCGTCGTCCTCGGTGCGCGGCGGCTTGTAGTCGAAGTGCACGGGGCCGTCGTAGCCGCCGGCCAGCAGCGTGTCCACGACCCAGAACGCACCGCGGACGTTGCCCGCGCCGAACCGCAGGTCCTGGTCGTAGCGCGGGCCGTGCTGGCCGTTGAGGTCGATGTGGTACAGCTTGCCGTGCCACATCGCCTGGGCGATCGCGTGCGCGTAGTTGAGCCCGGCCATCTCCTCGTGACCGACCTCAGGGTTGACGCCGACCAGCTCCGGGTGCGCGAGCTCGCCGATGAACGCGATGGCGTGCCCGAGCGTGGGCAGCAGGATGTCGCCGCGCGGCTCGTTCGGCTTGGGCTCGATCGCGAACCTGATGTCGTACCCCTGGTCGATGACGTACTCCGACAGCAGGTTCAGCCCTTCCTTGTACCGCTCGAGCGCCACCCGGATGTCTTTCGCGGCGCCGGACTCCGCGCCCTCGCGGCCGCCCCAGAAGACGTAGGTCTTCGCGCCGAGCTCGGCGGCCAGGTCCAGGTTGCGCATCACCTTGGCGAGCGCGAACCGGCGGACCGCGCGCTCATTCGCGGTGAACGCGCCGTCTTTGAACAGCGGGTGGCCGAACAGGTTCGTGGTGGCCGTGGTCACCACCAGCCCGGTCTCATCCAGCGCCTTGCGGAACGCGGCGATCTTCTCATCCCGCTCGGCGTTGCTCGCGTCGAAGTCGAACACGTCGTTGTCGTGGAAGTTCACCCCGTAAGCGCCGAGCTCCGCGAGCTTGCGGACCGCCCGGTCGGCGGCCATCGGCGGCCGCACGGCGCCGCCGAACACGTCGACTCCCTGCCAGCCCACCGTCCAGATGCCGAACGAGAAGCGGTCTTCGCGAGTTGGGACATATGCGTCTGTAGTCATGGTCTACCTTTCCCTCCAGTACCCCTGAACCTAGTCAATCCCTTGCCCATGGGACCAGGGCCTTGGTCCTCTGGTCTATCTGTAACCCGCTAGTCAGCTCAGCGCGGCCGCCGTCCACGAGACGGGCGGCAACTCGATGGTGAGAATGCCGTCGGCGAGGGCCGCGCTCGCGTTGGCGGCCGGCGTTACGCGTTCCTGCTCGGCGAGGGTGTTCTTCGCGTAGACGTCAGCGTCGGCCAGGGTGACCGCCTCGGTGACCCGCGTGCAGCCGAGGCTGCGCACGTCGATGGTGACCTGCGCGGCCTGCGTGAGGTCGCGGTTGACGAGGAACACGGCGGCGCGGCCGTCGTCGGCGGTCGCGATGGCGTCGATGACGGATGCCTCGCCGTGGCGAGCTGTGTGGTACGTCGGCGCCTCGATCACGGGGCGGATCACCTCGCCTGACGCGAGCCGGCTGGTGATCGAGAACGGGAAGAAGGTCGTCTGCCGCCAGGCCGGCCCGCCGGGCTCGGTCATGATCGGCGCGATCACGTTGACCAGCTGGGCGAGCGACGCCGAGGTGACCCGGTCGCCGTGCTTGAGCAGCGTCATCAGCAGGTTGCCGACGACGACGGCGTCCGCGACCGAGTAGACGTCCTCGAGCAGACGCGGCGCGTAGGGCCACTCGTCGCTGACCTCGGCGGCGGCCTGGCGCTCCTGGTGCTCCTTGAGGTACCAGACGTTCCATTCATCGAAGGAGACCTGCATCTTCTTCTTCGATCGCTTCTTGTACCCGACATGGTCGGCCGTTGCGACGACGCTGTCGATGAAGCGGTCCATGTCGAGCGCCGAGGCGAGGAACGAGCCGAGATCGCCGTCGAGCTCCTGGTAGTACGAGTGGCACGACACGTAGTCGACGTGCTCGTAACTGTGCTCAAGTACAGTGCGCTCCCAGTCGCCGAAGGTGGGCATGCCCGAGCCAGAGGAACCGCAGACGACAAGCTCGAGGTCCTTGTCGGCCATCCTCATCGCGGCGGCGGTGCGAGCGGCGAGCTTCCCGTAGTCGTCGGCGGTCATGAAGCCCTCCTGCCACGGGCCGTCCATCTCATTGCCGAGGCACCACATGCGCACGTTGTGCGGCCGCGGTGTGCCGTTCGCGACGCGCAGGTCCGACAGCGCGGTGCCTGAGGGGTGGTTGGCGTACTCGAGCAGGTCGAGGGCGGGCAGGATGCCACGGGTACCGAGGTTCACGGCGAGCATCAGTTCGGAGCCGGTCAGCCACAGCCACCGGGCGAACTCGTCGAGGCCGACCTGGTTCGACTCGAGCGAGCGCCACGCGAGGTCGCGGCGCACCGGGCGCGCCCCCCGCGGGCCGACCGAGTCCTCCCAGCGGAAGCCGGAGACGAAGTTGCCGCCGGGGTAGCGGACGGTCGTGCTGCCCAGCTCCCTGACGAGCTCGACGACGTCCATGCGGAAGCCGTCCTCGTTCGCGGTCGGGTGCCCCGGCTCGTACAGGCCGGTGTAGACGCACCGGCCCAGGTGCTCGGCGAACGCGCCGAAGGTGCGGCGGTGGACAGGCGCGATGACGGCACGCTTGTCGAGCTCGATATGAGCGCGAGGCAATACAGCGGTCCCTTCTGACGGACGCAGGCGGACGGGGCGCGGTTGCGCCGCCGCCCGCCGTGCGCGTGCGTCTAGCCCTTCACCGCTCCGGTCAGGCCGCCGACGATGCGGCGCTGGAAGAAGCCGAAGAAGATCAGCGCGGGCAGCATCGACATCGAGGTGAACGCGAGGACCCGCGCCGTGTCCTGCGAGTACTGCGAGGAGAACTGCTGCACGCCGAGCGGCAGCGTGTAGTTCGACTGCGAGTTCAGCACGTAAAGCGGCAGGATGTAGTTGTTCCAGCTGGCGATGAAGGCGAGGATGGCGACGGTGACCACGCCGGGCAGCGCCAGCGGGAGGGCCATGCGGAAGAAGAATCCGATACGGCTCGAGCCGTCGATGGCCGCGGCCTCCTCGATCTCCTTGGGGATGGCCCGCAGGAACGGCGTCAGGATGATGACCGTCGTCGGCAGCCCGAAGGCGATCTCCGGGACGATGATGCCCGTCAGGTGGTCGATGAGGCCAAGGCTCTTGACGATGATGAAGAGCGGGGTGATCGCGATCACCAGCGGGAACATCAGGCCCGAGGCGAACAGCGCGTACATCGCGCCCTTGAGCTTGAACTCGTAGCGGGCGAGCGCGAAGCTCACCATGATGCCGAGCACCACGACGCCGACCGTAGTCACGGCCGCCACGATGACCGAGTTCTTGAATTCGCCCCAGAAGATGCTCGACTTGAGGGTGCCGGTGTAGTTGCTGAAGATCCACGGGTGCGGCAGGCCGGCCGGGCTGACCGTGATCTGCGAGTTGGTGCGGAAGCCGCCAAGCACGATGTACACGACGGGCCCGAGGCTGACCCCGATGAGCAGCAGGGCGATGAAGTAGAGGCCCGGGTTTCCCCACTTGGTCGGCTTGTCGCCGCGCTTGGCGGGCCGTACCCGGAGGAACGGCGCGCCGGGGACCGCCACGCTCATGAGGCCACCTCGCTGGCGCTCGGAGTCCGCATTCCCGGACGCACCGTACTTACCGATTCGCTCGCAAGCTCGCTCATTAGCTAACTCCCTGGGTGATGGCGCCGCGCAGGTCGCGGCGCAGGACGAAGCGCTGGTAGAGCAGCGCGACGATGAGCGAGATCACGAACATGACCACGGCGGCCGCGCTGCCGTAGCCGTAGTTCCCGGCCAGGCGCCCGTTGAGTGCGTTGTATGTCGCCATGGTCGAGGTGCCGGCCGTGTCGGAGATGTACTGACCCCAGATGATGTACACCAGGTCGAACAGCTGCAGTGCGCCGATGATCGACAGGAACGCCCAGATGCGGATGGTCGGGCCGAGCAGCGGCACCATGATGTGGCGCTGTACCTGCCAGTAGGAGGCGCCGTCGATGCGCGCGGCCTCGGACAGCTCGTCGGGGATCGACTGGAGGCCGGCCAGCATCAAGATGACCGCGAAGCCGATGTACTTCCACGTGAGGATGCCCATCAGCGTCCAGATCGCGATGCTGGGGTTGGCGAGCCAGTCGGTGGCGAGGGCGCCGAGGCCGATGCTGTGCAGCACGTCATTGACCGCGCCGCTGGCCTGGAGCATCAGGCTGAAGCCGGTGCCGACGATGACCTCGGAGATCACGTAAGGGACGAAGATCAGCACGCGGATGAGCGCCCGGCCGCGGATCTTCTGGTTCAGCAGCAGCGCGAGCAGGATGGCCAGCGGCCCCTGGATGACGAGGGACAGCACGACGATCAGGCCGTTATGCTCGAGCGCTCGCTGGAAGGAGGGGTCGGTGAGGATCACCTTGTAGTTGTTGAAGCCGACCCAGTCGGTCGGCGCGCCGTACCCCTGCCACCGGTAGAAGCCGTAGTAGGCGGCGAGGCCGACGGGGAAGATGACCAGGCCCACGAACACGATGATCGCGGGGCTGGTAAGAAGCGCGATTTCCAGCCGCTGGCGCCCTCTGCCGCGCTTGCGCGAACGCGGCGTCGGGGACGCGGCGGATGCCGCGTCCCCGACGTGAAGTGCGCCCCGGCGGATGCGGCCGACGGCCGTCGTGCGCAGGGTGTCACTCATTGTCGTAGATTAGCCCTTCGCCGCCGCTTCGCTGGTAGCGCTGACGATGCCGGCGGGGGTGCCCTTGCCCGCGAGCAGGTTCACCACGGCGGCGTTGAGCGCGTTGCCGACGTTCTGGCCGTACTGGGTGTCGAGGAACTGCATCGTGTACCCGGCCTTGTTGAGTGCGGTCTTCACCTCGACGGCGGACGGGTCGGTCACGACGCCCTGCGCGGCCGGGTTGATGGGGATGGTGACGAATGCCGTGGCGTAGGCCTCCTGCTGCGGCGTGGTCAGCAGGAACTCAACGAACTGCCAGGCCTGGGCCGGGGCGTTCTTGGCCAGGGAGTAACCGTCGAAGCCGCCCATCATCGCGCTCGGGTCGCCCGCGCCGCCGGGAACCGACGGGAAGGGGAACCATCTGAGGTCAGGCAGCGGCTTCTGGTTCGGGGTGAGGCTGGCGATCGTGCCCGGGTCCCAGGCGCCCATCAGCTCCATGGCGGCCTTGTGGTTGGCCAGCAGGCCGGCCGAGGAGCCCGCGCCCACCTGCGCGGCGGTCGTCAGGAAACCCGGCTGGAACGGGTTGACCTTCAGGAACGACTGCAGGTCGTCGCCGGCCTTGGTCCAGCAGGGGTCGGTGAACTTGAGGCTCTGGCCGGCCGTGTTCATCGTCGCCTGGCTGCACTCGCGCAGGGCGAAGTTGTAGTACCAGTGAGCGGCGGGCCACGCGTCCTTGGCGCCGACCGCGACCGGCGTGATGCCGGCGGCCTTCAGCTTGGCGATGTCGGCCTCGAGGTCGGGGATGGTGGTCGGCGTCGTGGTGATGCCGGCCTTGGTGAAGAGGCTCTGGTCGTAGTAGATGCCCTCGGGGTTCGCGTCGAGCGGGATGCCGTAGACCGTGCCGTTGATGCTGTCGACGGGGGCCCCGGCCCCGATGTTGGTCTTGTCCGTGGCGCTGAGGGTCAGCGCCTGGAGCTGGTTCGCGTTGACCATGGCCTGCATCTTGCCGCCGCCGCGCTGGAAGAAGATGTCCGGCGCGGTGTTCGAGGCCAGCGCGGTCTGCAGCTTGCCGTCGTAGTCCTCGTTCTGGATGTTCTGCATCTTGATCGTGACGCCCGGGTGAGCGGCATCGAATTGCTTGATGGCGTTCTGGTAGTACGTGAGGCCGGGGCCGGGGGTGGCGTTGTTCCAGAACGTCAGCGTGACCGGACCGCTGGCGGACGAGGCACCTCCGCCGGCGCTGGCGCTGCCGCTGGCGCTGCTGCTGCCACCGCTGGAGCAGGCGGCGGCGGCCAGGACGACGCCGACGCCGAGCGCGGCTACTGCCGCAGTACGGGCTTTCTTCATCATCGTTGAAACTCCTTGACCGAAAACTGGGTACTACGACTCGTCCGAAGGCGCTCCGCGGGAGCGGCGGCAGGTGCCCGGCCGCTACGCATGGTTTGTCTCCGGTGGGTTGGCGCAAGGCACTTTCGAAAGTTTTCGAACACTTTCGACGTGCCGCCATCGTAATTTCGACTCTTACCCGGGTCAACCCCTCATTTCCATAGCGTTACAAACGTTTTCAACCTCCATTGATTGCCGTACGATGCACCATGAATGGGACGGATCGGTGATCGATCACGGATCCGAAAGTTTCGAAACTGATCGAAAGGTGACGCCGTGCGGAAGACCACGCTCGCCGCGATCGCGGCGGAGGCCGGCGTGTCGCTGCCCACCGTGTCCAAGGTGGTGAACGGCCGGCCGGACGTCGCGCCGTCCACCCGTGCCCGGGTGGAACAGCTCCTCGTCCAGCATCAGTACCCGCGCAACGGACAGCGCGCCGCGCGCCGCTCCGGGCTCATCGACCTGGTGTTCGCGGGCCTGGACAGTCCCTGGGCGGTGGAGATCCTGCGCGGGGTGGAGGAATGGGGCGCGGAGCACTCCACCGCCATCGCGGTGTCCTCCGTCCGGCACGGAGACGCCCGGCCGGCCAGCTGGACGTCGGCGATCGCGAGCCACCATTCGGACGGGGTGATCCTGGTGACCACCACGCTGACCGCGGCGCAGGTCGGGCAGTTGCGCGGGGCCGGCATACCGCTCGTCGTCATCGATCCGGCCAACACGCCGCCGCCGAGCATCCCGTCGGTCGGCGCGACGAACTGGGCCGGCGGTCTAGCCGCCACCGAGCACCTCCTGTCTCTCGGGCACCGGCGGATCGGGATGATCACCGGATACCCGGACATGCTATGCAGCCTGGCCAGGCTCGATGGCTATCGTTCCTGCCTCGAACGGGCTGGGCTCATCGTCGACCCGGCCCTGATCAAGTACGGCGACTTCGAGCACGAGGGCGGCTTCGCCCGCGCCCTCGAACTGCTCGAACTCCCCGACCCGCCGACCGCGATCTTCGCAGGCAGCGACCAGATGGCGTTCGGCGTCTACGCGGCGGCCCGCCAGCACGGGCTGCGCATCCCCGACGACCTCTCGGTCGTCGGGTTCGACGAACTGCCGGTCAGCCGCTGGGCCTCTCCCCCGATGACAACCGTGCGCCAGCCGCTCGTGGAGATGGGCAGCGCCGCCGCCGAGATGATCGGCGAGCTGATCGACGGCCTGCCGCTGCGGACCAACCGGGTCGAGCTGTCCACCGAGCTGCACATACGAGACTCGACCGCTGCCCCTAAGGAGCCAGGTAAGTGACCCAGACCGACATCGTGGCGTGGCGGGACCCGGCGCGGACGTACGACGAACGGGTCGCCGACCTGCTCTGCCGGATGACTCTGGAAGAGAAGATCGCACAGCTGGGCAGCATCTGGATGGGCGCATCCGGCGACGGGGACGGCGTCGCGCCGATGCAGGACCAGTTCTTCGACCTCGACGCCCAGCCGCCGTTCGAGGAGCTGGTCAAAAACGGGCTCGGCCAGCTTACCCGGGTCTTCGGCACCCGCCCGGTCGAAACGGCGTCCGGAATGAGCGCGCTGGCCACGCTGCAAAGCAACGTGATGGCCACCAACCGGCTCGGCATTCCGGCGGTCGCCCACGAGGAGTGCCTCACCGGCTTCGCCGCCTGGGGCGCGACGATCTTCCCGACCCCGCTTGCCTGGGGCGCCGCGTTCGACCCGGAACTCGTGGGGGAGATGGCCGCGTCGTTCGGCGAAACGATGCGCGCGGTCGGCGTGCACCAGGGGCTCGCCCCGGTCCTCGACGTGACCCGTGACTACCGCTGGGGCCGGACCGAGGAGACCATCGGTGAGGACCCCTACCTGGTCGGGACCGTCGGCACCGCGTACGTCAGCGGGTTGCAGCGGGCCGGCCTGCACGCCACGCTCAAGCACTTCGCCGCCTACACCGCCTCGAGGGCCGGGCGGAACATGGCCCCGGTCTCCATGGGCCGGCGCGAGCTGGCCGACGTCATCCTCGTCCCCTTCGAGATGGCCATCAGGCTGGGCGGCGCGCGCTCGGTGATGCCGACCTACGTTGACATCGACGGCGTTCCGGCCAGCGCCGATCCCTGGCTGCTGACCACCCTGCTGCGGGACGAGTACGGCTTCGACGGCGTGGTGGTGTCCGACTACTACGCGGTCTCCTTCCTTGAGCTACAGCACGCCGTGGCGGGTAACCCCGGCCACGCGGCGGTGCTCGCGCTCACCGCCGGACTCGACGTCGAGCTGCCGGGTACCCGCTGCTTCGGCGGGCCGCTGCTTGACCTGGCGGTGAGCGGCGAGGTGCCGCCCGAGATCATCGACCGGGCGGTGGCCCGGGTGCTCCGGCAGAAGCTCGAGCTCGGCCTGCTCGATCCCGGCTGGACCCCCGTACCTGGCCAGGCGGACGAGCGGGCGGCGCAGGCGCCGGACCTGGACCCGCCCGCGCAGCGGGACATCGCCCGGCGGCTCGCGGAGGAGTCGGTCATCCTGCTCAAGAATGACGCCAGCGGGGCCGGAAGCGGCCCGCTGCCCCTGGCCGCGGACGCGAAGGTCGCCGTGATCGGGCCGCTCGCCGACGACCCGCTCGCGTTCTTCGGCTGCTACTCGATGCCCAGGCACCTCGGGCATGCGGAGGGCTTCGACGGTCCTGACGGCCCGGCCGGCGTCGAGGTGGCCACCCTGCTCGCCGCGCTGCGGGCCGAGGGCGTGGCGGTGACCGGGTACGCACCGGGCTGCGCGGTCCGCTCGCCGGACCGGTCAGGGTTCGCCGAGGCGGTCAGCCGCGCACGTTCCTGCGATGTGATCGTGGCGGTCGTCGGGGACGAGGCCGGCCTCTTCGGACGCGGGACGAGCGGCGAGGGCTGTGACATCGATGAGCTGAAACTTCCCGGTGCCCAGGAGGAACTGCTGCACGCGCTGGCCGACACGGGGGTGCCGGTGGTCGCGGTGCTTGTCACCGGGCGGCCCTACGCGCTCGGCGGCGTCGTCGGACGGCTGGCCGGCGTGGTGCAGGCGTTCTTCCCCGGCGAGGAGGGCGGCCGCGCGATCGCCCGCGTGCTCACCGGGAGGGTGAACCCAAGCGGCAGGCTGCCGGTCGAGGTGCCGCGGGACGCCGGGGCGCAGCCGTCCACTTACCTGCGGTCACGCAACGCGGCGCAGCACAGCGGCAGTTCGGTGGACCCGACTCCGCTGTTCGCCTTCGGGCACGGCCTTTCGTACACCACGTTCGAGTACGGGGACCTGGCGCTGTCGGCGGACAAGGTGGCGACCGACGGCGCGGCGGAGGTCTCCTGCACAGTGCGCAACACCGGCCCCGTCGCCGGGGCCGAGGTCGTCCAGCTCTACCTGGGCGACCCGGTCGCCTCCCTGGCACGGCCGGAGAAGTGGCTGTCCGGGTTCGCCCGGGTGTCGCTGGCCCCCGGTGAGACCGCGCGAATCACGTTCGCTGTGCACGCCGAGCGCACCTCGTTTACCAGCCAGGACTTGACGCGGATCGTCGAACCGGGCACCATCACGGTGTACGTTGGCGGCTCTTCTGATGATTTGCCGCTAACGGGTTCGTTCACACTGACTGGCCCGCTACGTACCGTGGGTATTGATAGGGTGCTCGACACGCCGGTATCTGTAAAGAAACTTGCCGGTTAGGCGTGTGCCCAACCCGCGGGCAGGGTCCGGACATGGAGGTCTCTGAATGGCGCGTATCGCGCTCGACCACGTGGAGAAGGTTTACGGCGGGGGCGTCAAGGCGCTCGATGACCTGAACCTGGAGGTGAGGGAAGGCGAGTTCATGGTGCTCGTCGGGCCTTCCGGGTGCGGGAAGTCGACCGCCTTGCGGTCCATCGCCGGGCTGGAGGAAATCACCGGCGGCACGATCAGCATCGGGGAGCGGGTCGTCAACGACCTGCCGCCGAAGGACCGGGACATCGCGATGGTGTTCCAGAACTACGCCCTGTACCCGCACATGACCGTCGCGGACAACCTGGCCTTCGGCCTGAAGCTGCGCCACACCCCGAAGGCGGAGATCAAGCGGCGGGTCGGCGAGGCGGCGGCGTTGCTCGGCCTCGATCCGTACCTGAGCCGCAAGCCCGCCGCGCTGTCGGGTGGCCAGCGGCAGCGGGTGGCGATGGGCCGGGCGATCGTCCGCGAGCCCGCCGCGTTCCTGATGGACGAGCCGCTGTCCAACCTGGACGCCAAGCTGCGGGTCTCGATGCGGGCGGCGCTGAACCAGCTGCACGAGCGGCTGGGCACCACCACCGTGTACGTGACCCACGACCAGGTCGAGGCGATGACCCTGGGCGAGCGGGTGTGCGTGCTGCGGGACGGGCGGCTGCAGCAGGTCGACACCCCGCAGACGCTGTTCGACGCGCCGGTCAACCTGTTCGTCGCGGGGTTCATCGGCTCGCCCGCGATGAACTTCGTGTCGGCCGACCTGGTCCGCGACGACGGCCCCGCGGTCACCTTCGCCGGGTACCGGCTGCCGGTCCCGGGCAGCGTGATCAGCGGCAAGCCCGGCCTGGAGGAGTACCTCGGCAAGAAGGTCATCCTGGGCATCCGCCCCTCGGACTTCGAGGACGGCGCGTTCGCCGACGCCGCCTGGCCGCGGATCGGGATCACGACCGGGGTGACCGAGGGACTGGGCACGGAGATCCACGTGATCTTCACCATCGACGCGCCGCCGGTCGAGCACGCCTCGATCACCAGCGCCGCCGACAGTGACGATGAGGACGAGACGGTCGGCGTGCTGTCGGGCGGCAAGTCGCTGTGGACCGCCCGGGTCTCCTCCCGCTCCGCCGTCCGCCCCGGCCACCCGCTCGACCTCGCCATCGACACCAGCCGCCTGCACTTCTTCGACCCCACAAGCGGCGCGTCTATCGGCCACCCCCTCTCCACGAGCGCGACGGCCACCGCCGACGTCGCCTGACCCGGCGGAACTTGTTCTAAGCGCATAGCGGAGCGCTGGCCGCACTGGGGTGCGGCCAGCGCTCCGTTTTCTTTGCCTGCCCGGGCATTGCGCACCCCCGCGTGATCGGAGAATCTCAGCAGAAGGACAAACCAACT
>CAZORE010000032.1:50856-61437 GCA_964581815.1 uncultured Streptosporangiaceae bacterium | reverse complement strand
CGCCGACGGCCGGGAGCGTCCGGAATCGGTGGCACCACGCCCGCGTTCCGACTAGTCCCCGACCTCAGCCTGGGTGCCGCCGGTGATCCGCAGGAGCTCATCGAACGAGGTGGGGAAGACGGCGTGCGGGTGCCCGCCCGCCGCCCACACCACGTCGTACTTCGCCAGCCACGCGTCCACCAGCGTGCGGATCGGCGCGGGATGCCCCACCGGCGCGACCCCGCCGATCACCTGCCCCGTCCAGGCCCGCACCGACCGGGCATCGGCCCGGCCCACCACGGCGGCGCCGACGAGCGCCGCGACCCGCGACGTGTCCACCCGGTGCGCCCCGCTCGTCATCACGAGCAGCGGCGCGCCGTCGGCGTCGAACACGAGGCTGTTCGCGATCGCGCCGACCTCGCAGCCGAGCTGGGCCGCCGCGGCCGCCGCCGTCGGCGCCGATTCCCCCAGCACCCGCACCTCGCCGGGCACGCCAAGTTCCCGCAGGACGCATCTGAAGCGCGAAGTATCTACCACCGCCATGCCCCCACGCTACCGTGACTCGGGGATCTCAAGCCGCAGCGGGCCGCCGTCCGCGTGCGCGTCAAGCCGCCGCCGCACGTCGGCGGTGCCCGCCGCGTACCGTGTGCCGTACTCCGCCTCGCCCAGCGCCGACCGGGCCGTCGCGGCCGCCTGCTGGTGGAAATCCTCCATGATCGCGGTCCCGCTGAACCGCACGCTGCCGCCGCGTTCCCACAGCGGGTCGGCCGCGCCGAGCAGCCAGGCCGCCTGCGCGGGCGAGCCGGTCCTGGCCGACAGCCAGCCCAGCACGTCGAGCGCGTACGCGATCCCGATGACGTCACCGAGCTCCTGCTTCCCGTACAGGGCCCGGCGCAGCGCGGCGTCGCAGTCGGCTTCCCGCCCGGGCATCTGGAACAGCGCGAAGCCGGACACGACGTGCAGGTAGGTGGTGACCCACTGCTCGCCGCTGCCCGCGCCGAGCAGGGCCAGGCCCTCCTCGCACACCGCGACCGATTCCGCCGGGCGGGCGGCGAGCTGGTGCAGGTGCGCGAGCTGGGCCAGGAGCATCAGCTCGCCCGCCACGTCGCCGCACGCCCGCAGCCGGCCCCGCGCCTCGTCGCTGACCTTCGCCGCCTCCTCGTGCCGTCCGAGGAAGGTGAGGGTGAGCATCATGTGCTGGTACCCGCGGGCCGCGATGGCATCCGCGCCGATGGCGAGGGCCATCGCGGTGCCGGCTTCACAGTCGGCGAGCGCGTCGGTGATGTTCCCCTGGAACGACCGCAGGAAGCCCCGGTTGACCAGCGCTCGCGCCCGCTCCGGCCCGGCTTCGGTAAAGCGGTCGAGCACCTTGCCCAGCCAGTACGTGCCCTCGCCGAGCAGGCAGGAGATCTGCCAGTACCCGTAGAGCGAGCACGCGAGCTCCGCCCCGGCCGCCGCGGCGAGCGGCCCGTGGTGCGGCTCTCCGGCGGGCTCGAGCGCGTACTCCATGGCGGCGCGCAGGTTAGGGTGCACGTCGCGCAGCTCGCGGTAGCGGTCCATCTGGTCGTCGTCGGTGAAGTGGACGCCGAAGCGCTCGGCCATGGCCAGGTAGCGGGCGATGTGCCGGGAGCGGCAGGAGGCCAGCTCACCGGAGGCGGCGAGCCGCTCGGCGCCGAACTCGCGCAGCGTGTCGAGCATCTGGTACTGCTCGCCCTCGCGCAGCACCACGGACTTGTCGACCAGCCCGATCAGCGCGTTGACCACGTCGGGCCGCTCGAGCGCGACTTCCGCGCACACTTCCTCGGCCGCGTTCAGGCTGAACCGTCCGGCGAACACGGACAGCCGCGCCCACAGCCGCCGCTCGGCGGCCGAGCACAGCTCGTACGACCACTCGATCGCCGTGCGCAGCGTCTTGTGCCGTGGCAGCGCCCCCGGCCGGCCGGTGGACAGCAGCGCGAACCGGTGGTCGAGGCGGGCGACGAGCTCGGCGAGCGGCAGCGTGCGCAGCGGCATCGCCGCCAGCTCGATCGCCAGCGGGATGCCGTCGAGCCGCCGGCACAGCCGGATGACGTCGGCCACGTTCTCCGCGGTGACGGTGAAGCCGGGCGCCGCGGCGGCGGCGCGCAGCGCGAACAGCTCCACCGCGTCCCCGCCGTCCACCCGGCCGGCCAGGGCCGCCGGGGCGGCCGGGTCGGCCGGGTCGGCCGGGTGGACCGGGTCGGCGACGCCGGGCGCGGGGGAGCCGGCTTCGGGCACCGGCAGCGGCCCGACGGTGAAGATGTGCTCGCCCGCCACGTCGAGCTGCTGCCGTGAGGTGGCGAGCACGGTCACGGACGGCGCGGACGCCACCACCGCCTGGGCCAGCGAGGCGCAGGCGTCGAGCACGTGCTCGCAGGTGTCAAGGATCAGGAGCAGCTCACGCTCCCGCAGGTAATCGAGCAGCGCGGTCAGCGCGGACCTGGCGTACTGCGAGGGCAGGCCGAGCACGCTGGCGACCGTGTTGGGCAGCAGCTCGGGATCGCGCAGGCCGGACAGCTCGACGATCCACGGCCCGTCACGGTAACTGGTCGCCGCCTGCGCGGCTCCGGCGAGCGCCACCCGGGTCTTGCCGACCCCGCCCGGCCCCACGATCGTCACCAGGCGGGACTCCGCGAGCACCGCGGCGAGTCGCGCGAGCTCGTCCTGCCTGCCGACGAGATCGGTGTACCCGTCTGGTGGAAAGCGTCCGGACACTGAACAACTCACCGCCAAAACTGACGCGCTCGGTTTGAGCCTGGTCACGTCCCGGTGACCCTTCATGCCAAGAGATACCACCCGGCGCGATCTCGCGTCACCGTGAATGCCAAGACCTGGGGCCGTTTAGGTAGGTCCATCAATACCTGGGCACCCGTGGCCCGAGTTCCCCCGTTAGTTACCGACAAATGCCGCCGGGCGACCCTGGCGTGCCGCACCTGGCGCCCGCCCGCCCCGCGCCGCTAGATATATAAGGTACAAACCAGCGGCCACGGACCCAGGAGGATCAACATGCGCGACGCCGCCCTGCTCGGTGCCAGGCTCCTTCTCGGCGGCTACATGGGCATCCATGCCAGCCAGAAGCTGCTCGGCAAGTTCCACGGCCCGGGCCTCGAGGCAATCAGCGGGGTCTTCGAGGACAACGGCCTGTACCCGGGCCGGGAGATGGCACTGGCCGCGTCGGCGACGGAGATCGCCGGCGGCGTCCTCACGATCACCGGCATCGCCGACCCGGTCGGCCCGCTCGCGGTGGCCGGCGCCATGGGGGTCGCCGCCGCCTTCAATCGCAAGCGCGGCCTGATGGCGGTGCGCAACGGCGTGGAACTGCCCCTCGTGTACGCCACCCTGGCGCTTACCCTGGCCGCGACCGGCGCGGGCAAGTACAAGATCGGCCCCGCCATCCCCGGCCGGCTCGCCGCGGCCGGCGCGCTCGTCGGCGGGGTCGCCGCCGGCGCGCTCATCGCGAAGATGGTGACGAGCAAGCCCGCTCCGGCTGAGATGGTACCGGCTGAGACAGTACCGGCTGAGGAGGGCGCGGAGCCGACCGCCGAGTCATGAGCTACGAGATCACCGACAGAACGGGAGCTTGATGACCGCGGTACCTGACGAGTGGTCCGCTGGCGTGCTCGACCTTGACGCGTACCTGAAGCGGACCGGCTACGCGGGACCGCTCGCGCCGTCCGCGGCGACGCTGGCCGGCCTGTACCGCGCGCACCTCGCCGCGATCCGCTTCGAGAACCTCGACGTGTTCCTGCGCGGCTCGGTCGACGTGTCACTCGAGGCGATCCAGGACAAGATCATCTACCGGGGCCGCGGCGGCTACTGCTACGAGCAGGCGCAGCTATTCGGCGCCGTGCTCGAGCGCCTCGGCTTCGGGGTCGAGCGGCTGCTCGCCCGGGTCGGGCCGGACGGCGGCGCCGCCCGCCCGCGTACCCACCTGACCCTGCGGGTGCGCGCCGACGGCGGGGCCTGGCTCGCCGACCCTGGCTTCGGCTCGTCACCGCCCGCGCCGTTGAGCCTGGGCAGGTACCGCTCGGGCGGCCCGCAGGAGACGGACGGCTGGATCTACGAGGTGGTACCGGACTCCGAGCACGGCGAGGAGGTGTGGAAGCTGCGCGAGCACCAGGCGGGCCAGTGGGTGACGCTGCACCGCTGGACCGACGCCGTGGTGCAGCCCGTCGACGTGGTGCTGTCCAACCACTACACGTCCACGCATCCCGACTCGTGGTTCACCTGGCAGCCGGTCATCGTCAAGCGCACGCCGGACGCGATCATCTCGGTCCTCGGCCGCACCTACACGGTCACCCGGGCCGGCTACGCGAAGACCCGCGCCGAGCTGACGGACAGCGAGTTCGCCGAGGCGCTCACCGGTGAGTTCGCGCTCAGGCTGACCGATGACGAGCTAGCCGCCGTGGTCAAGGCGCCGGACGGCCGGGACAGGAAGCCGGCGGTGGGCGTGGCTCCGGGCACCTAAGGGCAGGACCGAGCGGAGCCTGGTAAACCCGGGCAGCCGCCAGGCGATCAGCAGCGCGCCCGCGATGCAGGCGAGCCCGCCGGAGACCACCGACACGGTGTCGCCGAAGGCCGTCGCCACCGCCCCCGCCTCCAGGTCGCCGAGGCGCGGCCCGCCGGCCACGACGGCCATCTGCACGCCCATCAGCCGCCCGCGCATCCCGTCGGGCCCGGCGAACTGGATGATCGTGTTACGGAACACGGCCGACAGCACGTCGGCCCAGCCGGCGACCGCGAGCAGCAGCAGGGCGAGCGGCAGCCAGTGCGCCACGCCGAACGCGGCGATCGAGGCGCCCCAGACCAGCACCGCCACCACGACCGCGCGGCCCTGCCGCCTGACTCGTCCGACCCAGCCGCTGGTCAGCGCGCCGAGCAGGGCGCCGGCCCCGGGCGCCGCGTAGAGCAGGCCCACGGTGGTGGCCCCGCCGCCGAAGACGGTCGCGGCCAGCGCGGGGAACAGCGCCCGCGGCATGCCGAACACCATCGCGTTCACGTCGATCAGGTACGCGCCCTGTAGCGGCGTGGACCGCCGCACGAACCGCAGCCCCTCGAGCGTCGACCGCCAGCCGGGCCGCGCCGGGCCGGCCGCGGTTGCCCCGGGCCCCGGCTCGCTGGCGGAAGCCACCGGCTGCGGCGACATGGTGAGCACCGCGGACATTGCGATCAGGAAGCTGGCCGCGTCGATCCAGTAGATCAGGTGCACGCCCGCCCCGGCGAGCAGCAGGCCGGCGACGGCGGGCCCGACGATCGCCCCGGTCTGGAACAGCGACTGGAAGATGGCGTTGGACGCGGGCAGCAGCTCCATGCCGACCAGGCCGGGCAGCATCGCGTTCCGGGCCGAGCTGTCGATGCCGGACAGGGCCGCCGTGACCGCGGGGAACAGGAACAGCGGCCACAACTGCGGGCCAAGGTCCGCGTTGAGCGCGAGCGCCGCGCTGCACAGCGCCCCGATCGTCTCGACGACGATGAGGATCCGGCGCCGGTCCACCGCGTCGACCAGCGACCCGCCGAGCAGCGAGCCGAAGATCAGCGGGAACAGCTGCGTGAGCGATACCAGCCCGACCACGAGCGACGAGCGGGTGATCGCGTAGACCTGGAACGGGACGGCGACCGTCGTGAGCTGGTTGCCGAGTACGGATACCCCCAGCCCCGCGACCAGCGCACGGTAGTCGCGTGACCGGCGCAGCGGGGTGAGATCGAGAAGGATTCGCCTGCCCGGCCGCCGGGGTGCTCGCACACTCATCGGTGACTCGTCTGACCAGGCATCTTTTACAGGATAACCCAATAAATGGGGCAGAACGCAGGCGTGCTCCGCGGGTCACGCCTCCCGATGAGCGCCAGGGCCGGGGGTGACGGTGCTGACGCGGGGCCTGCCGAAGCCAGCGGCGCTGAACGCCGCCTCGACCGCCGCGGTCAGCCGCGGCACGCGGTCCGCCGCGATGAGCGTGATCGTCGAGCCGCCGAAGCCGCCGCCGGTCATCCGGGCGCCCAGGGCCCCGGCCGACAGCGCCGCCTCGACGGCGAGGTCGAGCGCCCGCGTGGTGATCTCGTAGTCGTCGCGCATCGAGTAATGCGAGGCGGTCAGCTCGCGGCCGGCGGCGGCCAGGTCGCCGGACTCCAGGTCAGCGACGGTTGCCTCGACCCGGGCGTCCTCGGTCACCACGTGCCTGACCCGGCGGAATGTCTCGGCGTCGAGCGCGGCCTCAGCCCTCGGCAGGTCCGCGATCCCGAGGTCGCGCAGCGCCGGGACGCCGAGCCGGGCCGCGCCCCGCTCGCAGGAGGCGCGGCGCGCGGCGTAGCCGCCGGAGGCGTGCGCGTGGCGCTCCCCGGTGTCGGTCAGGACGAGCGCGAGGCCCGCCGGGGCAAGGCGCAGCGGCACGGACCGCGCCCGCAGGCTGCGGCAGTCGAGGAACACGGCCGCGTCGGGCTGGCCGAGCAGCGACGCGTACTCGTCCATCACCCCGGTGGGCGCGCCGACGATCTCGTTCTCCGCGCGGTGGCCGGCCTTGGCCAGCTCGGCCGTGCTCAGCTCGAGCCCCCACAGGGCGGCGAGCGCGGCGGCCGACGCGACCACGAGCGCCGCCGAGGACGACAGCCCCGCGCCGGCGGGCACGTCCGAGTGGATGAACAGGTCGGCGCCCGCACCGGCCGGCACGTCGCGGACCCGCGCCAGTGCCCACGCGACGCCGAGCGGATACCCGGCCCAGCCGTCGACGGCGCCAGGCGCGATGTCCGCCACCCGCATGGTGACGGTACTTGGCGCGAGGGTAGAGCCGACCGTGATCACGCCGTCGTCCCGCCGCGCGGCGGCGGCGACGGTTCGCTGGGTGATCGCGAACGGCAGTACGAAGCCGTCGTTGTAGTCGGTGTGCTCGCCGATCAGGTTCGCCCGGCCCGGCGCGGACCACGTCACGTCCGGCTCGCGGTGGTACGCGTCCGCGAAGGCGCGCACGGCGTGGCCGGCCACTGCTGCGGAATCCGTTGTCCCTGCGCTGCCCATCAGTTCGAGTCTCCTCCGCCGGTTCCGTCAGTCGAGGTCGTTTCCAGTCCAGGTTGTGCCAGTCTCTATTGAACCGTTTTTTAGCCTGGCCCGTGGACCGCGCGGCCGGGCGCCCTGGTTCACCAGCTGGAACCGGTTCATGATGGAGTCATGGAGTCGCTGGCCGGGCTGCGCGAGCGCCGCGCCTTCGAGTGCCGGCTGACGCCGGACCGGGCGCTCGGGTCGCTTGACGAGGCCGAGGGGTTCCTTGGGCTGCGCGGCCTGCTCACCAGGACGGCCGACAGCGCGCTGCCCAGCCTTTACGAGGCGTGCCACGAGGAGGCGTACCAGCCGGGAGGCCGGGGATTCGCCAGCTGGCCCGCGACCAAGTGGCCCTGGTTCAGCGAGCTCATCGGGCGCGGCTACCTCTGCGTCGCCGTCCACCGTGGTAAGAACCTGCTGGTCGCCGCCGAGACCGCGGCGCTGCTCGACCCGATCTGCCGCGCGGAGACCGACCGGGTGCGCGCCGCGGATCCCGGCTGGCGGCGGCTGCTCGACCACCTCGCCGTGGCCGGGCCGTCCCTCGCCGACGACCTTCGCGTGGAACTTGGCCTCAAGCGCCAGGAACTCAAGGCGCTCCGCTACCCGCTTGAGCGGTGCGGCGCTCTCGTCGCCCGCTCGGTCACGCTGCCCGCGGGCACCGGCACGACCGAGCCAGGCGGCCACACCCACGCGAGCGAGCTCGCCCGCTGGGATCAGGCCTACCCGGCTGGCCCGGCCGTCTCGCCGGCCGCCCCGTCGGGCGCTCCGCCCGGCCGGCCAGCCGGCCGCGCGGACGTATCCGGTGCGCTCGGCGACCTCATCGTCGCCGCCGTCCGCGCCGCGGTCATCGCGCCAGAATCCGAGGTCCGCCGCTGGTTCTCCTGGCAGTGGTACTGGACGGCCAGCCTCGTCGACGACCTGGTCCGCGCCGCCCGCCTCCGCCGCGTCGAGGACCACCTCACCGCCCGCTGAGGCCCTGGCGCAAAAACGTGACGGTCACCGGCAAGCAGCCCCGATGGTTGGGGCAACGATACGGGTATAGGCGTATGGCTGGCGCAACCATCGCCGCGGCGTCAGCTCTCCGCCGCGCGGCGTCATCCTTAGCCGAACCGGGGCTCGCGCCGATGTGACGTCGCCGGATTTGTCGCCGCGGCCGGCGCGGGCTCCTAACGGGGCGGATAACCTGCTGCTATGTCGGCCAACGACGGGTTCTGCCTGGTACGCCGCCCGCTGGGCTGGCAGCTCGCCCCGGCGGACGTGCTGCGCCTGGTCCGGGAGGACGCGCATCCCGTGGCGCTCAGCGGAACCTGGGCCGGCGGCAGCGACCTGGTCGCCGCGGAGCCCGTGCTGGTCCGGTCCGCGCCAGGACCGCTTCATGACGTGCTCGACGCGCCCTGGCCGGCGGGAGCTAGCGATGCGGCCAGTGCCGCCGGCGAGGCGGGCGAGGCGGGCGAGGCGGACGGGGCGAGCGCGGTCGACGCGGCCGCCCGCGCCCCGGCCGGCGGGAGCGGCGTGTTCGGCGGCGGGTGGATCGGTTACCTCGGGTACAGCGCGGGCGGCGAGGCGCTGCCGCCGGCGGGCCCACGGGCCCTGCCGGCCTGGTGGTTCGGCTATTACGACCACGTGCTGCGCCGGCTGCGGGCATCGGGGGAGTGGTACTTCGAGGCGCTGTGCACGCCGGACCGCGCGGACGCGCTCGATCGGCGGCTCGCCGAGCTGACCCGCCGGGCCGCGGCGCGGGCGCAAGGCCCGCGCGACTACACGTTCGGCCCGTTCCGCCTGGTGCCCGGGGCCGAACGGCATCAGGCGGCGGTCCGCCGGGCGGTGGAGTACATACGCCAAGGTGACATCTTCCAGGCCAACATCACGCTGCGCGCCGAGGCGGACTTCGCCGGCGACCCGCTCGACGCGTTCTGCCGCGGCGTGACCGAGCTCGACCCGCCCTACGCCGCCTTCATCGGCGTGTCCGCCCCCGGCGCCGCCCGGGCCGCCGTCGCGTCCCTGTCGCCCGAGTTGTTCCTGCGCCGCGCCCATTCCCCAGCCGGGCCGGGCACTGTCGCCTCCAAGCCGATCAAGGGCACCGCGCGGCGCGCCGCCGACGCCGCCCGGGCTGCCGTGCAGGGCGCCGGGCTTGAGGCGTCGGCGAAGGACCGCGCGGAGAACGTGATGATCGTCGACCTGGTCCGCAATGACTTGAGCCGGGTCTGCGTGCCCGGCACGGTCACCGTCCCCGTGCTGCTCGGCCTCCAGGCGCACCCTGGCGTCTGGCACCTGGTCTCCACCGTGGCCGGCACCCTCAGGCCAGGCGCGGGGGACGGCGACCTGATCCGCGCCGCGTTCCCGCCAGGCTCGGTGACCGGCGCGCCCAAGGTCCGCGCGCTTGAGGTCATCGACGAGCTCGAGGCCAGCCCGCGCGAGGCCTACACCGGCGCGGTCGGGTACCGCTCGCCGGCCGCGGGCCTTGAGCTGAACGTGGCGATCCGCACCTTCGAGTTCTCAGCGGGCCGGGTGTGGCTCGGCGCCGGCGGCGGCATCGTCGCCGACTCAGACCCGGCCGCCGAGTACGCCGAGTGCCTTATCAAGGCGACACCGCTCCTTACCGCGGTCGGCGCCCGCCTCGACCAGGCCACGCAGGGACCCGGCCCGGCCTCGCAGGGACCCGGCTCGGCCCAGCGGGCAGGCGACCCGAGCTACCTCGGCGCGTTGTCCCCGCGCCCGAGCGCGGGCGTCTTCAGCTCGCTCCTCGTCACCGACGGCGAGACCCGCGGCCTGGCCGCCCACCTGGCCCGCCTGGAAGCCAGCGTCCGCGGGCTCTACGGCAAGGACCTGCCCCCTTCCCTCCACGCCCAGCTGGACAGTTGCCTGGCCGCCCGCCCGTCCGGCCGCCTGCGCATCACGGTCCGCCCGGTCGGCGGGCCCCTCCAGGCCACGGTCGAGGTCGTACCGCTCGCCTCCCCGCCTGCCCCGCCCTCGTTCCTCTCGAACTCCGTCACGCTGCACCCGGTGGCCGTGCCCGGCGGCATCGGGGCGCATAAGTACCGGGACCGGCGGCTCCTCGCCGAGCTCAGCGCCCGGATGCGGCTGTCACCCGAGCGGCAGCAGCTGCTGCTCGTCGACGAGACCGGTGAGTTGCTCGAGACCGACCGCGCCAACGTGTTCGCGGTGATCGACGGCGTGCTGCTCACCCCGCCCGCCGACGGCCGCCTGCTGCCCGGCACCACGAGGGCCGCGGTGCTGCGCGCCGCCCGCTCCCGCGGCATCCGGGCCGGCCAGAAGCCGCTTACCCTCGACGAGCTGGCCGAGGCGACCGAGGTCTTCGTCACGAACGCGGTCGCCGGCGTCATCCCCGTCACCGCCATCGCGGGCGCGCGCCTTGGCTGGCCTTCCGGCCCGGTCGCCGCGGCCGAGAGCGGCCACCTCCGCTGGGCCCCCGGCCCGGTCGCCGCCGCCCTCGCCGCCTCGCTGGCCACCAGCCCTCCAGACGCCCCGCCCGCTGCGTCCCCAGCCATCCCGTCAGCACCGTTCTTGCCGTCGGACCCCGCCGCCCCCTTCACGGA
>CAZORE010000032.1:48109-50756 GCA_964581815.1 uncultured Streptosporangiaceae bacterium | reverse complement strand
ACGGAACGCGGCCCGGCCCGGCCGTTGGTGATCCTCATCGACAACTACGACTCGTTCACCTGGAACCTCGCGCACCTCCTGGACACCGCGGGCGCACGGGTCGAGGTGATCCGCAACGACGAGGTGACCGCCGGGCAGGTGATCGCCGCCGGGCCGGCCGGCGTGGTGATCTCTCCCGGCCCTTGCGCCCCGGCCGAGGCGGGCGTCAGCATCGCCACGGTGACCGCCTGCGCCGCGGCGGGCGTCCCGCTGCTCGGCATCTGCCTCGGGCATCAGGCGATCGGCGCCGCGTTCGGCGCGGACATCATCGCCGCGCCCCGCCCGGTGCACGGCACGGCTTTCCCGGTGACCCACGACGGCGCCGGCGTCTTCCGCGGCCTGCCAATGCCGTTCGCGGCGACCCGGTACCACTCCCTGATCGTCGACGAGGCCACGCTGCCTCCGGACTTGCTGGTCACCGCCCGTACCGACGGCATCCCCATGGCGCTCCGGCACGTCACCCGCCCGGTCGAAGGCGTCCAGTTCCACCCGGAATCCATCCTCACCGCGCACGGCCACGCGATCATCGAGAACTTCGTGAGGTCAACGGCCCGCGTCTAGCGGGATCAGCCGGCGGGGGGCCTCCCGGTCAGCGCGCGGCCTCAACGGGGCGGGGGAACGTTTGTGGCTGGCGGGATGTTCACGCCGTGCGCTGTTGATGACAATCGAAGCCATGAGTGAGCTCACTATCGGTTTCGTCGGTCTCGGCAACATGGGCTGGCCGATGGCCGCGAACCTGCACGCGGCCGGATTCGCGCTGATCGCGCGGGACGCCGACGCGGACCGGCAGGCCCGGTTCGCCGCCGGCCACCCGGGCGTCACCGTCGCCGCGGCGCCTGGCGACTTCGCGGCCGCGGACATCGTGGTCACCATGCTGCCGGACGGCGCGGTCGTCGCCGACGCCCTGCTGAGCTGGGGGATCGGCGCGGGTCTGCGGCCCGGCGCGATCGTCGTCGAGATGAGCTCGGCGGACCCGGCGGACACGCTCCGCACGGCGGCCGGGCTGGCCGCCCACGACGTGCGCCTGGTGGACGCGCCGGTCTCCGGCGGCGTGCCGCGCGCCGTCACCGGGGAACTGGCGCTGATGGTCGGCGGCGACGACGCGGACGTGGCCCGCGTCCAGCCGGTGCTCCGCGTGCTCGGCGACCCGGACCGGCAGTTTCGCACCGGCGCGCTCGGCACCGGGCACGCCATGAAGGCGCTGAACAACGTGATCGGCGCGGCCACCTACTGCGCGACCGCCGAGGCGGTGCTGGCCGGCGCCAGGTTCGGCCTGGACCCCAGGGTCATGATCGACATCATCAACGCGTCCACCGGCCGGTCGTTCAACAGCGTCAACGTCTGGGGCGATAACGTGCTGACCGGCGCCTACGCCACCGGATTCGCCCTCGGCCTGATGGCCAAGGACGTGCGCATCGCCCAGAGCGTCATCGCCGCCGCCGCGGCCGACGCCCCGGTGCTCGCCCTCGCCCACGAGCGCTGGGCCGCGGCCCTGGGCGAGCTCGGTCCCGCCGCCGATCAGTCCCGGGCGCACCAGGCCTGGTGGGCCGATAAGCTCGCCCCGGAGCCATCCGGTGACCAGTAGTGACACACCACACTGACCTGGTATGAGGTGAGTCACAACCGGTAGCGAACCGATGGACACGAACTAAGGTTAGCCTTACCTTAGTTCCCGTGACTTGGGCGGACAGCGTACCTAACCTGCTGATCGGGCTCCGTGAGGGCCTCGAAGCGGGCCTCGTAGTGACCATCCTGCTGGCGGCGGTGCGCAAGACCGCCGCGCTGAATAAAGACGGGTCCCGGACCGGGGGAACCGGTGAGGCGACCGCAACGACCGCGCCGATCTGGCTCGGCGTGCTCGGCGCGGTGACCCTCTCCGGCGCGTTCGCCGCCGTGCTGACCTTCTCCGTCAGCGTGCTGACCAGCGCCGGCCAGGAGGCGATCGGTGGCCTGCTCAGCGTGCTCGCCGTCGGCCTCGTCACCGCGATGATCTTCTGGATGCGGCGCACCGCGGCCAGCCTGTCGGCGCACCTGCGCGGCGAGGTGGAGCGCGCCGCCGCGGTCGGGGCGGGCGCGCTCACGCTGACCGCGTTCCTCTCCGTCGGCCGCGAGGGGCTCGAGACGACCCTCTTCCTGTGGACGGCGGCCAAGGCGTCGGGACAGACGGCGGGCCCGCTGGCCGGCGCGGCGATCGGGATCGCCGCCGCGGTCCTGCTCTGCTGGCTGCTGTACCGCAGGGCGGTCCACCTCAACGTGGGCGCGTTCTTCAACCGGACCGCGATCGCGCTGATCGTGATCGCCGCCGGCGTGCTCGCCTACGGCCTCGGCGACCTCCAGGACGCCGGCTGGCTGCCCGGTCACGCATGGGTGGCGTTCGACCTCACCACGCACGTCGATCCCGGCTCCTGGTGGGCGTCGGTCATCACCGGCGTCACCGAGCTGTCGCCCACGATGACCGTGCTCCAGGTCACCGCCTGGGTTGCCTACCTCGCCGTGGTCATCCCCGCCTTCGTGAACGCGGGCCGCGCCCCCGCCACCGCCAAGACCGCTGGCACCGCCGACAAGCCTGCCGGCGCCGCGGCCGACCAGCCCGCCGCCGACCAGCCCG
>CAZORE010000032.1:37663-48009 GCA_964581815.1 uncultured Streptosporangiaceae bacterium | reverse complement strand
CGCCGCCGGCCAGGCCGCCGCCGCGGCTGACCCGGTCCGCGGGCTCGGCCGGTGGGAGCGGCTGGCGGGCGGCCGCCCGTGGCTGGTGGCCGGCGTGCTCATCGCCGTGCCCGCGGTCGCGGCGGGCGCCACGATCGCCGCGCTGCCCGCGTCGGCCGGCGGCGCCGCGAGCCAGGTGACGGTGACCCGGACCGACTGCGCACCCGAGTGGACCTCCGCGAGTCCGGGCACCCAGACGATCACGGTGACCAACCGCTCCGGGCTGGCGGGCGAGGTCAACCTGGACGACGCCGCTGGCGCGGTCATCGGCGAGATCGAGACCATCGGCCCCGGCACGTCCGCGCCGCTGACCGCTACCCTCGGGGCGGGCACGTATACCTTCAAGTGCCTGATGGGCAGCCTGGCGGCCACCGAGTCGCAGCCGGTCGCCGTGTCCGCGACCGTCGGGGAGGCCGTCGCCGCCCCCGTCGCGGTCAAGCCCGTCACCGTCGCCGAGCTGGCCGGCCCGAACAAGCTCTACCAGGCCTACGCCGCCGCGCAGCTCACGGACCTGGCCACCGTCACCGCGGCGATCGAGGCCGACCTGCGCCACGACAACCTGGCGCAGGCTAGGAAGGACTGGCTGACCGCCCAGCTCGACTGGGAGCGGGTCGGCGCGTCCTACGACAGCTTCGGCGACCTGGGCCTCGCGGTGGACGGGCTGCCCGACGGCCTGCCGGGCGGCGTCAGCGACAAGGACTTCACCGGCCTGCACCGCCTCGAGTACGGCCTGTGGCACGGGCAGCCCGCCAGCGAGCTGCTGCCCGTCGCCGTCGCGCTCGAACGGAACGTGGCCACGGTCAGGAAGAACCTGACCTCCGATGACCTGGCCGGCGACCCGACCCAGCTGTCGCTCCGCGCGCACGAGATCATCGAGGACGCGCTCCGCGATCACCTGTCGGCCGTCGACGACGAGGGCGCCGGCGCCGCGTACCCGATGACGTACGCCGATACCCAGGTCGACAAGGCGGTGCTCGGCTACCTGTCGGGCCTGATCGGCCAGCGCGAGCCCGGCCTGGTGGCCACCGCGGACAGCCAGCTCGCCGCGCTGGACGCGGCGCTGCTCGCCACCAAGGCGGACGGTCAGTGGCAGCCGCTGACCGCGGTCAGCCTGGACAAGCGGCAGCGCGTGGACGCGGCCACGGGCGCGCTGCTCGAGACGCTGGCCGCCGTTCCCGACCTCCTCGAGATCCCGCCCACGCACTGAGCCCGTTGGCCGGGCGCTACGAGCCGCGCCCGGCCGACGACGAAGCACACGACGAAGCAACCCTAGGAGACGAAGCCGTGGACCTCAGCCGCCGCAAATTCCTCAAAGGCACCGCGACCGGCGCGGCGGGCACCGCGCTGGCCGGCGGCGTCCTGATCGGCGGCGCCCGCGCCGACGCGAACGCGGCCACCCTGAGCGACCCGGCCGAGGCGGCTTCGTACCCGTTCCACGGCACCAACCAGTCCGGGGTGCTCACCCCGGGACCGTCCGGCAAGCAGGCGGCCACCTGCGTCGCGGCCTTCGACTCCATGACGACCGACAAGGCGGCGCTGGCCGACCTGCTGCAGACGATCACCGCAAGGGCGCGGTTCCTCACCGCCGGCGGCATCTCGCCCAACCTCGGCGTCAGCCAGCCGCCGTCCGACAGCGACGTCCTCGGCCCGGTCGTGCCCGCCGACGGGCTCACGGTGACGCTGTCGGCGGGATCGACGCTGTTCGACGACCGCTACGGCCTGACGGCGAGCAAGCCGCTCAAGCTCAAGCCGATGACCACCTTCCCCAACGACTCGCCCGAGGACGCCTGGCTACACGGTGACCTGCTCGTCCAGCTGTGCGCGAACCATCAGGACACGATCCACCACGCGATCAGGGACATCACCAAGCACACCCGCGGCGGCATGCAGCTGCGCTGGAAGATCGAGGGTTACAGCTCACCGGCCCGCCCGTCCGGCGCCGGACGGAACCTGCTCGGGTTCAAGGACGGCACCGCCAACCCGACGGGGACCCTGGCCAGCGACCTGGTCTGGGTCGACGACCCGGCGGAGCCTGCCTGGGCGCGGAACGGCTCCTACCTGGTAGTCCGGCTGATCCGGATGCTCGTCGAGTTCTGGGACCGCGTATCGATCAACGAGCAGGAGGGGATGTTCGGCCGCCGCCGGGACACCGGCGCCCCGCTCGACGGCACCAGCGAGTCCGACATCCCCGACTACAAGGCGGACCCGCACGGGTCGGTGATCCCGCTCGACTCGCACATTCGCCTGGCCAATCCCCGCACGACGCAGACCGCGAACCAGCGCCTCATCCGCCGCTCCTACAACTACGACCTGGGCATCGACGTGAACGGCAACCTGCAGGCGGGCCACATCTTCATCGCCTACCAGCAGGACGTGGACCGGCAGTTCGAGACCGTGCAGCGGCGGCTCATCAACGAGCCCCTGGTGGACTACGTGCAGCCGTTCGGCGGTGGCTACTTCTTCACCCTGCCCGGTGTCCGCGACGCCAGCGACTGGTACGGCAAGACCCTGCTCGCGTAACCGCGGGCGAACGGGGCGACGGCCAGGTGACCGCCGCCCGCGCGGGCGCGAGAAATGAACCAGGGAAGGCGCGGCATTTCGCGCCCCAGCGCGATTACCGACTGCTATGTTTCAGTCACGGAACGGTGGTAACACCGGGGGGTCGCGGTATTAGCCCTGGTGACGCACGATAAGTCCGTTCCGGGAAGACCACGAATAAACCGGGCGGAAGCACCCCCAAGTGCGCGGTTGAAAAGACCGGATAGACATCCGTAACCGACGGGGAATTCCCGCGCGCGAGATACCTGACACACACTCACCTCACAAGGAGACAAATCCCGTGGACGTCAGCCGCCGCAAATTCATCCAGGGCACCGCGACGGGTGCCGCAGGCACCGCGCTGGCTGGCGGCGCCCTGCTCGGCAGCAGTCGCGCCGACGCGGCCACTCTGAGCGGCCAGGCGCAGGTGGCGTCTTTCCCGTTCCACGGCGCGTACCAGTCGGGCGTGCTGACTCCGGGGCCTTCGAGGAAGCAGGCGTTCACCTGCGTCGCGGCCTTCGACTCGACGGCAGGGGACTCAGGCGCCCTGGCCAGCCTGCTGCGGACGATCACCGCGCGGGCGCGGTTCCTGACCTCCGGCGGCACCCCGCCCTACCTCGGCGTCGACCAGCCGCCGTCCGACAGTGACGTCCTCGGCCCGCACGTGCCCGCCGACGGGCTCACCGTGACGCTGTCGGTTGGATGGACGCTGTTCGACGACCGCTACGGCCTGTCGGATATCCAGCCGCTCAAGCTCGGCCGGATGCCCATCTTCCCCAACGACTCGCCCGAGGACGCGTGGCTGGACGGCGACTTGCTCGTGCAGGTATGCGCGAACCACCCGGACACGATCCACCACGCGATCAGGGACATCATCAATAACACCGCCGACAACATGCAGCTGCGGTGGAAGATGGAGGGCTACGCCTCCCCGCCGCGCCCGTCCGGCACCGGGCGGAACCTGCTCGGGTTCAAGGACGGCACCGCGAACCCGACCGGCAGCCTCGCCGGCGACCTGGTCTGGGTCGACGACCCGGCCGAGCCTGCCTGGGCGCGGGGCGGGTCCTACCTGGTGGTACGGCTGATCCGGATGCTCTTGCAGTCCTGGGACGGGGTGTCGCTCAGCGAGCAGCAGAAGATCATCGGCCGCAAGAAGGACAGCGGCGCGCCGCTCGGCGCCAAGGGCGAGTTCGACGGGCCCAACTACAGGGCGGACCCGAACGGCAACGTGATCCCCCTCGACGCGCACATGCGCCTCGCCAACCCCGACACGCCGCAGACCGATAACCAGCGGCTGATCCGCCGCTCCTACAACTTCGACCTCGGCACGGACCAGAACGGCAACCTGAAGGCGGGCCACATCTTCATCGCCTACCAGCAGGACGTGGAGCGCCAGTTCGCGACCGTGCAGCACCGGCTCATCGACGAGCCCCTGGCGGACTTCGTCCAGCCGTTCGGCGGCGGCTACTTCTACACCCTGCCCGGCGTCCGCCACGACGGCGACTGGTACGGCCGTTCCATGCTCGCGTAACCGCCCGCCACCGCGCGGCCGCGGGCCGGCGCGGGTCCCGGTTCCCCGCCTACCGAACGGGCGCATGCTCCGCCCGAGACTAGGAGCGCGCCGCGCCCTTAGCGACCGCGAGGAGGCGGGCGCCCTCGGGCGGCAGCGGGTCGAGGTCGTGGCGCCAGACCGCGGTCAGCTGCCGCGTCAGCGGCGGCCCGGCGACCTCGATGGCCACCAGGCGGCCGAGCACGAGGTCATCGCGGACGCTGAGCCGGCTGAGCACGCCCGGGCCGACGCCCGCCGCGATCGCCGAGCGCACGGCGGCGCTCGTGCCGAGCTCCATGGCGATCCGCGCGGTCAGCGGCGGGTGCTGTGCGGCCAGGTGGTCGGTGAGAGTGTCCCTCGTCCCGCTCCCCGCCTCGCGCATGACCAGCGGCGTTGCGGCGACCTCAGCCAGTGACAGCGGACCGCGGCGGCGCGCCCACGGATGTCCGGGCGCGGTGACCACGAGCATCTCGTCGTCCCGCAAGTGCACCGTCACGAGGTCGGTGGGCAGGTGCGGCGTCTCGATGAAGCCGAGCCGCACCTTCACGTCCCTGACCAGCTCGATCACCCCGGTGGAGTTGGCCACGGTGAGTTCCACCACGGTCGGCGTCTCATCTGGCGCCTGCTCCGTGCTGGCCAGGTCAGGGCCCGCCTGCTCGATGCCGCGCAGCTCAACCAGCCAGTGCGGCACCAGGTGCTCGGCGATGGTCTGGCTGGCGGCGATGGACAGCCGGCGCGATACCCCGGACCTGATGGACCGCACTCCCGCCTCGAGGCGGTCCGCGGCGTCGAGCACGTCCTCGGCCCAGCCGACGATGAGGCGTCCCTGCTCGGTGAGGTGCGACCCGGCGGACGACCGGGCGAGCAGCGGGATGCCCATCACCCGTTCCAGGGTCCGCATCCTGGCCGACAGCGCCTGCTGCGAGACGCCGAGTACCGGCGCGGCGGCGGCGATCGACTCATGCCTGCCCACCTCACGCAGCGCCCGCAGCGCCCCCAGGTCGTGCACCGTCTCGCTCATCGTGACCGCATTTTCCCGGCTCCTCATCCAACCGTTGTTACAAGATCAAACCGTCGTTACAAGGGTAACTTGTACCCCTACAAGGGGAGCTTCCTTCCCGCAGGTCAGCTCGTTGGCGACCCTGGAATGGCTATGACTGTCCTGCACCGAGCCCCCGCCCCGCGCGCGCACCGCGGCCCCGCGGCACCCGGTACGCCGCGCTCCGCCGCCGCGCTCCGCGGCCGGGCGCGTGCCATCGCCCCCGGTCTCGCCCTCGCGCTGGCCGTCGCGGCCGTGGCGACGGTCGTCGGGCAGCACGTGCCCCTTGTCGGCAGCGCGGTCCCCGGTGCCGTCATCGGCGCGGCCATCGCGCTCACCGTGAAGCCGGGCGCGCGCCTCGCGCCCGGGCTGAAGTGGGCGAGCAGCACCGTCCTGCAGTGCTCGGTGGTCCTGCTCGGCGCCCAGCTGTCGATCGCCGAGGCCGCCCGGGTCGGCGTCTCGTCGCTGCCCGTCATGCTCGGCACCCTCGCCGTCTGCCTGGGCGCCGCCTGGCTCTACGGCCGGCTGCTCGGCATCACCGGCGACCTGCGCACGCTGATCGGCGTCGGCACCGGCATCTGCGGCGGCTCGGCCATCGCCGCCGCCGCCCCGGTGATCGAGGCGGCGTCCACCGACGTCGCCTACGCGATCTCCACGATCTTCCTGTTCAACATCGCGGCGGTGCTCGCGTTCCCGCTGCTCGGCCACGCGCTCGGGATGAGCCAGCAGTCGTTCGGGCTCTTCGCGGGCACGGCGGTCAACGACACCTCGTCCGTGGTGGCGACCGCGACCACCTACGGTGCCGCCGCCACCAGCCACGCTGTCGTGGTGAAGCTGGTCCGCACGCTGATGATCATCCCGATCTGCCTCGGCCTGGCGGCGCTGACCGAGCGCAAGCGCCGCCGCGCCGCCTCCCCGTGCGGTGCCCCGCCGGCTATGGCCGGCCTAACTTCTCGCGGGCAGCGCGCGAGCGCCCGGTCCGCCCCCGGGCCGGCGGCCCGGATGTCACCCGCCCGCGTCATCAAGCTCGTGCCGTGGTTCCTCATCGGCTTCGTCGTCATGGCCGCGGTCAACTCCGCCGGGGTCATCCCGGCCGCCGCGCACGCCCCGCTGCAGCACGTGTCGGTCTTCCTCGTCGCGGTCGCGCTGTCCGCCATCGGCCTGTCCACCAACGTGCCCGCGCTGCGTAAGGCCGGCCCGAAGCCGCTGCTGCTCGGCGCCCTGCTGTGGATTACGGTCGCCGCCGCCAGCCTCGGCCTCCAGGCCCTCACCGGCACCCTGTAACCGGACGCGAGGCCACCAGAGCCGGGCCGGCGAGCCGAGGCGGGCCGATGCCGGGCCGATCCCCTTTGCGCGGGCGGGCGCCGCGC
Organism: uncultured Streptosporangiaceae bacterium; assembly: GCA_964581815.1. Taxonomy (GTDB): domain Bacteria; phylum Actinomycetota; class Actinomycetes; order Streptosporangiales; family Streptosporangiaceae; genus Trebonia. The sequence continues at coordinate 41,474 of CAZORE010000032.1, read as the reverse complement.
GCCTAGCGTTGTCTTCACCATGACTTGCCGCCTGCACGCGCTCTGCATCGACGCGAACCGCCCCGTCCGGCTCGCGCGCTTCTGGGCGGGTGTCCTTGGCTGGGAGATGACCAGCGATCCCCGGGACGGCAACGTGCTCCTGCCTAGCGATGACACCGGGTTCCTGATCCGGTTCCAGCCAACCCGGCGGCGCAAGGCCGGCCAGAACCCGATGCACTTCGACCTGACGAGCACGTCGCTGCGGCATCAGCAGCAGACGGTGGCCCGGGCACTCGAACTCGGCGGCAGGCACATCGACATCGGCCAGCGCCCGGAGGAGGAGCACGTCGTGCTCGCCGATCCGGAAGGCAACGAGTTCTGCGTCATCGAGCCCGGCAACAACTTCCTCGCCGAGTGCGGGTTCATCGGCGCGCTCGCCTGCGACGGCTCGCAGGCGGTGGGGTACTTCTGGAGCGAGGCGCTTGGCTGGCCGCTGGTCTGGGACCAGGACCAGGAGACCGCGATCCGCTCGACGCAGGGCGGTCCGAAGATCACCTGGGGCGGCCCGCCGCTGATGCCGAAGACCGGGATGAGCCGGCTGCGTTTCGACCTCGCTCCGCCCGTGGGGGGTGACCGGGATGAGGAAGTCGGCCGCCTCGTCTCCCTCGGGGCGACGCGCATCGGCACCGGCCGCGGCAAGGCCGGCGGGATGGTCATGGCCGACCCGGACGGCAATGAGTTCTGCGTGCGGGAGCTAACCTAGGCCCGCAGGTGTCGACGATGCGGGAAGCGATGCGGTGATGAGCGTAGAAACCGGAAGGGACATCACGCGGTGAGCCGGGCCCAGGTGTTCCAGACGACGGACGAGGCGGTGGCCGGGATCGAGGACGGCTCGACCGTCCTCGTGGGCGGCTTCGGGCTCGCCGGGATGCCGTTCGACCTGGTCGACGCGCTGATCAGGCAGGGGGCCAAGGACCTGACTATCGTGTCGAACAACGCGGGCAACGGCGACGTCGGCCTCGCCGCCCTCCTGAAGGCGGGCCAGGTCAGCAAGGTGATCTGCTCCTTCCCGCGTCAAGTCGACTCCTGGGTATTCGACGGCCTGTACCGGGCGGGCCGGATCGAGCTCGAAGTGGTCCCCCAGGGCAACCTGGCCGAGCGGATGCGGGCGGCGGGCGCGGGCATCGGCGCCTTCTTCTGCCCGACGGCGGCCGGCACGCCGCTCGCCGACGGCAAGGAGACCCGCGAGATCGACGGCCGGACCCACGTGCTCGAGTACCCGATCAAGGGCGACTACGCCCTGATCGCCGCGCACCGGGCCGACATCCTCGGCAACCTTGTCTACCGCAAGACGGCGCGCAACTTCGGCCCGGTCATGGCAACCGCGGCGAGGACCACGATCGTCCAGGTCAGCGAGGTGGTCCCGGTCGGCACCCTCGACCCGGAGGCCGTCGTCACCCCGTCGATCTTCGTCGACCGGATCGTGCGAGTCGAAGCTCGCCGCTACACCGTGCAGGGAGCCCGCTGATGCCGGACGCCGTCAAGCCCGCGGCCATCGAGAACACGGCCCGCGGTCCGCTGTCCCTGGACGAGCTCGCCGCCGTGATCGGCCGCGACATCCCGGCCGGCGCTTACGTCAACCTCGGCATCGGCCAGCCCACCAAGATCGCCGACTACCTGCCGACCGACGAAGACGGCCGCCAGACCGTCATCCTGCACACCGAGAACGGCATGCTCGGCATGGGCCCCACCGCCGTCGGCGACGACATCGACCCGGACCTGACCAACGCCGGCAAGGTCCCGGTGACCGAGCTGCCCGGTGCGGCGTACTTCCACCACGCCGACTCCTTCGCGATGATGCGCGGCGGCCACCTCGACGTGTGCGTGCTCGGCGCCTACCAGGTCGCCGCCAACGGGGACCTCGCCAACTGGCACACCGGCAAGCCCGACGACATCCCGGCCGTCGGCGGCGCGATGGACCTGGCGACCGGGGCCAAGGACGTCTACGTGATGATGACGCTGTTCACCAAGAGCGGCGAGTCGAAGCTGGTCGAGCACTGCAGCTACCCGCTGACCGGCCTCGCCTGCGTCAGCCGGGTCTACACCGACTACGCCGTCTTCGACATCCAGCCGGACGGCGTGCACGTGCTCGCCACCTACGGCATCACGCTCGCCGGGCTGCGCGAGCGGGTCAACCTCAAGCTGCTCGGCTGAGGTCAGGTTCCCGGTTACCTGGGGGTCAGCCGGAACGCGCGGGCCCCCGCCATCCAGGCGAGGTGCAGGTCGCTGGGATCGGGGTTGCCGTCGGCGTCGAACCCGACCTTGTTGAACTTCGCGAACTGCTTGTTGTCGCGGCACATGGCCGCGTACGCGCCGGTGACGTCCGCCTCGTCCTTGTAGACCCGCACGTCGGCCTCGCGCAGCCGTCCCTTGAGTCGGACCTGCACCGGCTCGCCAGTGCGCAGGTTCCTGCCCCAGCCGAACGGCGTCCCGATCAGCAGGTCGTCCCCTTGCCGGGTGTAGGCGACCGGCACGGTGTAACGCCGCCCCGACTTGCGGCCCGTGACGTACACCGTGACCAGCCTGGCCCCCACGGCGCGCGACAGCAGCGGGGTGCGCAGCAGCCCGCGCACCACCCGGTTGGCCACTGCCTGCATGGCCATCGTCTCCGCCCTCGGGTCCGGTATCGCGCCTGACTCGGTCATCTTTCCCCTTACCGACTGATCGGCCATCGGTCTTCTTCCCTTCAGTGTGTTACCGCGGTCCGCCGCGGTTCGTCATCGGGTATGACGGAAGGGAGCGCGGAGAGGTGACAGTGAACACGATGGACGGGCCGGCAGCGGACTTCGCGGCGCACGGTTTCGAGGAGCACCGGGCGCACCTGCGCTCGGTCGCCTACCGGATGCTCGGCTCGCTGACCGAGGCGGAAGACGCGGTGCAGGAGGCATGGCTCCGGCTGAACCGCGCGGACACCGGCGACGTGCGGGACCTGCGCGCCTGGCTCACCACGGTGGTGTCCCGCGTCTGCCTTGACATGCTCCGCTCCCGGGCGTCCCGCCGCGAGGACTCCATGGACGCGGACGTGCACCTGCCCGACCCGATCGTCACGCGCGTCGGCGACGACCCGGCCGAGCACGCCATCCTGGCCGACTCGGTCGGCATCGCGCTGCTCGTCGTGCTCGACACGCTGTCACCCGCCGAGCGGCTCGCGTTCGTGCTGCACGACGTTTTCGCCGTGCCGTTCGAGCAGATCGGCCCGATCCTGGACCGGTCCCCGGCCGCCGCCAAGCAGCTGGCGAGCCGCGCTAGGCGGCGGCTGCGCACCGCGCCAGCCCACCCCGCCGTGGGCCAGGGCGCCGGCCAGGGCGTGGATCAGGCCAGGGAACCGGCGGCCGGCTTCGCCGGGGAGCCGGCGGCCGGCTTCGTGCCCGGTGTGACCGCCGGCCTCAGCCGGCAGTGGGCCGTGGTCGACGCCTTCCTCGCCGCGTCGCGGGAGGGCGACTTCACCGGGCTACTCGCCATCCTCGACCCCGACGTGGTACTGCGGGCCGACGCGGGCGCCGGCCCCTTCGGCCCGTCCGTGCTGGTCCGCGGCGCGCGCGAGGTGATCGCGCAGGCCCAGCGGTTCGCGCCGCTCGGCCGCTTCGCCCGCCCGGTCCTGGTCAACGGCGGTCCCGGTTTCCTCGTGGCGCGAGACGGCGAGCCGCTCGCCCTGATGGCCGTGACGGTACACGACGGCAGGATCACCGAGATGGACGTCCTCGCCGACCCCGACCGCCTGGCCCGCCTCGACCTGTCCGCCGTACTGCCCGCAGACGGGAGCTGAGTACCG
>CAZORE010000032.1:27915-37563 GCA_964581815.1 uncultured Streptosporangiaceae bacterium | reverse complement strand
GAATGGGTGCGCCGCCGGAAGGCGCGGTGGAGGCTGAGTCCCGAGGAGAACCTGGTGTTCGCGCTGGCTGTCGTGGTGACCGTGCTGTTGCTGCTCGAGACGCTGCCGTCGGCGCTGGCCGGGCTAACGCGCGCCCAGGCCGGGCTGCGGCGGCTGGACGAGCTCACCAGGCTCGGCCTGCTTGAGGGCAGCAACCTCTGGGTCCCCCTCGCGCTCGGCGTGGTGCACCTGGCCGGCAGCGCGGCGGCCATCGCCGGCCTGTTCGCCCCGGCGGCCGCGATCATCGGCGGCGGCGTCGAGGCGGCCGTGTTCTGCTGGGTGCTGTCCCGCCAGCTCGGCCACGGTGACCGGGGCCGCGCCCTCGGCGCCTACCTGTTGTTCACCGCCCTCGCCGTGGCCGTGCTGGCGGCCGGCGCGCTGCGCCTCTAAGTCACCGGGTCTTTAGGTCGCCGGGCCGCTAAGTCGCTGGATCCGGGTAGCCGGCCCTCGTGCAGTCGGCCTCCACCTTGGTCGCGTACTGCTGCGCGAGCGCCGCGTTGGCCTGCTTGTCGCCGCCCAGCCCCTTGCCCTGGTCCCTGAGCCCGACCGAGACGTTGTACAGGTCGGCGGTCAGCGGTTGGGTGGTCGCCTGCTGGTACGCGCGCAGGACCGGGGCGGAGCCGCCCGTCCCGTCATCCCAGGGCCAGAACGCGCTGCACGCCTGAGCGTTCCCCGACCGCGTGGACCGGCCACCGGACCTCGCCGCGATCACCGCGGCGCCCACGACGATGATGGCGACGACGATGAGTGCGATGTTCACCACGCGCCGTGGGTTCCTCATGACGTGCTACCTTCCTCGGGGCCGGGCGGCTGGCATGCGCAGGATAACAGCGCCGCCGCCTTTCCGCTGGCCCGGCGATCAGGCGAGGTATCGCGGGCGGGTGTACGCCATGACGGCCACGTAGGAGATGATCGATGCCATGACTGCCGAAGACGTGCCAGTTGCCGATCCCTTTGCCCGTGCCGAGCTGAGCGCGGCCGCCCTGCGCGAGCGGGCCGGCGTCGACGGGTTCGATGCCGCCGTCGTGCTCGGCTCCGGCTGGCAGGCCGCCGCGGACGCGATCGGCGCGCCGGAACTCGAGGTGCCGCTCGCCGACCTCGGCGGGTTCCCCCGGCCGGGCGTCAAGGGTCACGCGGCATCCGTCAGGTACGTGAAGAAGGGGCAGCGGCGGATTCTTGTCTACCTCGGCCGCGTGCACATGTACGAGGGACACGACCCGCACACGGTGGTGCACGGGGTGCGCACCGCGATCGCGGCGGGCTGCCGCACCGTCATCCTGACCAACGCGGCGGGCGGCATCAACGCGGGCTACGCGGTCGGGGACCCGGTGCTGATCAGTGACCACATCAACCTGACCGGACGCTCTCCGCTCGCGGGGCACCTGCCGCCGCACGTCCCGTCGCGGTTCACCGACCTGACAGACGCGTACTCCGGCCGGCTGCGCGCCCGTGCGCGGGAACTCGACCCGTCGCTCGCCGAAGGCGTGTACGCCGGGCTGCCCGGGCCGCATTTCGAGACGCCAGCGGAGATCAGGATGCTCCGCGCCGCGGGCGCTGACCTGGTCGGCATGTCCACGGTCATGGAGGCGATCGCCGCCAGGCACCTTGGCGCGGAGGTGCTCGGCATCTCCATCGTCAGCAACCCGGCGGCGGGCCTGTCGGACGAGCCGATCAGCCACCAGGACGTCCTCGCCGCGACCGGGGCCGCGGCGGCCCGGGTCGGCGCACTGCTCGCCGAACTGCTTTCCCGCCCATGACCGGGCCGGACAGCGCGGGCCCAGGCAACAGCCTTACCGCGCGCGCCGCCGCGTGGCGCGACGCCGACCCCGACCCGGTGACCAGGGCGGAGCTCGACAGGCTGCTTGCGAGCGGTGACACCGCCGCGCTCGCCGACCGCTTCGACGGCTCGCTCGCCTTCGGCACGGCCGGCATCCGGGCCGCGATGGGCGCGGGCCCGATGCGGATGAACCGGCTGGTGACCGCCCGCGTGGCGGCCGGCCTGGCCCGCTACATCATCGCGAGCGATCACGGCGAAGCGGCCGAGGCGGGGATCGTCGTGGGCTACGACGGCCGGGCCGGCTCCGCCGTGTTCGCCGCGGACGCCGCCAGGATCCTGGCCAGGGCCGGCGTCCGCGTCGCCCGGCTGCCCGGGCCGCAGCCGACCCCGGTGCTCGCCTTCACGGTGCGGTACCTAGGCGCCGCCTACGGCCTGATGGTGACCGCCAGCCATAACCCGCGCCAGGACAACGGGATCAAGGTCTACGTGCGGGACGGCGGGCAGCTGCTGCCGCCGGCGGACGCGGAGATCGCCGCCGCGATCGACGCGACCGACCCGCTGGCCCTGCCCGAGGGCTGGGCCGAGGGAGGGTTCGCGTTCACGCCTGCCGACGACGCCGCACGCGCCTACGTGACGTCCGTGGCTGCCCGCGACCGCCGGGCGCCGGGCGCGCCCGGACTCACCGTGGTGCACACGGCACTGCACGGCGTCGGTGACGCCACGCTGCGCGCGGTGCTCGCCGCGGCGGGCTGGCCCGACCCGGTGCCGGTCGCCGCGCAACGCCAGCCCGACCCCGCCTTCCCGACCGTGCCCTACCCCAACCCGGAGGCGCCGGGCGTGCTCGACCTGGCCCGCGACACCGCGGAGCGAGTCGGCGCCGACCTGGTGCTCGCCAACGACCCGGACGCGGACCGGCTCGCCGTCATGGTGCCGGGCCCCGGCGGCTGGCGGGCGCTCACCGGCGACGAGCTCGGCGCGCTGCTCGGCGACGCGGTGCTGGCCGGCCTGGCCGGCCTGGCCGCGGGCGCGCGCCCGCCCGTCGTCGCCACCACGGTGGTCTCCGGCTCGCTGCTGCGCCGCATCGCGCAGGCCGCCGGGGTACGCTGCGTCACCACGCTGACCGGGTTCAAGTGGATCGCGCGGGCGGGCGGCGCCGACGGCACCCTGGTCTACGGCTACGAGCAGGCACTCGGCTACGCCGTCCGGCCCGACCTGGTAGCCGACAAGGACGGGATCAGCGCGGCGCTGCTCGTGCTGCGGCTGGCCGCCGAGCTGGCCGGCCAGGGCCGGACGCTGGCCGGCCGGCTGGACGACCTGGCCCTGGCGCACGGCGTGCACGTCACCAGGGAGCGGTCGCTGCGCGCGGACGGCCCGGCCGGCCTGGCCAGGCTCGCCGACGCGGTGGCCCGGGTGAGGAAGGAGCCGCCCCGGCTGCTCGACGGGCAGCCGGTCACCGTGACCGACCTGCGCGACGACGCCGGCGGGCTGGCGGACCTGGCCGGCGGCCGGGCCGAGCGCGCACCCGGCCAGCCGGTCCCGCCGGCGGACGTGCTGATCTGGCACGCGGGCAGCGGCGCCCGGGTGATGGTCAGGCCGAGCGGCACCGAGCCCGTGCTCAAGCTCTACGCCGAGGCGGTCCGCCCGGCGCGGTCACCTGACGAGCTCGCCACCGCCCGGGCCGAGGCCACCGAGCACGCGCAGCGGTTGCTGGCCGCCGCTGCGGCCCTCCTGGCCCCCGGTACCGGGGCGGCAGGTCAGTAACCGGAGAAGCGCCCCGCGCTCGCCACCCGGGCGGCGGCGAAGCCAGGCTTGATCACCGTGTTGATCAGCCGCAGCCGCTCGTCGAACGGGGCGAATGCGCTCTTCATCGCGTTGATGGTGAGCCACTCGACGTCCCCGAGGTCGTAGCCGAACTTCCTGGCGAGCAGCTCGAACTCCGAGCTCAGCGAGACCTGGCTCATCAGCCGGTTGTCGGTGTTCACCGTGACGCGGAACTGCAGCTGGCGCAGCAGCCGCAGCGGGTGCCGCTCGATGGACGGCGCCGCGCCGGTCTGCACGTTCGACGACGGGCACATCTCGAGCGGGATGCGCCGGTCACGCACGTAGGTCGCGAGCCGGCCGAGCTTGACCTCGCCGTCGGCGTTGACCTCGATGTCGTCGATGAGCCGCACGCCGTGGCCGAGCCGCTCGGTGCCGCAGTACTGCACGGCCTCCCAGATCGACGGCAGGCCGAACCCTTCCCCCGCGTGAATCGTGATGTGGAAGTTCTCCCGGTGGATGTACTGGAAGGCGTCAAGGTGGCGGCTCGGCGGCCAGCCCGCCTCGGCGCCCGCGATGTCAAAGCCGACCACGCCGTTGTCGCGGTGCCGGACCGCGAGCTCCGCGATCTCAAGCGAGCGCGCCGCCGTGCGCATCGCCGTCAGCAGCGTGTACACCACGACCGGCCGCTTGACGCTGCCCGCGCGGAACCCGTCGAGTACCGCGGCGACGACCTCGTCGAGTGACAGCCCGCGCTGGGTGTGCAGCTCGGGGGCGAACCGGACCTCCGCGTAGACGACCCCGTCGGCGGCCAGGTCCTCGGCGCACTCCTGCGCCACCCGGTACAGCGCCTCCGGGGTCTGCATCACCCCGACCGTGTGCCGGAACGCGTCCAGGTACAGGTTCAGGTGACCACGGCTCGCCCCGGCGGTGAGGATCTTCGCCAGGTCGTGCGGGTCGGCGGCGGGGAGGTCGCGGTAACCGGTCTCCTCGGCCAGCTCGATGACGGTCGACGGGCGCAGCCCGCCGTCCAGGTGGTCATGCAGCAGTACCTTCGGCACCGTGCGGATCTGGTCAAGCGTCAGGCTCACGGGGATAACGCTCCCACGTCGTCGAGGACAAGCGGGACCTCGGGTGGCGGTTCGCCGCCGATCGCCAGCACGTCCGCCGCGTCCAGCGCCTCGGTCGCCGGGCCGAACCGCGCCGGGTCGTCGGCGCGGAGCTCAAGGACGGCCTGCCCGGCGCGAACGTACTCGCCCGGCTTGACCAGGCAGATCACGCCGGCGGTGTGGCTGACCGCATCCTCCTTGCGGGCGCGCCCGGCGCCGAGCCGCCACGCCGCGACGCCGACGGCGAGCGCGTCGAGCCGGGTCAGCCAGCCGGAACTGGGCGCGGTCAGCACCTCACGCCGGTGCTTCGCCTGCGGCAGGGGGGCGTCAGGGTCGCCGCCCTGGGCGCGGATCATCGCGGCGTAGGTGTCGAGCGCGCGGCCGCTGCTTATCGCCTGCCGGGGGTCGGCGTCGAGGCCGGCCAGTTCCAGCATGGCCCGCGCCAGCGCGCAGGTGACCTCCATCAGGTCGGCGGGGCCCTCGCCGCGCAGCGCCTGGACGGCCTCCTCGACCTCGACGGCGTTGCCGACCGCGCGGCCGAGCGGAGTATCCATCCGGGTGACGAGCGCGCGGGTGCGCACGCCGTGCTCGGCGCCGAGCACCACCATGGTCCGGGCCAGCTCGACGGCCCGCTCCCGCTGTTTCATGAAGGCGCCGGATCCGGTCTTGACGTCGAGCACCAGGGCCTGGGTACCCTCGGCGATCTTCTTGGACATGATGGAGCTCGCGATCAGCGGGATCGACTCCACCGTCCCGGTCACGTCGCGCAGCGCGTACAGCCTGCGGTCCGCGGGGGCGAGGCCGGCGCCGGCCGCCGCGATCACCGCGCCGACCCGGCCGAGCACCGCGACAAGCTCCTCGTTGCTGAGGCCGGCCCGCCAGCCGGGTATCGACTCGAGTTTGTCGAGCGTGCCGCCGGTGTGCCCGAGGCCGCGGCCGGAAAGCTGCGGCACGGCGGCCCCGCAGCTCGCCACCAGCGGGGCGAGGATCAGTGAGACCTTGTCCCCGACGCCGCCGGTCGAGTGCTTGTCCACCGACGGCCTGGTCAGGCCGGTGAGGTCGAGCCGGTCGCCGGAGGCGATCATCTCGCCGGTCCAGGCTCGCAGCTCTGCGACCGTCAGGCCGTTGAAGTAGATCGCCATCAGCAGCGCGGCCATCTGCTCGTCCGCCACCTCGCCGGTGGCATAGGCGGCGAACAGCCAGCCGATCTCCGCCGCCGTCAGCGGCCGCACGTTGTCGCGCTTGAGCTGGATCAGCGATACCGCGTCAGGCATCGCGGCGGGCGGACAGGTCGGGGGCAGCGAAGGCGGCGGGCAGCAGGTCGCCGAGCGGCACCGGGCCGGCCGTGGTGTCCACGAGCAGCGCCGCGCCGCCCGCCTCGAGCAGCAGCTGGCGGCAGCGGCCGCAGGGGAGCAGCGGCGCGCCGTCGCCCGCGACGACGGCGACCGCCACGAGCACCGGCGCGGCCGTCTGCGGCGTCTCAGGCGTCCCGGGTGCCCCGCTGGGTGCCCCGCCCGTCCCGTCCCGGGCGGGCGGCGGGGTGGCGTGCAGGGCGGAGACGAGCCCGCACTCGGCGCACAGCGTCAGGCCGAACGACGCGTTCTCCACGTTGCAGCCGGTCACCACCCGCCCGTCCGCGGTCAGCCCGGCGGCCCCGACCCGCAGGCGCGAGTACGGCGCGTACGCGCGCCCGGCCACGTCGGCGGCGGCGGACCGCAGCGCCGGCCAATCGATGATCATTTAAAAACCATGCGACAACTTGGCCCCGCAGGCAACCCATGTCCCGGCGCGGCGCGCGGTGACCTTGCGTCAGGGCCCCAGCCCCCGGTTAACCGGTGGTTTCCACGCGGCTGCCGAAGCGAGCCGGAGTTAACGGGAGGTTTCCGCGCGGCGGGCAGGGCGAGGCGGGGAGGGCGCACGCCCAGGTTAACGGAAAGTGAACTATATCGACATATGTAGATATAAATCGGCCTTGCCATGCTCCTGGGCTTGGCTGGATCCAGTGAACCGTCGCAATTCTGCAACGACATGCCCGCGAGTCCGGAGAATGTCTTCCCAGCAGGCGTCACCGGGAACTAATCTTCCGGCAGTCTAGGCTGGGGGAGGACTCGTCTCGCCTGGGCACCACATACTTCGTCCAGTGGAGGAGACGGTGAAACATTCCGCGTTGATGGCGGCGGCTGCGGCCGTCGCGGCGAGCCTCGTGATCGCCGCGTGCGGCAGTAGCTCGTCAAGCGCACCAGCGGCTACAACTACCACCACGTCGGCGGCGGCTTCGTCCGCGCCGGCGGCTACCACAGGCGCCGCGAGCAGCGGCGCCGCGGCGGGGAGCTCGTTCCTCGGCTGCATGGTCACCGACACCGGTGGCATTAACGACAAGTCGTTCAACCAGTCGGCCTGGGCGGGCATGCAGGCGGCCGCGGCCGCCAACCCGAGCATCCAGGTGAAGTACCTGCAGTCCACGACGCAGAACGACTACGTCCCGAACATCAACACGTTCCTCGGCGAGAAGTGCGGCGTCATCGTCACCGTCGGCTTCCTGATGGCCGCCGCGACGGAGTCCGCGGCCAAGGCGAACCCGACCCAGGACTTCGCGATCGTCGACTGCTCGTACGCCTCCGGCTGCCTGACCGGCACCAAGGAGACCAACATCGACCAGCTGACGTTCAACACCGTGCAGGACGGCTTCCTCGGTGGTTACCTGGCCGCGGGGATGAGCAAGACCGGCAAGGTCGCCACGTTCGGCGGCCAGGAGTTCGGCACCGTGACCATCTACATGGACGGCTACGCGGACGGCGTCGCGTACTACAACACGAAGCACAAGACGAACGTCCAGGTGCTCGGCTGGAATGAGCAGACCCAGAAGGGCGAGTTCACCGGCGACTTCACCAACCAGACCAAGGGCCAGACGGTCACCCAGACGTTCATCAGCGAGGGTGCGGACGTCATCTTCCCGGTGGCCGGCAACGTGGGCCTGGGCGCGGCCAAGGCCGTCCAGCAGGCCGACGCGTCCGGCGGCAAGGTCAACATGGAGTGGGTGGACGTCGACGGCTGCGTCAGCGCGCCGCAGTACTGCAAGTACTTCATCACCAGCGTGACCAAGGGCATCACGGTCGCGGTGGCGAACGTGGTGACGCAGGCGCAGGCCGGCTCGTTCAAGGGCGGCACCTACGTCGGCACGCTGGCCAACGGCGGCGCGGTACTCTCGCCGTTCCACGACTTCGCCAGCACGGTTCCGGCCTCGCTGCAGGCCGAGCTGAAGACGGTCCAGTCCGGCATCGAGGACGGCTCCATCCAGACGCCGACCAAGAGCCCGGTCTAAGCGCGGTCGAGCACACGTGGACCTTGAGCTCAGGGGCATCACCAAGAGGTTCGGCCTGCTCGCGGCAAACGACAGGATCAGCCTGTCGGTGGCCCCTGGCCAGGTCCACGCCCTCCTCGGCGAGAACGGGGCGGGGAAGACCACGCTCATGAACGTCCTGTACGGGCTGACCCAGCCCGACGAGGGCGAAATCCTGGTAGACGGCAAGCCGGCCAAGTTCGGCTCGCCGCGCGACGCGATCGCGGCCGGCATCGGCATGGTGCACCAGCACTTCATGCTGGTGCCGGTCTTCACGGTCGCGGAGAACGTCACGCTCGGCATCGAGGAGGCCGGCCGGGCCGGCCTCCTCGACCGGCGCAAGGCGCGCCGCGACGTCGCCGACCTGTCCCACCGCTACGGCCTCGACGTCAACCCGGACGCGCTCGTCGAGGAACTGCCCGTCGGCATCCAGCAGCGGGTCGAGATCGTCAAGGCGCTCGTCAGGCAGGCCAAGGTGCTGATCCTTGACGAGCCCACGGCGGTGCTCACGCCGGCGGAGACCGAGGAGCTTTTCCGCATCATCCGTCAGCTCCAGGCCGGCGGCACGTCCGTCATCTTCATCTCGCACAAGCTCAAGGAAGTCCAGGCGATCGCGGACACCATCACCGTGCTGCGCCGCGGCCAGGTGGTGGGCGCGCGCACCCCGCCGGTCACCGAAGACGACCTGGCGGCGCTGATGGTCGGCCGGAACGTACAGCTACGGGTCAGCAAGGACCCGGCCAAGCCCGGCGAGGTGGTCCTGGACGTCGCGGGCCTGACGGTGGCCGACGACGCCGGCGGCCTGCCGGTGGACGGGCTGTCATTCCAGGTCCGGGCGGGGGAGATCCTCGGCGTCGCGGGGGTGCAGGGCAACGGGCAGACCGAGCTGTGCGAGGCGCTGATGGGGCTGCGGCCCGTCGCGGGCGGCACGATCTCGGTGGAAGGGCACGACCTTACCCGCGCCTCGCCGCGGGCCAGGCTGCAGGCCGGCATCGCCTACGTGCCGGAGGACCGCAATGAGGACGGCCTCGTCGGCTCGTTCTCCGTGGCGGAGAACCTCATCCTGGACATGTACGACCGGGCGCCCTACTCGTCTGGCATCAACCTGAACCTGCCATCGATCCGCGCGAACGCGGCCGCCCGGATCGAGGAGTTCGACATCCGCACCGGGTCGGCGGCCACCGCCGCGGGCACGCTGTCCGGCGGCAACCAGCAGAAGGTCATCCTGGCGCGGGAGGTGGGGCGGGAGCACAAGGTGCTGATCGCCAGCCAGCCCACCCGCGGCCTTGACGTCGGCTCCATCGAGTTCGTGCACAAGCGGATCATCCGGCAGCGCGACCGCGGCGTCGCGGTGGTCATCGTCTCCTCCGAGCTCGACGAGATCTACGCGCTCGCCGACCGGATCGCGGTCATGTACGAGGGCAAGATCACCGGGTTCCGCGACCCCGACGTGCCCGCCGCCGAGCTCGGCCGGCTGATGGCCGGCGGCGCGGACAGCACGGGCGTGCCCGGCGCCGTCATGGACGCCGAGGGCGTGCTGCACGTGGCCGACGGCGCCGAGGCCCACCAGCCGGACAGTGCCGAGGCCGGCCAGCAGCCGGGTGCCGAGGCCGGCCAGCCGGGTG
>CAZORE010000032.1:0-27815 GCA_964581815.1 uncultured Streptosporangiaceae bacterium | reverse complement strand
TGACGGCCCGGCCACACCGCCCGCCGCGCAGGAGGAATCATGACGGCACCGCCGCCCGGAGGAGAGCCCGAGGCGACACCGCCTCCCGCGGAGGAACCGCAGGCACCGCCGCCCGCGGCGGAACCTGAGTCGGCGGCGGCCGGCGGCCGCCCCTTCGGCCAGCACCTGCGCGACGCCATCCAGGACAGCACCGTCACGGTCACGGTCCTCGCGCTGTTCGCCGCCGTCGTGCTCGGCGGGCTGCTCACCGCGTTCACCAACAACAACGTGCTGCACGCGTGGAGCGACTTCTTCTCCGCGCCGGGTAACGCGATCGCCAAGGCCTGGGACGCCGCGGCGGGGACGTACGTCGCGCTGTTCGAGGGCTCGGTGTTCAACCCGCACACGGTCGCGGCGCTGTTCCAGCAGGCGTCGATCTCCGCGGCCGTCCACGACGGCTACCTGTCCGCCGTGTTCGGCCCGCTGTCCGAGACCGCGGTCCAGGCGACCCCGCTGATCCTGGCCGGGCTGGCCGTGGCGCTGCCGTTCCAGGCGGGCATGTTCAACATCGGCGGGCAGAGCCAGTTCATCGGCGGCGCGATCGTGGCCTCGTGGCTGGGCTATGCGGTCAACCTGCCGTTCTTCGTGCACGTGGTCGTCTGCGTGCTCGGCGGTTTCGTGGGCGGCGCGGCGCTCGGCTGGCTGGCCGGCGAGATCAAGGCGCGCACCGGGGCGCACGAGGTGATCGTCACGATCATGCTCAACTACGTGATGCAGTACTTCCTCGCCTACCTGCTCGCCTCGCAGTCGCTGATGCAGGCGCCAGGGACGTCGAACTCCATCACCCCGGCGATCGCGTCGAACGCGCACCTGCCGCTGATCGCCGGCACCCACCTGCGCATCAACGTCGGCTTCCTGATCGCGCTCGCCTGCGCGTTCGGCGTATGGTGGCTGCTCAACCGGACCACGACCGGGTTCGAGTTCCGCAGCGTCGGCGCCAACGCCAGCGCGTCGCGCGTCGCCGGGATGAACGTGGAGCGCAACTGGGCGCTGGTGATGGCGATCGGCGGCGGGCTGGCCGGGCTCGCGGCGGCCACGGTCATCATGGGCACCGACTTCACGCTCAACCCGCAGAGCTACGGCACCTACGGCATCGACGCGATCACCGTCGCGCTGCTCGGCCTCGGCCGGCCGGGCGGCGTCGTGGCCGCGGGCCTGCTGTTCGGCGCGCTGCACGCCGGCTCGCCAGGCATGCAGACCGCCACCGGCACGCCAGTGCAGATCGTGCAGGTCATCCAGGCGCTGATCGTGCTCTTCGTCGCCGCGCCGCCGCTGGTGCGGGCCGTCTTCCGATTGCGCGCCGCCCGGGCGAGCGGGGTCAGCACGAGCATGTCGAAGGGGTGGAACGCTTGACTACTCCCCGCCCTGAAGGACGGGGACTCTGGCCCTCACGGGCCAGAGTTCCTGTTTCGCAGCCGACTGCACCGGGGAGGTCCCCGAGTGTCTGATATCAGCTCCACAGGCATCACCCGGATTGCTCCGGGTTACCGCTTGACCAGCGGCAAGGATGTTCTTGGCGGCGTTAACGTCCCGGTCGTGCCGGGTGCCGCAGGAGGGGCAATTCCAGTGCCGCGCCGAGAGGGGCAGTTCGGCGAGCAGGTGCCCGCAGGCGGAACACGTCTTGGACGACGGGTACCAGCGGTCGATCACGACCAGCCGCCGACCGTACCGCTCGCACTTGTACTCAAGCATGCGCCGGAACTCGGACCATCCGCAGTCGGAGATGACCCGGGCCAGCCTCGGGTTGCGGACCATGCCCTTGACATTCAGGTCCTCGACCGCGATGACGTCGTTCGCCCTGACGATCCGTGTGCTGGTCTTGTGCAGGAAGTCGCGCCGGGCGTTGCGGACTTTGCGATGTGCCCGGGCGACCTTGAACTTGGCCTTGGCCCGGTTCGCGGAGCCTTTCCGGCACCGGGCAAGCCTGCGCTGGTAGCGAGCGAGATTCCGGGCCTTCCGCTCCAGATGCCTGGGGTTGGCGATGCGCTTCCCGTCGCTGGTGACAGCGAAGTCCTTCACGCCCAAGTCGACACCGACCGTATGACCGGTCCCGGGGAGCGGTTCAGGGGCGGCAGTGTCGACAGTGAAGGTTACGTACCAGCGGCCGTCGCTCTCGCGGACTATGATCACCATCGTCGGGTCCAACCCGATCACGTCGACCTCGGGCCACGACCAGGTAAACCGCAGGGGCGAACCGGTTTTGGCGAGACGCAGGACACCGTCCCGGAGGCTGAACGCAGACCGGGTGTAATGCGCAGACTGCCTGCCACGGCGGGACTTGAAACGCGGGCAGCGGGCCCGCTTGCCGAAGAACGCGGCGAACGCGGCGTGCTGGTGTCGGAGCGACTGTTGCAATGGGACCGACGACACTTCGTTCAGGAACGCCAGTTCGCTTGTCTTCTTCATGGCGGTCAGCGCCCGGTCGGTTTCCGCATACGACGTGGACCTGCCTTCGGCGGCGTACCGCTCATGCCGGGTGGCCAGCGTCCGGTTCCACACGACCCGGACGCAGCCGAACGTGCGCACCAGCATTGCCTGCTGCGCCTCGTCGGGATAGGCCCGGCACCGGTAAGCCGTTTTCACTCTTACAGGGTGCCAGCGATGTATGACAAAACTCAGCCCGGCTCTGCCGGGCGCCGGAGGTGCTCGTGAGCGCTGCTGCACCCGGTGCTGACCGGCTACCGGTACTCCTGTCACCTGGGCCGGCGAGCGGTGCCGGGTCCTGGGGCGGCCGGTTCTCGGCGCCCGTCACCTACCTGGTGTTCGGGCTGCTCGACATCCTCGTGTTCGGCCTGCACGCCAAGGGCGACGTGTCGTTCTCCTTCACGCCGCAGTTCGCCAAGGTGACGGTGCCGAACCTGACCCTGTCCGCCGCGGCCACCTGCTACTTCTGCGGCGCCGTCACGCTGGTGCTCGCCGCGGCGCGGCTGCTCGACGTGCTCGGCACCTTCCGGCTCGGCCGCGGGCAGCGCCGGGTGGTCATCGGCGCGGTGCTGTTCCTGTTCGTCATCGCGCTGCTCGCCTGGGCAGGCGGCGGGCAGCCCATCCCGGTCGGCGTGGTGAACCTGCTCGCCGGCTCGCTCAACCTCTCCATCCCGATCATGCTCGGCGCGCTCACCGCGGTGATCTGCTCCACCTCCGGCGTGATCAACATCGCCATCGAGGGCCAGCTGCTGCTCGGCGCGTTCTGCGCGGCGATCGCCACCACCGTCACCGGGTCGCTGTGGCTCGGGCTGATCTGCGGGGCGGCGGCCGGGTCGCTGGTGGCGGTGCTCCTCGCCGTGTTCGCGATCGCCTACCGGGTGGACCAGATCGTGCTCGGCGTCGTGCTGAACGCCCTGATCCTCGGCCTCACCGGCTACCTCTACAACGCGATCATGGTGCCGTACGGCGACACGCTGAACAACCCGAACACCTTCAACCCGGTGAAGATCCCGCTGCTCGGCGACATCCCGATCCTCGGGCCCGTCTTCTTCGACGCGTCGGTCTTCCTGTACATCACCTACGTGCTGCTGATCGTCATCCAGGTCGGGCTGACGCGGACCCGGTGGGGCCTGCGCACCCGGGCGGTCGGCGAGCACCCGGTGGCGGCCGACACCGTGGGCATCCGGGTCCTGGCCATGCGGTACAGGAACGTCATCATCGCCGGGCTCATCGCGGGCATCGGCGGCGCGTACTTCACGATCGGGTCGGTCGGCTCGTTCGGCCCGGACATGTCATCCGGCGAGGGCTACATCGCGCTCGCCGCGATGATCTTCGGGCGGTACACGCCGCTCGGCGCCATCGGCGCCGCGCTGCTGTTCGGCTTCACCACCCAGCTCCAGTCGATCCTGTCGAGCATCAACGTGCCGATCCAGTCGAACCTGCTGCTGCTCACCCCCTACGTGGTGACGATCATCGTGGTGGCCGGCCTGGTCGGCAAGGTCCGCGGCCCGCGCGCCGAGGGCGTGCCGTACGTTAAGTCGTGATGGCCAACTTACCGATCAGAGAGGCGATGAGATGACGATCGTGCGAGCGGCTCTCGTGCAGGCCGCCTGGACCGGCGACAAGGAGAGCATGATCGCTCACCATGAGCAGCAGGCCCGGGTGGCCGCCGCCGAGGGTGCCAAGGTGATCTGCTTCCAGGAGCTCTTCTACGGCCCGTACTTCTGCCAGGTGCAGGACGCGGCGTTCTACGAGTACGCCGAGTCGGTGCCCGGGCCGGTCACCGAGCGCTTCGCGAAGCTCGCCGCCGAGCTCGGCATGGTCATGGTGCTGCCGGTGTACGAGCTTGAGCAGCCCGGTTTCCTGTACAACACGGCCGCGGTGATCGATGCCGACGGCACGTACCTGGGCAAGTACCGCAAGCACCACCTGCCGCACCTGCCCGGCTTCTGGGAGAAGTTCTACTTCCGGCCCGGCAACCTGGGCTACCCGGTGTTCGACACCGCGGTGGGCCGGGTCGGCGTGTACATCTGCTACGACCGGCACTTCCCCGAGGGGTGGCGCGCGCTTGGCCTGAACGGCGCGCAGATCGTCTTCAACCCGAGCGCGACGAGCGCGGGCCTGTCGGACCACCTGTGGAAGCTGGAGCAGCCGGCCGCGGCGGTCGCCAACGAGTACTACATCGGCGCGATCAACCGGGTCGGCATCGAGGAACTCGGCGACGACGACTTCTACGGCACCTCCTACTTCGTCGGCCCGGAGGGGCGGCTGGTCGGCGAGGCGGGCGACCGGCGCAACGGCGAGGTCATCGTGAGGGACCTGGACCTGGACCTCATCGACACCGTGCGCAACAAGTGGGCGTTCTACCGCGACCGCAGGCCGGACGCGTACGCCGACCTGGTCCGCCCGTAAGCGCGACCCCGGAGACTCGCAAGACTCGGAGAGGAGCTCCTCATGCGCACGCTGATCCGCGGCGGGACGGTGGTGAACCCAAGCGGGCCACAGCCGGCCGACGTGCTGATCGACGGCGAGACGATCGCCGGGGTGCTGTCACCGGAGGTGGCGGCCGAGCTGACCGCCGACGAGGTGATCGACGCGGCCGGCTGCTACGTGATCCCCGGCGGCGTCGACGCCCACACGCACATGCAGATGCCGTTCGGCGGCACCACCGCCAGCGACACGTTCGAGACCGGCACCGCCGCGGCGGCCTGGGGCGGCACCACCACGATCATCGACTTCGCCATCCAGACCCCCGGCGAGGTGGTGCCCGAGTGCCTGGAGCGCTGGCACCAGAAGGCGGCGGGCGTCTGCGCCATCGACTACTCGTTCCACATGATCCTCGGCGGGGTCGAGGATGAGTCGCTCAAGGCCATGGACTACCTCATCGAGCACGAGGGGGTCAGCAGCTTCAAGCTGTTCATGGCCTACCCCGGCGTCTATTACAGCGACGACGGTCAGATCCTGCGCGCCATGCAGCAGGCCGCGGGCAACGGCGCGGTCATCATGATGCACGCGGAGAACGGGATCGCGATCGACGTGCTCGCGGCGCAGGCGGCGGCCCGCGGCGACACCGCGCCGCTGTACCACGGGCTGACGCGGCCCGCCGCGCTTGAGGCGGAGGCCACGCACCGGGCCATCGCGCTCGCCGAGGTCGCGGGCGGCACCCCGCTTTACATCGTGCACATGTCGGCCTCCGAGGCCCTGGCCGAGGTCAGCGCGGCCCGGTCGCGCGGCGCGAACGTGTTCGCCGAGACCTGCCCGCAGTACCTGTACCTGACGCTCGAGGACCAGCTCGGCGCGCCGGGCTTCGAGGGCGCCAAGTGGGTGTGCTCCACGCCGTTGCGCAGCAAGCACGAGCCGCACGCGCGCGACCTGTGGCGTGGCCTGCGCACCGATGACCTGGCGGTGGTCTCCACCGACCACTGCCCGTTCTGCTTCAAGGACCAGAAGGAGATGGGGCGCGGCGACTTCAGGAAGATCCCGAACGGGATCGGCGGCGTCGAGCACCGCATGCAGCTCATCTACCAGGGGGTGGCCGACGGGCAGCTGTCACTCGCCCGCTGGGTGGAGACCTGCGCCACCACGCCGGCCCGGATGTTCGGCCTGTACCCGCGCAAGGGCGTGATCGCACCCGGCTCGGACGCCGACGTCGTGGTCTACGACCCGGCGGGCGCGACCACGCTGAGCGTGGCGACCCACCACATGAACATGGACTACTCGGGGTACGAGGGGCGCGAGGTGGCCGGGAGCGTGCGGACCGTGCTGTCGCGCGGCAGCCGGGTGATCGACGGCGGGCGGTTCCTCGGGCGGGCGGGCCACGGCAAGTACCAGCCGCGCGGCCTGTCGTCGTACCTGCGCTGACCGTCAGCCAAGAGGGGGGTGTCAACCGTGGATTTCGGCGTTGTCCTGCAGACCAGCCCGCCGGCGGCGCGGGTGGTGGAGTACGCGCGGCAGGCGGAGCTGGCCGGCTTCGGCTACGCGTGGACCTTCGACTCGCACCTGCTGTGGCAGGAGCCCTACGTCATCTACAGCCAGATCCTGGCGCAGACCCGCAAGATGACGGTCGGCCCAATGGTCACCAACCCCGCCACCAGGGACTGGACCGTGACCGCGTCCACGTTCGCGACGCTGAACGAGATGTTCGGTAACCGGACCATCTGCGGCATCGGCCGGGGCGACTCCGCGGTGCGCACCTTGTCGGGCAAGCCGTCCACGCTCGGCACGCTGCGCGAGTCCATCCACGTCATCAGGGAACTGGCGAACGGCCGCGCGGTTGAATACGGTGACGCGACCATCCGGCTGCCTTGGGCGGCGGGCAGCAGGCTTGACGTGTGGGTGGCCGCCTACGGCCCGCGGGCGCTCGCGCTGACCGGCGAGGTCGGCGACGGGTTCATCCTGCAGCTCGCCGACCCCGACATCGCACGGTGGACCATCACCGCGGTGCGGGAGGCGGCCGCCGCCGCGGGCCGCGACCCCGCGGCGGTCAAGATCTGCGTCGCCGCCCCGGCGTACGTCGGCGACGACCTCGCGCACATGCGCGAGCAGTGCCGCTGGTTCGGCGGCATGGTGGGCAACCACGTCGCCGAGATCGTGGGCCGGTACGGCGCCGAAGGTCAGGTGCCACGGGCGCTGACGGACTACATCGCCGGGCGGCAGGGCTACGACTACAACCAGCACGGGCAGGCGGGCAACACGCACGCCGCGTTCGTGCCCGACGACATCGTCGACCGGTTCTGCATCGTCGGGCCGGTCGAGGAGCACGTCAAGCGGCTGACTGAGCTGCGCGGCCTCGGCGTCGACCAGTTCGCGGTGTACCTGCAGCACGACGGCATGGACCAGACCCTGGCCGCCTACGGCAAGAGCGTCATCCCGGCGCTCAACCCGGCGGGGCTCGCGCGATGGTGAGCTGATTGGCCGGTGCTGAACCGCCAGGCGGGGTTGACGGCGTTCTTGTCACCGTCGGCGACCTCGTCGAGGACGTGGTGGTGTGGCCCGCCCGGCCGGCCGTGGGGCAAGCCAGTGGCCAGGCCGCGAGGCAGGCCAGGCAAGGGACGGACAACCCGGCGGTGATCCACCGCACCAGGGGCGGCAGCGCGGCGAACGTGGCGGCGTTCGCCCGGGCCGCGGGGCCGGGCGCGGTGCCCGCCCGGTTCATCGGCTGCGTCGGGGCCGACCCGGCCGCGGACGTGCTGTGCGAAGAGCTGGCCAGCCATGGCGTGGACGTGCGGGTGCAGCGGCGCGGGCGGACCGGGACGATCGTCGTCCTCGTCGACGGCGACGGCGAGCGCACCATGTACCCCGACCGCGCGGCCGCCGCCGAGCTGACCGCGGTGCCGGCCTCCTGGCTTGACGGCGCGGCGTTCCTGCACGTGCCGTCGTACGGCTTCGCGGCCGAGCCCGCCGCGTCGGCCGTGCTCCGGCTGGTCGGGGACGCGGGCCAGGCGGGGATCCCCGTCTCCGTTGACGCGTCGTCGGTCGGCATGATCCGCGAGTACGGGGTCGGCCGCTACCTGGACCTGGTGGACGCGATACGGCCCGCCGTGTTCTTCGCCAACGCGCACGAGGCCCGGCTGCTCGACGTCGAGCGGCCGCAGTTCGCCAAGTCCCTGATCGTGGTCAAGGACGGCGCCCGCGCCACGACGGTCATCGTGCCCGGCGACCCCGCCCGCGCCGTGCCAGTGCCGCCGGCGCCGCCCGCCCGCGACTCGACCGGGGCGGGGGACGCCTTCGCGGCGGGATTCCTCGCCGCCCGGATGCGCGGCGCCGCCCCGGTGGCGGCGACCGTGGCGGGCCACGCGCTGGCCCGCTCGGTGCTGTTCTCGCCCGGCGCGGCCGGCTAGGCGGGTCATGCACAACCCGGGCGATACGGGTTACGCTGACTGCCTCGGCCCCGGCATCCCGCGATGCCAGGGCCGAGGAGAGGCGGTAGCGGGCCTCACGCCGGCGAAGGCGACGCGGGCCCGGTCCCGGCGCCGGTGGCGCGGATGGCGGCGGCGATGTCGGCCAGGTCGTCGTCCTTCAGCTCCAGGCTGGCGGCCGGCAGCCACCCGTCGACCTGACGGGGGCCGCGGGCGCCGACGATCGCGCCGGTGACCCCGGGGAAGGCCAGCGTCCAGGCGACGGCGACCGCGGCCGGGGCGACGCCGTGCCGCTCGGCGACCGGGCGCAGCGCCGCGGCCAGGGCCAGGTTGGCCGACAGGGCCGGCTCGGTGAAGTCGGGGTGGCCGGCCCGCCAGTCACCTGGCTTGAGTGCCGCCGCCCGGGCGGCGGTGAACGCACCCGTGAGCAGGCCGGAGGCCATCGGGCTGTAGACGATCGCGCCGGCTTCGTGCTCGCGGGCCCACAGCAGCACGTCGTCGGCGGCGTCGCGGTGGATCAGGTTGAACGGCGGCTGGATGGCGTCTACCGTGCCGGTCTCCTCGGCGGCCTCCAGCTGGTAGATGCCGTGGTTGGACAGGCCCGCCGCGCGGATCTTGCCTTCGCGCTTGAGGTCGGTGAAGACCTGCCAGTACTCCTCGAGCGGCGTGCCGTCCTGCGCTGGCCAGTGCATCTGGTAAAGGTCGATCCGCTCGGCGCGCAGCCGCCGCAGCGAGGCCTCGACCTCGGCCCTGATGCTGGCCGGCGCGCCCGCCCGGCGGGGTGTCACGGAGCGGTCGGCCGGATCCCAGACCAGGCCCCCCTTGGTGAAGACGTAGGGCCGGTCCGCCTCGGGCAGCCCGGCCAGGGCGGCCGCCACCACCTCTTCGGAGTGTCCGAGCCCGTAGACGGCGGCGGTGTCGATCCAGTTGATCCCGGATTCCACCGCGTGCCTGATGGCGGCGACGGACGCGGTGTCGTCCTGGTCGCCCCAGGCGAAGGCCCAGTCGCCGCCGCCGATGGCCCAGGCGCCGAAGCCGGTCCTGGTCAGCTGCATGCCGGTGTGGCCGAGCGGGGCGGTGGGAAGCGAGGTTTGCATGATCTTTCTCCTTGTCATTGCCTGGTTGGAAAGGTTCAGCCCGCTGCGAGGACGCCGAGGCCGGCGCTCAGCGAGGCGATGATCGCTCCGCCGACCGCGACCGCCACGAAGGACCGGGCGAAGCTGGTCTGGAAGAACTTGTGCCGCAGGTAGGCCAGGGTGAGCAGTTCGGTGGTGACCACGATGACCGCGGCGGTGATCGCCGCGCCGTAGCCGGGAATCAGGAACGGCAGGGTGTGGAAGATGCCACCCGCGAACGTCCCGCCGCCGGTGATCGCGCCGCGCAGGACCGGGCTCCCGCGCCCGGTGAGGTCACCGGTGTCGGACAGGCCCTCGGAGAAGGCCATGCTCACGCCGGCCCCCAGGGCGGTCGCCGCGCCGGTGAAGAACGCGGTCAGCGGGTGGTGCGTCGCCAGGATCACCGCGAAAATCGGCGCGAGGGTCGACAGCGAGCCGTCCATCAGCCCGCTCAGCGCCGGCTGGACGCGCATGAGCAGGAACGACCGGCTGTCTGGGGTAACCGGTACGGTCTCGGCCTGGGTGATCGTGGTCATGTCAGTGTTCCTTTCTGCTTGAAGGCTTACTTAGCTGGGCTCAGCGTCCCTGGCGTCAGGGTGAGGGGACGTCACACCGTCGGGTGATTCGCGCCGGACCTCGAGCAGTTCCAGCCCGAGCGCCTCGATCTGGGCCAGAACGCCATGAAGCGCGGCCTGGTCCGCAAGCACCCCGGCCAGCAGCGTGTCCGCACCGTCGGCCTGTGCGTCCAGGCCGGCAAAAGCGGCGCGCATCGTCCGGCCCAGCCGCCCCCGGACGCGGACCTGGTACCTCATCGGGCATCACGGACCGCGGCGATGCGGGCGACCGAGAACAGGCTCAAGGCCGTGAGCAGGACCGAGAAGGTCACGACGGCCCGGAACGTCCCGGTGAACCCGGCGAGCACGCCCACGCCGACCACGGGAATGATCAGGCCGGCGTAGCACGCCACGAAGAAGGCGGAGATGACCTGACCGCGCCGTTCGGCGGGGGCCAGCCGGTTGGCGGTGGCCAGGCTGCCGAGGAAGATGGCGCCGACGGCCACCCCGCCAGTTACCGTGCCGGCCAGGAACAGGGTCATCGCGGACTCGGCGAGGGCAGCGACGATCAGAGCGAGCGCGGCCAGGAACAAGACTAGGCCGGCCACGATCAGCCGACGGCTGCGCAATCGCGACGCCGCGACCTGGGTGACCGCCCCGACCGCGAGTAGCAGGAACACGACCGCTCCCTGGACGGCATGGCTGCCCTGGTGCAGCTGGCCGGCGATGAAGCCGGGCACCAGCGAACTGAACAGCCCAAGCAGGGCGAAGGCCGCAAAGGCGGCCACGCCGGCGGCGATGAACTCACCCCGGCCCCGCTCCGGGATGCCCAGCCCGGCGAAGCGCAGGGCGGGCCGCGTGCGGTGGGGCACCGTCTCCGGGACCAGCAGCAGGATCAGGCCCGCCACGGCCAGCACGGCCAGATATGCCTCGAAAACGAGCGTCGTGGGGTCCGGCGCGTACTGGGCGAGCAGCCCGGCGGCCAGCGGGCCGAGGCCAAGGCCGGCCATGTTGGCCGCCGTGGCCACCAGTGACGCCCGGCGGCGGGCCGAGGCGGGGACCAGTTCGGTGAGCGTGGCCGTGGCGGTGCCGGTCATCAGGCCCGCCGACAGCCCGGACACGACCCGGGCGGCGATGAGCGCCGCCACACTGGGAGCCAGGATGAACACGACCGTGCTCAGCGCGCTGGCCCCAAGGGCCGCGGCCAGCACCGGCCGACGCCCGGCCTGGTCGGAGGACCGCCCGGCAAGGAGCAAGGTCGCGATCACCGCCGCGGCGTAGACCGCGAACGTCACCGTCACCATGGCCGCGGAGAAATGCCACCGGCTCTGGTAGATGACGTACAGCGGGGTCGGCAAGGTGGTGCCGAGCATGGTGCTAGTTAGCACAAGCGCCACCAGCCAGAACGCGGTACGCCGGGGGACCGCCGAACCCCGGCGTCCGGCGGGCGGCTGGCCTCGCCGGCTGGTACGGGTCGGGCCTGGCCGCTGGCCGGGAGCTTGCATGGTCGTCATGTCCGGTTCCTTTCTCGTGCGGGCGGGATAAGCAGGAGCCTCGCGGCCGGCCGGGTGAGCCGGCGTCACACCAGGGGGTGATCCGCGCCGCGGCTCGGCGGCGGGGCCGCGGACGACGTACTGTTAGGAACGGTGCCTGCCGAGGAGGGTCGCCGTGGAGCCTGCCGCCCGATCAGGGGCTGCCGCCGCTCCGGCCGCCCCGGGCATCCCTGGTGCTCCGGTCGTCCGGGACGGAGTGGTCTCGCGTCCGGGGCTGCTGCAGCGGCTGACCCAGGCGCAGCGGGTCGCGCAGGTGGCGGCGCCGCCGGGGAGCGGCAAGACCGTCCTGCTCCGCTCCTGGATCGCCCAGTCGGGCCTTACCGGGCGCGCCGCCTGGGTGACGGTGCCCGGCGAGTGCGACCCGCAGCGGTTCTGGATCTCGGTGACCGGCGCGCTGCGGGCCACGGCCGCCGGCTCCGCCCTGGTCCGCGCGCTGACGGCGGCGCCTGACCTGGACGGCTGGACGGTGGTAGAACGGCTGCTCGAAGACCTCGCCGCGCTGGAGGACCGGGTCTGGCTGGTGATCGACGACGTGCACGAGCTGAGCTCGGCGCAGGCACTGCGCCAGCTGGAGCTGCTGATCATGCGGGCGCCGCCCGCGCTGCGGTTCGTCCTGGTCACCCGGCACGACCTGCGGCTCGGGCTGCACCGGCTGCGCCTGGCCGGCGAGCTCACCGAGATCCGCGTGGCCGACCTGCGGTTCACCTGGCCGGAGGCCCGGGCGCTGCTTGACGCGGCGGGGGCCGCGGTGCCGTTGTCCGATTCCGCCGCGAGGTTGCTGTACGACCGGACGGAGGGCTGGGCGGCGGGCCTGCGGCTGGCCGCGCTGTCGCTGGCCGGGCACCCCGATCCGGAACGTTTCGCCGCCGAGTTCGGCGGCAGCGAGCGCACGGTCGCCGAGTACCTGCTGGCCGAGGTCCTGGAACGGCAGCCAGCGCCCGCGAGGCGGCTGTTGCTGCGGACGTCCCTCCTGGACCGGGTCAACGGCGAGCTGGCCGACCTGCTGACCGGGGATCCAGGCGGCGAGCGGGTCTTGCAGCAGCTTGAGGAGGCGGGCGCGTTCGTCGTCTCGCTGGACGCGCGGCGGTCCTGGTTCCGTTACCACCAGCTGTTCGCCGACCTGCTGCAACTCGAACTGCGAGGGAGCGAGCCGGGCGAGCTGCCGGCGCTGCACGATGCCGCCGCCGGCTGGTACGCGGAGCACGGGTACCCGGTCGAGGCCGTCCGCCACGCCCAGGCCGCGCAGAACTGGGACCTGGCCGCCCGCCTCCTGTCGGACCACTGGGTCGGCCTTGGCCTGGCCGGGCTCGGCGGTACCGCGCATGAGTTCCTCAGCCGCTTCCCGGCCGGCGTGGTCGCCGCCGACGCGGAACTGGCGGCCCAGGTGGCGGGGAATCAGCTGACCAGGGGCTCGCTGGAAGAAGCCGAACGGTACCTGGCGCTCTCCGCCCGGGCACTTGAGTCGGTGCCCGCCGGCCGCCGCGGCCGCGCGCAGGCGGCCCACGCCGTGGTGCGCATGCACCTGGCCCGCAAGCGCGGAGACCTCACGGCCGTGGCCGAGGAGGCACACCGGCTGCTGACTCCCGCCATGGCTATCGAATCGGGTCAGTCCGGGCTGGGCGTGGACCTGCGGGCCCTGGCGCTCATCGACCTCGGCATCGCCGAGCTCTGGACATCGACATCTCGCTTCGACGAGGCGGACCGGCATCTCGAGGACGGTATCGCCCTGGCGCGCGAGATCGGCCGGCCCTATCTGGAGGTCACCGGCCTTGCGTACTCGGCGCAGCTGATGAGCTGGCGGTCCTTCACGCAGGGAGCGGAGCGCGCCGTCGCGGCGATCGAGCTGGCCGGGCAGCACGGCTGGTCAGAAGAGCCGGTCGTCGGCGTCGCCTACCTAGCCCTCGGCGTGGCGATGGTCACCCAGGGACGGATCGAGGACGCGGAACGGGCACTCGGCCGGGCCGAGCGCACCGTCAGGACCGAGGTCGAGCCGGCGGCCGGGGTACGGCTCCAGGCCGGCCGCGGCATGCTCGAGGCCATGTGCGGTCGTCACGACGCCGCCCTGCGCGCCTTCCAGACGGCGCAGCGGCTATCGGAATCGCTCGTCACGCCGCACACGCTCGCCCCCCGGAATCGCTCGTACCTGCTCCAGACGCTCGCGCGCATCGGGGAAACGCGCCGCGTCGAACAGGCCCTGGCAGACATGGACAGGCCGGAGCGGGAACGCGGAGAGATACGCGTCGCCGAGGCATCGCTGCGGCTTGCCCAGGACGACCCGAAAGCGGCGACCGCCGTGCTCGCGCCCGTTATCGACGGGTCCGCTCCGTTGAACAACGCCCACCTCTGGGATGTTCATGCGCGTTTGCTCCAGGCGATCGCCTGCGACACGCTCGGCGACGCGGGTGCCGCCAGGCGAGCCCTGGAGGGTGCACTTGACCGCGCCGAGCCGGAAAGCCTGCTGTTCCCGTTCCTGCACGATCCGGCACCCGATCTGCTCGACCGCCATCGCCGGCTCGGCACCAGCCACGCCCGCCTGCTCGACGAGATCCTGAACGTGCTGGCGGGAAACCGTCCGGGCTCGCAGCCGCCGCCGGCGCCGCGGCGCCTGCGTGAGCCGCTCAGCCACGCCGAGGCCCGGGTGCTGCGCTACCTGCCGACCAAGCTCTCGGCACCGGAGATCGCCGACGAGATGTACCTGTCGGTGAACACGGTCAAGACCCACATGCGCCACCTGTACGACAAGCTCGGCACGCACCGCCGCCACGAGGCGGTGGAACAGGCCCGGGCCCTCGGGCTGCTCGCGCCCTCGCCGCGGCGGCCCTGAGGAGGCCCCTGGCCAACCAGGGAAGGCCGCCGACGCAGCCAATCACCCGGCGGTGTGACGCCCGCTCACCCTCCCTCGGCCGAGGCTGTGCTTGTCGGAAAGGCCAATCACCGGAGGCGTGACATGAACACCACTCAGCCGCAGGCACAGCCAGAGACCGCTGCCCGGCCTGACCGCGACGACGGGGCGGCCACCCCGGCCGTCGCCTTCCTCGGCACCGGGCGGATGGGCGGCCCGATGGCCGCCAACCTGGCCCGCGGCGGCTTCCAGGTGCGGGTATGGAACCGCACCGCCGCCCACGCGGAGCCGCTCGCGGCCGAAGGCGCGGTCGTCGCGACCAGCCCGGCTGGGGCCGCGCGGGGCGCCGCGATCGTCATCACGATGCTGGCCGACGGCGCGGCCACCGAACAGGCCGCTACTGGTCCCGACGGCTTGCTCGCCGCTGGCTCCGGGATGATCTGGGTGCAGATGGGCACCGTCGGAGTCGAGTGGACGACCCGGCTCGCCGGCCTCGCCGCCGCGCACGGTGTGGTGTTCGTCGATGCCCCGGTCTCCGGCAGCGAGGGCCCGGCCCGGGCGGGCCAGCTGGCCATCCTGGCCAGCGGCCCCGATCAGGTCAGGGACACCTTGGCCCCGGTGTTCGGCGTGCTCGGGCGCGCGACCGTCTGGCTGGGCCCGGCGGGCAACGGCACCCGGGCCAAGCTGGTGCTCAACAACTGGCTCGCCGACCTCACCGAGATGACCGCGGAAACCCTGTCCTTTGCCCGGCGGCTCGGCCTCGATCCGGCCGAGGTCGTGGACTTGCTGCAGTCGAACCCGCTCGGCGCGCCCTACGCGGTGCAAAAGGCCCGCAGCATGCTGGCCGGAGACTTCAGCCCGGCGTTCGCACTCAAGCACGCGCTCAAGGACGCCGAGCTCGCCGCGCAGGCCGCGCAGGCGAGCGGCACCGCCCTCACGCTCACCGGCGCGCTGCTACCGCGCTGGCGGGACACTGCCGCCGGCGGGCACGCCGATGACGACGTCGCCGCCGTCTACCTCACGACCTGACCAGCGGCCGGCCAGCCGGGAGCCGTGGCCCTACGTGGCGGTACGATCAGCAAGACAGTGCGTGGAGCGGCCAACGGAGTCCGAATTGCTGACTGAAACTCCTTCCTCCGGCCTCGCGGACGTCACGCGGGACGACGCGGCGCTGCGGCGCTTCCTGCACGGGCTGCCGGGGGTGGACCAGGTGGGCGCGGAGGCCCGCGCGCAGGGGCTCGCCACGCGCAGCATCAAGACGACGGCCAAGGCGTGGGCGATCGACATGTCCATCGCGATGGTCGACCTCACCACCCTCGAGGGCTCGGACACGCCGGGGAAGGTGCGCTCGCTGTGCGCCAAGGCGATGCGGCCGGACGCCGGGGCGCCCCCGGTGGCCGCCGTCTGCGTCTACCCGGACCTGGTGGCCACCGCCGTGGCGGAGCTGCGCGGCGGGGCGGTGCAGGTGGCCTCGGTGGCCACCGCGTTCCCCTCCGGGCGCTCGTCCCTGGCCACGAAGCTGTACGACGTCAGGGACGCGGTCGCGGCGGGCGCGGGCGAGGTCGACATGGTGATCGACCGGGGCGCGTTCCTCGCCGGCCGGTACCAGCAGGTCTTCGACGAGATCGTGGCGACCAAGGCCGAATGCGGCGGCGCGCACCTCAAGGTCATCCTGGAGACGGGTGAGCTGGCGACGCTGGACAACGTGCGCCGCGCCTCATGGCTCGCGCTGCTCGCCGGCGGTGACTTCATCAAGACCTCGACCGGCAAGGTGTCGCCCGCCGCGACGCCGCCGGTCGCCCTGGTGATGCTGGAGGCCGTCAGGGACTTCGCCGCGGTCACCGGCCAGCGCCGCGGCGTGAAGCTGGCCGGCGGCATCCGGGCGGCGAAGGAGGCGGTCCGGTACCTGGTGATGGTGAACGAGGTGGCCGGTGAGGAGTGGCTGACGCCCGCGTTGTTCAGGTTCGGCGCCTCGAGCCTGCTCAACGACCTGCTGCTGCAGCGGCACAAGCTGGCGACCGGTGCCTACGACGGACCCGACTACGTGACGGTGGACTGAGCGAGCCATGAGCAAGGTATTCGAGTACGCGCCGGCGCCGGAGTCGCGGGAGATCGCGCGGCTGCGGCCCAGCTACCAGATCTTCGTCAACGGCGAGTTCCGTGACGGCAGCGCCGAGCCCGTCAAGACGATCAACCCCGCGGACGAGACACCGCTCGCCGAGGTCGCCGAGGCGGGGCCGGCGGACGTCGACGACGCGATCCGCGCCGCGCGGCGCGCCTACGACGGCCCCTGGTCGAAGCTGTCCGGCGCGGAGCGCGGCAAGTACCTGTTCCGGATCGCCCGCGCGGTCCAGGAGCGCGCCCGCGAGCTCGCGGTGCTCGAGTCGCTCGACAACGGCAAGCCGATCCGCGAGTCGCGTGACGTTGACATCCCCCTGGCGGCCGCCCACTTCTTCTACTACGCGGGCTGGGCGGACAAGCTCGAGCACGCCGGCTTCGGCCCGGCGCCGCGGCCGCTCGGCGTCGCCGGGCAGATCATCCCGTGGAACTTCCCGCTGCTCATGGCGGCGTGGAAGATCGCGCCGGCGCTGGCCTGCGGCAACACCGTGGTACTGAAGCCCGCGGAGACGACGCCGCTGACCGCGCTCGTGCTCGCCGAGATCATCGCCGAGGCGGACCTGCCGCCCGGCGTGGTCAACGTCCTGGCCGGCGGGCCGTCGGTCGGGCAGGGACTCGTCGAGCACGACGGGGTCGACAAGATCGCGTTCACCGGCTCGACCGAGGTCGGCAAGGGCATACAGCGCGCGCTGGCCGCCCGCGACGTGAAGCTGACCCTGGAGCTCGGCGGCAAGGCGGCGAACATCGTCTTCGACGACGCCCCGGTCGACCAGGCGGTCGAGGGCATCGTCAACGGCATCTTCTTCAACCAGGGCCAGGTCTGCTGCGCCGGGTCCCGGCTGCTCGTGCAGGAGTCGGTCGCCGATGAGGTAGTCGACTCGCTGAAGCGGCGGCTGACCACGCTGCGGGTCGGGGATCCGCTCGACAAGAACACCGACGTCGGCGCGATCAACTCCGCGGCCCAGCTGGCCCGCGTCCGCGAGCTCACCGAGTCAGGCACCGAGGAGGGGGCGGTCCGCTGGTCGCCGCCGTGCGAGCTGCCCGACCGCGGCTACTGGTTCGCCCCGACGGTGTTCACCGGCGTGTCGCAGGCGCACCGCATCGCCCGCGAGGAGATCTTCGGCCCGGTGTTGTCGGTGCTGACGTTCCGCACCCCGGACGAGGCCGTGCTCAAGGCGAACAACACCGCGTACGGGCTGTCGGCGGGGGTGTGGACGGAGAAGGGCTCGCGGATCCTGGCGATGGCCGCCCGGTTGCGCGCCGGGGTGGTGTGGGCCAACACGTTCAACAAGTTCGACCCGGCCGCGCCGTTCGGCGGCTACAAGGAGTCCGGGTTCGGCCGTGAGGGCGGCCGGCACGGTTTGGAGGCCTACCTCGATGTCTGAGCAGCACCCGGGCGACCACGCCACCTCCTCGCGGCTGGAGGTGCGCAAGACCTACAAGCTCTACATCGGCGGTGCGTTCCCGCGCTCGGAGTCCGGCCGGTCCTACCCGGTCTCCTCATCGCGCGGGAAGCTGCTCGCGCACGCGGCGCAGGCGTCGCGCAAGGACGTCCGCGACGCCGTCCGCGCGGCGCGGTCGGCCCTGCCCGGCTGGTCGGGCGCGACCGCGTACAACCGCGGCCAGGTGCTGTACCGCGTCGCCGAGCTGCTTGAGGGACGCCGCGCCCAGTTCTCCGACGAGGTCGCCGCCGCCGAAGGGCTGTCCGCGCCGAAGGCCCGCGCCGCCGTCGACGCCGCGATCGACCGCTGGGTGCACTACGCCGGCTGGACCGACAAGTTCGCCCAGGTCACCGGGGCCACCGATCCGGTGGCCGGCCCGTACTTCACCTTCTCGCTGCCGGAGCCGACCGGCGTCGTCGGCGTGCTCGCCCCGCAGGACTCCTCCCTGCTCGGCCTGGTCTCGGTGGTCGCCCCGGTGCTCGCCACCGGGAACACGGCCGTTGTCATCGCCTCGCAGGACCGCCCGCTGCCCGCCGTGTCGCTGACCGAGGTGCTGGCCACTTCCGACGTTCCCGGCGGCGTGCTTAACCTGCTCAGCGGCTTCACCGCCGAGCTGGCGCCCTGGCTGGCCGCGCACCGCGACGTGAACGCGCTCGACCTCACCGGCGCCGCCCCGGCCGCCCGCGCCGACCTGCGCGCGGCCGCGGCGGAAACCGTCAAGCGCGTCTACGTGCCGCGCGCGACGGACTGGTCCGCCGCCCCCGACCTGTCCAGGCTGCGCGCATTCACCGAGGTCAAGACCGTCTGGCATCCTATCGGGGTCTGACTACCTGTGGCGTTCCTCTGCGTTCCGTTAAGCCGGAACCCGGCGCTCCGGGCAGCGCATAAGGTGAACGGCGTGACGCAGACGCAGACGTGGGCAGTTGAGCCGTCGGGGCCGTTGCGCGGAGACATCTCCGTGCGCGGCTCCAAGAATGCCGTGACCAAGCACATGGTGGCCGCGATGCTGGGCGACGGCCCCAGCGTGATCAGGAACGCGCCGCACGTGGGCGACGTGGACATCACCGCGGCGATGCTCGAATCGGCCGGCTTCCACGTCAGCCGGGAGGACGGCGAGATCACGATCGCCCCCGGTGGCGAGGTGCGGCCGCACGTACCCGACGCGTTCACCGGCCTCAACCGGATCCCGATCCTGATGCTCGGCCCGCTGCTGCACCTGACCGGCGAGGCGTTCGTGCCGCTCGTCGGCGGCGACGCCATCGGGCAGCGGCCGGTCAACTTCCACGTTGAGGCGCTGCGAGCCCTGGGCGCGGAGGTGACCTACGGGCCGGCCGGGATCAGCGCCACGGCGACCAGGCTGCACGGCGCGCGGATCACGCTGCCCTACCCGAGCGTCGGCGCGACTGAGACCGTGCTGCTTTCCGCCGTCCTCGCCGAGGGCAAGACCGTGCTGCGCAACGCGGCCACCGAGCCGGAGATCGTCGAGCTCGCGCTGTTCCTGCAGCGGATGGGCGCGCAGATCGAGCTCAGCCCCGACCGGCGCATCGTCATCGAGGGCGTGCGCAGGCTCAAGGCCGCCTCCACCCGGCTGGCCGGCGACCGTCTCGAGGCCTTCTCTTACCTGGTCGCCGGCCTTATCACCGGCGGCGAGGTACGGGTGCACGGCTGCCCGCAGGACCGGCTGGTCACCGCGATCACCACCCTGGCCCGGATGGGCACCCAGTTCGACATCACCGACGAGTGGATCACCGCGTCCGCACCGGACGGGCTGCAGCCCGCCGCGGTCCACACCGACACCCACCCGGGGTTCATGACCGACTGGCAGCAGCCGCTGATGGTGCTGTTCACGCAGGCCAACGGCATGTCGGTGCTGCACGAGACGGTATTCGAGAACCGCCTGGTGTACGTGCCCGCGCTGCAGCAGATGGGCTGCGAGATCGAAGTGTTCGCGGCCTGCCTCGGCGGGGCCGCCTGCCGCTTCCACGACGGGAACTCCATGCACTCGGCGGTCATCCGGGGCGTGTCCAAGCTGCGCGGCGCCGAGGTCGAGCTGCCGGACGTCCGCGCCGGGTTCTCCGCGGTCCTCGCCGCGTCCGTGGCCGACGGGCCGTCGATGCTGCACGGCGTCCACCACATCGAGCGCGGCTACCACCGCCCGTTCGACCAGTTCACCTCCCTCGGCCTGCGCCTTTCTCGGGTGGGAGGCTGAGGTAGGCCCGGCGTCATGCGGATCGTCGTGCTGTCCGACACGCACGCGCCGCGGCGGTGGAAGTCCTGCCCGCCCGCAGTCGCCGCGCAGTTGCGCGGCGCGGACCAGATCCTGCACGCCGGCGACGTGTGCACCGCGGCGGTGCTCGCGGAGCTGGAGCAGTACGCCCCGGTGACCGCCGTGGTCGGCAACAACGACGGCCCGGACGTCGCCGCCTGGGGCGCGGCCGAGACGGCCGCGCTCACGCTCGCGGGCCTGCGGGTCGCGATGATCCACGACAGCGGCCCCGCCACCGGGCGGCTGCCCCGGATGCGGGCCAGGTTCCCCGAGGCGGACCTGGTCGTGTTCGGTCACTCGCATATCCCGCTCGACGCGGCCGCCGGGCCCTTGCGGATCTTCAATCCCGGCTCGCCCACCGACCGCCGCCGCCAGCCGCACGGCACGCTCGGCGTCCTGCACGTCGCGGACGGCGTCATCGTCGATGTCCAGATCGTCGAGGTCACGTAGCGGTTATGTGGGGCCGCCCAGCCGGCCAGGATGGCGGTAGACGGAGCGGCAACCGGGAGGACACGATGGCAGCGACACGGGAGCGGCCGGCGGGCAGCCCGCCGCAGACCTGGCAGGAGCACTGGTTCGACCACCGGCAGCTGCTCCAGCTGTACTACAGCGACGACGACTGCGCGATCTACCTGGACAAAGACGTCCGCCGCGACGAGGCCCGCTGGCTGCCCGGCTACATCGGCGCGGTCTGGCGGTACTCCAAGGCGACGTACGGCGAGGCGTTCGGCCCCGACCCGCGCATCTACGCCATCTTCCACGCCGGCCGCCACGGCGGCGGCCACGCCGGCTATTACGTCAGCCCCGTCCACGACCACCACAACGTCAGCGACTGCGGCCTCGGCGGCTGGCGGGAAAGCGACCCCCTCGCCCCCGAACTGCCCACCCATGAGATCGGCCATACCGTCGAGAGCGCCAACAACGGCAGGCACGGTTCGCCCGCCTACGAGGTCTGGGGCGACAGCAAGTGGGCCGAGTTCTACATCTACGACGTCTACACCGCGCTCGGCATGGACCGCGACGCCAAGCGCGTCCACCGCCAGTTCACCGGCAACCGCGACGACTTCCCGCGCCGCGGCACCCGCTGGTTCCGCGACTGGTTCTACCCGCTGTGGCGGGACTGCGGCCAGGCCGCGGTCATGGACCGGTTCTACCGCCAGCTCGCCGCGCACTTCCCGTGCGACGCCGACGGCACGTACACCCGCCGGATGAACTGGGGCGAGTACATCCACTTCACCAGCGGCGCCGCGGGCGCCGACCTGAGCGCCCAGGCCGCCCGCGCCTTCGGCTGGCCCCGCGAGTGGGCCGGCCAGCTCGAGCGCGCCCGCGACCAGTTCCCCGGCATCAGGTACTGAACGAGAGGTACCGAACGAGGGCATGCGAAGCCGTACCCGGAGGACCGATGACTGACGGCGCCGCCCCGCGCCGGCCAGTGCTGCGCGGGTTCGCGCGTCACGATCAGGACTTGACGCCCACGGCGGCAAGCGCGTAGACGGGCCTCCCGGCCGGCTCGCCGCCCGTCCCGGCCACCCAGCTGCGCGCCTCGCACACTCCCGGCGCGACAAGCTCCAGGTCGCCGAGCATCGACCCCAGGTTCGCGGCGTCGTGGTTGTGGAACCGGGCATACGTGCCGGCCTGCTGTACCCGGCGGCCGAGTTCCTCGTCCTCGTAGTGCCCCGACGACACGATCAGCCACGAGCCGCTGGCGGCCCGGCTCATGTACCCGGCGCACACCGCGGCGGCCGCGTCGGGCGGCAGGAAATGCACCACCGCGGCCAGGATGACGGCGACCGGCCTGGACAGGTCGATCACCGCGCGCACCTGCGAGTTCGCCAGCACGGTCTCCGGGTCGGTCAGGTCGGCCCGCACCGCGGCGAGTCCCTCGCCGCGAGCGAGGAGCACCTCGCCGTGCAGCACGGCCACCGGGTCGATGTCGACGTAGCACACCCGGGCGTCCGGGATGACCGCCCGCGCCGCCTCGTGCACCGCCGGATGCGCGGGCAGCCCGGACCCGAGGTCGAGGAACTGGCCGATGCCCGCCGCCGCGGCGCGGGCCACCGCGGCGCAGATGAACTCCCGGTTGTGCCGGACCAGCTGCGGTAGCGCGGGATTCACCTCGGCCATCCGCGAGCCCATCTCCCGGTCGGATTCGAAGTTGTCCTTGCCGCCGAGCCAGTAGTCATAGACGCGGGCGATGCTTGGCCGGGTCTTGTCGATACCCGCCGGGGTGTTCTCGTCCGTCACGATCACAGGCTACTCACGGCCGCCCTCCGCGTAGGCCGGCCTACCCTGGCCGGGTGGCAGGGCGGATACTAGTCGTCAGTCGGGCAGGCCACGCTGGCGGTAACCGGTAGCCGGGCGGTAACCCAAAGCCAGGCGTTAACCCATGGCCGGGCGGTACACCCAGAGCAAGGAGCAGGCCGTCATGAGTCTTTTCTCCCGAGCCCACGACATCCTCGCGGCCAAGGCCAACAAGGCGCTTGACTCCGTCGAGAACCCGAACGAGACGCTCGACTACTCCTACGCGCAGATGCTCGAATACATCACCCGGGTCCGCCAGGCACTGGTCGAGATCGCCGCCGAGCGCAAGCGACTCGAGCTTCAGGAACCGCAGCTGCGGCAGACGATCGCCCACCTGGGGGACCAGGCCAAGGCCGCGCTCGGACAGGGCAGGGAAGACCTGGCCAGGGAGGCGCTGTCCCGCCAGGCCGCCGCCCAGCAGCAGGTCGACGGGATGGAGGCGCAGCACCAGGAACTGGCCGAGCAGGAACAGCAGCTCCAGCAGAAGCTCGCCCAGTTGCAGCAGCAGGTCAGCCACTTCCGCAATCAGAAGGAAGTCATGAAGGCCGACTACGCCGTCGCCCAGGCGGGCGATTACGGCGGGACGGGCGACGCGCTGCTGCGGGCGCAGGAGAAGATCGCCACCATGCAGGCCAGGGCCGGCGCCACGGACGAGCTCCTGCAGTCCGGCGTGCTCGAGGACGTGGGCGGCCACACGGCCGACATCCAGGAAGAACTCGATGAGGCCGCGCGGGCCGCCGACGTGGACAGCCAGCTGGCCGCGCTGAAGGCACAGCTCGCGACCCCCGAACTGCCACCCGGTGATTCCACGGCGGCCAGCCCCGCCGAGGAGTGACTCAGGCCCGGACCTTGCGCCCCTCCGGGTCGTAGGGCGCGTTCACGGTGACCGCCACCGGGTACACGTCGCCGCCCACGTTGACCTGGTAGGACCCCTCCCCGATCCACCGCGCGTCGATCGGCCCGCCGTCGGGGTCCCAGAGGTACGCCAGCCCGGCGCAACGGCCGAGGGTCGCTCCCCACGCGGCCGACGTCACCTGCCCGGCCGCCACTCCGTCGCGCAGCACCAGCTCGCCGCCCCACAGCATCGGCTCGGGGCTGGCGACGGTGAACGAGACCAGCCGGTTCCGCGGACCCGCGGCCAGCGCCTTCTCGACCGCCTCGCGGCCGAGGAAGGGGATGCCGGTGCGCAGCTTGCAGGTGAACAGCAGCCCGGCCTCGACCGGGTTGTAGTCCGGGGTCAGCTCGCGGCCGAATGCCCGGTAGCCCTTCTCCAGCCGCAGGGACTCGATCGCGTAGTACCCAGCGTTGAGCACGCCGAGGTCGGCACCCAGGCGCATCAGGTCCTCGTACACCCCGACCGCGAACTCGGCGGGCACGTAGAGCTCCCAGCCGAGCTCCCCGACGTAGGTGATCCGCGTCGCCCGGACGGTCGAGTACCCGAGGTCGATCAGCTGGCTGGTGCCGAAGGGGAACGCCTCGCTGCGTAGATCCGTCCGGCTGAGCCTGGACAGCAGCGCGCGCGAGCGCGGCCCCATCACACCGAAGACCGCGTACTGCGACGTGACGTCGGTGAGCACCGCGCGCTGGCCCGGGCGGACGCGGCGGCGGATGTGATCGGCGTCCCGCACCGTCGTCGCGGCGCTGCTCACGATGAGGTACTCGTCGTGGGCCAGCCGGGTGAGCGTGACGTCGGACTCGTAGGTGCCGCGCTCGTTGAGCATGCCGGTGTAGACGGTCTTGCCCGGCGGCACCGCGGCGTCGGCGGTGCACAGCCACTGCAGCACGCTCATCGCGTCCGGGCCGGTCAGCAGGAACTTGGAGAACGAGGTCTGGTCGAATACCGCCACCGCCGACCGGGTAGCGCGCTGCTCCGCCGCGGACGCGGGCAGCCAGTTCTGCTTGCCCCAGGAGTACTCGATCTCGGCGGACTGCCCCGGCAAGGCGAAGAAGTTGGCCCGCTCCCAGCCCATCCGGCTGCCGAAGTTCGCGTTCGCCGCGCGCAGCAGGTGGTAGACCGGCGAGCGGCGGAACGGCCGGGCCGTCCGCATCTCGCGGTTCGGCCAGGGGATCTCGTAGTGCAGGCCGAGCACCTCCGCCACCCGGTCGTGCAGCCACTGGTTGTTCCCGTTGAACGGGGCGAACCGCCTGATGTCCACGGCGGTGAGGTCCAGGGAAGGCCCGCCGCCGGTAATCCACTCGGCCAGCGCCCGGCCCGCTCCGCCCGCGGTGGCGATGCCGACCGAGTTGAAGCCCGCCCCGACGAAGAAGTTGCGCACCTCAGGGGCCTCGCCCAGGATGAACTGGTTGTCCGGCGTGAAGCTCTCTGGGCCGTTGTAGAACTTGCGGATGCCCGTCTCCGACAGCGCCGGGATGCGCAGCAGCGCGCTCTCCATCAGCACGGAGAAGTGCTCCCAGTCCTCGCCGAGCAGCTGGAACTCGAAGGGGTAGGGAATCCGGTCCGGCGCGACCCAGGGCTTGGCCTCGGGCTCGAAGCCGCCGACCACGAGGCCGCCCACCTCCTCCTTGAAGTAGGTGTAGCCGTCGGGGTCGCGCAGGACGGGCAGGTCGGGGTGCACGCCGTCGATCGGGTCGGTCACCACGTAGAAGTGCTCCGCGGAGTGCAGCGGCACGTTGACCCCGGCGAGCGCGCCCACCTGCTTGGCCCACTGCCCGGCGCAGTTGACCACGACCTCCGCCGCGATGTCGCCCGCGTCCGTGCGGACGCCGGTGACCCGGCCCTCGGCGACGGTGACGCCGAGGACACGGGTCCGCTCGAAGATCTTCGCGCCGCGCTGCCGCGCGCCCCGGGCCAGGGACGCGGTGAGGTCGACCGGGTTGGCCTTGCC
This sequence comes from uncultured Streptosporangiaceae bacterium, assembly GCA_964581815.1. Taxonomy (GTDB): domain Bacteria; phylum Actinomycetota; class Actinomycetes; order Streptosporangiales; family Streptosporangiaceae; genus Trebonia. The sequence goes on along the minus strand of CAZORE010000032.1, from coordinate 2,457 downwards.
GTCACCGGGCAGCCAGATCGCCCCCGCGAGGTCGTCGGTCCGCATGACCGGGTAACGGGCGGCCGCCTGCGCGGGGGTGAGCAGCTCGCACTCCAGGCCGAACGCCGCCGCGGTGGCGGCGGTGCGCCGCAGCTGCGTCATCCGCGCCTGCGTCCGCGCCACCGTGACCCCGCCGCACCGCTTGAACCCGGTCGCCAGCCCGGTTTCCCGCTCCAGCTCGCTGTAGAGCTCAGTGGAGTACTGAACGAGGCGCGTGCCACCCTGATTCGCCCGCAGCTGGCCCACCAGCCCGGCCGCGTGCCAGGTGGTGCCGCAGGACAGCTGGCCCTGCTCGATCAGGACCAGGTCGGTCCAGCCGAGCTTGGCCAGGTGGTAGGCCACGCTGGTCCCGATGACGCCGCCGCCGATGATGACGGCGCGCGCCTGGGTGGGGAGTGCACTGGTCACCGATGATGTTCCTATTCGCCTAGTCGCCGGTTATGTCACCAGCTTCCGTTGTCGCCACGCCGGCCAGCGGCACGGCGCGGTGCTCGTCTGCCACTTCATGCTGCCTGCCGTGCTGGCGCCAGAGGTAGTAGCCCGCGCCGACGAGCCCGAGCGCGGCGACGAAGATGACACCGCCCCAGGCGTAGCCGCCGCTGCCGTAGATCGCCGAGCGCGGCCAGATCAGGTTCAGCGCCATGAACGCGCCGTAGCCGATGGCGATGCCGTTGATGACGAGCCCGCGTCGGCGGCCGAGGAAGAACCATCCGGTGCTGCCCTGGTCCGCGGGCCAGCCGTGGCGCCGCCGCTGCCGCAGCGTCGGGACGGTGACGAGCAGGTAGGCGGTGTAGACGATCACGATCGCCACGCTCGTCACGACGAGGAAGATCTGCGCGTTGCCGAGGTTGACGACAAGGATCGCGATCGCGATCACGCCGACGACGATGGCCGGCAGCGCGGGCGACTTCCGCTGCTCGGAGACGTGCGACAGGTGGTCGCCGAACGGCAGGGCGTGGTCGCGGGCCATGGAGAAGGTGAGCCGGATGGACGCGGCCTGGATCGCGAGGCAGCAGATGAAGATCGCGAACGCCACGTCCGCGAGCAGCACCTTGCCGACCCCGGAACCGAGCGCGTCCTCGAGGACCGACGGCAGGCCGCCGACGCCGAGCGTGGCGGGGGCGATCGACTTCGCGGCGAGCAGCGCCATCAGCAGCAGCAGCGCGCCGGCCGTGCCGGCCGCGCCGAGCGCGCGCAGCACGCCGCGCGGGGTGGTCTTGCGCGGGTCCCTGGTCTCCTCGGCGAGCGAGCCGGCGGTGTCGAAGCCGTACATGACGTAGGCGGGCATGATGGCGCACAGGAGCAGCGGGGCCAGGTAGCCGAGCGCGGACCAGCCGGGCAGGCCGGGCCCCGCGCCCTGGGCGGTGAAGATCACCGCGGGCGAGCGGTGGACGTGGAAGAGCAGCAGCACGATGATCAGCGCGACCCCGATGAGCTCCGCGGCGACCCCGATGTTGTTGATGAACGCCATCACCCGCACGCCGAGCACGTTGATGATCGTGGTGAGCACGATGGTGCAGCAGCCGAGGAAGATCGCGTTCTGCGTCGTGTTGCTGAAGACGGTGAAGCCGGACCAGATCTGCGGCAGCACGATCTGCTCGGCGATCGCCACGGCGGACACCGTGACCACCGAGCCGGCCAGCATGGCCCAGCCGGCGAACCAGGCCCCCGTCGGGTTGCTGACCTTCTTCGACCACTGGTAGACCGAGCCGGCGATCGGGTAACGCGCGCTGAGCTCGGCGAAGACGAGCGCCACGCAGAACTGACCGCCGAAGACGATCAGCCACGCCCAGAACAGGATCGGCCCGCCGAACCCGTAACCGAACCCGAAGAGCTGGAACATGCCGGTCAGGATGGAGATGTAGCTGAAGGCGGCCGCGAACGAGCTGAAGCTGCCCAGGCTGCGGTTCAGCCGCTGCCGGTAGCCGTGCTCGGCGAGCTCGGCGTCGTCTCTCGCGTGCGGGTGCTCTTGTTGTATGGCCGACATGGGTTCCTCCGACTGGGTTCTGGTTCTGGTTCTGGTTCTGGTTGCGGGTGCGGGTGACGTGCGGGCTGGGCCCGCGAAGCTTGCGGCTGGCCGCTGCTCGGCAAGGGTTGCTCAGCAGCGGACGCGGACGCCCTTGGGGTCGTAGAGGGACCGGTCGTGCCGGGTCGCGGCGAACCGCCGGTTCATGACCTCGACCTCGAAGTCGTGCTCCGTGGCGATCGCGGCCGGCAGGTAGGCGGAGAAGATGGTGCGCCGGACGGTGAATCCGAACCCGGCGCTGCGCACGGACACCTGGGTGCCCGAGCCTGGATGGGCGAGCAGCTCGCCGCCGTGCATGATGACGTCGGGGCCCGTGGTGGGGAACCCTGTGGTGGGGAGCCCCGTGGTGCGGAGCCCGGCGGTGGGGAACTCGGTGGTGGGGAACTCGGTGG